>JAKSDK010001531.1 GCA_022360095.1 Phycisphaerales bacterium
CAGGAATCAACTCATGTCTGTGATTGGAGAGGAACTCAGACAAGGAGAATGTCCTATTGAATATATCTCTGTCAAGTAAGGCAAGCATCACAGAATTATTGGTTTGTTAACTATATCTTTGGCTTTTTTTCAAATGTAAATGTATTAGCCCTCAGATGCTATTTAATCTCTCCACCAAGAGCTCAAACAACTGGAGGAAATGACACCTTCATTACATCATCATTTAAAGACTATTCATTTATAGATTAAACATAAAAGTTAAGATTTCCTGCAGTTGCAGACAAGTAACTGAATGATCGCATTAAATAAAGAAACGACAAAGAAAGTGAAGAGGTGCTTGGAATAAGGCCCTTAGTGACTCCTCATGTATAAAAAATTCTCCCTTTCATTCAAAAGCATAAACAGAACAAATTTCAAGGAGAATCTTACTAGAAGTTTATCAGAAATCACCTCCTGGGACTCTGTTCCTAAGAAACATGGATTGCTTTCTTTTAATAGGAGAGATCACTGTTTACAAACATTATTTTTGTTATTTATGTATAAAAAGTTAAACAAAAGAATGTTTTGCTAAAAGAACCAAAATTTAAATGTACTTCTGGTTGGCACATTAAGGGGGGTTTTCAGGGTCAACACCTCGCAAGTTTGAGCTTAAACTACGTCACCATTAATAAAGATTTGCATAAATTACCACCACAGCGGTATTAGATAAAGATAAAAATTTGTTATAATCAAGGGTTACGATGTCATCGGAGTTGTCACAGCAATAAAATGACGCCATTACCTATTTACTTACATGGTACATACAGTGTACATGTATGTGACTTTACATGTCATGAAGAAAGATAAAAATTTTGTGATCTAATTAAAATTTAATTGAATCACAAAATTTTAATATCTGACAATTCAAAGAGCTACTGGTTTGAATTACAGTAGGAGGGGAGGGGGTCATTCTGTAAAAAACTTACCTCTACAACCATAATAATTTTACCCCTATAATTAGAAGCAAAAATCATTCACATCAATACAATTGTATTTAATTTAGTTCTTATTTATTTATTTATCTATCAAAATATATAAATAAATTAGGGCTAATTCTTACTGCAAGGAATGCATTAGAGGATAGCAGAGGGGGGTGTAGAATAAGCCTATGACAATGTTAATTTGACAACTATATGCACTGTATTTAAGGTACGTTGCTACCTTGGTTGTGTGTTTAGGTAATTGCCAACATCAAGTTCACCACTTTGTTTAAGAAGGCAGAAGACAAATCTGTGGAATCCTGTTCCTTTGATTGGGAC
>JAKSDK010001201.1 GCA_022360095.1 Phycisphaerales bacterium
CTTAAACACTCGTCAAGAGAGAATGATGTCTAGCCCTAGGAATATGAGCATTTCACAAAAGTCTTTTTAGACCGATTAAACACTTACATTAATCATTACAATAATCCACATTTTTTGCTTTTAATCGGGAATCAACATGACTTGATGCAAACGTCCCATTCACATGTTGCAGCCAATGCCCAAAAATTCCCTTTCTGTCCCATTATTCTCTCTTGCACTCGTACAACAGTGAACAAACAGTGAATATAGTCTATAGGTGCATTCCATAACGATGATCAGAATCAGTGATCCAAGATCACTCAGATTATAGCTCATCAAAGGAACTGACAAATCCACTGTGTGAAAAAGATTCAAAGGTTCATAGTATACTATGCACCATGATCCTACTCAGTTAATTCTACGAACTATTTAGGAGTCCCAAACTCTGCACAATGAACATAAAATTGAAAAATTTCTTTTCCTTGTTCACAATTTTTTATTTTAATTGATATTAATTTTATAAGCACTGATTTGTACTATTAATTAATATTCTGTGTGAGTTTAAATAAAAACTGACCTGACTTGATCGTAGTGATCCCGGATTACTAATCCTGATCTGGATCATCTCAAAGGAATGTACATGTACCCTATATGTAATACCTCCCATAGAGCCTGGAGTACCTTGGGCAATGGGGTACTAATATAATAATCAAATGCCCCTCCCAAAGAAGAAATATCTTAATAACATTTAATGAGATTACCGGCGGTATATTAAAAGAAAATCCTTTCGTTTTTCCTCTGAAGAGTAGTTCCCACCTCATGAAGTATACATTTTTATGTTGCATATCTGCATTATTGTTCTCTGTCTTCCCTCAGTCAAAGATTTGCTTTCATTTTTGTGCTTTCGGAGGTGATCTTTATCTGTAAATATGTTTGCATCAAGCACTGCAACGTAGATACCCCTCAAAAGAAATTATTATTTCTTCTGACCATTTTTTGTCTGTATTTTGTTTTCTTTTAACAGAATCGCGACTAAGAAGACATCCAGATGGCTTGCTACACACCCAGGACAGAGGTACTCTTTACTCTTTGTTTTCATAGAAAATGTGCTTTTTGAACGCA
>JAKSDK010001508.1 GCA_022360095.1 Phycisphaerales bacterium
GCTTGCCTGCGGTTCGTGTGCTCTCCAGGCTTACGCCCTCTATATAACGCCTTAAAAGAAAATGTTACGTTGTAGTCGCGCAGTGTCAGCAAGGACATGCGTAAAAATGTATGATGGACGTGCAACGTTATCGTTTTCCTTAATAGACCTTTAACTTCTTCAACGTTCTTGTTACCGTCAATGTCTTCGTTGCCAAAACTCCCTTATGTGTGGTCTGCGAGGCGCTAGGCCCGCACATGTTTTCCACCGCTGGGTAACTGTTTCAAGCCGATTTTTGTCCCCTACAAAAAACAACAGAAACGCGCAAATAACCCACGTATCGTACATTTTATAACTGCAAGAAGTCTGAAAGAGATCTTCTCGTTTCTTAAACATTTCTGCTCTTACACCCCTTGCATTTTCTTCACTGATATCATTAAGAGAAGCGGCAAGAATCCCAAGATTTGCCAGCTTGTATACCTGTCTTTCATAAGATTTAAAAGCGGCGAAGCCACAACAACATGGCCAGCAGCTTCAAAAATTGAGTCGAAAACAAACTGTAAAGCTTGATAAATAAGCGACTTTCCACATCCAGTTAGAAGATTTACAAACATATCAATCTGCTTCTGCAAAAACTGGACTATGGCTACTGTTTGATACAGTTTCAACTCCCTTATACCAAACGTTTCCGACGTCACCAAGGCACTTAACTATCCTGTCCACAGGTAATATTTTTAATAACAAACACGATTTAATCCAAATTTGGAAAACGGCCTTTGATTGGTCCGTATCTACGAACAGAGGTGGCTGCTCGTTTCAGCAGATGTTCGTAGGGGAAGCAAAGAGTGACGAAGCCCTAAGAACGTCTGAGTGGGAAACTCTGTTCAACTAGGAATCAAAGGGTACTGAATTGCTTTACTCTAACATCGTAATTCATGTGAACGTTCAAATTGGTAACTATATGCAGTACAGTCAAACCCTGTTAATACGAACACTGAGGGGGCCATAGAAAGTATCCGTGGGGTGTACATATTAAGCGGGTATCCGTAAGGCGGGGTTTGACTGTACTGTTGAAGATGATGATGATCACTTTATTTACGTCTCAAACTTCTAGCTTAGCACAAGTGCAAAGGGGGATACTGAGGGGGCCATAGAAAGTGTCCGTATTAACGGGGTGTCCGTGTACAGCGAGGATGACTATATACCTAGCCAGGACTCGACAATGTTTTGCTTTACCGCCATTTTCACCTCCTGCAAGTCACATGACCATGAAGAGGAGGGTTTTCGTGGCAATCATGGAAGGTAA
>JAKSDK010001176.1 GCA_022360095.1 Phycisphaerales bacterium
AAAAAACACAATATTTTGTGCTACGACTTCATGTATTTACAGAGGATCTACAGGGCTGTTGCTGGGAGACTCCCATATGAAAGGGGTGGGGATGCTCGTCGTCTTGCTTACGGGTGTAAATTTCAGATTTTGGTCTCGCTTAGGGTGTTCTGGGCAAAACACCATTATATTTAGCCATAAAGGTCTTTAGGGTTGCACTCGAAGAAATATTACAAAATTATATATTTTCAATTCGTTTTATTTACTTGATGTTTGTAATTAAAGTTTAAAATGATCGTTTTTAGGGATCCAAAAAAAGGTTGGGCCAAACCCAGATTGGGCTGCTTTAGGGATGTAATTCAAAATTTCCGATGAGCATCCCTGCCCCTTTCATATGGGAGTACCCCCTTGGCTTAAGGCAAAGCAAGATCTGGGTGTCTAGGGACATGCACCGTAAAAATTTAAAAGTAATTTTGCTAGTTTTAGCATTTTTCATTAGGTATTTCTTCAGAACAATCAATCTTATTCAGCTAGGATTATTTTGCCTTCCCTCAAATTGGAACACAATTTTTTTTAAATTTTGAGATAAACTATGAAGATGAAGCAGGTCCATTGTCTTGCCTTGTACTACCTATGGCCCTGATCAAGCTAGTGCAAAGTCAACTGTACCAAACAGTCACAAAATTTTAAGCTGCCCAATGTATAGAGCAGTTCCAAAGTTAAAGCCTTTGCCAGGCTCTCAGATAGTGGGGACATCACCAACACAAGGCAAGCGAAAAAAAGATGTGGTCTGGAGAGGGGACAGTGGTGCCTTCTCTTTCCGCAGCCCCTGGGCACTTTTCACATCAATTTTTACGATCTCCCTTCATTACTAACTTGGAGACTGGAAAAGGCTACTGCAGTTAGTACTGTATTTCCCCAAATAAGACCCTTTTCTAGTTGCAGCAAATCAAGCAAAATAAATAACCCCATGAAGTATCCTCTCCCCACCCTCTCCCTTACCTTCAAAAGTACAGATAGTGGTTTGCCGATCATTAATACAATCATTCTATGAAAACCTTCAGCTATAAAGATGGTAAAAAATCAATTATAGAAAATTCAATGATTATCACAGAACAATTAAAAGAAAGATAAATATTATTGTTGAC
>JAKSDK010001112.1 GCA_022360095.1 Phycisphaerales bacterium
TCCATTGTTGTCCGTTGCGGTCAGCGTCACCATGTTCCCGCCGACGTTGGCACACGTGAAGCTGTTCGGGGACACATTCAGCGAGGCAAGGCCGCAGGCATCGCTGCTGCCATTCTCCACATCGTTGGTCGTGATCGACGCGTTCCCGGTCGCGTCGAGCTGAACAGTCATGTCCTGGCAAGCGGCCGTGGGCGCGACATTGTCTTCGACCATCACGGTCGCCGTGCAGGTGCTGGTATTTCCATTGTTATCCGTCACGGTCAGCGTCACCGTATTGTTGCCGACGTTGGCGCACGTGAAGCTATTCGGGGACACATTCAAAGAAGCAATGCCGCAGGCGTCGTTGCTGCCGTTGTCCACGTCGGCGCCGGTGATCGAAGCATTCCCGTTCGCATCGAGTTGAACGGTGGTGTCCTGGCAAGCCGCCGTGGGCGCGACATTGTCTTCAACCGTCACGGTTGCCGTGCAACAGGCCGCCTCACCGTCCGACTGAGTGATGCGCAGGGTGACGGTTCTCGCACCGACGTCCGAGCAGTTGTAACTGACGCTGGGAGAAAATGACGCCCCGGCACAATTGGCCGTCTGGTCACCCTTGGCGATTTCGACGGCCGTGATCGTCGTCACGCCGCCGGGCGTACTGTTGTTGTCGATCTGAGTGGCGTTGACCGTGACATTTCCGCTGGCGTCGAGCTGTGCGGTGATGGACTGGCAGTTCGCCGTCGGCGGCGTCGTCGCGACACCCTCGATCGCGCCGATATCGTCCTGCGGTCCGTCCGGTCGGCTGTTGCCGTTCTGATCGGTCGTCAAGTCCGTGTTGCCATTGTTCAGCACCTGGCTTCCGGCGTTGGGTGCTCTTGTCTGCATAACCGCGGTGTTCCCGGGCGATCCGACGGTCTTTCCGTTTGCCGCCAACGCCGCGAGGTTCGACGCGCCGGTACGGTCGGAGGCCACGGTCGAAAATCCGGCCACATCAAGAATCGTTCCGTTGATCAGGTTATTACCCAGCGACGTATTACTGCCGTTCTGAAACCCGTTATACGCGCGCATCTGCTGACCGGAGTTGCCGTCCAGAATCGTGTTCCGAATCGTGAACGTCCCGAGCATATTGGAACTGACTAACGAAATACCGCCGGCGGTCGGCTTAGGGGTGTTCGTCGAATCGTTCTCGATACCGGTGGCCGTGTTATTGGTGATGGTGCAACTATCCACGGCCAAACGCGTATTGTTCGAGTAAATCGCGCCGCCGAATTCACCGCTGTTGCCCTCGAACGTGCTGTTTTGGATCGTTGCGGTGTTGAAGAAATTTCCGCCCGACGTACTGCCCGCGCCGGATAGCATGACCGCGCCGCCGCTCGTCACCGCTGAATTGTTGAGAAAGGTGGAACCCGTGATCGTTGTCGTCATGGTATTGTTGGGATCACCGCCGTCGACCAGAATCGCGCCGCCCTCCACAACGGTGGCCATAGTCGCGATGATCTGATTCCCAACGAAGAAAGAGTCCGTTACGTTTAAGGTCGCACTTCGAGCACCGCCGCTGCCGATTGGAAACGCTCCGGCGTAAATCGCCCCGCCGCCGTCGCCTCCTCTGGTCTGATTGTTCATGAAGTAGCATGCTTCGACTTTGGTTGTATCTCCGTCGGTGAACGAGGAGATCGCCCCGCCACCGCCGCCACCAGCCGATGAGACAGGCGCTGTGGTCGTTTCGTTGTTGATAAACGTGCATCGGACAACGTCGTGGGTCGCGCTGTCATTGGCATCATCAAAGATGTCCAGCGCACCGCCAATATTACCAGGCCCCGTGGCTCGGTTGTTGCGAAAGAGGGTGTCGAACACGCCAACATCGGCGGTCTGTGCAGAGACCGCTCCCGCGAAGGGGCCCTGATTATTCTCAAATGCCATGTTGCGAAGAATCAGAAACGGCTTGGTGGCCGAGCCTAACATCAGAATGCCGCCGCCGGCGTTAAAGGCCACGGCCTGGTTGGCAACCCCGTCGATGACCCGGAAACCCTTGAATTCGGCATTGACGTTATTGACCCGAAAGACAGTTCGAGTGCTGTTGCCCGAAACAGTGATCTCATGCGTGGCCGGGTTCCCGTCCGTATCACCGTCAATCAGGATCGGTTGGGTAATGAGAAGCGTCGCGTTCGGCGTGATCGTACCGTTCAGACCTGCCTGAAACAGGATGTTATCCTGGGCAGCCGTCATATTGGCCTGAGCGATCGCATCCGCCAGGCTTCCTCCACCTGATGGGTTCAGATTGGTCACGGTGATATCAATCGCCTGTGCTTCGAAAGCAACCGTCAGACAGACGACGATCGAAAGGACGCCCAGTTTTAACCTTATCATGTTCTTCTCTCCGGATATCCGCTCTTATGTCAACACGGACAAATTGAACGAGGTAAAACCTAAGCCCTGAAAAGAAACGGAGTGCCGCAATCGAATCCGACTGAGGAAAAAACCTGCTCGACTCCCGGCTGAAATGAACCTTCCCCTTTGTTAACCTGCCCCAGAACAACACTTGCCGATCTTATAGAGTCCGGATGAACAATGTCAAATAAAATGTCCATGTAATCATCTAGCCGTTCGATGAATTGTCCGTGACTGCGGTGGGCGAAAAGTTGTTCGGAGTGCATCGCCGATGATGGTCCCGAAATGTCCGCGGTTCCTGATCGTCGCGGCAAAGGGCACTTCGCCGCATTGCACGATGAGCTGTGACGACTCACGACATTCCCGGACAACACTGTAAAAAAAGAAAGGCCCCCGCCCCATCGCATGGATGAGCACGGAGGCCTCTGTTCTGCCCAACAAATCATAACGGTGGGTTCAGACTAACACCCCGTTACGACCGATGGGTGATGTCGCCAAAGCAGGAACGGCTTTCTGAGCCAAACTCTTCAACGCGGCGTCGCCGGGAGCGAACTCACGATCCTCACGCTCGCGCGTGGCGTCACAACGATTGGTCAGGTGCTGCATCAAACACCAGAATCGCACCCACATTCGTCGTGACGTCTCGAATTCAGCCGTGGAATCAAACGCCAGACGCAATCCCGCCAACGTGATCGGTGCCGTCACCGTCGTGTCGTTGAGCGGTTCCGTCCAGGTGAAGCTGTCGTCGGACGAACACGACTCGTCGCCCGTCAGCAATAAGTCCTTGACTCGCATCGCCGATTGAAGTTCGGATGCCAGGAACGGCTGCGCCACGTCGATCACTCGAGCCCCGCCAAGCTTCTGACATGGGCTGAAGGCGACAACGCCTGTGATGGCGCGACATTCGTTCAACAGCGTCAACCAGAGAGGACCACATTGCTGCGCGAGCTGATTGGGGTCGCCGCAGAGCATGTGAATCTGGTTCGCAAGTTCGCGGGCCTGATCCTGGAAGTTGAGGAACTGCAACGTCTGAAGCATGATATGCCACCGAAGATAGGCCGGCGGGAGCGATGCATTGACGTCCAGCGCGACGTCCGCCTGACCGTTGGCACCCAACAGCTCAATCATGCCGCTGACATAGGCCGGGCCGAGTTTCAGCGTCCCGAAAACATCTGCGAAGACGACCTCGTGCCAGCGCGACCAAACGGCGGCCGTCTGCGGAGAGACGCCCGAATTCAGTGACTCCGTTTGCAACTTATTGACCATTTCCCAGCCGAGTTCGATGTCGGTATAGACGCTGAGACCGACTTCGTGAGCAATGGCCACGAAATTCCACGGGTGTGCAATGAACGTTCGAGGCACCGCAATCATCGAGACCGGGAGCCTTCGACCAAAGTTCACGGCATTTCTGGCATGCTGACGCCAGGTGTAAGTCATGTCCGAGGCTTCGGTCAGATAGACCAGCGGCGTCAGCGACAACATCTCCTTGGACACGATGCTCCGCTCGTGGGCCATCTTGACGGTCGGCAGATAAAGGTCACGAACGATGGCGTCGAGCGCAGCCATCTTCTGATGCGACTCGTGCCCCGCGTGCTGTGCCAGCGAACGGAACGCAAACCCGAGCGTCTCCTCGTTTGGAATCAGCATGCGCTGTTCGACGTCATTGAGAACGTTCAGGCATTCCTGGTAACGCCCCTGATCGAGCATCGCCCGGGCCTGGTCGAACTGCTCGTTGATCTTTTCGAGCACATAGTCATACCAGCGGCCAAGCGTCTTGAGCTGGACCGACACCGGCCGCAGCCGTGCCTGCGTCAATTCGAGATCTGTCTCAAACGAATCCTCTTCGATCGGGGTCATCCGGACCATCAGGTCCTCTCTCAATTCCGCCGAGACCGAGTCGTCATACAATGCCCAGCGTCGTAACTCATTCTGAAGATCCCTGGCCCGATTACGCAACGTCACGAGTTTTTGTCTGATTAAATTCATCGTGCTTTTCCTTATTTTGACATCACCCATCTTTACATTGGAACACGCTACGGTGCAGTCCGACTGACTAGCAGATCGGACAGAAGCCGTTGCAGGCAAGTTGAGGAATCGCGCCGAACGTGGAAGGGATCGCAAAGGGATTGCAGTTGAAGGGGTTGCAATTGAGGCTATTGAAACCGACGGAATTGATGTTCGAGCAGAAGCCGGCAAAAGGGTCACACGCCCAGGGATTCAGACCGATGTTGTTCAGCGTGCCGTTGAACGGATTACACACATTGTTCACAAAATCGGAGGAGTTCGTCAGGCCGGAGAAAAAAGAATTGTTTAAGCCGAGGAATGGATTGCAGGAAACATTCTGAATACCCGCGATGAAAGGATTCGCAACGCCGGGCAAACCACCGAAGAATGGGGATGCCGGAACGAACCCGGTGATCGCCGGCGAATTCGTGAAAGGAGAAACGGACGAAAACTGACCGATCGGACTCGAGTTCACGAAACTCGGATTCGTGAAGCCCGGCGTCGTGAAACCAAGACCGTTGGCGAACAGGTTTTGGCCGTAAAAGTTCGCGGGGCCAAAGCCGGTGAAGCCGGGCTGATTCGAAAGCACGTTCCCGAAGATCGGTGAAGGGACCGTGTTGATCCAAGGGTTCGTACCGAAGCTCCCGAAAGCGCTGAAGCTGGACGGCGCGCTCACGAACGGGGTCGGGATCGACGTCATGGGATTCACGTTGGTGGTCGTTTGCGGAATGGCACCGATCGTGCTGCCGGTCATCATGCCGGTGGCGGTCGGGCTCACAGGGAGCGAGTAGTTGTAAGAGGACGGAATCGTTGAGGCGCCGAACGGGGAAATGGTCTGCATCGGAAGGGCGCAGTTGTTGTTGTAGTTGTAACCGGGAACGCCGGCCCACGGCGTACACGGCACGGTGTTGATCAAGGGTTGTACGGTGTTGTAGTTGTACGGATTATTGTTGTACGGGTTGAAAACCGGGACCTGAGGAATGACGCCGGTCACGGGCGAATAGGCGACGGGTACAGATGTCGGCTGCGCGAAGGAGACACCCGTCATCGGAAGCTGTCCCACGAAGTTGGATTGTGAGGTGAACCCGTTGTTGAACTCGGGCAATCGCGTACGGCCGTTCATGCCTGCAGTCGGGGGTTCCATCGTCGCCGTCGTACCTGGGTTGGGAAAGGTAAACATTCGTCTTCTCCTTGACGCAAAAAGTGTCCTTTGGCCGATATTCAAACTTTGCACGAAACCGATTCCGCACACTCGGCCAACTTGCTGATGAAGCGATACTCAAGAGGGGTATGACTCCTTCCACTCTGGATGCTCGACCGCGCCATTGGTCGAGTACGACCTCGCCGATCCCATCGGCAAATGCGCAATAGCCGGGAAAGCGAATTTCACCGTCCCATAAATTTTTTTCGCGAACCGCCGAGAACCGACAGGCCGCCGAATGACGCCTCATCCGGCGAGCTGAAAACGTCATTCCTAGGGTTGGAAAACGTACTGCAAATGGGAAGCCGCAACGGGCCGGAATTCATTCCGAATGGGACCGCGAACAACAAACATCTCGTTCACAATGTTGATATCGAAACTCTCAACCGTCGCGAACGATCTGCACCAATCCAGCCGTCCGGGATCGCCCCCTGAATCGGGACCGAGACGAAAAAACCCCTTTTCAGCATTGAGAGCGGCCTTTGAAGATCCCGTTTGGCGCCATTCATCGTTTTGAAAAAACGCCGAAACCCGCGCCCCTCAGTCTCGGTATTGCGCGTGGCAATTTCGGCAGGAGAGTTCCAGAGCCTCAAAACCGGCATCCAACCGATCACTTCGATCGGAGGTCACCGCGTCTTCGAAGGTCCTTGCATCACGGATTGCGGAGTTCAACAATCGGGCGAATGCCTCGGGTTTGTCGCTTGTGGTCGGGTCATCACGCAAGTTTCGAAACAAGTCGAACAGCCGAGCGGCCTCGGCCGCAGGAACCAGATCGGGATGGTCTTCCGGACTTTTCCAACCGGCCGCGCGCACCTTCCGAAGATGCGTAAAGACATGCTCGATTTCGGACATGGTCTTCGCGATGCCGGAAACTTGAGCAACCTCGGGAAAATCCGATGACATCGCCTCGAGAACCTCGGGAGGCACGGCCGACGCCCGCTCGACGCAGGCATACAATCCGGAATAATGCGCAGACGTTCCGGCCTTTTCCATGAAATCCACAGCCTGCTTACGGTCCATCCAACCCAGCGAGAACGCCGCCAAGGCCGCAGCCGTGGGACCACGGTGCCGACCGTGGTGACAATGAAGGTACAGCGGTTTGGGAAGATCACGGATGGCCTTGGCCAGCAGGCGCTGTTGCCGCGGACGGATTCCTCGGTACCCAATGGGAACATGAACATATCGTAAACGGCGAGCCCTGGCTCGCATGAGGTCAGGCTTGGCGCCATCGACGGAAATGACCGTCCGCACGCCCATCCTCAGGAGCGCGTCGAATCCTGCATCCCCTTCCGGTTGTGAGCCGCTGAAAACATCCTTGGCGACTGGAAACACGTTGCGCAGGCTTCGATCCGAGAAGTCGCGAGCGACCGCACTCGATGACACTCGATACTGACGAGACTTTTCCTGTGAGCATGAGGCGATGCCGAAAAACACCAGGAACAATAAAATGTTTCTAATCTTGTTCATCTTCCAAGTCAGAACCGCACAGGAGCCCGAGCCATGGTTTGTCATCACATCCTTCACAAACAATCCGCCAAGACGCAACGCTCAATAACTACTACGTATTTTTCCTCTCCATGCCTCCTCCCCCTCAATTCAGCCTTGACGAAGTGTTAAGATACTCCCCAATGGCGTCAAAGGTCTGATACCGTATGAAGCATTCTACGAAACGCAAGCGGTCCACGCATTCAAAGTCAGATTCTCCCGCCCTACGCACTCCGACGAACGGGGCCTCCCGAAAAAAAGGCCGCGTCGCCATCATCGTGATCATCGCTGGAATACTGGTCTATTGGAACAGTTTCTCGGGCGTCTTCCTCTTGGACGACAACGGGCGCATCGTCGGAAACAACGCCATCCAAAAACTCCTGCCGATCTCGATACATCTGAAGACCTCGAGACCCCTGGTCACATTATCACTCGCCATGAATTACGGGTTCGGGAAACTCCAACCATGGGGCTATCATCTCTTCAATCTCACGGTGCACCTCATCGCGGGGCTAGCGCTGTTCGGAATAATCCACCGAACGTTGTCATTGGATGCGTTCCGCGAAAAATTCGCCCGGTCCGCTCATTGGTTTGCACTCGCGGTCGCGGTGCTTTGGGTTGTGCATCCCCTACAAACCCAGAGCGTCACTTACACCATTCAACGCGCCGAATCGATGATGGGCATGTTCTATTTGCTGACCCTCTATTGTGTCATTCGAGGCGCGACGGGAGCGCGTCGTCAGGGCCTGTGGTATCTGAGCGCGGTGATCACGTGCGCGTCCGGCATGGGTTGCAAAGCGGTCATGATTACTGCGCCCTTTATGGTTCTGCTCTTTGACCGGACGTTCCTTGAACGTTCGATGGCAGCCGTGATTCGGCGACGCTGGGCCCTGTACATCGGCCTTTTCACCTGTTGGGTGATTCTCTTTACACATGGCGTGGCGGGCCGAATACTGAGACCGGGCACTACAAAAAGCACGACCGTCGGATTCGAGCTTCAGGACGTCTCGGCATGGGAATATGCCATGACACAATCGCAGGTCATTCTACATTACCTGAGGCTCTCTTTCTGGCCTACCGGGCAGGCGCTCGATTACGGATGGCCGATGGTAAGGACTCTGCGCGAAGCCATCGTGTCAGGGGGCGTTGTGCTTTTACTTCTGACCGGGACGTTGTTCGCGTTTTTCAAGAAACCATGGTTGGGATTTGCCGGAGCATGGTTTTTCGTGATCCTCTCACCCACGTCCAGCTTCATTCCGATCAAGGACCCCATTTACGAACATCGCATGTATTTGTCGTTGGCTGCCCTCGTAGTCTTGGCGGTGGCCGTAGGATACTGGGCTGTCATCTCGGGCTTGAAAAGGTTGTCACCAAATCCCATTCATCATCGCATGGTGCTCGCCGGCCTTGTGGTGATTGCAGCCTCCTCACTCGGTTACGCCACGCTATGCCGGAACAGCGTTTACCAAAGTAGACAGGCCATGTGGAGCGACGTCTTGGCCAAACGTCCTGATAACGCGCGCGCGCACACGAATCTCGGGTTGGCGCTCTTCGAACAGGGCAACGTTGACGAAGCCGTTCGGCGCTATCAACGAGCCTTGGAATTGAAACCCGACCTGCGACAGGCGCGAAGCAATCTTCAGGCTGTGAAGAACCGTTTCTTCATCCGCGCACTCGATCTGGCTCAAGCCGGCCAAAAAACCGAAGCGCTGCGACTCTACCGCAAAGCCCAGCAGGCAGTCCCCGAAGACATCCAGGTTAACATTAATCTGGCCAACATCCTGGCTAGCTTTGAACGACATGAAGAGGCCGAGATCGAACTTCGACAGGCCTTGATGATTGCGCCTCCGGATACCGACCTGACGCTGCTTGCTCGAGCACACTTCAACCTCGGAAACATCTTGAACAAACAACGAAAACGAACCGAGGCGATCGAACAATATCGGATGGCCGTCGCTGTGGACCCGAATTATCACAATGCCTATTACGGCCTCGGCTTCGTGCTGGAACAGAACGGCCTGCTCGACGAGGCGATCGAAGCATATCGGGCGGTCCTGGCCATCAAACCGAACCATGCGAATGCCCAAAAGGCACTGGATGCGGTGTTATTGCGGAGAGCGAAGGGCCGAGATCGCTAATCCGTGGCGGGCAGGCCCGGGACAACGCCCATCGAAATAGACAATTCTTGTCATCGATTCAGCAGCACATTTTGGGGTGCCCTAACTTTTGCGATCCGCGCTTATCGGACAACTGGGCCCGGCCCGATTCACGGGATGAATGGTGAGCAGCCCCCTGACAGCGTTGTATTTCAGGGAACTTGGGAGTAGAATGACTTGCTGTTGCGTGCTCCCAAGAGGACACTCGACGGGTCGGGACAGGGATGTCGCAATCATAGTCTCTTGTCTTTTTCGGGGGATTGATTGCTAGAAGCGCCTCGCAAAAAAAACGGAGCGGGATCTCAGGGGAAGCAGTTTCACTCCTCATTGACGATGAATCCCGCCTCCGAACTCGTGAAGGGCTAACCCTGTCCCCGGTTGCGAACCCATAAGAAACTGTCAGACATATTGTGGAGATGAAGAAAGCGATGATGCGAAAAAGCTGGATTGTATACTGTATCGTCTTATGTATTGCCTCGTGGGCAATCGCCGCTTCCGCCTGGGGAACATTGCCTTCGATTCTACCGACGGTCGGTCTCAAAGCCGCGGGCCCGTATATGCCGGCGATTTCGAACGACGACGACGGTGACGATGATGATGATGATGACGATGACGGCGGCAATCCGCCTCCCCCGCCGCCTCCGCCGATGGGGGACTGCGGCGATTCCATCGATGCCGACATCTACATGATGCTCGACCGAACCGGGAGCACCGACAGCACCAGTCGCGCCAACGAGCGAAACGCTTCCAAGATCCTGCTGAACTTCTTCGATAACGTCATCGGACCGCCCGAGGTCGCCGTCGGCGGATTCGGCTGCAATAACGGTTTGTCCGGCGGTCAGGCATGTACGGTCCAAGGTTTGTCCAATTCCGAAAACCCGGCGCCTTACGGCGATGACGACGGGAACGCCGACGGAGATCACTATCGCGCCATTGACAGAATCACCGGCAGCGAAAGCAGCGTCGGAACCCATTACGTCGCCGCGCTCAACGAAGCCCACGACGAACTCGACGCCAACGGCACGGCGTCGCGAAGAATTCTGATCTTCATGTCCGACGGTGGTGACCAGGACCCGTTCAGTTCGACGGTCGCCGCGGCCAACGCGCTCAAGCAGGACACCGAGATATTCGCCATTCTTTTCGAGTCCGCGGACGAGTCGGATGAGACCGTCCTCCGCGCCATCGCGACCGACGACGATCATTTCTTCAACGCGCCTGATTCGTCGCAGCTCATGAACATCGTCATGGAGATCACCGAGATCATTGCCTGCAATGACAACAACCCTTGCACGCTGGACGAATGCATCAATGATTTCTGTCGGTTTACGCCGACCTTCGGTGCCTGCTGCCTGCCGAACGGTTCGTGCATGGAATTGCAGACCGAAGCCCAATGCAATAACGCCGGCGGCAACTTCCTGGGCGTGTGCACCGACTGCGCCAACTGCCCGCCGCCCACGGGGGCCTGCTGCGATTCAACCACCGGGTCCTGCGTCGTGACGACTCAGGCCAACTGCACGGGCCAGAACCTGATCTATCAGGGCAACGGAACAGGCTGCTCGCCGAACCCGTGTCCGCTGCCGATGGGAGCCTGCTGCGACTCAACCACCGGTTCCTGCACCATGACGACGCAGGCCAACTGTGCAGGCCCGAATCTGACGTACCAGGGCGATAACACGAATTGCTCGCCGAACCCATGTCCGCCGCCGACGGGCGCCTGCTGCGACGCCACGAGCGGTTTCTGTACGATCAGAACACAGGCCAACTGCACGGGTCCGAATCTGACCTACCAAGGCGACAATACGAGTTGCACGCCCAATCCGTGTCCGCCGCCGGAGGGCGCGTGCTGCTTCAGTAGCACCGGCGTCTGCCAGATCCTCCCCGCTTTCAGCTGTATCGGCGCCGGAGGAAACTATCAGGGCGACAACACGGCTTGTGAGCCGAACCCTTGTCCGCCGCCGACGGGTGCGTGCTGTTTTAGTGACGGCACGTGTAACGTCATCTCTGAGACGAGTTGCGGCGTTTTGGGCGGCAACTTCCTCGGCATTGGCACGGCCTGTGCCAACTGCCCGCCGCCGACAGGTGCATGCTGTTTCGACGACGGCACGTGTAACGTCATCTCTGAAGCAAGCTGCGGCAATCTGGGCGGCAACTACCTCGGCAACAACACGATTTGTGCCAACTGTCCGCCGCTGACCGGCGCATGCTGTTTCGCAGACGGAAGCTGTAACGTCATTTCCGAGACAAGCTGCGACGTCCTGGGCGGAAACTATCTGGGCAACAACACGGCCTGCGTCGATTGTCCGACGCCGACCGGAGCCTGCTGCAACGCCAACGACGGCTCCTGTGTCGTCACGACGCAGGCCAATTGCAGCGGCGCCAACCTGACATATCAGGGCAACGGGACGACGTGTTCGCCGAACCCGTGCCCGCCACCGAGTGGTGCGTGCTGTTTCGACGATGGCACTTGCAATGTCATCTCCGAAGTAAGCTGCGGAGCCTTGGAAGGCAACTACCTCGGCAACAACACGACCTGTGCCGCCTGCCCGCCTCTGACCGGGGCCTGTTGCTTCGCGGACGGAAGCTGCAACGTCATTTCCGAACCAAGCTGCCGCGTCCTGGGCGGCAATTACCTGGGCAACAACACCGCATGCGACAGCTGTCCGACACCGACCGGTGCCTGCTGCAACTCGACCGATGGGTCCTGTGTCGTCACGACGCAGGCCAATTGCAGCGGCGCAAACCTGACCTATCAGGGCAACGGCACGAGTTGCTCACCGAATCCATGTCCGCCGGCAACCGGCGCATGCTGTTTCGATGACGGCACGTGTAATGTCATCTCCGAGGTCAGCTGCGGTGCCTTGGAAGGCAACTATCTGGGCAACAACACGACCTGTGCCGCCTGCCCGCCTCTGACCGGCGCGTGCTGCTTCGCAGACGGAAGCTGCAACGTCATTTCCGAAACAAGCTGCGGCGTCCTGGGCGGTAACTACCTGGGCAACAACACAGCCTGCGTCGATTGTCCGACACCGACCGGGGCCTGCTGCAACGCCAACGACGGCTCCTGCATCGTGACGACGATGGCCAATTGCACCGGGGCCAACCTGGCTTATCAAGGCAACGGCACCGATTGTTCACCAAACCCATGCCCACCGGCAACGGGGGCCTGCTGTTTTGATAACGGCAGTTGCATGATCCTCTCCGAGGCGAACTGCGGTGACTCTCAGGGCAACTACCTGGGCAACAACACTAGCTGCGACGATTGCCCGCCGCTAACCGGCGCTTGTTGCTTCGCCGACGGAAGCTGCAACGTCATCTCCGAATCGAGCTGCAACACGCTGGGCGGCAACTATCTGGGCAACAACACGGCCTGTGCCAACTGCCCGCCCGTCACCGGGGCCTGCTGTCTGGCCGACGGTAATTGCAGTGTCATCTCGCAATCGAGCTGTGGCTCGCTGGGCGGCAACTTCCTCGGTTTCGGCACAGCCTGCTCGGCGTGCCCTGACCCGATGGGGGCATGCTGCAACGCCAGCGACGGTACTTGCGTGGTGACGACCCAGGCCAATTGCAACGGCGCCAACCAGAGCTACCAGGGCAACGGCACGAGCTGTTCACCCAACCCGTGTCCGCCGGCGACCGGCGCATGCTGTCTGGCCGGCGGAGACTGCTCCGTCATCACAGAGGCGAGTTGCAACGCCCTGGGCGGCAACTACCTGGGCAACAACACGGCCTGCGATAATTGCCCGCCCGTCACCGGCGCGTGCTGCTTCGCCAACGGCACTTGTAATGTCATCTCCGCATCGAGCTGCACCACGCTCGGCGGCAACTTCCTCGGTGTCGGCACGGCTTGCTCCGCCTGCCCGGCTCCCACGGGCGCCTGCTGCAATGCGAATGACGGCTCTTGTGTGGTCACGACGCAGGCCAATTGCACTGGTCCCAGCCTGACCTATCAGGGCAACGGTACGGATTGTTCACCAAACCCGTGCCCGCCGCCGACCGGCGCGTGCTGTTTCAACAACAACACGTGTACGCAGGTCTCAAGCATGGAATGCAGCAACGCCGGCGGAAACTTCCTCGGCACGAATACGCCCTGCGACGCCTGTCCGCAGATCGGTGCATGCTGTTTCAACGACAACACCTGTACCCAGGTCTCGCAGAATGACTGCAACAATGCCGGCGGAAACTTCCTCGGCACAAGCACGCCCTGCTCGGCCTGTCCGCAGATCGGCGCATGCTGCTTCAATAACAACACCTGTACACAGGTCTCGCAGAGCGACTGCGACAACGCCGGTGGAAACTTCCTCGGCACCAGCACGCCCTGCGACGCCTGCCCGCAGATCGGCGCATGCTGCTTCAACGACAACACCTGTACCCAGGTCTCGCAGAATGACTGCAACAATGCCGGTGGAAACTTCCTCGGCACCAGCACGTCATGCGATGCCTGCCCGCAGATCGGTGCATGCTGCTTCAATGACAACACCTGCACCCAGGTCTCGCAGAATGACTGCGACAACGCCGGTGGAAACTTCCTCGGCACAAGCACGCCCTGCTCGGCCTGTCCGCAGATCGGCGCATGCTGCTTCA
>JAKSDK010000301.1 GCA_022360095.1 Phycisphaerales bacterium
GATTTCATTCCGGAAAAAATCAACAGTCAACAGTGAGAAGAGCCAAAAGTAAGTGTACAATTAGTAGACAAGTACCGTAGTCTAGCGACGGCCATATCGAACTAAACGGTTCTGTACAGAATTGTTTGCCGCTATAATTGTATCACAAACAGAAGACGAGGAGGGTTTACGTGTGCTTTCAAAGTTAGGTGTCTGAACCGTCTCCTGACCGAATGGCCACAAGTATCTATTATAATGGTAATGAAGGAATCATATATTGTTCGCCCCTTGTATTGTGTTTTTGTGTTAAGGAGCAGATAACGTAGAAGAGAGATGAATGAACTGTTTTGCGAGGCAATGATGTTTAAAATTAATACAGTAAGGCATTTAAAATGCATTAGGCTAAAAATGTGAAGCTGACACTATGACTATGGTGAATGTACTGTGGATATTTTGGGAGAAAAACACAAAAGGGATACGGTAACCGATATGTCTACGTTTTCGCGGAAAGCAATCAAAACAACCACATGACCCCAACACTATATGATTTCACACATTTCGACACGTTTCCGCTACAGTTTCGACCAATGACGCTAAAAACAAAAACAAATCTTAAGTTTTCCCTGATCCAAGATTCAATCTGATTACAATGGATCTCAAATCGTTTTTGTGAATTCCTGCAAGGTAATAAATTTACTACACCAGCGCCTAATGTTATTAATCCGGATTGTGCTCAATGAATAACCCTGGGAATTTTTGCGCAGATAGTTTGCTAGCAATTTGATATTGGTTTTCTTGTGAAAACATCTTTGTTGCTATTTCCCTATATTCCATAATTTTTTTACAAGACATTGACATGCAGGTTTAGAGGAAAGCGGAACGGCGGCGATCAGTATGGGCTCCTGCGGCAAGTCAATACACATTCCGCACCCGGGGGTGGGAGGCACTCCCTTATTTGGCATATACTGGTATGTGCCATACTACACCGGCGCCCGATTGTGCTCAACGAATACCCTCCCCCCCCCCCCCCATCTCCCCGTTCAGCCCCAGTGGATGAGCTGTGGAAGTCAATTTGGAATATTATAGGGTTTAGTTTCCTATAAGCAA
>JAKSDK010001142.1 GCA_022360095.1 Phycisphaerales bacterium
AAAAAAATGCTGTTCAGCAACTTTTGTGCTATTTGGCCACTGTAATTTGTTAAATTCAAGACAACTTTCTTTCAGAAATCAAGATTGACTATACAAAACTTGCTGCCGCTACGCGTGAGCTATATAAACAAATTCACTGTTGTCTTATGTGGCTGCTGTAATTTGTTAATCTTTTGTAAATCAAGTAGTGACTATAGGAGATAGCTATAAAGAACAAATTAAGCTAACATTATTTTGTGATCGTACGGCGAGTTGAATTTTTACTGATGTTGGTGAAAGTTGCTGCTATGCGTGAATGATACACACATCAAAAGAGCTGAGAAATTTTTTTGGTAGAGAAACTCATCAATAGAGATTTGCAGTATATTAATTTTGGTTCTTCTCGCATTGTTTTGCTCAGTTAAAAAATCAAGAATACTAGTGGCAGTTTTCACTTTTCGGCGAACAAAACGTCATGATCAAGTGCTGTGTCTAATGTCAATTGCAAACAAAGCCGGGAACTAAACAGTGTGCTGATGACAGGCTAAAAGAAAGCTTCTTGAAAGAAACTTAACGTCAAATCTAACACCCGTTTTACTCAGTGTTCGAGGTAAAAGTAAGCGAACTTTTTAATTGGTTTCTAGCTGGACGTGTCGTCAATAATTTATGCCAAAAATTGCCGCTTCAATGATTCTCGCACTACGCGATTCTCGTGGCACGCCACGCGATTTTCGTCGCGCAGGAAATGAGATGCGACTGGTAACTTACTTTTGAGTGGTACTGTAGCATTTGCATAGTGAGTAAGCTGAAGTCATGGTTTGTTTGAATGACATTCAACAGGACTGGTGGTTTCATCTGTGTGACTTTGCTGAACTAAACACTACCTCAAGGGCTGGCTTACTAGACAAGTGTACTTAGAATGATCTTGTAACTTGTTTCAATTCATTGAACAATTAACTTGTAGTGTAGTCTATGAGAAAGAATTTTTACCTTAGTTAATATTTTGTCAGGGAAATTTGCTTTGAGCTACATTGTATGTCTGGTGGTACATTTTGTGCAAACACTCCTGACGTGTTTTTCACTGTTGTCGCCAGACTTGAATTTATTAAGTGAGTAC
>JAKSDK010000436.1 GCA_022360095.1 Phycisphaerales bacterium
ATACTAAAATACGTTGAACAATGCTATGTTTAAGTGGTTTTGAACTATATTCTCGTTGGGTGCCCCTGACATTTGAACAAGATATTCATCTTTTTAACCAAACGCCAGAACCGACCTGGGAGAATATCTGCCTAAGGGTTAATTGTAAGTACAAAGCGAGCGCAGCTTAGTTCGTACAAAAGTGACAAAGGGCCTATATTTTCCTAGTACGATCTGAGCAAGCATTGTTAATAGAAGAGAATTATCGCATGACTTTAAAATCATTTTAATAAGATATTTTTACATCAAGACAGTAAACAAATGTCGCAAATGTAAAGTATATTACTGATTCATTCAAAATATTTCGCATTTTCTGATTGGTTCAAAGACCCCGGGACCCGACTAATTCTTCATAGCCAACCAGCGCTTACCAAATTTGGAAAATGTGAGCAATGTACTTTGGATTCTATGGTATATTTGCCTGTAAACGAGGCTGCTTGAGCAATATACCATCGATCAATCTCGTTTCCAGGAGCGGCCGCCTAGCTCAGTTTATTTACGAGTGAACAAAAAGAATGGCGTTCACGGCTATTCGAAGACGAAATAGTTGAAAGCTGCTGACAAAAACAAATTCTACATGAGTATAAAAGTTCAAAAGTTCCTGTACCTACAGAGCAGCGACGCATCCGACGCGACATATCTTGTTCAATTTCCAATCACATCTACATGATTCAGTGCTGTAAATGGAAAGTGCAGTATATAGAAGAAACTGTACGAACTACATTTCTTAACTGTTAAAGGGACTGTGTCACGATAGTGCACATGTGTGAGCTTTGACAGTAGCTGATTGTTTTTGAACCAATCGGAAGCGAGTAAGATGCACGCAAAGAAATTTACATAATTCAAGATTCATTGTTCACGAAGTGGGAGTCGTTTTTGTTCGATTTTATATATCCCCATAATTCATATTTATTCTCTGGTATGCCTCATATATATGTTGCAGCCGATAAGAATAAGATTAACAACCCTGTCCTGCTTTGAAACAAACATTTACCTACGCGTATTTTCACGTATCCACGCTAACAAACCAGTCACGGATCGGTAACTAAAAATAAT
>JAKSDK010001333.1 GCA_022360095.1 Phycisphaerales bacterium
AAAAACTTGGACAGAGTTAAGCTGTGTCTTTATCAGATATAAAGACACTCATTAAACATTAATTTCTTTTGTTTTTTCTTTATGATTTATTACAAAGTAACTGCGGGCGACAAGAGGAGCCTGCAATCTTAATCTCCAGGTTGTTATTACACATGCGTCGCATTTATGTAGCCAGCATTCATTTGGACTTCCACTAAGAATGAAAGGAATGCACAAAACACTTTGATCACGCGCGTTTGGACCTTCTACCCCTCGTATACCCTCGTACCCCCTCGTGTTTTGCCCATCAGTCACCTGAAACTGGAGCGCTGGAGCAAAAGTGTTTGGAACTTCGATTGTTGTCGCCCGCACTTCCTAACCATTGGTTATTACTAGTTACATGTATTTACATGTATTTCTTAATGATTTTTGCCAGTCAACCCGTTCACCGCTTATGTGGAAACACGATTTGGTAACCCTTGTGACATCACCATTTTTAGCACTCAAAAATGACTTTGAAGCACAACTTGTGAGTCTTTCCGGGCATGCCCAAATAATTCTGGACTCTCAAATTGACTCGTCATCATTCTTCTCGCTACGTAACAGCCATAAAGCAGCCATGCGCGTTGAACCCCTCCAGTTGCGCTGGCTGTACTAACTCGGAGGAAATGAGGACTTCTTGTAGCCAAAGTGTACATAACTTGAAGTAATTTCAAGCGGCTTTTTTTTTTGCTCAAAAGCAAGCAAGCTTTTTGTTAGCCTGCGAGCAAGGTCTTCTTTTCGAGTGGCAAGCGAAGCGAGACGCAAGAAAACACGTGAGCAAACGGTCACCGCGATTAGGGTCCGTCGCTCTCGCGTCACGGTTCGCGTGTCGTTCTCGCGTGGTTCTACTATACCCCCCAACTGAGGAGCGTCCCCAAGCTAGCATACTCTGTGCCTATTGTCCATGGATTTTCTGCTATTGAATGTCTTGCTTTGCACAGGGTACCTCGTCATCTGTTATTTACGTGGATCCAGATGCTCAC
>JAKSDK010000368.1 GCA_022360095.1 Phycisphaerales bacterium
CAAAGCTTTGTCCGCCTTCTAAAGGGAATCTCTTAATGGGCCATTTCTCAGAAAGACTGACACAAAATGAAATTTACTTCCCTAATTTCCACCAGTACATGCAGTCTCAGAAATGAAAACTATAATGCATCGTTAAATCATCGACACGACACATCATCAGATAAATGGCCATGGAGTGCTGTAATTCTTTACCCGTATTGAGATCAGTCCATTACAGCAATAGTGCGTCATCGACTGGAGGACGATTGCGTTTTTTTTCTAGTTTTGAAAGCTCGACGACAGAGGTCTTCTTCCATCGATCAGATATGAATTAGCAAGCAAAAGGGAAATGCAGTAAACCCCGCGACAAAGTCAGCCGAACCAGGTTCTTATATAAATGGTAGTTAGCACAAGTTTAGTCTGTTAAGGTTCTTTATACAAAATAGCTACGAGTATTCAGTGGTTCAGCTTATTTCTCATAAAATCTGCATATATTACACAGCAGTGGAAGTGATAAAGCAGAGGAGTTGATTCTGAATGTTGACTTATCTTTTTTGCCCAATTGTACAGAATTTTTTCATAGATTTTAGATATTAAGAACCTGTTTCAAATTTTAGACTAAATAGGGTCTCAGTAGAGACGGGGCTCAAGAGGCAATTCGAGGTTGGGGGATTTTCACCGTATCTGATTCCCATTTGCAAACATATCTCTCTTGTTAGGCGCTCATAGTCTTGCATAGCAACCTCCTTCCCAGGGCATTTACCCTAGCCCTATTAACAAGACAGCCTCGACAGCTTGCTACTTCTGCTAGGGCTTGAATGTTTTGTGTTATAAGCGGTAAGGATTGATAAGTGGACAAGTGTATTGCAATGTACCGGTGGCACAAAGTCTTACCACCGGACCAGTCCACCCCTAGCAAGAATAATCTTCGAAATTCCTGGTGATGGTGTGCCCCCGGTTCTCCATATCCTGACCCAACAAAAACCATTTGCCATACCCGTTTTCAGAAATGGCTTCTGAAACCAATTCCCCTGTCCAAGTGAATTCAACATATCATTTAGCCATTTATTTTTATCAAGGCCAAAATA
>JAKSDK010000145.1 GCA_022360095.1 Phycisphaerales bacterium
AGAAAGGTGTCAATTGTCTGCACATCATTGGTGATTGAACGTCTCAGGGAGGTCAACAATGCATCAAAGAGTTGCTGTATGTGGTCATCGATTGTTGATTTGACAGGCGATGTGGACACACTAATACAGTCAACTTTAATGTTTCTTTTCAGAAAGAGAAGAAATGAAAGCAAGTCACATTTTAGTCCAGGGCTTGAAAACAATTTTTTCTAGATCTCCCCCATTTTCCCCTGGGAAACTTTAATTTGATGACAGTAAAATTAGCAAATGTGCTTCTAGGTTCCTCCGCAGACGTTTGAGCCCTTTACGAGTCTAAAATTTACATGCAAGTTTAAATACCTTCAAATAAACTACTAATTTATTATGTTCCACATGTCCTCAACATCAATCTAAAAAAAGAAACTGGACAAGTGCCAAGAATCTTCTTACTGCATACCTGTGGTCTAGACAAACTCAAGAGCCACATGATAACAAGCAAAGGAATAAGCAAAGCAAAGGCAACATTCAACAGTATGTTACAGCCAAACCACGCTTTACAGACGCCTGCTTAATACAGACACCTCATTATTATGGACAGTTTGCTTTGTCCGTAGGGAAAGAAAGCCCTTACATTATCTCTTCATTCAACCCGCTTGATGTGGACACCGTGTTACTGTGGGCAGTTTCCAGTTTCCAGTTTTCTGTGTTTATAGGGTTTGATTGCACTCTTTTCCTTACGCCCAAAAAGCTTTGCATCACCAAAATTAATTCAGTTCAGATTTTGTAAGTCTTGTCTCCTGTCTTGTTCAGATTCAAATCAGATAAGAAGGAATATCAAAATACGCCCTTTTTCAAGTTTTGATAACTACCAGTTGGCAAACATCTATTGACACTACTGAAATGAGTGCCTTAGAATTAGGAAACTTACCAAGCTCAAAGGCGATACGTTAAATGCGAGCAAAGATGATGCTCCAAAAACCCATGACCCCCCCCCCCCCCCGCCCCCATCATACAAACGTCTGTAAAATCTGGTGATTTTGCGGAGCTACACCTGCGTTACTTTTCAACAAATTACGTCCAAACTTGGCATCTGTACTGATTTTAAAGTGTTCTTTTTATCCATGTTCACGGATTTTTGCTCATTGGATCCAGTCAAAAGTTGAAAAAATCGTAGATGGGTCTATTTGGCATCAAAATTTGGCGACTTTGCGAAGCTTTATCTTTGTTAGTTTTCAACAAATCACGTTCAAACTTGGCATCTTCACTGATTTTAAAGTGTTCTTTTTATCAATATCGACGGACTTTTGCTAATTGGATCCAGTCAAAAGTTGAAAAAATCGTGGATGGGTCTATTGGCATCACTTACAAAGGTAGTTTTTCAGCCTCACGTCCTTTTGCTTTGATTGCTCTGAAGTTTCTCTCCCAGTCTGGAACAGTCTGAAGGTGAGTGTCAATCAGTTTTTCCAGATCCACAGTCCCCAAAACCACCCAGTCCTTGAACTGGTCCTGCACGTCTACCAAACGCTGGAAGAGATCCTCAGCCTTCTTATAAACAGTGATAAAACCCGCAGAATTCTGATCAATCATTATTGGAAAGATGCTGTTGTCGTCTCCAACACCACGGAAGTGATTTGGAATGGAAATGAACTTCCTCATCTCTCTATAATATTTTGCTCTGATTTCTTCCAGTGGAGGACGAAACTGTAATTTCTGGTGCCTAGAGAGATAACAAAAAGTTGTCTTTTATAAAAACTACAGTAACTGAAAAGTATTTTCTCTAAGGGTGTGTTTCCTTGATCATACACAGAAATTTTTGACAAAAAGTTCTCTTCAAATGCAAAAGTTTGGACCATTGGAAGACTACATTCAACTTAATTTGCTAACAGATTTGTGGCGTTTACCACGCAATGAAAGCCAGAACGAGTGATTTTTTTAGTTTGTTTCATGTATTCCTATCCTGAAAGGAACAAAAGTTATGAAGATAGTGGTCACAAATAATATTACTTTAAAATGATAAGGGTATTTACTTGTTGAACTTGCAGATGGCACAATTATATCTTTAAATAATTATCATACAATGCACTGTCCATGTATAACATAACAATGCTAATTTTATAACCTGCAATATTGTATAGCATTTTGGATAACCTAATTACACTGGGATTTACCCATTTGCCCTTAAAAATTGTCCTTGTATATCAGAGCGGAATTGAATCAATCAGTAGATTTGTACATGTATAATGGCCCATGGATACTGTCTGTAATAGACAGGTTTCTAAAAGTTATTACAGCCATACCTGAATACCAGCTCCACTTTGATCTCAGGTAAATTCTCATTCAATGCTTCAAGTCCCATCTGATACTGATGCTCCAGAGCTTTGTACAACTGCCTATCCCAGTGCATCTTCCATGTCTTCATGTTGTCTGCCTTAAA
>JAKSDK010000516.1 GCA_022360095.1 Phycisphaerales bacterium
CTTCTTCCAGCAATTAACCCAGAAAGCCCTTCCAAAACGTTATTTGGTCTTTAACCACACAGGGTGACAGAGGTTTTTTCCCATTGGAACCCGCGAAAGCGAGTAGCGAAGCGAAGAGAAAGAAATAATCTCTCGCCGACCAGGCTCTGGTTGTTCAAACGATGGATAGCCCTATCCACCGGATAAATCACTATCCAGGTTAGGTGTTAGGGAAAAGAATTGCGTTATCCACTACATAGAGATTTAACCAGCGGATAGCTTTATCCACGTTTTGAACAACTGGGGCCAGCACTTTAGCCCTTCACTCTTTACGCTTCTCCATTGCCGCTGATGAGCGGGAAGATGTCTGGCATCCAGGGTAGCCTTCCATTGACTTTGCGCTTGATTTGACATCACTGCGCTTAAAGTTGGCTCAAACATTTCTTGCACCCAAGCGGCATTCGTTTTTGCTTTCATGGCACAAGTTGATTGTTTTGGCGTTGTTATTAATAACAGCTGTGATTGGTTTGTTGGATTCTTTGCAGCTGTTGTCATCAGCCAATCTCGTCTCAAGAGCCCGTTTTCTCTCTGGTCAGTACCAAAAAAGCGTCAAGACACTTAACACATGGCCAAAAGGGGTCTATGGAGACGTGATTGGTAATCAGCCAGTAAAATCACGACACTTGAGTAATGCGCACTCGTTTGTATACTCTTCCATGGCCGATCGCGACGTCAAACGTCTGAGGCGTTTCTTGTTTTAATCAATTAGACCGCGTGGAAACAATGGCAAGGATGTATCTAATACTTGTTTGTTATTGTTACTTGCAATTTGCCGACAAATGTAATGAAAAATATAACCATGACAAAGGACGTTTTAGTTTTTTTTAAAAAAAAAATGACCCAAGGGCACCATGGCTTAACTGACGGACAAACAAGGGAATACCGCGACGTTAATGACTGATCAGGTCATGCAATCATTCATTGGTCAAACCATACTACATAATTACGAATTTGAAATGAGAAATGCCAAAGTATAAAGCAAGTCAAGTGCGGAACAATGTTATTTTAATCATACTGATAGCGTTACAGGTATTTCAGCCAGTCTACATA
>JAKSDK010001120.1 GCA_022360095.1 Phycisphaerales bacterium
AAACTACGCTAAAATCACTGTCTTAAAAAGCAGCAACTGCCAAAGGCCTCCGTTTCAGTGTTTTGAAATACTTTGTCTTTGTGTTCGGCTGACATAGTGTAGAGAGGCGTCAGTAGCGCTTCCTGTCTGGGTTTCTAGGGTCGCCGTTGCTCCCATAATGCGCTGCGGGCTATGAAACATGCATCATACATAATTTTTTACTGAAGCAACCTTAATTGAAATTGGTGTATAAAGCTAAGAGAAAGGTGAACTAATGTTGGGAACTGCCAGTTACATTAGAGAAGTCATACATTTTGCATGTACACCTTCTCTATTACATTGTTTCAACAACATCCAAAAGCACTGTCTGTCATTTCCTGCATTAATAATTTCAAAATGGGGTAGATATTATTGACTATTGATACTTTGGCAGACCATTAATTTTTTATATAAGCACTGGTTACCAAACAACCACAAAACTTCAGCTTTACCCCCTCTTCGCTGAGTATATGGACAAGCAAGCCATTTCCACATCCAAGGTCAACAAAACTCTGTTTAAATTCTAGGTTTAGTTTTCTTCTCTCTTCTTCCCAAAGAACCTACAGGAAATCAATTTACACCACAGATTAGATACCAAACTGCATATTTTGTATCCTTGTCTCACACTATCACTATTAAAGCACTCATTGTGAAATGAGGTTGAAGTGTGATTGGACAATTTCATATAAATCAATGATTTTCGTCAACCCAAGCCAAGTTGAAGGAGTCTGTATATATCAATTCAGGTAAAAAAGGACAAAGTACCAAAATTTCAATGGTGATATTTTTTTGACTGTGTACCAGTTTTTCATAGTTTTTACTACCACCCAAAGTAGTGGAGTTAGCTTGATAATATTGTTCCAGCTTGTTAACACTTTAGTTTATATGTGGTTACAAATCAGAAACAATCACAAATTATTTAGATACTTCACTCATCAATTCTCTTAAGATCACCTCTTACTGATGTCATTGTGAGGGTGAGTAAATTAACTGTTTAGTAGCTTACCAACAAGTATGAAGCTATAGCAATATCTTCATAAACAAACTTTTGAGGATCTGTCCTCTCAGGCCAGATCTAGGGAAAGAGGAGACTGAGTTAACATGATAAAATGATATTCACCCATAGTTGTAAGTAATATTATAACTTACAACAATGGGGGGATTCATTTACAGTACATGCATGTAGCTGTGACATTTCTCCATTGAAATTTCATATTGTTTTCAAGCTCATAACGAACAACAACTAAAACATTTCCAAGGAGTACATGTTACTGCTATACATGTACACTA
>JAKSDK010000597.1 GCA_022360095.1 Phycisphaerales bacterium
ATCGGCGGGGGGATTGCGACGCTCTATGGGGAGCGCTTCGGCGCGCTACTGGGGACGGCGCTGCAGGCGCTGGGGCTTTTGTTCGTGGGGCTGGGGGCCGCATGGGAAAGCATGTCGCTCCTGGCCCTTGCCTTATTGCTGCAAGGGGTGGGACATGGTTTTGCCCTGCCGCCCATGACGTCGATCATCGCCACGGCGGTCAAGCCCGCCGATTTCGGAACGGCGTCGGGCGTTCATCGATTGTCGGGACAGATCGGGTCGTCCTTCGGCCTCAGCATGTTCGGTGTGCTGCTGTCGACCGGCAATGGCGATATCGATCCGTTCCGCCTGTTTGCGCTGGGCGCCTTCATCACCTTGCTCGCTGCTTTGCCTGCTATTTTCGTTCGTTCACAGAATAATGCGAATATCAAAAGGGTCTGACCCCATTGAAATCTATTGAAGCTTTAGGAGAAACACACATGGACATTCGTACCATCGCCACCGGTCTCAGATTTCCGGAAGGGCCCATCGCCATGGCCGACGGGTCGGTCATCTTGGTGGAAATCGCCCGCGGCACCTTAAGCCGGGTGACCCCGGGGGGCAGCACCGAAGTGGTGGCGGAACTGGGCGGTGGCCCCAATGGCGCGGCGGTGGGGCCGGATGGGGCCGTTTATGTATGCAACAATGGCGGGTTCACTTGGCATGAGACACGGGACGGCCAGCTTCTGCCCGGCGATAAGGCAGAGGATTACAGCGGCGGGCGGATCGAGCGGGTCGACCTTGAAACAGGCGACATCACCATTCTGTATACGGAATGTAATGGTGTGCCGCTTAACGGGCCGAACGACATCGTGTTCGATGCGCAAGGCGGGTTTTACTTTAGCGATCTTGGAAAGAGCTACGGCCGCCAGCAGGATCGCGGTGCCGTTTATTACGCAAAGCCCGACGGGTCTTCGATCAGGGAGCTCATTTTTCCCGTGTACACGCCCAATGGGGTGGGGCTGTCGCCCGATGAGAAGACGCTTTATTTTGCGGAGACCATAACGGGGCGGGTCTGGGCCTATCCGATTGAAAGCCCCGGCAAACTCAAAGGCGACGGCAAACCGGGCACCGGCACGTGCCTTGCCGGTCTTCCCGGCCTTCAGTTTTTGGACTCTATGGCCGTCGATGGTGCCGGCAATGTGTGTGTGGCCACCATCTTCAATGGCGGAATCACGTCGATTTCGCCCGACGGTGAAAGCGTCACCCACACGCCCATGAAAGACCGGTTCACCACAAACATCTGTTTCGGGGGCGCGGATTTGAAAACCGCCTACATCACTCTGTCGTCAATCGGCGAGCTGGTCGCGTGCGACTGGCCCGTGGCCGGCCTGCCGCTTAATTTTCTGAACAAATAGAAGAAAACGCGGCGACCACATTATGTGGCTCGGCCGCCGCAGACTTCGACTTGGCCTAAAGCGCTGAGGTAAGGCCCTTTGCCGGGTTGACGAGATACTTCTCGCCGGTAGCTTGTTTGCCGTAGACCTTGATGGCATCGAGGGTGAGCGCTTCGGCAAGCGACACTTCCTTGGTGTAGTGGCTTGCAAAAGTGGTTTTGAGCTCGGCGGCCACGCGGGCGCGCAGCTTGCCCATCACGTCCATGCCCACGCGGGCCATGAAATTGGGGAGCAGCCAGCCGCCAATCCCCCATGCCATGCCGTAATTGCGGGTGAGCTCTGTGGGTGTGCGATCAAGTCCTCCATAAATGTAAACTTGTTTGTGTACGGTCGATCCATAGCGGTTGTAGGAACCGGCATTGCGCAACGCGGCCTGTTCCATGGCCGTCAGAACTTTGTTGGCAAGGCGGCCGCCGCCGGTGGCATCGAAGGCGATGGTCGCACCGGTTTCAGCCAAGGCCTCGGTCAAATCGGCCATGAAACTTTCTTCGGAAGAATTGACCACATATTTGGCGCCAAGTTTCTTCAGGATGTCCACCTGTTCCTGCTTGCGGACGATATTCACCAGATCGATGCCGTCGGCGATACAGATCTTGTTGAGCATTTGACCAAGGTTGGAGGCGGCGGCCGTGTGCACCAAGGCGGTGTGCCCTTCAAGCCGCATGGTTTCCGTCATGCCAAGTG
>JAKSDK010001325.1 GCA_022360095.1 Phycisphaerales bacterium
ATACTCACATGTTTGTTACTAAATATCTGATCAACTCTTCAATGTATCCACTGGGAGTAGTAATCTTACAGCCATATGTCACTCTCTCAAGAAGTTTCAGACACTATTGGTAACAAAATAAGAAAATAATAATATAAATATTAATTTTAGTTTTCTTTATTAATGCTTATTATTACTGACAACAGTTCCAAAATATTTACATAGAAGTGATAACAAAAATAACAAAGGCAGAAAAAGAGAAAAGAAAAGATGTATACAAGATTACATATACATGTACTGATATCACTGACTAGTTTAATACATTAAATTTTAACTACTGACAAAGAATTATTTTTAGTATAATGGGAGTACAATGTCAATTCAAGCAGGGCTCCAAAAAAGTTCTATCTGGTCCTTCAGGATAACTGGATATTCTTGCTGGGTAAGTAAACCTTTAGCCTCACTTTTCCAATAAGCAATAATCCAGGCAAGTCACCTGGTAACTGAATCCTAAGATGAGACAGGCAAGCATTAGCAATGGCCCTGGGCATGCAAAATGTGAGAGCAGCTTGTGAATGTACAAGCTGAAATTCAAGAATTTTTCAAGCCCTGACAAGTCAAAGTACTATCTTTGTTTTACCTAAAATACACATTTAAATAACTGACAATGAGCTACATGTACTATCTGAATCACATACTAATTACTACAACCAGTACAAAGCACCTATTACTGTATTCACTGTATAACACACCTGAAATATCATTTTTTCGTTTGATGCAAGATGATGTCTGTGAAGTATGGCTGCAAGGGTGGATGTCAAATGATATGTAGTGTGAAGAACCTCTCTTGTTTCTGCATCATTAGCTAAAAATAGTTTAATACAAATGTAAGAGAGTCAGTGGCAAATGCTGAACCATTCAATAATTAATAAACTGACTCAAGGTCAAGAAGAGATAGACTTCAAAACCAGGCCTCAGTTGTTCAAAGGTGGATAGCGCTATCCATCAGAAAAATCTTAGACTGTTCACAGTCCTCTATTTTTCGGTATGATCGTTGAGATCGAGCGCTTTGC
>JAKSDK010001562.1 GCA_022360095.1 Phycisphaerales bacterium
ATAGCCAATTAAAAATTGCATTCTTCGCTGCCATCAATCATCGTAGCAAACCTCTTAGGAAACAGAAGTCTATTTCAAGGAGTTCAAAACTTCATGGTCCACTGTATGTGAATTCTGATACTAAGGTTGATTTGAATCCATTTTGTGCATTTCTGTGTTTTAAGGTTTGTTGCTTGTAATCATAATTATATGATTGAAAGCAGTGAAAAATGCAATTATTGTGAAGGCGGCTTTTGAACTTCAGAGTTTGGGTGTAATAATGGAAGCAAATTAAATCAACGCTTTTTTACATCCTCTTATTGACAATGAACGGACAAGGAAGACAATGCCAATGCCTTAACTCATCGTCTAGTGATGCAATCATCTGAACTAATTATCACAACCAGCAATATCATACCAGTTTAGACTCTGACCCCAGTTGAACATAAGGGTCCATTTGTTCGAAGGCTGATTAGCGCTAACCTGGGATTAAATTTAAATCATGTTCCTCCTTTTTTTGTTCAAGAGTATTTTCTCCAATAATTTTCTCTTCTAGTCAGAGAATCCTCTCAACAAATTGCAGACAAAGAGAATTACACTGAATTTGATATCAAGCTTTGATATCTGAATTCAAATTCCAGACTATAAACATTGGATTATGCTAACCCAGCTTTGAACAACCTGGCCAAGGTGGATAGCACAAAAATTAAAGTGCAAAATAAATCTCAATCTATCCAGTAAATATTGCTCTTCATTTTCCTTATACTGATCCATTTGGTAGCTATTTATCTGGTGAGTAGCGCTAACCATGTTTGAAACAACTGGAGCCTGCATGGTCAGTAGTCTGGCCAGCGCTTGAGCCTGCATATGACCTCCCAAGTTTTTCTGTGCAGACCAGCGCTCTCCTAACTGAGCCGACAGAATGATTGTTCATGAGTTATTGGCAGACCATTTGACAATTAGTTATATGTATAAGAGGACATGGTGGCATATCTCATTTCCCAAATCCCTTGACATAAATTCCTGTTACATAGTGGTCTTGGTATAAAGCACTGCTCATCTGCACTGCTTATCTGCACTGTGAGTAGGGTCACTGGTCAGTGTCTTTTGAAGCTGGCTAGTTCAGCGTTATTTGTTGCCTTTTTGTGCGTTTAAATAATTTAGTTAAATTTCATGTAAGAGTTCCTGTTGTTCAAAAAGGAACTTACAAAATATTATCCTGCTCAATATTGACTTGTGTGCGTGTGTGTGCATGTTTGTGTTTTAATG
>JAKSDK010001586.1 GCA_022360095.1 Phycisphaerales bacterium
CAGTGAACGCAATTTATGCAATTGCGTAAAGAAGCCTGAAGAAAAAATTCAGGACTTTTTCAGGCTTCTTTACGCAATTGCATAAATTGCGTTCACTGCGACGATCATTTCTTCATTTCATTTCCGCAGTTCATATATGATTTATTTCATATATCATTAGCAATCAAATTCTGAGCTGACTTATTCCCTGCTCACAGATGTCCTTCCGCTATAAAGTTTAAAATAAGACTAGAATGCGCGAGTGTGAATTGATCAAACGTCCTTTTAATATGAACTGAATGTAAAAAGTGAAAGACAAACAGCGAAGAATTCAACTTCTAATTAAATCTTTTCTTATGGTTTAGAAGAAACTATTCTCGAAACTGAGAATGTTTTGATCACATCCGCAGTGTGTAAATCCACCTGAAACTGTGCATGGAACCTTGCGTTTCCTATCTCACCTATTGTATGGAATTATGTGAAAATCTTCCTTATCAATCGGTATATTTCAAAGAGCTACACAACGAGCAAGAATGCTATTGACCAACAATATACAGAGCGGGGGCAGCTGTAGTGTCAACTATTACCAGTTAGCCATAATTATTTCTTATGAAACCATTTTGCATTTTCTGGTTAAAACAATTAATTTTCTATTTAAAATTATAATTAAGCTGATGGACGCCCACCGTTCAAAACCTCCAGAAAAAAAGTCCAAAAAATATTAATACATTAATGCTTCTTGTTGGGTGTTTCTGCACTTTAGTTTTTTTTAAGGACCAGTTCATGAGACCAGACTTCAGGTTGCATCCTTTTTTTTTTCTTTTTCACGAACTAAGAAAAAGATCAACCACATCATAATAACAGTAAGGAAACAAAGTTTGGTGTGTTACGTAGCCTCTAGCTAGGAGGCATTTTGCCAGAATTTCCTTTTTTGCAGCCGAGTAATGCATGCATATTAATTTTTTGGGATGGTGGAGTTTTAAATATGTTTCCACAGGATTTTTTTTCCTATACCCATATGCACTTAATTGCATGCACAAACCTTTTTGTTTGATTATCTTAAAGGAACCATTTATCGCTTTTAAATATGTTATAGTTTAAAGCCAATTTTTGTCTATAATTTTCTAATTTGTACTGGAATATATGACATCAAGGTAAGGTCAAAATGCTATAAGAAAACTTTTCTTCCTAATTTTTAATCTTGGAACCAAATTAAATTCACTGTATTAAATCATGTTATGTGTTACATATTCTGACTTACTATGATCTATAGAAACTTTAGAGACCTTTAAAGTCAAGATGCCTACAATGTACCTTCTTCCTGTGGGTTTTCTCTGCCCACATTATTAACCAGTTCCACATCAGAATTTGAATCCATCGACAGACCATGCTGCAGAGAAGAAAAGCAAATGAGTACATATGACGTATAACAACCGTTCAATCAGCTGTTTACTAGTGAAACTAGTAAACAGAGCTAGCTAGTATGACAGAGATTCAAAAGATCTGCATGCTGGGATCTGCACGAATCCTTAGAAAGGTGCTCAGTGTATGAACAGAATGATTGA
>JAKSDK010001017.1 GCA_022360095.1 Phycisphaerales bacterium
AATTGGCGCCACAACCGTTCCTGTTAAGAAAGTCGCAGCGGACAGTGTTAACAGAAACATGGATGATGTGCTACGAAAGGATCGCAGAGGATCAATTAGCACGGTAACAACCAGAAGACCATTGCCTATCGCCGTAACAGGAGATAAAATCGTCTTATACACAGCGAAGGCTAGTAGTAGTTGTAGACTTGAAGTAGAATTAGAGGTAGCTCCATTGAAGCCCTCACTAACATTAGTAAAGTTGAACGTCTTCATGAAGAACAGCCAGTGTGTTGCGGAACGTTACGTCATGATAAGTGTCCCACTTAAACCGATTTCAGGCTTGCATTTTTGTATTAGCTTGTATTAGAATGTACAATATCAGCGGAAAATGCAAGCTTAAACTGCCGAATCGTACTTAGACTTTCGGCAGATTTTAACAGTGGCGGATTATTCATGACCAATCATCAGATTCAGTTAAAACAAACTGAAATGCTGACTGATTAAATAGTCTTTGTGGAAAAGCGGCATGTAATGACCCTTCCTTAAACAACACTCTTGCTCAAAACAAATAAGGAGAATAAAGCTGACACAAACCATTTCTAGCAATAACGAAAGTAGGGTCTGTTACCTTTTCTCCAGCCAAAAACAAACTCAGAACTCTTTGTTAAAAGCCGCACTTGTCACTCCTTGTGATTACATAAATTTAATCCCCGAAACTGACTTTAAAATAAATGATTCATTTAAACCTTTGTGTATTCCTACGAAGAAAAAATTACCATGAAAGAGAAAAGTACATGTTAGGCCGGGCAAAATAATATTTTTTCTCAGCAGATCTGTGAAAAGAGAAAAGAAACGTGATATTGGGTTCTGTGGTACTAAGTAGGTAAGAAGTGGATGAACACGTGCTAAAGAACTGAAGCCAAGGTTTCGTCAACACTTTTAACCGGAATGTTAAAACAGCTGCCACTGAAACCATTTTCACTAAGCAGGGCAAAGAAACGATAAAAAAAGGAGATCTCTACCTAAGTTAGTCTTTAACAACAAGTGTTTTAAATTTTTCCAACGGAAGTAGTATCCAAAGCTGGGTTCATAAACATCGCGCACAGAAAGAAGACACAGACTTCACATTCACCTCAAATGAAGTACGTAACGATTGGCCAATAGAGAAATTTAGGCCCAGACTTTGACCATGCAGTCGACAGAAACACAACACATACGAAACGGTTTCTCTAAAATTTCCATTTTTATTTTCCTTTTTACTACTTTTTTTTTTCACTATCAATACATTAAG
>JAKSDK010001366.1 GCA_022360095.1 Phycisphaerales bacterium
GGGCGATCAGCACATCCGCCTCACGCAGCTTGTTGACAACCTCTTCCGCCTTGAATCGTTTTCGGCTCATCGACTTTCCTCCTTGATCCAGACTCGAATCCTAATTCAAAACCCGGATCGAGTTCAGGGGGAAAGGTCACTCGACTTTTGGTCTCGCTGCAGGGGGAATGCAACATAACCCCGGATTTGAGGACGATACAGCTCTTTGTGCACGCCGGAGTTTGCCAGCCGGTGAACTCTTGGCTGCAGTCAATGGTGTCCAGTTTCTTAGCGCCGCTCGCTTTTTAACCACGAATAGTCGTAGCGTGGTGTCCTAAAATGAGCAGGAGTGAGGAAGTTATTCCCAGCCCTGCGTTAGACCTTGGAGAAAAGTTGGAGTCGTATTCACTTTTTTATCTCTAGTCGATGCGTTCGGAGTAAACTTCAAACCTGTTCCGTTTGTGGATCTGGGCACTCTGAAGCTACGGTTGTTTCCGGTACTGTTTATTGATCTGTCGCGAGATCCCGAATTGTTGAACACCAAAACATCGATCGACCCGAAACGCACCAGGTTTGGGTCAGCGCGCGCAACGAGGTTCAGGTATATCAGTTGTCCTCACAAGTTTGGTTTTTCGGTTGCATATGACGATCAGCGTAGAAAAGCGACTAGGTTAATCATCAGATTTACTTTTCAGACAATCTAAAACGCATGCCCAACCGACTTACACTTGCAAGACGTTTGGCAAGTTTGTCATGCAGGCTTTGTTGATTTATCTCCGATACGACGAATCGTGTTACCCACTTTTGACCACTCGGCAAAATAACAAAACAACAAAAGAAAACTTGAAGTCCGCCTGTAATTTCATATACTCAGCGGTGGAGAGAACGAGATATACCGTCGCACGTGTTCATGCACGGTCTCCCGTTGTTAAATAAGACGGTAATGTTCTATTGATCGCAATAGGGAATTCCCTATGTGGTTGCGGAGGATCTGCATCGCTTCGTAGATACTGACGGGCGCTCACTGTGGGTGCGCGCCATCTGAAAGATCTTATTGGAGAGATATTTCGATGCGAACGATATGCGCTCTAACACTTAGCATTGCTTTATCGACGGCGGCTTCAGGGGCTTATACAACAGTGGCCGCGCCGGACGTGGGCGAGACCAATTGCGCGCACATTGACATTCTGGACGCTCACCTGCCCGGGGGCGGCTCATGGGCGCCATATGGCACTCATAGTTTTTTTAACAGTGGCTATAACAATGGCAATGGGCTCTATGCGATCCGGATCGATGACGATCTTGACAAAACCTGGAGCGATGGTCGCTACACGCTCATCGCGGCCGGAGGTTGTTCGACCTACTCCGTGAACAACGTTGGGTACGACGACAACAACGGATCGGGATACGTCCAGCTCTGCAGTGGGAACAAAACCGATCTTCAATGCGAGGTGAACTTCCCCGGAGACGGTTTTGTCTGGTGCATTAAGCCGGATGCAACCGTCCTGGCGTCCGATGACGCGACGGACTCGATGGTGACCTACGCCATCTCGGAAAGCTCAAGCGGCAGCGATGCAGTTCATTGGATAGTGTTCTGGGAGGAAGGCGCCGGTGGGGGGGACTTCAATGATGCGGTCTTCGAGATTTATCAGATCGCCCCGTACCTGCGCGGCGGTGCAGACGCCACCGGCATTGCCACCTTGTTTTTGAAATATTCTCAGTATCGCAGCGGCATGTATCAAACCGACATCGAATCGGCGGCGTACATGTCGTCGCATTACGACATTCTGTGGTGGGCCGGCGCCGTCGCCGTGGATAACGCCGACCTTTATGATCATTTGCTGGCCACTTCGTCCGTGCCGAGTCTGCACGCTTACGCGTCGCTGCGTTCGGTGCGCGACACGAGCGCCTCTAGTATTCCTTCTTTCCTCAACGATGCTGTTGATCCGGATCTCAGCACATTCGACCAGACCAGCGGAGACTATGTGCCGGATCGCGCCACATGGCTTCTCACCAAGGATGGCGAAATAGCGACAGACCTAAATGATCCTGATCTGATCAACGTGGCGAGGCATGACCGTTATGCGCTCGATTGGGGAATCGCAGATTGCCGCGAGTGGGTGATCGACCGCATTGTTGATGAGGTCGTAGAGGGGTTGGGGATGCGAGAGTACGACGGTTTTTCCGCTGATAACACCTCTATCAGCGCTTTTCTGCCGAAGGCGTATTCAGCGGGCAACCCCAACACCTGGAATTGGAAGTACAAGAATAACGAATCGCAATGGCAGAGACACGCTGTCACGCTGCTCCACGATCTGCGCGACGCGCTGCACGCCCACGGCCGCTATCTGGCGCCCAATGTCGATCTGCACTATTACGATGACGTCAATTACTCTTACCGACCGCAGGCGGATACGAATGCCGCCAGCGACAATTGGGCTTGGGATCAGTTGCTCTATGGTGACGATGGCAGGCCCATCGTCGATCTAATCGCGACGGAACAGCCACTCAAGGGCAAGAAAAAAGGCTTCGACAAGCACTACATTCTCGGCACCGACTGGGAGAGAGCCATGCTCCGACACGAGGAGGTCATCGATGCCGGCGTGGTCAATTTGTGGTACGTCTATCCGGTTCTCGTCGACAAGAGCTGGCGCGATCGCGCTTTTCTTTATCATTATGCGTCGCATTTGTTGATCGCCAAACCGCAGTTCAGCCTGTTTCACGCAACGGTGAACAGCCCGAGCGTAACGAATGTCAATCCGCCCTGGTACAACGAGTACGACATCGACCTGGGCGCCGCTACTGGATCACGGCAAACGCATCCGAACGGATATGGCTACCGCTTCTACGAAAACGGTGTCGCGGTTGTGAATCCCACGACCGATCCAGTGACGGTGTCACTTACCGATACCGAACCGAATCCGGATGTTGTTTATCCGACCGTGACGCTGAGCAGCGGGCGCGGAATCATCCTGTTGCCGGACAACGTCACCAACATCAACACCGGTGTCGGATACGACACCATTCAGGCGGCAGTGAACGCGGCCGCGGACAATGATTGTATTATGGTGAGTCCCGGGACGTACGCGGAAAACGTCGATCTCACCGGCCTGACCGTCACGAACCTGACGCTTCGGTCTCTGTCACCGTTGGATCCCAACATCGTTGCCGCCACGATCATTGACGGTTCAATGACCGGCGCCGCGCTGACGTTTGAAGGGGATGAGGCCGCGTTCGACATGCAAGAATGGACGGGGTCCCGTATTTCGGGTCTAACGCTGCTTGCCAACCACGCCGGCGCGGCCGTGGATGGAAATGGAACCGCGGCCACGCTGGAACACTGCGTTATCAAAAACACGGCCGGAGATGGGTGCGACAATTTTGATGGCGGCATCGTGCAGTGCACCGTCAACGACAACGGTGACGACGGCCTGGTAAATTGCGACGGCAGTATCCGCTATTGCGAAATCGATTCAAACGCGGGTCACGGCGTTTTTGGCGGAGCGTCGCCGGGGACCATCAGCAATTGCTACATAAGATCAAACGGCGACAGCGGCGTTAGTGGATACCAAGGCGACATCACGAACTGTCTCATCACAAAGAACGAAGCGGTCAGTAAAGGCGGCGGGCTCTTCGACTGCGACGGAACGATCGCAAGCTGCACCATAGCCGACAATACCGCTGCTGACGCCGGCGGCGGAGGTGGCCTCTACGGCTGCAACGGCACAATCGTCAACTGCATCATATGGGATAACAAGGCCTCGGGCGTCACCAACGACGTCGGATTGAGTGTCCCGCCTTCCTCACCGACGTACTCGTGCTTCAATGAAGGCACGACCGGAACAGGTAACATCAACAGTAATCCGTTATTCGATGCCAACTATGATCTTACCGAACCGTCGCCATGTATAGACGCCGGCGATTCGAACAATGTCGTGGGGCTCGAAGATGAGAGCTTCACCACGGGCGAAAGTGACGGGGACATCACTTCAACCGGGACTTTCATCATCGATCTAGCGGGTAACCCGCGCGTTTATCATATTGATGTTGATTCACCCTTGCCGGATGAGGTAATTGACATGGGCGCCTTTGAAGTCCAGGGGGAAGCCGAGTACGCGCAAGATTGTGATGGTGACGGCATCCCTGACGATGACGAAGTGGACCGCGATGAAGACGGCACGCCCGATGAGTGCCAGACGTTTACGGATTGTAACGACAATGGCGTGCCGGATAAAGCAGACCTGGACCTCGACGGTAACGAGGTTGCAGACGCCTGTGAGATCGCAAACGATCCGAGCCTTGACGCCAACGGAAACGGCGTCATCGATGTCTACGAAACCGTGCTGTACGTCGATTCGTCGGTCGTTGGAGGCCATGACAACGGGACGAGTTGGGTACACGCCTACAGTGATCTGCAGGATGCGCTGAGCTACGCGGCGTCGCACGACCACGTTGATGAGATCTGGGTCGCCGCCGGCACGTACACCCCAGCGTTGAACACGTCCTTCGGTCTGACCACCGGCGTTGGATTGTACGCTGGCTTCGCGGGCAACGAGCTGGCCCGAGACGAGCGCGACGTCTCGACCAATGTCACCACGCTTAGTGGAGACGGCACGGGTAAATCGGTTGTGCTAGTGTCCAATTGCAACAACGTCGTCGTTGACGGTTTCACCATTCGTGACGCCAAATACGCAGGGAAAGGCGGAGGCGTGCTCATCACTGCCAGTAGCCATGTCGATCTTCTCAACTGCGCGATCACCGACAACGCGACCGAGGACCTTGTAATCCAGGCGTATGCCGGCGGCGTATACGTGACGGGCGGCAGTTCCGACGTCGCCATCGAAGATTGCGTTTTCCGCTCAAACAGCACCGACGGAGCCGGGACGAATTACGGGGGCGCGATGGCGGTTGCTGGCACGAGTTCAGCGACGGTGAGTCGTTGCATTTTCTCGGATAACCAAGGAGATGCCGGCGGCGCGCTTTGGGTTGCATTGGGCTCCAACGTTATGTGCACTGACAGTCTGTTTGCGTGGAATAATGCCATATGGGGTGGGGCCATCCTCGCCTCGGGTGATTTGACGCTCGCGAGCTGTACCATTTCCGACAATGCCGCCGACGTCGGTGGCAACTACGGCGGCATCTGGCAAAGCGTCAGCGCGCTGACGGTGGTCAACAGCATCGTTTACGACAACGGCGGCAGCGCTAACGATTCAATCTACCTCAGCGCCGGTGGGACGGCGACGGTCTCGTATTCGAATGTTGAGGGCGGTTGGACCGGTTGCGGAAACATCAACGTGGATCCCGCATTCAACGATCCCGACGGCGCCGATAACACCGGCGGAACGGCCGACGACGACTATACACTTAATGCCGCCACGCCTTCACCCTGTATTGACGTCGGCGATAACAACTCGGTTGTGTCGGGCACCGACCTCGCCGGCAACCCCCGAATTGTCGTCACCGTCGACATGGGCGCCTACGAAGACCAGTCTACGTCCGTGACCGTGCTGCGTGTCGATGCGTCGGTCGTTGGCGGTGCCGGCGACGGGTCAAGCTGGGCGGACGCCTACAGCGATCTGCAGGACGCGCTGGGCTACGCGGCGTCGCAGGGCGATGTTGATGAGATCTGGGTCGCTGCCGGTACGTACACGCCGGACGTGAACACCTCCTTCGACCTGTCAACCGGCGTCGGGTTGTACGGCGGCTTTGCGGGCGACGAACTGACTCGAGACGAGCGCAACGCCTCGACCAACGTCACGACGCTCAGCGGAAGCGGCATAAACGATACGGTTGTTTCGATATCGAACTGCAACAATGTCGCCGTTGACGGTTTCACCATTCGCGATGCTAGCCACGTGGGGAAAGGCGGCGGCGTGTTCGTTTATGCCAGCTGCAATGTCGATCTTGTCAACTGCACGATCGAGGGCAACACGACCGGAGAACGCGCTGCCGGCGTTTACGTGACCGGGAACAGTTCGGCCACCATCATCGTAGATTGCATCTTCCGTTCGAACAGCACCCCCACCGCCTACCTGACTTACGGTGGCGCGCTCGCTGTCGCCGACACGAGTTCAGCGACAGTAAGTCGCTGTATCTTCTCAGGCAACCAAGCATTTGCTGGCGGCGCCCTCTGGGTTGAAGCAGGGTCCGATGTTGCGTGCAATGACAGTCTGTTTGCTTGGAATGACGCCACGTGGGGTGGGGCCATCTACGCCTCGGGTGATCTGACGCTCGCAAGCTGCACCATCGCCGACAACGCCGCAAGCGGCAACTACGGCGGCGTTTCTCAAGACGCCAACACGCTGACGATGGTCAACAGCATCGTATACGACAACGGCGGTGGCGCGAACGATTCCATCTACATCAGCGGCAGCGCGACGGCGACGGTCTCATACTCCAACGTTGAGGGTGGCTGGACCGGTGCCGGCACTGAAAACATTAATGCTGATCCCGACTTCAAGGATCCCGACGGCGCCGATAACATCGGTGGGACGGCCGACGACGACTACACGCTCGACGACGGTGTTCCTCCTTCGCCTTGTATTGACGTCGGCGATAACAACTCAGTCGTGCCGGGCACCGACCTCGCCGGCAACACGCGAGTTGTCAATATTGTCGACATGGGGGCTTACGAAGATCAGCTGTAGTGACTGCGCGTGTACCCAACTCCTGATCCCGGATTTCGTTGCAGTCTCAGGCGGAGGAGTGCTTCGGTGAGTTCTTTCGGTGCGCGTTGCTTACCGCCGTTTGCTGGGTGTCGGGAGATTTCGAATTTCGGGGAGAATTCGGCCATGAAGTGACCGTCTTTAAGCTCCTATGCAGTTTCGGACCTGGTGAGGAGAGCCTTGAGCCTTTCTTTCTCGCCGAATCGGCTATGCAGACATATTGTAAAGACGTGGTTCCGTACCACGGCTGAGAAAAGGGAGAGTTGCAACACAAAGCCGCCTCGACGATAGTCGCAAAGTTTCTTCGGACGCAACATAACCCCGGATTCGCGAACGGCATGGGTAACGTTTTAGGCTAGCTCAGGTTCTTCCCAAGTCGCCGACTTGAGTCTGCGTTTTGTCCGCCTCAGGATCATCTTCATCGGCTTTCCAGTGTCTTGGGTTCAGGGCTGGTAGATGGACAAGTTTCCCAGTGTTCCCCATTCGTTGTGAGGTTCTTTTGAACGATGTTGTTGTTCCATATCTCATCATCGATCTCGGAAGTTTTCTATTGTGCAAAAGAAGATCATCACGCAGTTTTGAGTATGTTAGTCTTGAATGGATTCGAGCGATGCTTGGTAGCCGTCAGCTTTGTTGTGTTGGCCTAAGGCTTTGTAGAGCTTCACGATTCGTTTCAACGCTTTACGGTGGGCTTTGGGGACTGCTTGGGAATCACTCTTCAAATCGCGATAGGAATTCAGCAATAACGGTTCCGCAGTCTCGTACTTGCCTTGGCCACAAAGTGCCTCGCCGAGTACGCTTTCTGCATTTGCGATGAGCCGATGTCCCTTGGGCAGACGCATTTTTCGCGTTGCAAGGCACTTACGCACCATCGCTTCGGCGTCCTGATATTCACCTTTGCCAATAAGCGCTTCGGCGCAATTCTTGAGCATTCGGCAATGGTCCGGAGTTCCATCGTGGCCGGCCTGCAGACATAGCACCATTGCCCCTCGCAAGTGGGTTATTGCTTCGTCAAGCTTCTCTTGGTGGAGAAACGCCAGCCCTAACCTCATACGGGTCTGATAGGAGAGATTCTCGACTGGCGCTTGCTGGTTCAGACGAAACTCATGTCGCAGGAGTTGCTCTGCCTCTATATATTTCTGATTCATGAAGAGGCAGTCGACCAGGGCGTGTAACGCCACATTGACCATAGCGTGTTCATCACCAAGTGATTGATGCAACGATTCGAGCCCGACTCGCAGGAGCGGCTCGGCCTCGACAGGGCGACGCAACATGAGGAGCACCTGGCCTAGCGCCACTCGGGACTGGGCTACCTGGTAGTGGTCATCGTCAAGTAGCTTCTCATGGAGGGCGAGTGCCTTGCGGCATTCAACTTCTGCCTGTTTCAACCTATCGCTGTGCCGGAGCATGAATGAAAGGTCACGCAGTGCCTTCGCATATTCGATGCTCTCTTCGCCAAAGATCCTCCCGACGATGGAAGCGGCCTCACGGTTCTTTGCTTCTGCCTCGCTATTACGACCCGTTTTGAAATAAAGATTGCCAAGATTGAGGAGAACCGGGGCCAGCGCGAAATCGTCGCGATTCGCGGCACTACGGTATCGATCCTCGAGCTTCTTGAACATCGTCTCAGCCTCTGACCATCGCTCTTGCATAAGCAAAGTGGCGGCCAAGTCGTTCTCGATCCCCATGACTTCCGGAGCGTTTTCACCGAATCTTCTTTTCCCTGCGTCGAGGACGCGTCGCAATATCACCTCGGCCTGAGTGACATCGCCCGTTTCAATCAGCATGGCAGCAAGATTCCGTTGAATGACCATTGTGCCAGGATCATCCTCACCGAGCGCATCGCGCGCAGTGTACAATGCCTCTCGGTATAGCTTCTCGGATTCGAGAAAATTCCCTTCTTTCTGCCGCAACAGGGCCAAGTGGTACAAGCTGGTGATGGTTTCGACGTGCTCCTGCCCCAGGATGGACTGACGGATGTTCAGGGCTTCGTTGATAAGATGGTTTGCCTCAGACAAACGTCCAAGCTCCAGGTAAACGAGCCCGATCATATCTTGAAAGGCTGCTCGCACCTCATCAGGCTCCTCAGTCAGTTTCGTTCTCACCCGTCGAGCCCCTTGGTCCAGAAACTCGCGAACGGTTAACTCGTGCCCCCGAGACAGTCCGGGACGCGCTGCCGCAATCATGCTCGTAAAATATTGGCTCGTGCGGTTCGCTCTGTCTCTTTGGATCTCAGCCTCGCGGCGTGCCTTGTTCGCATGGTCACGTTGGTCGGCGATTTTTGCTGCCTGATATGTGACGAATATCGAAAACCCCGTTAGCAACAACAGCAGTGTTGCCACAAAGGCGAATGGCAATTTATGCCTTGCCACTAGCTTTCGAATTTGATAGGAGGTGCTGGGCGGGCGAGCGGAGATCGGTTCACCGCTCAAAAACCGTCGCAAGTCGTCGGCCAGTATGGCGACGCTCTGGTAGCGACGGGCCGGGTCTTTCTCCAGCCCCTTGAGAATGATGGTTTCCAAATCGCCACGGCAGGATCGACGGATCGAACTCGGTCGCCGTGGAGCGGATTCACGAATGATCCGTAAGCCTTCGTGTTGAAGCACGCCGTTTAGATCATAGGGCAATTCGTCGGTGACCAATTCATACAGAATAACAGCCAGAGAATAGACATCACTTCGAATATCAATGTCGTCCTTGATGCCACGCGCCTGCTCGGGACTCATGTAGGGCAATGTGCCCATGATGCGGCCGGTTTCCGAAACGGTCGTAAACAGAGTGGTGTCGCTGTCGGTCATTCGGGCAAGACCGAAGTCCAGCACCTTTACTGCCGGGCACAACTTTCCTGCGATACACGAATCATTAGTTTGGTTCCCAACAGTCACCAGGATGTTGGACGGCTTGAGATCACGGTGAATAACACCTCTTTGGTGGGCGTAACCAATCGCGTCGCAAAGCTGAAGAAACAACTCGATCCGTGCGCGTTGGTTCAGCGAGTTGTTCCTCACAAATTTGTTGAGTGGTTCACCTCGGATTAACTCCATCGCAAAGTAGTGCTGGCCGTCCTCGGTACATCCCGCCTCATGGATAGTCGCAATCGAAGGGTGCCGCATCCTCGCCAGGGATTGCGTTTCCCGTTGGAAAAGCTTTAGGCGGTGATCGTCCTGATCACCGCCTATGCGGATCACTTTCAAGGCCAACGACCGCCGGGGATTTTGTTGTTCAGCTTCGTACACCACCCCCATTCCTCCCGTTCCCAGCACACTTTGAAGACGGTAGGGACCGATGTTGCGACCGTGAACGTCAGTAGGTGGAATCTCCTTTGAAGAACGGTTGGAGGCATCGAACGCAGGGCGTTCCATAAAATCAGATGCCGCTTCATGTGCAGCAATCAGGGATTCGATCTCTCGACGGAGTGAGGCATCGTCGCCGGTGCAATTATCCAGAAACGCGGAACGGGCGCGCGGTTCGAGGTCAACTGCAGCCTCGAACAATGATTCGATGTGATGCCAGCGATCCGGTCGATTGCTCATGCGTATTCTCAATCCTGTCCGCGTCTACTTATTTATCTCGCGAAAAAGCCACGCTTTGGCTAATCGCCAATCGCGTTTGATCGTCATGGGCGAGACTTCCAGCACTTTCGCGGCTTCTTCAATCGTTAATCCCCCAAAAAAGCGGAGCTCGACGACTCGGGCCTTCTTTAGATCCACTTTGGCCAAACGGACCAACGCTTCATCGATGGCCGGCAGCAAAGGATTCATTTCCTCGGAAATAATAATGTCAGGATCCGTCGACGTCGGTTTCTGTCCGCCGCCGCGTTTGGAGGCAATTCGGCGCCGCGTGAAGTCTGTCAGGATGTAGCGCATGGCCTTGGCGGCCACTGCCAGGAAATGGCCTTGATTCTTGAATCGTTTGGCTTTTCCGGAAGCCAGGCGAATATAGGTTTCATGTAGAAGGGAAGTGGTCTGCATCGCATCAGGATTGCGATGGTGGCGTAGCAGTTGAGCCGCCAGCATTCTCATTTCCTGATAAACCTCCGGGACCATTTCAGCCAGAGTCGCATCCTCAACATAGTGATTCGCCAGGCAGCCCGGCTCGAATGGATTGCCTGGCTCCGGCACTCTTTTCACATTCGGTCTAGATTTTTGATCCATTTTGTGAGGGTTTTGCGAGTTAATTTATGGAGCCTTCAACGGAGAAAGCTCGGAACGCATACCCATACTATCCAAACGAATTCGCAAAGGCGAATTTTTCGCGCCGTCCAAAAAAGCAGTACAGGGCCGAAGGAGTCGAAAATGAATCGCAAAAAACTGGTGATCGTAGTGCATCTCGGTTTGATCGGATTCGTCATGCTGACGGTAGCCCACGAAATCGAGGCGCAGCAGAATAAGTCCGGTCAAAACCCCGACAACTTACAAACAACAAGCGGTGATATTCGCTGGCAAAACGGGATGAAGACGGGCCAGTTCAAAACAGCCGCTCAGACAGCGCAGACGATCGCAGACTTGAGCCAAGCCCAGGGAGGACTAGCGCACTTGGTTGTCCAGTTTGATAAACACCCATCTGATAAAGCGGAACTGCAAGCCGCCGGATTGACTTTGTTGAGCTATCTTGGCAACAACGCCTTTTTTGCGTCGACGTCACAGCCGAACGTTCAGGCGCTCTCGAATATATCTTCATTACGGTTCGCGTCCTTGATCGACGTCAATGACAAGATGCACTCCAGGATGTCAGCCGGCGCGGCGCCGCCCTGGGTGGTGGTCAGCCGGACGGAGCCCCAGAGTGCAGAAGGTGATGATGCTGAGCCGGATGAAACGTCCGAAGACATCGTTGTGGCCTACGTGATCTTCCACCGTGATGTTCCGGCTGCCGCAGACGGTCCCAACATCGCCGCACGCTGCGGAGCGAAGATTCGATCGATCCTCAAGACCATCAATGGGGCCGTGATCGAGATTCCCAAGTCCGGCTTGACGACCCTGGCAGGCGAAGACGGTGTCCAGTGGATTGAGTATCCCCTCCCTGCGCTCGGCCCAAACAACGACGACAACCGTACGCGGACACAGGCCAACATCGTTCAATCACCGCCCTATGACCTGAACGGAGAGGGCGTGACCGTATTGGTGTATGACGTAGGAGTCGCCAGAGAGACGCATGTAGACTTTGGGAATCGTCTGACGGCACGCGATCCTGGATTTCCCAATGACCACCCAACGCACGTGTCGGGAACCATTGGTGGCGATGGAACAGCCAGTAACGGGCAATATGCCGGTATGGCACCAAACGTGAGGATTGAGTCATACGGATTTGATCCCGAGTTTGGCTTTGTGGATGGTGCTTTGTACACCGATCCCGGAGACATCGAGACTGACTACGATGAGGCCATCAACGTTTACGGTGCGGATGTCGCCAATAACTCGATCGGCGCGAATGTCGCGAGAAATGGTTCCGATTGCGACTGGGAGGGTGACTACGGTGTTACCTCCTCGGTGATCGACTCGATCGTTGTCGGTGGGCTGGGAACCCCATTCCGCATCGTCTGGTCCAACGGCAACGAACGTGGTAACGGACGATGCGGAACGGACTATCACACGACTCCGCCGCCGGCGTGCGCCAAAAACCACATCACTGTCGGCGCGCTGAATTCCAACGATGATTCCGTCACCTCATTTACCAGTTGGGGGCCGGCCGACGACGGTCGTCTCAAGCCGGACATTTCAGGACCGGGTTGTGAACGCGACGGTGATATGGGAGCGGGCGTCACGTCGACCGGGAACGAGAGCGATACGGATTATCGTGTGGCATGCGGCACGTCCATGTCGGCACCGACGGTGACGGGACTGTGCGCGTTGATGCTGCAAGATATCCGCACGCGATATCCCGGAAATGCCGATCCTCGAAATTCGACGCTCAAGGCGCTGCTTGCCCATAACGCAGAAGACATTGAAAACGTCGGTCCTGACTATATGACCGGCTACGGCTCCGTTCGCATCCAAGACACAATCGATTTCGTTGCATCTGGTAACTACCTGGAAGATTCGGTCTCCCACGGCGCGAGCGTCACATATAGTGCCGTGGTAGGCAAGGGAGCGAAAACGCTCAAGGCGACTCTGGCTTGGGATGATGCCGTCGGTACGCCGAACGTCATACCGTCGTTGGTGAACGATCTCGACCTCCGGATGTTCAGTCCTGCGGGTGTCCGGCATTATCCCTGGACGCTTGGGGGGCTGTCAGATCCTGCGGCTCCAGCCGTGCGGACGACAGAGGACCATATCAACAACATCGAGCAAGTGCTGGTCGACAACCCGGAATTCGGCAAGTGGACAATTGAGGTGCACGGATTTGAGGTGCCGGAGGGCCCGCAGTCCTTTTCGCTGGCTGTCTCGCCGGACCTGGCCTTCGACTGCAACGGGAACCTGATCGAGGATCGCTGCGACCTGGACTGTGAACTCTGTGGTGCTCTCGATTGCGGCCAGAGTGAGGATTGCACTGGCAACGGCATCCCTGACGAGTGTGAACCCGATTGTGACGGCAACGGCGTCGCGGATAGTTGTGACATCGCAGTAAAAAAGGCAGAGGATTGCAACCTGAACGGCATCCTGGACGTATGTGATATCGCATCGGGCAGCATCCCGGACTGCAACGGCAATAAAATTCCCGACGATTGTGAGGTTGACTGCAACAAAAATGCGGTCCCAGATGATTGCGACATCACCTCCGGGATGAGTGGCGATTGTAATCTGGACGGTGTCCCTGACGAATGCGAAGTGGCGGCGTGTTGTCGCGAGGGCAATTGCACCATGGAAACGCCGTCACAATGCGAAGGTTTTGTCTGCAACGTGGGGAATTTACTGCCAGAGACATTTACCGGTTGCTATGGCGACGTGAATGGCGATGGCACCGTCAACGGGACTGATCGAGCTCAAATCTATTTCCACTTCGGTTCAACCGACCCCGGTGCGATCTGCCTGTGTGACCTCGACGGCGATGGCGTGATCGATACGCGCGACCGTGAGATCATCAATTCATACTTTGGCGACTGTGTTCCGCTGCCAGACCATCAGAACGGCAGCGGGCTCAAGATTGACGGCACTCGGGACTTGCGGTTCGGTGGCGGGATTGCGATGGGCCCCTGCACAGATTGTGCGACGATCACTTGTGAGTCGTTCGGCGCCTGTTGCTCGGAGTCGGGTCTTTGCACGACGGAACTGGAATCGCGCTGTGAAGAATTCACATGCAACCTGGCCGATCTTCTGCCGGCGACATTCACCGGCTGTTACGGAGATATCAATGGAGATGGCGTCGTGGATACCGCAGACCGGGACGTCGTTTCTCTGTACTTTGGTGAGACGGATCCACTTTGGCTGTGCCTATATGATGTGAATGGCGACGGCGTGATCAATGGCGCCGACCGCGGCTTTATTACGGCCGTTCTCGGCGAATGTATCCCGCTTCCTGACTTTCAAGACGGTAGTGGCCTCAATGGCGGCGTTCCCGATATCCGGTTCGTGAGAACGTTTCTGGGATCGGACATCCCATGTGTTCCCGATCTCTGCGAACCATGCCCGTGTCTGGGCGATGTGAACAGTGATGGACAGGTTGACGCCGGAGATACGCAGGGATTCGTCGATTGCGCGCTTACCGGGCAGGGAGTGGACCTGACATGCAGTTGCACCGACCTGAACGGCGACCTTCTTGTCGACGGAGCCGACATCGATTTGTTTGTCTCGCGTATGCTCGAGATGTCCGGGGCTTGTGTTGATCTGCTCGCGGAAGATTGCAATGGCAACGGTACACCGGACTATGTGGACTTCACGCTAGGCGTAGATGAGGATTGCAACGACAACGATGTGCTCGACAGGTGTGATATCACAAGCGGAACAAGCCAGGATATGGACGCGAATGGTGTTCCCGATGAATGTCAACTCGGAGCCTGTTGCGTCGGATGCGAGTGCGTTTTCGGCACATTGGCCGATTGCAACCAGTCCTCCTTTGTTTGCGATGTTGCGGCGATTCATGCCGCGCTCGGGAATACGAACTACACTGGCTGCTTCGCGGACACCGATGGCAATGGTGTAGTCAACGCCGCTGATCGTGGGCAGATCACGGCAGCATTCGGAACAACGGACCCATGTCTCATCTGCCTGATGGACCTGGACGGCAACGGTGTGGTCAATGCTGCTGACCGTGGGCAAGTCACTGCTGTGTTCGGACAGTGCTTGCCGCTGCCCCCGTATCAAGATGGCAGTGGGCCGTTTCAGCCCGGTGAGTATCTCGGTGACGGTACTTTCTGCCCGCATCCGGATTGCCCGTAGTCGTTAGCAAACATCCTCGTTCGACAGCGGGCCGTTTGTGCCGAGACCATGCACGAGTGGCTCGCATGCTGAATAGAGTATTCGTATCGGATTGTTGGACTTTTGAAACAATGTATAGAAGCGTTCCCTATCTGCTTGTTAGGTGGAAAAGCAGTCCCCGTTCTTGGGCACTGGTGCCGGGCCGATCGGATCTTCGATAAGGAGGAGAAATAGCCATGACACTCGAATCGCAGGTTGCCGGTGGTCTCGTCCGGAAAACGGAGCCATCAAAGGTGTCTGTGAGATGTTAAACTGGGCAATTGCCGGTCAAGTCCGACCGGACATGGGTTAAGTGTCTTATTGGAAACATTTTACCGATTTGTCCACCCCCAAATGTCCGGACAAAACGGACATTTTTTAGTCTTGTTGAAGGTGCATTTCGGCGCCAGAGTTCGGGATTCTGCAGACGTATACGTATGAATATTACAGAGAGGAAGTCCCGTGTGTCGGGTCCCCCCGGAGATTGGACGCCGGTCATACCGGCGTCTTTTTTTATGCTCGTTGAGCCAGAGAAATCAGCGTTTTTCGACAGGTAGGCGGGATTCTTTGCATCACTCGGTTTCACTCGGCGCGCGTCGGCTGCATCGTCCGAGTTGTGTGAAAATGCATGGAATTGCACGTTTCGGCACACTTTTTGGTCCCGTATTTGGTCCTGCTGGTCGGCGGAGTTCATCACCCGATCATCCGTCCCAGTTCGACGGGCTGTTTGAGCGTCCGGTTCATGTTCGTAATCCGGTAGCCGTCCCACCGCGCCGAAAGTGTCAATCACCCGTACATCCGTGTACACGCTCGCGGTCAGCCGGTAGTCACGATGCCGGGCGAGTTCCATGATCGTCCGCGGTGAGACTCCGGCTCGCTCCAACTCCGAAATGAACGTTACTCGCAAGCTGTGAAAGCCCGCCAGCGTGTCGTCATCGGCCTTGTAGTCGATTTGCGCTCGCTTCAAGTCCCGACACCATGTATCGAATGTCGGCACGGACCTGAACACGCCATCGGTGGGGGAGTGGTCCGCGGGACGGACCGCTCGCAGCCGTGCGGCAAGCGAATCCGAGAGCGGCAGGGTGTCGGCTCGCTTGGCTTTGGTCGCTTCGGCACGGAGCACGAGACATGAACGGTCGGTTCGTCTATTTCGACATCCCGCCACTGGAGCCGCTGCAATTCACGTCGCCGAAGCCCGGTGCCCAAAGCAAGGCGATAGACCAGTTCTCGCGGACCAGAGATGGCGAGCAGTCGGGAAACCTCATTTTGTGTCAGCGCTCGTCGTCGTCGTCGTGCGTCACTGGTTTGATCCAGCCGTTTGACGTATTCAAGGGGATTCGCATCGAGCCGCTGTCCATCGACCGCCCATGTGCAAAACGTCTTAACAGTCGTGGTGATGTTGTTCAGGGTGCGAGGAGCTGTGCCGGAATCCTTTCGATCCTGCAAGTATTTGGAAAAGGCGATCCGGCCAACATTGGTCAGGCGGTCCCAACCACAAGCTTTGCCTACCGCGTCCAGATACATTTCAACATTGCGAACGTACTTGGCGTTCCTTCCCAGCGTCTTGAGTTCGTCGATGTAGTCCTTGACGTTCTCGGCATAGGTGCCGCGGCGTTTCGCTGATAGTTCGGATACGAGGCCAACGGATTCAAACAGGCGCCTTGGCAGGCGTTTCATCGTCTCGCGGTCCGGCGGTTCGCCAGCAATGTGTCGGTCCACGGCAGCTTGCAGCTTCGACACCAGCTTTCCGACGTCGCCCTGTCGGTGCAAAGGCGGACTCGTTTGAAATCGTACGGGGCAAGACGAACCTTCCCAAACCAGTCACCGCTGGTTTGCTGTTTTGCCCGTCCGCTTTTTTCACGGGTTCCGAGTTTGAATAGTCTCGCCATCTCGTTCACCTTTGTTTATGTTCACTGTCAAAGCATACGGTGCACTTCGGTGCAGCGCCAGTCTAAAATCATGCGCTTTTCTCTAATCGCGCAGCCTGTTGGTGCAACTCTGCCGCTAGCTTGGGATCGGTGGATTCACAAGCATAGGCACGTTGGTGCAGGCGACGCGCCCAGCTTATCGGTGTCCAGCCGGTCGGGACGCCGTGTGTGCCATTGTCCCCGTCATTCGCAACGTGAGCGCCTTGGGTGATCAACGGTCCCGATTCCGTTCCGGCACCCCGTTTTCGGCATCAAGAACGCGAAGGCGCTCATCGTCATCGAAGGCGCTCACGGTTTCGTCACGAGCGCCTTCGGAATCTGCTGAGCCCCTTCGGTTCGAAGGCAGGTGCCAATACCATGCCGCGCCGTCACCGAATCCTTGCTTTCGGGCTTCGATTCCGAGATCATGCTTCGCCCGCCGAACTGTTGTCCAGGTATGGCCATTTTCGCTGGCCAGCCTTCGCACTTTCTTCGATTCGATCGGGCCGTCTCCGAGGAGTTGCTCCAGCCAATCCGCCGCGTCACCGCGCTCGGATCGGTCGGTGGGTTCAGCGCTGAGCGCATCGTCCGCCGTCACCGAGACCGGTTCGGTGTCCCATGCAATGGCTCCTTCGAAGAGCCGAAACGCCAGGCCGTCGCCCATGGGTGCCAGATTGTTTTTTACGGACAGGAGGAGCCGCCGCGCCGGGTCCGTCTTGTCTCAGACCAAGACCAATGCCGCCCGAGCCGCCGCGGACGCAAAGGATGCGGCATCTATGTAGCATTGTTTGTCAAGCTGCCGGTGCAAGGAATCTGAAGGAGAAGCTCTTGCACATTCCCTCTCGCCGTCGGCGTCGGTCGACCTGCCCATCTCAGCCGCCGCCGAAAGACATCGAGCTGGGGCCGACGA
>JAKSDK010000666.1 GCA_022360095.1 Phycisphaerales bacterium
GTTATTTTTAAGACCCTAAGTATTGGTCCGGCCCCGGGAATCGAACCCGCGACCTCCCGCTCTGCAGTCAAGCGCTCTACCGACTGAGCTAATCCTGCCGCGGAAATCTAATCTAATCTAATCTAATCTAATCTAAGCTAATCCTGCCGCGGAAATCCTGAGCTAATCGGGCCGGAAAGGCGAAACGAAAAGAGAGCCTGATACAAATCTTTGAAAGGTTTCCCGCCCATTTTTTATTTCAATTAATCAAGTGACATTTACCTAAACAGCCAATCAATAGTACTTCCGTTCCACGATAATCACGAGCTCTCTCGTGTTCTACGGCTGTGAAAGAGCAGTAGTAAGCCATTTTCAGTTTAGCGGGTTGACTGCACATGTGTTCGTTCTTGTGTGCTTTTTTCAGAGTATTCTAGTTTTTACTTGATAGAAGGTGCCCAGTTTAAGTATTTTTAAAAGCCGATAAATGCGTTGTGTGTTCAAACCTTGCCAGTTGACGATATCGTTTTGGAGCTCAAGGAATTTACGTCACCGCATAAAAGATATCCGGATTTACCATCCACGCGATTCCGGATTCATAGCGTATTAAAAAATTTCCACTCTGGAGAGCGGATTCAAAAAGTTGCAGATTCGTATGGCGGATTCACTGGAGACGTGTGATTTCAATTGATATGTGCATTAGATTCTCACCCAAGAGACCAATGACATTTCTAATAAATATATTCTCACTCGGTACACCCACACACAAAGCCAAATGATCCTAAATGTATATTAAGATATGGGAGAATCGGCCCGAGGCTTTGCAAGTCGGTGAATAAGGAGGGAATACAAGGTATGGCCATTGCTGCAGGGAGGAGGATGGGATGAGAACTGCTATCGAAGGTGCCGAGACCTAAACTTTTGTAAACCTAGTAATTCTTGTATACAAAAAAGGCAAAAACTATGCAGCCACATGGTATAAACAGAGAGGACGACCGTTTAATTTATTATTATTATTATTTCATTACTATTATTTTATTTTATTTCATTAATTAACACTTGTTACATCAATTTTTATGTATTATATGATATGATATATTTTTATATAATTATATATTTTCTCCTTTATTGTACCTTTTTTGCCATTGTAAACTAGCCTGGGCGTATTTCAGTTACTGTATTGTTTAGTTTATTCCTATTGGCGTATTCATTTAAATTTTTACTCGCATCAAATTTCCAATTGTACCGTTTTTTAACTATATCTATATATTTGTAACGACTTTCCGTTTCTTTAGTAAATCCCTTGAAGAACAAAGGCTTGACCTTTCGAAATATCGGGAATACTTATTAAGTCGCTTATTTGCTGTTTTGTTATTACTGACAGTTAACTGGTGTTTGTTAAAACAGCAAGATTTGGGTACCGTCATTATTATAAAAGTTACTAGGACTGTCTGAATTACCATTCTGGACTTTATTTATTGAACGGTTTTGATTTTTGTTTTGATCTATTTTGAATGGCGTGACACTGAAAACCAGCAATAATGATGAATCAGGGAATCAGTAGATCTTGTAAGAAGTATGTATACTTAAACTTAACTATTTCCAATAAAACTAGGAAATCTATTTTGAAAATAGGGAAACTATGAGTCAAACAGGTTCATTTTCTCCCAAATTGGTTGTGGAACATGTATAGGGTGATCTTTTATTTCATTTCTTGTCCAGTTACTAAGTCTACCAATGTAACATCAAAGATTATGCCATGTGCTTGTTCACTAAAGCTTTTAGATGAAGAGGTTATAGTGTTGAATTATAGAAGTAACTATGTTGTTACATCCACAAACATTATGTTAGTTTCATTAACTGAGTCGATAAGGTTAATATACCACAGCAGAAAC
>JAKSDK010000798.1 GCA_022360095.1 Phycisphaerales bacterium
GGCGTTATACAGGGCACGAGTTATGTATAAAGAGTAATATACTGCCAAATTCTTGAATGGCAAGTAATGAATAAGAAAATAAATAACGATTCAATGGAACAAGTACAAAAACAACACCATCAGGTTCAACGTCTGATTATTCTCGTCCCTGGAGCCACTCGGCTTAATTTGTAACCGAACCACGTGACCAAGAAACGATGAGTTCTGGAGACGAGAACGCTCGTCTGATCTGTTTCTAAAAATATCAAAGATTCACGATCTGTGGTCTCACGATCGTGTTTTGAGCTAATGTTATGAACGAACAATGACAGATAAACCATTTCTTGAAAATTTGTATTTGAAGACCCATCAGTTAATCGTTAAAAGCAATTCGCGTAACACTAACTGAATCGGGAATCCGTGGCAAGTTAAATCGGCTGAGCACATGGAAAAATTCCATATAAAATCAATTTCAATCAAGGTGGCCCGACCCAGTATTTTTGTAGGTACACCTTCCATATTTGAATCTCTTAAACGACGACAAATTGATCTTTATCGTAAAAACATTATAGCACATGTATGACACGCACCGTGAATAATCGATTAAGTATTAAGCGCCGAGGCTCTTATTTCATTTTCCTTGTTATAGGTGCGGCGCTTGTACTAGAGCGGAGCTTATTTCAACCAAGGGTAAAACACTGAGGGGAATATAGGGAGAATTAACTGAGGCGCGTAATAGGTATGCAGAATTTAATACAAAATATGTACACCTCGAACTGTTATATGAACCTGGTTTCAAGAGCTTCCCTGCATAAAAACTTTAGAACTCACGAGTTGCTAGTTGGTCGAGGTCATTTCTCAGACGATATGGTTTTTAATCTCTTTATATCGAGCTCTGTAACAAAGGTGGGGAGTTTTAACCTAATTTGTAAATACCAAAACTAGCGCCGCGGCGCTTATTCAAGTAGTGGCGTTTAATCAGTCATTTACGGTTGACTTAACTTTATCATGATATTATTTTTTGGGCGATCGGATTTCCTATTGAATTGAGTTTAGATAGATAGATAGATAGATAGAAACTTTATTTATGTGTCAAGAAAGAAAAACTAGCCGAGGGGCA
>JAKSDK010001208.1 GCA_022360095.1 Phycisphaerales bacterium
CAACAAACCCTAAGACTGTCCCCATACCACCACATTTATTTGAATGGGAAAGTGATGGTCAGAGACTTTCCAGACAGCAGCTGCCACTGCGATTGCGATATCCCATTACTATTCATAAATCTCTAGGTCAAACACTACCTCAAGTTGTGCTGGACTTAGGTAAGGCAGAAAAAGCTGCGGGAAGTAGTTTTGTTGCTATTTCTCGAGTGCGCTCCTTACAAAATTTAGCGTTGCAGCCAGTGTCGTTTCAAAGACTAGAAGCAATTGGGAAGAGCAAGCAATTACAGGAAAGACTCGAGAAGAAGAAAGGTTAAGAAATCTAGCAAAAGTTACCACGCTTCACTACGAGCACCTTAATTTGTGAAATTAAACGACCGACATCTCACGACAAGTCACCTTTTAATAAACCTTACACTTACTTTGGGTCCAAAATAAACTTAAACCTATAACATTGTTAAACAATAATTGTTAGAGTCACTTAGTAAATAATGCAAGAAGATAATCAACACACTCTCAGGTAAGTGTACAATTTTTTCTGCCTAATGTACCGGTCAATTCCAAACCGCCTATGCCCCGTCCCCAGTCATTTCACGTTTTGGACACATTGTGGTCAGTTTCCATGGTATGTTCGTAGTTTTCAAACAAAACAGTCAGGATAGGAGCAATGACCAGTCAACACATTGCACACGCTGAATGTGCACATTAAATAATTACTTTGATATCACTTCTTACGTTGGCTAGTGTTTTCACATGAAAGTCTAATACCAAACTGGGCAGGTCTCGTTGCCGGTAAAATCCCCCAATGTACAAAGCATACCTCCAAGCAAATGCCCTGGGTATACCCAGTGGGGGAGATGGCTAGTTTTGGAAGTGACTGGAACGTAAACTAATGTACACTGTGATGTTATTGATGCTGTCACTAAAGAAAGTTCATAGATTTTCACATATTGTACATTCTTATAGTTGGCAGCACATAATTCAACTCATTGACAATAATTATCATCATCACAGAACAGTTATAATATTACAGGGAAATTACACCCTGATACTGTAACATTTGTATCAGTTACCATTTCTGCTTCAGGCACAGTATGTGACATAAATATACTATGAGTATTTTCCAACTTTACAGACAGTCCTTACTGAAGCCCGAGTCCCAAGAGTAACCAACATCAATTTTTTGGTATCAAAATTAATAAAATCATCACCTAAGAGAATGTTTTCATCTTTTGTCAAATTTTCTCAACTAATGCTTTAGAGAAATGTTTACAGACCGAAAAGCACAATTGTGAAGTGGATACAGTCAAACCTGCATATAACAGCCCTGTATATAAGTGGCCACACTGTACATTATGGTCACCAGAAAACTTCCTAACCTTTTCAGTTGCCTTATATTTTCAGAAAATTGACCTGTATATAGAGGTCACCCTGTATATAACGGTCATCAAGCCATTTTCCAAGGGTGACTGTTGTACGCAGGTTTGACTGTATTAGGGATTCCAAGGACTTTTTTAACAACAGAATTCCTGTTCAGAAGAAATTTCATTATATTTTCTTCTTCAAACCATTTACATGAACCAATTAGGTAAAACATAACATGTACCACCTTTACATATTAACACTACTGTGTTGTTTAAGTCAATTTTGTCTTGCTTGCCTTCTATTCCGCAAGAAAACCTCCATAATTAGATCACCGCAGAAATATTATTACTGTGTGACATGGTTGCCACAGCTCAGCTCACCTGTGATCAGGTTACAGCTCAGAAAAAAAAAAATAGACACGTCTTCACCATACTGGGAAAAAGGCAGGGG
>JAKSDK010001089.1 GCA_022360095.1 Phycisphaerales bacterium
GGATCCGCTGGCTCCATCGAACGGCGTGATGGCGATGAAGACGCACGCAGAGGATCGAGAGTCAGCGAGTTCGGTGGCGGCGCATGGCGCCTTTGCGCGTGCCGGTGAAGACGAGATCCTGGTGACGTTCCTGTATCGGTTCTGCGGCCACCCGACGGACGAATTGGTCGTGTATCTAAGCGATGCGCCCGAAGTGAGCACGAATCTGGTGGAGGTTGCGCGAGTGTACCCACCGATTAGTGGACCTGGCTCGATCGGTTCGTCGGAGTGGGCCGAGTTCCGCGGCCTGTTTCCGCGGGGGGACTTGAATTTTCTTCGTGGTACCTACGTTGAACTCGAGCTGCGCGGTGAGGATGCGTGCATTCTGATCGATGATTTCGATCCGTTTGTGTGCACGTCTTGTGGTTGCGGCGATTTCACAAGCGACATCGCCTGTGGTGCCATCGACAGTCGAGACTTCAACTACCTGGCGAGTCAGGCCGGTACGACGGTGAATCAGTACAACCTCTGCGCGGATTTGATGGACGGCGATAACTACATCGATGACATCGATATGCTGGTGTGGTCCGCCAACGCTCACGATCCGAATGCATTGAGTTTGTGTAGCGATCCCAACGGCTCGGCGACGGGTACGACGACCCCGACACCCGTCCCCAATGATGGAGTCCTCATCGCCGGCCTACCTCACGATGCGAGCCTTGGAGAACAGCTCTACCCCGTGGACTTTGCAACTGGGATGTCCGAGGCCGTGGCTGGTCCATCGATACCGGCTCCGGTAGACAACTTGGGTGTTCGATCCGGTCACGGCGTCTTGATCCAGGACAATTCGGGCAGCCTATATCAACTTCATGGCGCGTTCGGCCTCGTGAACTTGGAGCTGGGTGAACGAGTTCTTGCTCCTCGCGTCTTTCCGAATGTGACGGTGTCGGGCCTGAGCGGGGCGACGGTTCGAGTCGGCCGGACGTCGACCGGCGGGTACGCCTTTTGGGATGCGGCGTTCGACCCGATGGACTCGACGAATCAGTCGGTCTTCATCATGCCGGTCGAGGTCGATCCTGTGGATAGCGGTCCCTATCGCGCGGCAGCGCGAGTGGAATTGACTGGCAACGGGGATTTTGTGTTGCGGGAGGTCTTTGGGAAGGACCCGGCGATAGGCTCGACAATGGTTCCCTCGTGCGAAGGTTGCTACAACATGGTGTTTGAGCCGGACGCATCGCGTCTGCGTGAGTTGGCAGTGGATGCACACGGCAACCTGTTTATCGTCAGCGGTCAGCAGGTGAATGACAATGACTACCTACTGATTTTCCCGCGGACCACTTCGGCATGCGGTGGGGAATGTCACGGGGAGGAGATTCGATATTCGTTAACCGGGCTGGTGGAAGGCCCGAGGGCATTGGCAGTCCTCGATGACTTCCTATACGTCTCGACCTCGCGGTCGGCCAGCGGTGCAACCGATACGCTGGTTCACCGCTTTCACATAGAGCGAGGTGGAGCGGCGAACAGTGCGACCGGCGTAAGTGATCATACAACGATTCCGGTGCCGGGGGTCCGATTCCTGACGAGCATGATTCCCGGCTCGGTAAGCGGGGAACTCATCGCGCTCGGCTTCAACTCCACGGCGTGTCCTCAGGCCGAGTGTCCAGAGGATAATTCCTGTTTGGGATGCAACTTCATACTCGGCGACCCGTTATTCATGGTTCCGAGGCTGGCCACGATCGCCCATGCCGATGCTGAGGCACCGGTCGTGGCAACGCTCGACATCACCAATACGGACTTGGCAATGCCGTTGGGGTTGGTGATGATCACCAGCCAGTGTGGTTCGGGCGACTTTGACGGCAACGGCCTTGATGCGGCGGATATCCCTCGCTTCGTTGAAATACTTCTGAACGCCTCCAACGTAGTGAACTATGACGGTGATGTGAACGGTGACAGTCGGATCGATGGTCGCGATATACAGGGTTTTATGGGCATGCTTCTTGATGGCGGTGCGGTCGTGACGGACATCCCGCTGTTCGTTGAAGCAGTTCTGCATCCCGCCGACAGTGA
>JAKSDK010000012.1 GCA_022360095.1 Phycisphaerales bacterium
CTCTTGTCGGTTGTTCCACAGCTGGAGTTTAAATTAAAGGTGATTTTTTGGCATTTTTCATCTCTCAGAACTCTAACTGTTTTGGTTGCTATGGGCCAATCTGCACTATAGCAGACAATGGAATTGTCTTCTAAACATCTAAACCAAAAATTGTATGGTGACGATTTTGTTCTTTTTTAAATTTATCTGCACTGGAAACTAGTTACTCTTACCAGGCCATTGCATCTATCATTACTTAATGGAAAGAATAGTGGTTTTACAACAAATGATTGACAAGAAAAACGCATTTTCATTTGTTTAATCGGTTTTGTGCAGTTTTTACCCAGGACAAACAAAATTTAATTTTGTTTACCGCACCTTTGAAGATTTTCCCATCTCGTACAAAATTTGTAAAATTGCAACAAATTAAACCATAGGCATTTGTTAAGCATTGGTGATGACAGACAATTTGTCTAAATAAGCACTTTTTTCGCTAGAGCAGATAGGCCCTATGGCAGGTATAAAGGTTTCTAACCTCTCTCTCTTTTTTTTAGAGTGAGGATGTAGATGACCGATTAAAAGTGGTCAGCTTATTAGGTCAGATGTTTTCTGAACATGATTCGGAACTTGCTGTTCAGAACAAGGCTCTCTGGAGTTCTTATTTAGGAAGGTAAGCAATTTGTTAATTTATTACTACTAACAGAGTACCGGTATGTTGTGTTCAATACTTAACTATATCATTTGATGCAAGGGAGAGCCCACTAAGTGACCCGCAAATAACTGCCTATAAATAATGGTCTGCTCATGTGCAATGTCATCCAACTGTGTTTGGCAGCAAATAACATTCTGCTCATGCATAAAGCAAACCATTCTTTTCTCCTTCTTGGGCTCATTCTTGCGTGAAAATGGCAGATCGCTTGACTTCCGGGAGTTGTTCAGTAAAAAATAAAATTGATGATTGACTGTTAAAACAGTTATTGAACTCGATTATTGCAAAATATTTTAATTTGTCAGTGTCTCACATGTCAATAAATCCTCAGCCTTTGCCTTCAGCAGATTGATCCAATGGCCACAGACAAATCATAATATTTTTCCTCAACCTCCTCTCATGATTGTTAAGTGGTTCAAGCTGTTCAGAGCACTAAGGTTCTCCTTCCATTGGAAGCAAACAAGATATGTGTATCTACTGCAGCTAAAATTTGTCATCAGGTTAAACCAGAATTTCCTTTGTCGGCCATGGATGATAATTACAGGTAGCCCATAATAGATTATTACCGCTAGGAAACAAAGGTCTGGAAATTTTTGGTAAAACATGAGAATGTAATTTACCAATTTAATACATCCACCAGAACTCCATGTGCTCTTGGATTTGATCAACTGTTTTGGCTGGTGATATAGTAAACTTTGCTGGCTGTTCTGTTTTCTTTTTCTTCTTTTTTGAGATGGTGGCCAATGCAAAAGCAGATACCTGTGCAC
>JAKSDK010001737.1 GCA_022360095.1 Phycisphaerales bacterium
GGGCACCCAACGGCAATTTTCGGGAAAATATCTGTTCGGAAGACGATTTGAGAACTAGAATTTTCGGAACATTTGTTGTAAAATTTCTTGCTTGCCTGCCTCTCCTAGGATTTTCGAACATCTACAAAATGGTATAATTACCGATTTTAATCGGATATTTACCCTAAAAAAGGCCACCTAGAATTTTCGGGAGCCTTTTCCTGGCTGAAAGTTAAGTTTTGATCCCTATAATTTTCGGATCACTAGACTTTCAGCTAGGAAATCCGAACAGATGAAAAGTTTTTAGGGGATAAAAATATGCCTATATCTACTGTTTAAATACTAAAATACGTTCAACAATGCTATGTTTAAGTGGTTTTGAACTATATTCTCTTTGGGTGCTCCTGAAATGTCAGCTGTTTTCTAATGTTACTTTTAAATTATTTCAGTTTGTTTGCTAGTTGATTTCTTTAACCAGCATTATGACCATTAAAGGAGAATCTAGATTTGACCATCCCAAGAAATGTACTGTTTTACTGTGCTTCTCAAAAACACACAAATAGTGAAGTTCAAAAGCCAACTGACATTTGTGTTTTTTTGCTGCTGTCAATCATCTTGGTGGACCTCTTAGGGAACAGAAGTTTACTTTTAATTGACGGCAGCAAAAAACACATTTGTGAAGGCTGCTTTTCAACTTCAGAGTTCATGTGTTTTTTAAAAGCCCAGTAAATACCTGCAGCAGCTAGTAATTGTCTATCAGGAGTGATCTGCATGGCATTGACTTGCTGCAAATGTGGTTAAAGAAATCAACTAGCAAACAAACTGAAATAATTTAAAAGTAACCTTAGAAAACAGCTGACATTTTGCAACGCCACCACTGGCTTCTTGACGAAGTGATGTCTGAGGAACAAGCACAGAAACTCCATACTCATGACATGTCACTACCATGATCTGGCTAGTGCTTCTAATTGGTTGACACAACTTGTTCTCATGGAACAAGCAATCAGAGGCACTTAAATCCAGATCTGGGTAGCAACCATCATCGATATCAGTGATTTTGTTACAAATACTTATGGTGAGTCCTGGGACTCATCTTGTGAAACATCAGGAGTCCCAGTCCAGAACCAATGATTCCCAGTTCAAAAAAAGAGAGATTCCTAAATTGAAGATGCTTGGGTCTTTATATAACCAGTCCATTAAAAATAATATAGTCTTTCTATTATTTAAGGCACAAAAAAGACTTTGAACCCTAGTAAGTGCAAGCTGATGCGGGTTGATTTTTTGCATTATAATAGTTGCTACAGTCAACCAATAGCGGTAGGAGGTTCTGTTATTGAATCGGTGGAATCGTTTAAGCTCCTCGGGGTGTACATTTCCTCGGA
>JAKSDK010000488.1 GCA_022360095.1 Phycisphaerales bacterium
ACGCCACTGGAAATTTCGTTCCAAAAAAGTACTTAAATCTAGTTTTCTGTGACAATAGAAAACGTTATTTCCGTGATAAAATCGAAATTTTTATCCGTCTCTTCGATGAACACTTTGCTCGCCATTTTGAAAGTCACTGACGCGAGACGAGACGTCATACTGGCAGGCGGACTGTACCACAGATTTCCTTGGAGACAACTCCCCCACCCCTCCCATGGTAGCCACCTTAACTTTTCAGAGGTTGAAAGAAATAGCAAAAGCAAAAAGTAAACTCCAGTTATACTTCACAACTGGCCTTCAGTGTATGAAGTATCAAATTTGTTGTGATTCGGTGTCAAACTGTCTCAAAATTGGCTGTCGTCTAAAATGTTGACTGGTGAATAATAAACAACAAACAAATAAAGAAACGCGATCCTAGTAAGGAGTTGAAGATATGCTTCTGTGCTTCTGAACATGATTATGAATTCTAAACGTGTAAGAGTGATTTATGTTGCCACTTCCATTAGATATCATACAAGTGTGATTCTCCGGCATCTTTAAGTACTTTATTACCAAATATAGGTGTTGAGGTACTCTTCCAGCTGTCTCTTTTCCAAAATCTTTTAAAAGGTGGTGCCCCCTCTGCCTTACACTTACCCTTAACTGAGTATGAGTTTATAGGTTCTAAATGCCCTTTTTTCTATGTACATGTAATTCCGACATCTCAGATCATAACTCGAGCCATACTAATTGCGTGTTGTGGTAAACACAGGTTGGATAAAATGCTTGTAAAATTAAAACTCACGGTTAACATTCCGGTTTTATACACAACTTACAAGTTCTTACCTCGTGTAGAAGGAGTAGTGGGCCTCACGTATCTGCTGAGGAATGCGCTGTTATATTCCGCTCCAATGTGATTACTCGCATAACAAGTGTAGAGTCCAAAATCGTCCTCTGTGACATTGGTAATTGTCACCTCAGAACCATAACTCTCCCCCGATTGCATAGAGTGATAATATCGCCGATCTATAAGCTGATATGACCCACTTTCTAAGTTATCTTTTATTTTCGACGCAAATGTGACAGATTTGTCCCATTTTAGCCACCTAAAATCTGGAAGCGTCCCACTGACCAAGACAAGGCATTTCATCGTAGCATTTTTCCCTATCTCTACAGTCATGTTCTCTGGAAGGTCCTTTCGCAGGATAGGTCGAGTTCGTGGTTTAGCTGTTAAAAAAACGATCAAGGAAATTCGTTAAAACATACAGATCTCTTGTAATTTAACAGCTGAGTTAGTCGCGTGAAATAGTCGTATTGTAACGGAGAACTTAGACGAGAAATAGCCAAATTGG
>JAKSDK010001047.1 GCA_022360095.1 Phycisphaerales bacterium
ACTTCCCCATATAGGCCATATAGGCCATTATAGGGAGTACCCCCCACCCGGGGAGTAATAGACTTTTGACAGAGCTAAAATAAAATACGACGGTGAAAACAAAGAGGTCATTGAGAAACGAGTCGAAAGGTTTTCTAATGGATAATATAAACCTGGGTAACTGTTAGGATTTCTTGTCGAAGTATAATACTTTATTTGGCCATTACTTTTCTATTATAGCCCTATACTAACACAAGTGAATGGTTTGGAAGAACTTAATAAGACAGAGTAATGTGACAGTGTTTTAAGACCAAACGATCCGCTAAGTTATTGTACACAGGGAACTGTAGAGGGTCACGAGCTGAGCCTTGTGAGTACTGATGACAAAATGTAAAGAGCCATGGTGTAAGCGAGGGTTTACTTTTTCGTATTGTAGCAAGCTGCTGTGAGAAATAAAGTTGTCATGTTCTAAATGTCGCTTCTTTTGAGTTTCTACCAAAGTGGCAAATGATGAAACAGGGCACCCACCCGTCCCTTTTGATATCACTCCCCTGTCGTTGACACCCACAGTGACAACTAGACCACACAAACAGAACTAGGTTCCTAGATCTTTTCATAGATGAGAGACTTCATTTACACATCCTTCAAAATCGAATGGATTTGTATTGTTAATAAGATGTACGAGGCTTGATCGTAAGCTAGTTCTAGCAGTATTACCGCGATTCAGAATGAGTGGTTGATACAACGCCAACGCCTCAGCATCGCAGGCTCATGTCGCGAACACCTGAGCTAAGGCAAAGAGTTTTTGTACACATCCAGCAGGCCTCGTTTGAACCTGGGCCTCCAACCCAACAATCAGGTGCCCCTGAACAAGTCGGGGGTGTTAAGTTATTTAGGGAGCGGTCGTCAACTATTGGGGGGGGGGCGGTGGGGAGGGCCGTTATTATTTCGAAAGTGAGGGCCCAAAAAGTTTAGCCCCTCTCAGGTTAACAGCCCGCAAATCCTGCCCCCTCCAAAAATGTGTGCCCAAAAAATTGTAACCCTCCCCTAATAACATTATGAGCATTCGAATGTTGCATTGCAAGAATCCATATCAGCGTAACTTTGAGGCAATTACTTCATTGGAATAAAAAAGTGTTACTATTTACAATATTTTCCGAGGTAG
>JAKSDK010001001.1 GCA_022360095.1 Phycisphaerales bacterium
TAATGTAAGAAAGAACTATATACTAGGAAAGTATCAGCTTGCTCTCGCCTTTCTAAGGTAAGTTATTGTGATAAATGCTAAAAGTGTCCGAGAATAGGCACATATACTGCATCTGAGTTTCTTCAACCATTATCAGCTCTCTAATTTCACTTTCAGCTGGCTTGTATCTCTCCATAGACATTTTCCCATCTCTATCTCCTTTCTTCACAGTCTATTTGTTCTCATGCTAAGACTACTGATCATCGTGTTGACCCTAGCTACATGTACCTTGATGTTTAAAGTGTACATGACACAACTTTTTTGCTGTTTTTAATTCTTGAATGTGTGTTAAAATATGGATCCAATATTTAATCTTTTCAAAGATTGTACCAAAACTATTTTTTCATCTTTAAGACATGGAAATTTGCCTTTAAATATATCCACCTTAATGAATTGCAGGAATGTCAAGAGTGTAGAAGTATTATTTTGTGTTAGCAATTATGAAGGATTGTTGTTGTGGACAACTCCCAAATCATCTTCAGTTACAGTCAGAGAAATTACTTAATTCCACAAAGCACAAAGCAATGAACAGAATCTAAAGCAAGGGCTGAGCAAATCAACTGATGCCAAAAGACGTCATCAGTCTTTCTTTGATCCTTTTTTCATTCCCAGTTCTAGGACATTTTTGAAGGGGTAAAAGCAGTTTTTGGACAGCCAAAATTCAAGAACTTTTTTGAGAGAGACAATCATGTTAATTATACTTATCTAATGACCAAAATAGGATGTGAGATGCAAATTTGTAGGGGTGTTAGGGCTATTTCATTTAGTGTGTCAAAGAAGGCTGCAAGGTGATATTCTTATAACAACTATTAGTAATGGTAATAGGAGTCCAATTGAGTCTGTAATGATTAACAAAATCAGCGGGAGTCCGATTTGTTAAATCAAGAGTATGATTAGAGACCGAATTCGACAACACAAAGTTCTGTTACCAATTAATCATAACTTTGACAAAATTTGTGATA
>JAKSDK010000006.1 GCA_022360095.1 Phycisphaerales bacterium
CAGACGAAGTCGCGAAAACGTGAGCGACGCGCGAGTAAGTTGACCGCTTTCCCTCGTTACAGATGACACAACCAAAACGGACTTGTAGAAAGTCGAATGGTTACGTAAAGCAGTGGGTTGCCTTGGAACTGACAAAAGACGTGAGCACGCTTGAGCCTTGTGCTCACTTTAGTGCTCGAGAACATTGTCTCGGCCTTGTAATTTGGCACTGGCACCGTGTCCAAAGTCTCTCCAGGGTACTTAAAAAAGGGTGTGTTTATATTAGAATCAAGTGTTCTTGGGCGCCTTGCCCGGTACTAACACCCAAGTGCTCTTATTCTATGAACCTTTTCTCGGATCTGCCCGATAATTTACTAAATTATAGAATACTTTTTTAAAAAAGTTGCTTTTATCGACTGAGTTGATAGATCAATTTTTGACGATGTTAAATTGACTTTATCAAATCCGATTTTGTGTTTCACTTCCCCGCTAACACTGAAAGACATTTCAACAACAAAAAACAACAACAACAAATTTTATTTAAAATACTAAGAAATAGTCAACTTCTTAGGCAACCTCAGTCCTTTCATTTCTAATTCTTAGGGTAATTGATGATATGCTTTAAAGAACACTTAACTAGCTGGTACAAGTAATGATATTTTAAAACTCAATAGGAGACTCAGTAATTACGTTTTAGGGTCCTCGATACAAGAGAACCGGACAAGTGGTGACTTGTAGTAGAAGAATACTAGCTAAACAAGCATTGCAGAGTAGTTATAGGCCCTCTTCCTTTGAGCCCGGTTGACAGGGCAGGCCCGGTTTCCGAGATTTCGCCTTACCGCTAAATCCTTTGTAAAAATTTCGTTGTGTTCATATGTGAGGGCTGGCTCTGTTCACGGTCCGGATGGCGTCGTCTTTCATTGCCTGCCGAATTTTCCACATCATGTCCCATTTAACTGCAGTGATACAGCTTTAAGAGTTGCCGAATCTATGATAGACGCGAAAGTTATAATTTTGGTGTTTCGTTATCCTTACTTTGTTTCCCGAATCTGGCGCCA
>JAKSDK010000674.1 GCA_022360095.1 Phycisphaerales bacterium
CATTATTTCTCTGAAGATGGATATGACGTGGATGGTCCCAGGCCGTTTGAGGTGACTGTTTTTGTCATAGTTATACTCAAACCTCTCCCTGCTCACTTTTCTCTCTTTCCTCTGCGTGTCGCTTTTTCTCTCAATCGCGTGTGGCGATCTTCCCGCGCGCTCACGTAGTTCACTCGCTTTATTAGGCTGATTTAGCAGCAGAACGGAAACGTCAGTTGACGACGGCGAGCGCAAATTAAACAACTGGCTTGACCAATGGCAGAGCGTAAATTGGGCACCGGAAGTCGTGTTTAGTCCTTTCCGCGCGCTTTCCCGGCGTCAACTGTCTTTCCTGTCCTGTTGCTAAATCAGCCTATTATCCCTGGAGACAAAAACCACTTTATTTGAGTGTTAATGTATTTTGCACACAAATACTCATTGAGGAGACTATTTTTACGTCTCCTACTGGAAACGTGACTTCTCTTTTAAGTGGTCACATGTTGCTAAGGTCGAGCCGTTTTCAAAGCAAAGGTAGTACCCTCATTTCTCAGTTATTTCAAGACCCTACGTGTTATTCCGGCCCCGAATATGGAATCCGCGTCCTCTTGTTATGCGGTCAAGTGCTATATCGACTGAGATGAAGTCCTGCCACGGTTAAAGAAGGATGAAAATAAACAACCATTCCCAGTGCGCTTTTCGCCATCAAACAAAGGAAAGGCGTTCCGAGCACTTCTTGAGAGCTTTTTTTCCTTAAACTGGTACTATATTAGATGTCTCGATATCAGTAACGAGAATTTATGCGCTGATATCACAGTTGTCTCTCGTTGTTCTGTTCTAATCAAATCCTGCGCAAAACGAAGCAGGCAAGAGGGCGTGAGAATAATTGCCCTTAAAATAAAATATAATAAATAAACTGCACTTCTTGGCAAGTGTAACTTCTGCTTTGTGATTCAGCTGTTGTTGCAGTTTCCTGGTCACAGATCAGTTATTGATTAGTTCTAATCCCTTTTGATTTCAGAGCGAAGATCTTCGCCTTTTAAGAGAAGAAATCGAGAAAGGCTTAGCAGATTTGCGTAAAATA
>JAKSDK010001301.1 GCA_022360095.1 Phycisphaerales bacterium
GATTTGAGAACTAGAATTTTCGGAACATTTGTTTTAAAATTTCTTGCTTGCCTGCCTCTCCTAGGATTTTCGAACATCTACAAAATGGTATAATTACCCATTTTAAACGGATATTTACCCTAAAAAAAGGCCACCTAGAATTTTCCGAAGCCTTTTCCTGGCTGAAATTTTCGAAAAGGTAAGTTTTGATCCCTATAATTTTCTGATCACTACACTTTCAAAAGGAAATCCGAACAGATGAAAAGTTTTTAGGGGATAAAAATATGCCCATATCTATACCGTTTAAATACTAAATTACGTTCAACAATCCTGTGTTAAGTGGTTTTGAACAAGATACTCGTTGGGTGCCCCTGATTTTTATGACACTTTTTGCAATTCAACAGCATTCCGGGATAACCTTAGGATGGATAAGACAAACATTAATGCACTTGTACAATCAATCGAGTGTTCTTTACATTTAATACACAAAAATTGATTTTCAATTAAACAATACAAATTCCAAAAAAATTGGCCGGAATTTTTACGCTACTTGGTTCAAAGAACCACAGTTTACTGCGCCAATTTGTGTTCGCCGATGACTGCGGCTATACATTCACCATTTGGATGGCCAGTACGTGTAGTCATGGTAGGGCACAACAAGGAGAGGGAGCATAACGGCAAGTGTGCAGCCAATGAGGATGAGACTTGACTACATGTATACGACTATGGCAATGTAACCTATCAAGTGGTTGGTGCAATGAAAGTCGCGCGCTTTGGTTTCTTCCTGGTATGGGCAAGGACAAATATGGATCCCAACAAGTCGGTGATCTTTGAGTATGACAGAGTGCCAACCTACCGTGTTTCGGCCACTCCTCCCGCCCCATAAGTACAAAGCTTATGCTTCCAACCCCCCCTCTTGACATCGTGGAACAGGTACAAAAACTGTCTAAAAGCAACAATCAAGGGCGGCATCTCGCGTCTGAAAATTTATAGAATTAATGAGGCCAAAGTCCTGAGAATCCCACCAGGAGAGTTTGGATACAACAACTGCAGTGCTTGAAGCTCTGAGCAGAAATATAGACATTGTGACCGCAGCTATATGTGCTAAGGGGTACCATTTCAAAAACCTATCTGCCAAAATGTTTAAATAGAGAGGTTATTGAGGGATATATAGACTGAAATTCAGGCCAAATTTGTTTGAATTTCTATTGTTTAATTAAAAATCAATTTTTGTGTATTAAATGTAAAGAACACTCAATTGATTGTACAAGCACGTTAATGTTTGTCTTATCCATCCCAAGGTTGTCCAGGAATGCTATTGAATTGCAAACATTGTCATAAAAATGATAATGAATAGTGTCTGCACTATTTTTGTCTGCTGTCCCTATTAACTTTCAAGATGGCGTTTAATAATGACTTTGATGTTGGCATTAACGAAAGTATATATATATTTTTCTCTTTTGTATGCTGAATGACGAGTATCATTGAATGCCCAAAAATGTTGTTGAATGTTGATTAAAATGCAAAAATCATAATTGAATGTGATTTCTGCGCAAATGTTCATATTTTCGCGCTAATGAATGTATCTTTGCACTATCAGTCAC
>JAKSDK010001661.1 GCA_022360095.1 Phycisphaerales bacterium
CTCTACATTATGCTTTGCATCAGCAGGCTGATATTGACAGGCTTTACTTAAAAGAGGTAGAGGATTAACGAGTGTTGAGGTCTCTGTAAATAGTGAGATCAATAGTCTTAGCCGGTATGTTGAGAGTTGTAACGGCCCCCTATTTGAGGCAGTGTACAAGGAAGAGGTTCTGAGATGTCATGCTAAAAGTTGTGAAGCTGCATCATTACAGCGAGAAAGAAAAGAGCGCTTTCAGGAGAAACAACTTCATGGGCAGTTTTGGAGGTACACAGCAGAAGTAAGGGATAAAAAGACGTGGGAGTACCTGAAAAAGGGCAGACCAAAGAAGGAGACAGAGGGCATGATTATGGCAGCACAAGACCAAGCTTTAAGAACTAAAAGTATAAAACGGAGAAAGTGATAAAACAATTAGCTATATTGTATAGGAATGCAAGAAACTTGCTCAAAAGCACGACGCACGACAAGGTGGCGCAGGTAAAGTTCAGTCTATGTGTAATCAATATGCTATAACTGATTTTCAGTAAAGGCCAAGGTTTTTACGAATAAGAGGTCCAAAGGTTGAAGGTAATATGCCAAAAAAAAATACTGGGTCGAGCCACCTTAAAAAGTTAGATAACAGTCATATGTAGTGGCATTATCTGCTGCTTAAAACCTAATTATAAATGAAAACTCCTTCATGTAGTTACCTACAACTTCAAGTCTGACAAAATCAGACACAGGATCTTTGAATGCACCAAAATGTAGTTGAACTCCATAATCCATTTGGTCACGCGCACTAATTTGAGAGATTTCGAATGCTGCAAAGGATTTGGTCAAGTTTCCTATCCATTGCACACGGCCACCAAAGAACGCTAAATGATCATCTAAGTCTGGGTTAGGAATAATCCTCCCACTCTTCGTGAGTGAAATAATGTAAGTGGTCAGGTGGCCATTCTTCCAAAGTCCAAACGTAAGTCCTTTGAAAGCAGGCTGAGATATTAAATCTTCTCTTAGGCCCCATATAAACACAGCACTGGAACCTTGAAATACTCTGATTGGGTCTGAAGAAATCCGAAATATCCAACTTCCTC
>JAKSDK010001242.1 GCA_022360095.1 Phycisphaerales bacterium
CAAAGCTGGGTCAACTTTTCAAGGACCAAGCCAAGTTGTAGCTGGATGAACAGCCTGAATAGTGCTAATGTCAAACATTTCCACGTCTGATTCAATTTGTTACTACAGTTTTTGAGAGATTTAAAAGTCGTAGAAGGCAACTTGTGATGTCGTTTTTTACAGTTCCAGTTTGAAAGTGCTACAATATCAAACCCTCTTAACATTAAGGGGACCAGAAAGACAATGCCGATAAAATCGCCCGCGTATGAAGTGTGGTATCTTCAAGACAAGTAGAACTGTTAGTAATAGAGAGATTGCCCCATGTAAGGAAATCCAAGACAGTCTTGGATTGTGGATTCCACGCCGTGGATTCAGAATTCCAGGTACTGGGTTTTGGATTCTTTGACAGGGGAACTTGGATTCCAGATTCCAATCGTTAGTGGAACATCGGATTCCTTGAGCTGTATTCTGGATTCCAATGCCCAGGATTCTGGATTCCACAACTCAACTCTCTTCTCCACAGAAGCTCAAAGGGGCTTTTGTCTCGCTGAGTAAGGTGGTAGACATTGGCAAATTGATCTTTCAGTTTTATCGCCTGCTCTGCTGAGGAGAGAGTGATCACATACAGTTCCTTCAGTTTACAACAATTCCCGACTCATCAGTTAGACTTTTTGCGACGTAACGTGTTAGTAACGATCTAAGTAAAGGTAACCCAGAAAATCGTACTAATAATGGTTGAAAACCCCTGACGAGTTTCTACCCGACCTCAGCACTCTGATTTGTGATACAGACACAAACAGCGTGGCGCAAAGTGTCCGCATGACGAAAGAAAAGTGGTTGTATGAAGTTTGGTATCTCTGAGATAATAAAGAGAGGCTAGACTGAACAAATGCAGTTACACAATCTTTCAATCGATCAGTCAAGAATTCTAACACACGCGTCGTAAGACCAAGAGAGTGACACTCTAGAATTAACAATATTCTAATCCGTATTCAAAAAAGAAAAAAATTATGATGTAAAGAGCAAGGTTTTATTTTCATAAACTACTTAAATACTGTAGAACATATAAGGCAGTTACACTAAAAAACGAATCAATTTATGGAGTGATGTCTTTTTAGGTGGATTCAATAAAGACTAAACGTTACTCTATTCAGTTTTGCGTGTACTTGCATGACAATTTTTTTACAAGGGGTCATTTTCAGCATCACGGACTATACTGTCTTGGCGAATCCACCTGCAGCTAAAATTGTGTACTGTTCTGCAGACTCAAGAGCCATAATAGCAGACTGTAATCTGTGTTAGGCGGTGGAAAAAAGCGCAATCCACAGAGCACACAGAAAATAAAACAAAAAAGCGCTTTGTCTCCGCTGGATTTTTCAGCGTTTAACTCAGCTCTTCTCCTTCCAAAGCTTTTAGCCAATGTCAACATTTTGAGTGAGTGAATCAATCTTTTCTCTAGTTTCGCCTTTGTGCTCCTAAAGCTGACTTCCAAACTATTTCTCTAGTACGAATCATGGAAAATAAACTGTGTCATCGGTATTAAATATCCTGGCTAATATCTTCCAACTTTTCGCGCTCAGGCAGGTTTTGGGACGCGAGCACGAAGCTCTCTTTACCCTCCTTTCTGTTGTCTCGCGCTTTGCGCCAGCGCCCGAAATCCCGTTCGGACGCTTTAGTGAGCTTAAACAACAACGACGGCGACGGCAACGAAAACGTCACTTAAAAAGTGGAGTGGCGCTGCTTCAAAATTCCATTTCTTTCAGTTAGTCAAGAGTTGGCAATTTTTTCTGGA
>JAKSDK010001104.1 GCA_022360095.1 Phycisphaerales bacterium
CTTAAAAATAAGCCTCCTGCTTAAACAAGAACTCTTACCTTGTACGTTCTTCTCTTTCTCTTTCGAGCTCTCCTGTCAAGCGATTCTGTTCACTTTTTAGGTTTCTCACAGCCTGCCTAAGATGCTCAACCTTAAAAAATGAATCATAACAAAATTCAAACCTCTAAAAATCATTTTAGAAAAAATCATTAATTTTATCTTTTTTGTAGAGACAGGCCAAACGGCCAAGTGAAACAATGCCATTAACACTAAAAATCAAGTCTCAACAATGGACATGATGTCAAAACAACAGTAAATCTTTGAACATTTCATCCATATTTACCAAAGATGAATACTTTTTATCTCAAACACAATAAATTTTTTTTGAATATTATTATTAAATAGAATAACCAATTATTGGAAATATCCACTTTGAAAACTGCTTTGTAGGGTTGCTAAAGATTTTTTTTTAATATCACAGACTCTCTAGCTTGCATAATTAGGTAATCGGCAGATCTTTGCAATGTATACTGCTAATAACTCAATAAACAAAACTAAAAACAAAATATTTAAGTCACATACTGATCAAACTTACATCAGATCGAACATCATCATCAAACCGAACAGCAGATCCCTTTTGACTTTTTCGCACAGGTCTTGCATGCTCATCTTCAGACACAGACTACAACAGTTTGTGACAATTAGAGCAACATGTACATTTTTCAGTTAACAAATTTTGTTTCATGCAATTAATTTAGATAGAAACAATGCCCTATATTTGTCATGCAAATTACACCAGTCCTTTAGTCATAAAAAGATCTCGTTACATGTAATTTTTCCCTTGGTGTTTCAGAAACTACACTGTAGACTTATGTCTGCCTGTTGATTTTGATAAATGTGTTCTTGTGTGTAAAACATGTAAGGAAACTGCCAAATTGTGCCATCATGACACCATTTCCATGGTCTACACTCTCTTCCTATAGACCACATTCCACGGCTAAAAAATGGGAATTCCCAGCTCCCACATTTTTCTAGCCCAGGGCCACTTTTCAGTTGTCTTAGTAATGATTTTGTTGAAGGATGACTTGGACTGGGTGCAAA
>JAKSDK010000044.1 GCA_022360095.1 Phycisphaerales bacterium
ACAGTATCAGAAGACAATAAAAATAGCTTGTTTAAACCCTAGAATGGGTGAATAAGAAAGCTTGATAGACCTCATACAGTTTTACAGCAGTTATAAGGAAAATTATGTCCAGGACTTTGCCTAGCAATTACATAACAGAAGTTGATCACTGAATAGAGGCTTGACTTTAATCAAGTTCATCTTACCATTTAGGGTATTTGCTAAAGTAACCTCTCCATTTTCCTGTGCATCTGAAACAATGGTAACCTGAGCACATTGACCAAACAAATCAACCACACCATACACATTATCTGGGACACTCTGTGCTGCAATACCCAGATCTGTGCTGTTTACAAAGAAATGTAGACAACCATCGTCCTTTCGCATCACTCCAACTGTATCACCAACCTATCAGGACAATATTACAAAAGCATAAATACTTTCACTGAGAGGTGAAGTACACCAGTAAACCTGCACGTAAAAGAACTAAAATGACAAAACTTAAGCTACCAAAAAATCTACCCACTCCCCTACCCTTCATCAGTGCTCCATATTTATTTACAGTTATTTAAAGGTACTTCAAAAACACATTAATAATTCATAAAAAACCAAAAGACATTAATGTTTTTAAATGAGAATGATTCTGATAAAGACACAGCTAAACTTTATATCCAATTGTTTGCACGTAAATAACCTCAAATCTAAATATTAGTGAAAGAATGAAAAGATCTAAATGAGAGATTTTGAGGCCGTTCAGAAAACTCGCAGTCGTGTATAATCAGGTGTAAAAACACCTGATAATACCAGGGCTGTCATAAGAGCTGAGGGCCGGGAATTTCCCCCGGCTACTATGAGTGTGGTTCGCGGCTACTTTATTGGAAAATAGAGGAAAAATAGAGCCGAAAGAAATCCCTAGCTGTTTGATTCCCAGCCTAATTGTTGTACATAGTTACCCGGCAACTTGAAATCTTAGTGACAACCCTGATAATGCACTCCTGCTCATTTTTTAAACAGTACTTAAAGCTACACAGAAAGAAAGAAGTCAAAGCAAGGATATGAGGTCACATGTGGGAACCCTGTGCACTAACTGAACATGCTAATCCTTGCTCCTCTTTTATAACTGATTGTTATTACTTTTTTTTGCCAATTCACAGTTTGATGCATACACACAGTGATTTACAGTGTGACCGGGAAAACAGTGAACACTTGAAATATCTCAGGAATGTTTATTGTGTTATAACCAATCACAGCAAAGATCAGGACATGCGAACTAGCCAAAAAACCACAAACTAATTAACGTTCTTGCTTGCGGTTCAGTTTTCTCACACCTGATTGGCATTTTTCTTGCAACACATTCACATTCCAGAAATATTTCTGGTGTTCATGGTTTTCCC
>JAKSDK010000059.1 GCA_022360095.1 Phycisphaerales bacterium
CTTTTCCTTCATCCTTTTATTTTTTCTCATAAAAGTGGTTTTTTTTCAAGGTGTGAGGAGCACGATCATTGGTTTCACTGCTCGAGCGTTCCTAACAGACATAAATACACGAGCTTGCAATATTCTTTAAAGAGTTGTTCGAGACTATGGGCGAAGGCAGACTCACAGCTAAAACGCAGGCGGTCTGTTTAGAGCTAGGGCGCCCAGGGGCCCCACTCACATATTTTAATGACGGGGGGGTCCAACAGAGGTTCATATTTTATACCCCAAAAAATCCCAAATTCAGAATTTGTCTACCCAAAAAAACCCCTACTCTTTTTAGCATACCCAAAAAAATCCTTCAGTGTTTTTGCATCAGCAAATTTTATTATTATCTTCTGGAAAGGTAAAACATGCCAACTTCAACTTTGGTTTTGGTCAAAAACAAAACTATAAACTGCACTTATGTTAGTGTTGATTTGAGCTGATGAAGAATACAATACCCAAAAAAATCCCTGTGTTGTTTTCGTGACCCAAAAAAATCCAGGCGTCTTTCATAGACGCAAAAAAATCCCTTTTGGCCAAAATCTCAGACCCAAAAAAATCCTTCGGACCCCCGTCATTAAAATATGTGAGTGGGGCCCCTAGGTGAAGAGCTAATTTCCTTGTTGGGTGAAACCCAATTTTAAATGTTCAAAAAACACAGCACAAAGTTGAAATGATGCAATTTCGTGATTCTTTCATTTTTCATGCTTCCTAGTGAAGCCAATCATCCTTTTGGCTGTAAGAAGAATTAAAATGGCGGATACGTAACGCATAGTTGCTGGTTGTATGGTAAATTTTTGTACAGATACCCCATACTCCTTCACACAAATAGCTCATATAAATAGAGTCGAAACATTCATGCATAATGTTTTTATGGGGCTCTGCACAAATCTTGCCGTTCTTTTTCCATTAAAGACCAAGATCAGATGGAAGGAATGAACTCGCAGTTTATTAAGTTGGGATAGTTGTTTGAGATCCAGATTGATTATTTTGCAAGCCAAGGATTTTTGTTTTGGAATTTTTCTTTGTTTATAATGATACAGCTACGTGTAGTTGCTTCTGGCATAGAAAAAATGACTATAATTATTATTGTCATTTTTTCTATGGAAAGCTGTATTTAATGCTTTGCCGTACAGGTGTAGGACCAGCAGATTCATACCAATACCCTACCATGAGCCTTAAACATATTAAGATTTAGCAAAAAAAGCATTCTTGAGATTCTTGTGAGTATGTAATTTGTCCAGAATTAATTAGAAATAGTCGTCTCTATTTACTATGTATCTGTCCTTGCTTTTTGATGACATTAATTTTTATGTATAAAAAATATTTGACATTTTTGAAGTAAACTTTGCGATGTATGCTGTGGCTTACACCGCTCACAACAGATTACTATCTATTATGCTTGTCATTGATCAAATACGTTTTTTGAGTTATGAATTAGTTAAACTGCGTGGTGAAATGTGATAAAAGGCTGTGTGAGTGGAACAAGAAAACTGTTAGATTTTCATTTTTGGTAAAACCTTTTGTAAAAGTGCATGTAATCTCTCCATCTGATGGAACAGAGAATTAACTCTGAGTTATTAAAATTCAGACTTGCTACTGAGGTAAAGGTGCTCATGAGTCAAAGGCCAAATCTAGAGCTTATCCCAGTTTCCTTAGCATGAAGCATACCTAGGAGTATCGCTAGTCCCC
>JAKSDK010001571.1 GCA_022360095.1 Phycisphaerales bacterium
TGACGAGACGTAACATGCGCGATAAATGTGCAATATATCTCGTTCTTTAAAGCCTTGATGAGACTAGTCGGACCAGGATCCGTAGTGGGGGAAAAGGCAAAAAATGGGGTGAAACAGCGAAAAAAAAAATGAAGCGACGGACTGGGGAGGGAAAAGGGCGGCTGATTTATGCCGTTGCCCTATAAAAAAACTCCGAGTGATCGAACAAAAGGTTAGCTTGAGAATGCTCTGCTGTTAATATTTCTTTTTTCTTGATAAACTTGAACCGTTTCTACGAGTTCAGCTTTAAGAAAATCAATCAAATGAAGCAAATTTTTAATTCAGAGTTCTTTCCCTTTTCGCTTCCTTCGGGCCAATAAACTCTTTGCTATCTATATCCAAAGTAATCACCGAGAAAACGAATTTCTATTTTTTGTTTTGTTGATAGTCATTCGTTTATAGTTAAACTTTGCAGCAGTGCAAAATAATGTGCATTTTCTAGCTTGGGGAAATGAATGACTTTCTTGTGTTGTTGTTGTTGTTGTTTTTGTTGTAGGGCTGGGAAGAGATCACAGATGCGGCCATTACGCACCTACTGCGGACTTGTTTAGCCAAAAGTACAAAGGACCAGGCTGGTTTGTGTATACTCTTTTTTTTTGCCTCAGTTCATTTAGGTTGTGTCCATTGCAAGGCGACTATTAACTTAACAGGGTTCTCTGTTTTTCATTGTATTGGTTGAGGGGGCGGGGGGGGGACAACTTTATTAGTGTTGTTTCTTTTATGTGTTGATTAATTTATTGATTGAGTGATTGATTGATTGATTGATTGATTGATTGATTGATTGACTTACAACAAATGAAATAGCTGCCCAAAGACAAAGGCAAACGTTTAACAGAGATGAAGACAATAAAAATAACTCGATGGGATTTGTTAAAAGTTGACCGAATACAGTCAACTCTCTCTTAACGGAGACCTCGCTGAAGTGGAAACCTACAGTTGGTCCCTGCCTTCCTTTAGTCAGTTCTCTCTTAACTGACACACCGCTAAAACGTACACCTAGAGTTGGTCCCTGCCTTTCTTTACTCCTTTTAGTCGACTCTAAATAAGACAGACATCTCTCTAAGACGGAAACTTAGTGCCAGTCCCGTCTTATAGAGGTGTCTGTTAAGAGAGAGTTGACTGTACAGTCAACTCTCTCTTTACTGACTTCTCTATAAGATGGACACCTCGCTGAAATGGACACCTAAAGTTGGTCCCTGCCTTTGTTTACTCCCTTCATTTGACGCTCAATAAGACGGACACATATTGCCGGTCCCAACGGTGTCTGTCTTAGAGGGAGTTGACATTATATGCAAGTGGGTCTGTTAGAACGTAATGCAAAACATGTAGTCGAAATTCTGGGGAAAAAGTATTTGAGGGGGATAGTTATTGTGGATGAGGGCTGGTGGTGCAAGTTATTACGGGAA
>JAKSDK010001132.1 GCA_022360095.1 Phycisphaerales bacterium
ATAAAATGGAATGCAATTCATTGTTATCAATAGGCGAGCCCAGGTGGCCGAAGGCCGCCTATGGGTCAACGGCATCCCGTTGGTCGATGGCAAAATAAAAAATAAACGAAACACTGATCTACATACTTACTGGAGGAATTAAAATGAAAGAATACAAAACAATCAACAGGGTCGCAGGACCATTAATTTTTGTCGAAAAAACCGAGCCGATCGGCTACGGGGATATTGTTAAGATTGCATTAGCAGACGGCACAACGAAAAACGGACAAGTACTTGATACGAGCGACGATCTTGTCGTTGTTCAAATCTTCGAAGGAACGGCAGGCATCGACAAAGATGCACGCGTTAAATTCCTTGGAGAAACACTCAAACTCAACGTCTCAAAAGATATGATGGGTCGTGTTTTGTCAGGAAGCGGAAAACCAATCGACAACGGACCGGAAATCATTCCCGAAAAGAAAGTCGATATTGGCGGAGCGGCTATCAACCCGTTCTCACGAGCGTCACCAGATGATTTCATTCAAACGGGCATCTCAACGATTGACGCGATGAATACACTGGTTCGTGGACAGAAGCTGCCAATTTCCTCCGGTTCCGGTTTGCCGCACAACGAAATTGCATTGCAAATTGCACGGCAGGCAAAAGTTATCGGAAAAGACGAGAAGTTCGTGGTCGTATTCGCAGCAATGGGAATTACCAATGAAGAAGCAGAATATTTTATTAATGATTTCAAGGAAACAGGCGCATTGGAAAAGAGCATTGTCTTCCTGAACCTCGCAGATGATCCGGCGGTTGAACGATTAGTAACGCCGCGGATGGCACTATCGGCAGCAGAATACTTCGCATATGAACAAGATGCACACGTACTTGTTATCTTAACCGATATGACTAACTACTGCGAGAGCTTGCGGGAAATTGGTGCAGCACGGGAAGAAATTCCCGGACGGCGAGGATTTCCGGGATACATGTATACTGATCTCGCAATGATCTATGAACGTGCAGGTGTCATCAAGGGAAAGAAAGGAAGCGTAACGCAAATTCCTATTTTGACGATGGTCGGTGACGATATCACGCACCCGATTCCAGATCTAACGGGATACATTACCGAAGGGCAGATCGTACTTTCAAGAGAATTACATCGGAAAGGTATCTATCCGAGTATTGATGTACTTCCATCGTTATCCAGACTGATGA
>JAKSDK010000027.1 GCA_022360095.1 Phycisphaerales bacterium
TAAATAAACAAATCAGCAACCAGACAATAAGTACTGAAACACAGACCAGCACAGGTAACACCTGTAATTAAACTACAAAATATTATAATTTATAACAGCTATCGATAAATATGATGTTAGTTCAAGGTGGCTTTCAGGGTGATTTTCTTTCAAAGCTTCATACATTTTTGGTAGTGGAAGGTTCAGATGTCAGGATTTATCTACTTAGGACATGCCTGTTACTTAAAGTTACATAATAATAATTTCTTTACTCTAACCCATTTGCTTCAAGGCAAGTCGGTGCTAAAACAAGGTTTAAATTTATGGTAACTCATGATTGGTTGCGGGCTGTTTTGAACATCCGTTTGGGAGTAGGGGGGGAGGGTTAACATTACTGTTCTTTCCTGAGTAAAGGCCAGGCCAGCAATTTTATGAACACAATGGAGTTGCACATTACAAGAAAAGAAAATTTTCTTTCAAAATTAGCTTAACTTTTGTTCAAGCTAACCACTTCTAGAGAAACCAAGACCAAATGTATAAATATTGGTTTTTTGATACTTGATAAACATTTATTCTTAATGTTTTTCTTGAGGATCTGCCTACGCTCAGCTGCTATGTCCTCTAATCTCCGATGATATGTGGACACCGCAAAGGAAAGAATCACTAACCTCCAGTCTTAGTACTACATTAAATTTTGTTGCCACAATTAGTACTAGGGGGTGCTCTATAAGACAACGAAAAGGCAATCATGTAATGCAGTGGTACTCAACAAGTCGACAACAGTTTCCATGTTCTATACTTTTATCGACCGTAGAAATGCCTTAAAATGTTCAAAACTATGCACTTAAGTTTTGAACATTTTGACGTCATTTCTGTGGTCGATAAGAGATTAGATCGTGGAAAATTGTGGTCGATATGTTACAACTTTTAATGTGAGTGTTGCAAGCTTCTGTAAGTAACTGCCTACCTCTTATAACGACGGGCGACGTTAACGAGAGTGGCAAAAAAAGCACTGAATAGGTTTAGATTGCCAAAACAACAACTCTGCACGTGCATCGCGCTTGTCTGTACATTTCCTTGACGTCACTGCACTACTATGACGTGAAAATACCTAACTTCACGTTTTGTGGAGGACGCGAACACAAGACAACGACTTTCTTTTTCTTCTCCTGAAGTTTGTTTGATGCAATCTTCAAGAATTCACCTCCAGAACTGAGTTGACGAACTGATTGAGATCGAGTAAGCGTGATAAAGTACGACTTCACTTTTTAAGAGATGTTTTCGTAGCCGTCGCCATTGTTGTTTCTTAAACAGCGACGGTAGCGAAAACGTCACTTACAAAGTGCATGCGCATTATTTCAAACTTCGTCGCTCTTATTCCACCTCGTTCAATTTGTCAATTGTTTGCGAACTTTTCTTGAGTTAAATTCCTAAGGTCTTTTTGTAAGTTTGGAAAAAGAGAAAAAAAATCGTCGTCTAGTGTCCACTTCCTCCATAAAAAGTGAAATTATTTGCGTCACAGTTGTGCAGTGACGCAAAAGAAATGTACAGAAAATCGTGATACAAGTGCAAAAATGTTGTTTTGCTAACCTAGGCCTAGCCTATTGCTTTTTGGAGTTTTCGTACCCGTCGCCGTAGCCGCTTACGAAGAAGAGGACTGTTTCCGTAGGCGGGTAGCGCTGTAAAAGGACACTTGTTGTGTTTCCCAGCGGTAGCGTCCGCTAATGCGGGAACCGCTTTAACTCTTCTCTGTCTTAAGAATGTGTAACTAATTTGTGCAGCAGATGATAACACTGGCTTTATAGAAGGACATCACTTTTTCGAATGCAGTAAAAGTTCATTAAAAAGGTCACCGCAAGCTAAAGGTATTATTTTAAACACTGCTGAGTAATCATAAAATAACCTGGTTAAGAAGCACTAAGGCTGTAACAGCTCTTTCGTTAATCATTTCAAATTGGCCAAACTATATTCTCTGTTTTTCCTGACAACATCTAAAAAAAAATATGCAAATGGACAAACGTACCCCAGCTTCGAGATCAATCAGTTCAGACATAGGATTTTTAACACGTTAAATGAACGAATGATTATGGCTAACTTGAAACAACGTTTAAACAGGAGA
>JAKSDK010001891.1 GCA_022360095.1 Phycisphaerales bacterium
CATGTTATTTTCACTTGTGAAGATATCATGTTTTTGCGCGAAAGCTCACCTGGTATTTCATTGGTGTTTATATAATAAAGCTGTATATTAAATCAGCATTGCAAATCAATAGCAGCACCTTGTACAAGAGTCATTCAACTGCATAACATTAATAATATTATTTCTAACAGTTGATTCAATAAATTAAACAAAAAAATCTAATCAACAGTGAGGGATAAAATTATAGAAAAAATGTTTGATCCCACATCTCGTACAGCATCTGTCTGTCTTGTTTATGAATCACCTTGGCCATGATCACAAAAAGACCTTCACCTTGGGTCCTAGGTGATATTTCCGTGATCAAGAAGGACAGATGCTACTGAAAATTCGGGAATACCTATTTTCTATTTTTCCACTGCTATTGTTTTTGACTTCGTATTGCTTTTGCACTGTGAATGACTGTGTTTGCCTAATAGCATTTGATCTTGGTTTTGTTGAGGCATTTTGTTTATTTACGTAGTTATTTTCCTTTGTTCTGATAGATCAAACTAATTTTTGTCAACAGTTTAACAGATACAGGGGACTATGAACTGAAGAGAATTGCCAGGTGAGAGTGATCTTTAATGCTGCACACAGCCACTTCTGCTCTTTCATTATGGGTTCCATCCTTATTTTTATTCTTCAATTTATCGTTCTGATTCAACGATTGTAATTAAAAATTAATTGGGTTCTTTTGTTGTCTTTAAAGATCCACAGACTTTGAGAATCCTAAAGTTGTAAGCAAGATGTTTAGCATCTTTCAGGGGACCACTACAGGATCAACACAGCAGGTGCAGATTTTGATTTTTTATGATGATCTTCAAAGACTATAAAATAAATGAATTTGGTATGTGCATGAGACTGTGAAGGGTCATAGTGTGGAAAATGGATGGCAAGGCGGAGTGTGACTTTACTGGGTGCTGAGAAGTTAAGTTTCATCATGAGGACCGCAATCTCATAGTGGATTGATAATTATTTGGGCATAGGGTCAGGGTGGGGTCAATGCTCAGAAACTTTGCTATTGTGTATCAGCAAGCAGAGAAGTGTATTGTTTTGCCTTGATATCTTATGTATCTTTCTGGTAAAGGTTGCTAATACCTTTTTAACATAGCTATTTAACCCAAAAGGCAACAGAAGTGACACCTGATCATCGGAGGACTCCCGCTGGAGTGCGTTTGAAACAGAGAATGTATCCATACCTTCTAAGGTCAAGAAAAGCTGCTGATCAGTTTCCTGCCTGTTTGCAGGTACATAAGCCATATTGCTTAACCCTTTAAGTCTTAAGAGTGACCAACATCAATTTTCTCGTAACATTATCGATAGACAATCAGTAGGAAAGGCTATGAGAATTGAAAAATGATCACCAAAGGGGTAATGCTTTTAATTAATCTTTTTGAAATTCTCTCAACTAATTCTTCAATTAAATGTAAAGACCTCAGTATGGAGAATTTGAATGTGGATATTGCTGGGGCTTAAAGGATTTAAGATGTTACTTTCAATTAAACAGTTACATATTGGTGAAGGCCTTTATGCCTTTCCTCTGCTTGTCATCTGATGAGATAATTGTTTCACAGACCTGTTCTGAATGGTAGTGTGGATTGTGAAATTTTTTCTGATGGCAAGGTGTAGTTTTTTCATAGCAATTGTTTTTCTTTTTTTAACATGCAAAGTGAACTGAGTCTTAATACAACATGATATATATGTGTGCAAACAATAATACGTGTATTAATAAAACAAGTGTCAGGAAGCTCAAGAGAAGACAGAAGATTTGAATGGTTTCCCCAAGGATGACATTGCACCAAGTCACAACTGACAGAACATCCAAGAAACAAGAAAAAAAAGAAAAATAATTCACTGCCATTTATGCATGATTTAATGTTGACTTAATATCACAACATACGGTACAAGAAACTTATTTGTCATTGGTTTACTTTTCCTTACATTATTCTTGTTTTAAACAGATAATTTTTGACAGTTTGTTTGGAAAGGAGCCAAATGCCAAACTGAGACTGTATGCTGTTCAGTTTGTCCACCATGTGTGTTTGTGGAGCTCAGACAAGATTATCACCATGATGGGTCCTGTACTTCTTAATGGAATGACTAAACTTATCAGTGAGGATAAACAGGTTTGAGAGAGAGAAAACTCACTGTTTCTGAATGTATTTTGTGTTTGTTCAGTACTCTAAGATCATGACAGTACAATAAACAATAAATGTTCTACAGTGTGTATCTCATGCAGAATCCCAAAATACTCAATCTGACCCAAAGACAAGGTTTGTAAAAGCTTTTATAATGACTTTGTTGGTTCATTGGCAGGATCCAAAACTAAGGAGGTTGGCATATACAGCAATTGGAAAACTGGCAAAGTAAGTTTTTAAAGTTTTGTCAATGTTTAGGATCAAGTTTTTAAACCAAATTTGCTTCTCATGCTATCTTTACTTTGCAATCAGGCGAATTCCTGTGCTTTTCTGCAAAGATGTTGCACTTATTCAGAGGCTCTTCCAAGCTCTTTGCCAGGTTGGTACAGTGTATGACAATGCTGCCATGAGGTGGTTATTTATTGTGCTTCATTTATGCTATACTGAGATGCCTTTTCATGGTAATTTATTAGGACTAAAATGTTTTGCTTATAAATGCCTTCTGACCTGAACAAAAATCTTGAGCATTCTTTGAGGATTCTTATAATGAGGAACTTATTTAAGCAATGTTATGCAAGGTGTTTTTTCTATCCCTCTGTCAAGGGATCCATGGATATCATCTTTAATCTTTAATCACAGTTCGTAACCATAGATAACTGATACAAATGAACTAATACTAACATATACAATCGAACAAAAATACAAAAATGGTTAACAGGACGGTAGTAGGGGGAAACCAAATTCCCATGCTAAGACATACCTTCCAAAAA
>JAKSDK010000563.1 GCA_022360095.1 Phycisphaerales bacterium
GTCGAATTGCGGTAGAAACCTCCTCCATACCGGTTGCCGGCGTTGGGCATAACAACGATCAGCTCAGGTATTTCACCAGCTGTAATCAGCCGGTCCAGGATTGCCGGAATATCGAAATGTTCGATCCAGACGCCGTAGTCATCGAAGATTCCGTGAAGAAGATAGACAACCGGGAAGCGGAGATTCGTTCGTTGATCGTAGCCTGGCGGGAGATAGATAGCCGCACCCTGAATGTCGGAAGTATTCAGCAAATTGCCCTTCAGCGCCGGTGCCGGAACCTCAACCTCGACCACACGCCCGGCGTCTTGTGGACTTGACTGGGCCATTGGGGCTGCGGGGCACAACAGAAGGATGATGGTAAAAACCATCCGCCGGAACGATGACTTGGGCATTGCCATGGGCTCCATGTGAATACCTAGAGACATCTAGGCCGGATGGAAACGTTACAAGCGATTTGCGGAATGTCATGTTAGTCAGATGGAGGAAAGTCTGCTCAGCAGTCGTTGACATGTGACTGGTCCGGCCAGGGTCTGAGTTGAGAAGGCGGTGCCGCACCGCAGACTGTTTCAGCGGGATCGAGCGAAAAGCTCCTGAGACTCCCCATCTAGTCGTGCCGCTACTGCTTCGCACTGCCCGGCGCGGACCTATTTTCAGAAAAATGTCCACGGAGTTTTTCACAGTGATCGATGGGCTCCGCACGCTCGGTAAATATGATGTAGTCGAAAGGAAAACGCTCCTGACCATCCAAATAATCAGAAAGTGTCGTCAAGCCCGGCTCTACGCCAACCAGTGCGACGGACAGGATTTCTGACGGCTCCACGTTTTCGGCAAGCTGGGTCAGCACAAACGGAACGGCGCGATCATTGCGCACATGTCCTTTGCCCGCGATCAGAACCGCACCCCCGGAGCCGGCATCAAGCATGGCTCGCGCCATGGAACCGTCACGTGCCCGCTGGACGGTCACCATGGGGTGTAGAGCCCTCTTCGGCACAAGGTTACAATGGGAGATTTCCAGCTCCAGCAACAGAGCTTCCAGCATCGGTTCGGGGAAAACAAGATCCAATCCAAGCCGTTTCTGCTCGGCCGGGTCGATGTCGTCGACGTTCGAACGCCCAAGCTCCACGACCCTGACCCTGTCCAGCCCACCGGCAAGA
>JAKSDK010000286.1 GCA_022360095.1 Phycisphaerales bacterium
AAGGTGAATGTGATTGTTTTATCAGTCATATTGACTGCTGCTGTGTTATGTGGAGTGGTTTATGAGCTCTGTAGAAGAAGAATGAACAGAGGTAACTTATCAACAGTTAATGTTTGTGCTTTTAACAGTGAAAACATTCATTGGCATTATGTGTTTGTCATAGAAATTACCTCATTGTGTTGTAACACACACTTATACTGGTAATGTGACAACTATATGGGTAGTCATGTTACTTGACAACTGAGTCAACAAAGAGTTACCTCCAGAGAGAAAATCAAAGTGCTACAAATAGTTTGTAAAACCAACTGAGAGTTAGCCCTGGTGGAGAGAACTGGGGAACAACATGAGGTGAAGAAAATTGTTTGACCTTGGTGGGATTCGAACAAACCATGACTTTGGTGGATTATATCTACTGTTGCTTTACTGACTAAGTTACGAACCCTGAAGGGGGCAAGTAGTGTGTAATTTTTTTATTAAGGTGAGAAGTGGTTTAAGTCAAAATTCAATAAAAGTGCCCAATTTCATTTTTTAAAGTGCCGAGAAAAAAAAAAAGTGTCACGTGAAAGTACTACCAAGGAGGTTTCTTTTGAATGGTAACACCACAGGATTTCATCTATACAGTCAAAAGTTAATCCTTCCTTAGTGTACTTTATCATTTACTCTGGCGAAAAAAGTTTTATCTGCCATCTAGCTTGGCAGGTGCAAATTCAGGATTAATTGCAGTTGCAAACTGTTTAAGTGAGTGTCAAATGTTTGTGTTAATATGTACAGATTACTTGAATAAACTGCTAACTGATACTTCTTTTTGCAATTGAGAAGTAGAGGATAAAGAAATTAGTTTAATGCTGACCAGAAAGGAGGAGCTGATCCAAGAGATGAGAGTTTTACTGGCAGAATTCTACAGTAATATGAACAGACAGTACATAAAACTGAGTGCAAGACATGGACAAGAGTGGAAAGTAGTGCTGGATACGATGATGATGGAGATAAAATCATTACCACCTCAGGAGAGGAGAAAAAGAGCTAATTTGCATGAGGAAGAACAGAAATCTTGGGAATGCAAGGATAATAAACTGTATTTAGACGATACCAGTTCAAGAACATTGAATGACAGAAATGGGAATTGTTGAAACTAATAACTGACATCAAATGAGCAGTGTTCAAGAATATTTTTCTCACTGTGGGAGTTTGAAAATATGGTAAAAATACTACCGTTGTATGGATGTTTCCTTGGGAATGTATAATATCCAAAAATTATACAATCTGGATACTTAGCTCACTCCCTTTGTTGTATATATTTAGGAGATTTAACATCACATTTAAAGTGAAAAGCAGGAGCTGCTCATGAAAATGGGGGATTTAAGCATACAATTCTGTTGAAATATATGGCTTACCAATGCTTTGTTATTTTTTGATTAATTTTTCTCATAGGTGTGGCCATTGAACAAATTCAGGCTCTTTGATTAGTCAACAACACTTTTAACACTTGCATATCATATGTTTACTAGTTTGCCCATTCCTGTTTTATAATTGTAATAATTTTATGAAAGCATGAACAATGTGTGCATATAGAACACCTTTCTGATTTATTTCTGGTGGTTCTTTTTAAATCAAGCCTTAAACCACTTGGTATTTTAGACTTGATAAAACATGAACTGCTTGAATGTATATAAAAAGCACATTAAAAGTAGTGAGTAATAAATTCCATGCAGTGTTGGGTCACATTTAAGAC
>JAKSDK010001165.1 GCA_022360095.1 Phycisphaerales bacterium
GACCAACATCAATTTTCTCCTAATAATAGCCATACATGATCACCAAGGAAAAATGCGTTGATCTGTTATTAAATCCTCACAACTTATTCTTAAGGAAATGTATGGAGACCAGTCTGGAGAATTTGAATGTGGATTTTTAGGGCTGAAAGCCTTGGTCAACTACAAATATATGACACTCGTATTGTAAGATTTACCCAAGAACATATTGACCTGTGGATGAATAACATTTAACTTATATGGTTGCAATTAAAAATGAAAATGGCCAGAAAAAACGATGTACTGGTCTGCAAACCACTTTATTGGTCTCTGAAAGTGACTGAAGTTTGTTTGACAGGGTAATTATTTCTGGCTATTTGTATCCCCTGGCCTCCCAGATGAAAAAATTAACACTGTTGAGTGAGTCTTATCAAAGTTTTACCCTTAAACAGCCAATTTTTGATGGAAAAGGTACCACTTTTGTGTAACTTCCATGGACAAACTGTTTTTTTTTCCACATACTTGGAAAGTACTTGTAATAAAAAACAATTATTTTAAGCAGGTTGAGTATGATCGTGATCGTGAACGTAGTCCTGAATAGGTATGTTGTTGACAGTAAACTGTTTTTACTGTTTGCCATTGTGCTGAAAGTACGTCGAAGTTGGGTAAAGTTTGACTAGGTCCATAATGTCGTCTGTAGGTAATGGTAGTTCAACAGTAGAGTTCTTTATAGCGTTTTCGGTGCAGTATGAAGCCAATTGAAGTGGTGACTGGTAATTGTGATTTTTACATCAAAAGAGTGATACCATCAACTGACGTTATATAACTCACTTTGACTCTGAAGATGACTACCGCACAGGTTGTTGAAACGTCAGTCACTGTCATCAAGAGTCCTAATTTCAGGACCACGTTTACACGGACGATCATACTCGACCTACTTATGAAACTAATGACTCCTGGGTTCAGACCTTTCACAGTTTTACGTTCACTTGGACGACGGAGTGAACGACTTGCAAACGACTACGTCAGTTACGCAAGTACGTATGTAACAACTCTGGTTCAACCACCCCTGCAAAGATCTCGGCCGTGTTCCGAAAGGACTTAGAATTTAAGTCCTCGTTGAACACACAAGAGGCCAGTCAAATCGTCAAGGTCAACTGTAGACGATTGTTCGGAGCACGGATAAACGACTGTCACATAAGACTCAGCTACTACAACAACCAAATATAACTACGACTTGACAAACTTAAACAACTTATACCCACTACCTTACTTAGCACTATACAGACTATTGCTGACAAACGCGCTGATAGCTGAACAGCACCGCGCGAAACCGAAACAAAGTGACAAAAAACGCTAAACGACGTAAACCAGACGCTAACTGGGTGAGAAATATTTCTTCCGGTCCCTTAGACGAGATTGAAACAAAAGGACTTTCCTACGGACTTAAACACTCAGTGACACCTAAACAAATATCAACTGAGGCTATTGTATCTAGCGTTGAGGCCGTTCTGTCCCGTTAACACGAGCTATCAGAATCGACCAAGGTTAAATCGGTACCCCCTTTGGGCGATGCCTCCACAAAAAAGGCCATTGTAGGGAGTACCGGCCCCCTGGCCTCTTGTTCTGCTTCAGAGATCTTCTCATCCATGTATTGAAAGCTGTAATGTGGTCCAAGCAATGGGAAGGCACATTAATGCTATAAAAACTAAAATACAGCAAAAAGCACACGATTGGGATATGCATTCTACTAGTTATACCCCATGTTTCCAAAGTAAGTCTATATTTTTAAGTAATGATCCGGGTAAGGTGGATAGCAATTTCTTTTGTTATGCGGCAACGGTGCTTTCCCCACATAGGAATGTTCTCATTTTTACACAGAGAATGCATAAACCTACATGAAGGCCGTTTACGCA
>JAKSDK010000421.1 GCA_022360095.1 Phycisphaerales bacterium
AAAGGCGATCGAGGCCCCTCTGGTATTGTCCCTCAAAGAAACTGGAAACAGTGCTCGTGGAAACCTTTGAATGATGACAGGGACAATGGCTTGATAAAGGTAAAAGCTAACCTTAGGTGGGTTACTATACTGTCAAATTGACACTTTTTTCTCTAATCTGTATGATAATAATTATAATTTATATTTCGTGGCGGATAACTGCTACACATTCCTTTTTGCGCTACTCTTTTTCACTAACATTTACAAATGTAAAATAAATAAATAAGCCAAGTAAAGCGTATGCCATCAATAAATACGGAGAATTGTGTTTGGACGGTTGTGTAAAGCATTGCTGTTAACCCCAAGCCCCTAGCTACAATCGTCATCATCATCATCATCTTCAAACCATTGAATCGTTACATTTTATCTAAATCTTTAAAACGACGAAAATTATAACTTTCATAATAAACACGGTCATAAAATCTGATAATACTTCTCATATTCAGAATCCTAATTTTTCTTGTTATTCTTGAAGGACTGCCATTTTGTCAAGAAAGCCGATAATACAGCTTTGAAGGTCGAGTTTGATGGCGACTTCAGGATTTGTTGCTGCGTGGGCTGTTGTAAGCGTTGGTTTTTCACATTCAATGGTGCTGAATGTTCCAAACCAAACACAATCGATGCAGTTGATGTTATTGGTCGACACGTCAGCAGCAAAGATATCAACATTCACAAGCACAGTCAGATTGGAGGATACTGTGAGGGGATTGGCAAAGGAGCCGTGCGAGTTGGTTTGGCGGTGGGAGGCTGCGGTCATGGTTACAAGAGCGATTCTGATGCCTACGCTGGGTACATCTCGACCAGCCGCATCCTCATTGAGGAGGTACAACCACCCCAGTAGCTACAGAACCACGTCCACGTGGTGTCTCCATAAAGCAGCTGAAGAAGCCATAGAATGCAGTGAAGAATTTGGATGCCTTAGTTTAGTTTGTTTCTTGCTTGCTGATTAAAATCTGACAGGGACAGTTAAATAAAAAGCATTGAAATGGAAAACAGTGTGTATCTGAATGCCTATAAGTCTATGATGAGTTTGGACTCGGTTTGTAGTCGAGTTGTTAATAACCGTTAAACGGCCAAAATTGTCAAAAGAACTGAGCCGGAATTAGATTATCATTAGCAAGCTGATGATGTCACCCCTTCTACAGAAAGCGTCAAAAGTATGCTATCCGATCTTTTTGTTATGAAGGGAAACTGGGGTGTTGCATTGTTGGGCCTGTAAAACCGAAAAATTTGAATTGACCACTAGAAAGCCAGCTGACTTTTCGAGCGATACCCTTCCTCAGAGCGAATATAAATGACAGTTTTGACAAACAAAGATC
>JAKSDK010001852.1 GCA_022360095.1 Phycisphaerales bacterium
GCTTGTTCCACGAGGACGATCAAACATTACATCAGCGATGATTGGAATCGCGTAAAAAATCAAAGATTTCCCATATCCAGTCGGAAGACTTGCATATACATTTTTACCGTCACATATAGCCTTTAAGCTCTCTTCCTGCTCCGGATAAAGCGACGCGACGTTAAACGCAGCCTGAAAGTCCGCCATTTTTTTCACACTGGTGAACTTTGGTTGTGACGCACACACGCTTGTCAGCGGATACTATTTCATAATTTATGCGAAATCAGTACCCTGCCAGCGGGACGCTGGAACACGATTAGCGACGGCGTTACGCAGACGTCCCTTTCCCACCTGCAACAAAGGAAATAGGAGACGTCTTCACGTAGGCAACAGAGAAGTGGCATAATTTTGATTAAAAACATAGGTCAGTGCCTCTATTTCATGGAAGTTCTTGAATACGTACTTCATTAAATTCAACATACCAGCAGTAATCAACCCAGATCCTAAACGGACTGTCAATTTATTTACATCATGTTCTGCTGCTTTAGTATTGGCTACTTTCATTGCTTGAGCTGATGGTGGGCCTATTTTTTCAACAACAACATTTTACTTCAAAAGGAGATAAACTATACACATCATTCTTTAATAACAGGGCTTTCACAAACGTTTGGGACCATTTTAAATAAAATTTCACCATCCTATGAAAGGTTTTGTACTAGATGTTCACGTAGAAATCATTACTCACCTTTGTCGGTCTGTACGCGGCCCTTTCCTTTTGATTTCCGTTGACGTAATAGACCAGACCGAACATCAAAGTGAAGAGGTATTACAGTTTCTGAAAACAACAACAACAGTCTCTTGAAACTATGTAAACACCTGGAATACCCGTCTTGTCATGTCCGTATTTTGTCAGTAAAATCTGTCAAACGCACGGATTAAATACTACCGAACTGGCTTACTTTGGAGACAAAGCAAGTCAAGCCCACAACTGCAAATTACTAAGTTGCCTTATTATACGCGCAGAAATACCCCTGAAGAAACGTTGGAGTTCATGAGTTAGAATCCTGTGTGAAC
>JAKSDK010001077.1 GCA_022360095.1 Phycisphaerales bacterium
GATGACGCCGCAAGAAATCAAAGCGTCGTTAGCAAACATTCGCTTGTTGGTTACAACGGCGTGGCAAACAGAGGAACATCCATCGGAACAGATGACCGTGGCCGATGAGTTGGAGCACGTACTGTTCTTTCTGACAGATGTGTTGTACAGGGCAACGCCGCCATTATACGAGGACATCGAGACGGCGATCGAGCGAATCTACCCGGATGGCGCCAAAGATTTTGTAGTACCGCCAATTATGCAATATGCATCGTGGGTCGGTGGCGACATGGACGGCAACCCCAATGTCAATGCGAAGACGATACGGTCGACGTTGGCCCGGCAACGTTCGCTGATTCTCGACTTGTACTACAACGAATGCGCATCAATCTCTGCAAAATTAAGTCAATCGCTGGACAGCATTCCGGTCAACGAAGATGTGTTGCAGCGAATCGAGCAATACCGTGGAATGTTTCAAAATGCGTATCACGCGGTGCCGGCACGGCACCGAAACATGCCGTATCGGGTGTTTCTGCGCCTCATTCAAGCGCGCCTCCAGTCAACCTACGACGATGATGCATATCCGTATGAAACGGTACCAAGATTTCGTGCAGACATTCAGTTAATTGCCAAGAGTCTTGAGGACAACAAGGGTGAACACGCCGGTTTGTTCTCTGTGACTCGCTTGTTACGGCGAATTGACACGTTCGGCTTTCATCTCTTGACGCTTGATGTTCGCCAAGATGCAGAAGTACATCGGTACGTCATTGGCGAGATTCTCGGAGAAGACGACTGGGAAGAACGTACACCGGAAGCTCGCGCAGCCCGCATTATTGAAGCGATCGAATCGCGCGAAGGCCTGCCGGTACACCTCTCGACGCAAGCGCGCAAGACTATTGCTGTATTCCAGGCGATCGCATTTTGCCGTCGTAAGTATGGGCCACGTTCCATAGGCCCGTTCATCGTCAGCATGACCCAAAACGTGGACGACATCCTGTCCGTATTGTTGCTTGCCGAGTTGGGCGAATTGCATGACAAGCGTGGTCACATACCGCTCGACGTTGCACCGTTGCTTGAAACGGTTGACGATTTGAATCGCGGCCCGGAGATTCTCACGACCCTGCTGGAAACTGATTTTTACCGGCGGCATTTGCGAACGCGCAGCGACCGTCAAACTGTGATGATTGGATACTCCGACAGCAACAAAGATGGCGGTCTTGCGTCTGCGCGATGGGCGCTGCAAAACGCCCAGGTAACGCTGGTCGAAGCTGTGGAGTCACAAGGCGTCGAGTTGACGCTGTTTCACGGTCGCGGCGGCACCGTGAGCCGCGGTGGTAGTAAGACACACGTGGCCGTCTTGGGCGCTCCCCCAGGTACCGTTAATGGCCGCCTGCGCGTCACTGAACAAGGCGAGATTATCAACGAGAAATACGGTCTACGAGGTATCGCCCTGCGCACGCTTGAGCAAGTTATCGGTTCCGTGGCACTTGCGACCGCGATCCCCCGCCATCGCGGCAACGACGAGCCGGCGTGGCACGACATGATGGACGTCATTTCCACGGAAAGCCGGCGTGCCTACCGCAACTTGGTGTACGAGACGCCGGAGTTCATCAATTACTTCCGCACCGCAACTCCGATTGACCTGATTGAACGTATGCGTATTGGCTCGCGGCCATCGTCGCGCC
>JAKSDK010000611.1 GCA_022360095.1 Phycisphaerales bacterium
CTCTTCCGCCGGCAGGCCCTGTTTTGCACGCTCGAGCGTCGCCGCCTGAAACTTTTCCAGAATGCTGAAGTAATCCGACTGCTGATAAACTGACACGTCGATTCCGGCTGCTTTGTCCCAAATCGGTGTCAGAATGGGTCCGGGTTCTACGACAATGACGTCAATGCCATACATCATAAGCTCGCGGCGAAAGGCATCGGATTGGGCTTCTAGGGCAAACTTCGACATAGCGTAAGGCCCCAAAAACGGCATTGCCCGCTTACCGGAAACCGAGCTCATATTGACGATGCGGCCGGGGGCCCCCTTTCGCCCGCCATCCGCCCCAAGTAGGGGCACAAACGCTTGCGACACCATCAGCGGGCCAATCACATTGATCTCAATCTGTGACCGGATGTTTTCTGGGTCGATGTCTTTAAGGGGGCCTGACTCCGCGACACCGGCATTGTTCACGAGCCCGGCAAGGGTGTTTGTTCCAATTTCTGCACCAACTTCAGCGGCTGCGGACGTAATCGCCGATGGGTCGGTCACATCGAACATAAGCGGGCGGAAGGCATCGCCGAACTCTTGCTTAAGCCGATCCGCATCTTCCTGCCGGCGGACACTGCCCCACACAATAAAGCCCCGCGCCGTCAGGTAGGCGACACAGGCTTTTCCAATGCCGGTCGAGGCGCCGGTCACCACCACATGCCTCATAACGCTCCTTCAATCGCCAAATTGGGCCGCAAGATCCACTTCGTTTCGCAGCGGGTCGCCTGAAAGAAACCGCCGCAGGTTTTCAACGAAAAGCTCATCCCCACGCTCCAACACACGACTGCCTGCATTTGATGTATGCGCCGTCACGATGATATTCGGGTGCTTCCAGAATGGGTGCGTCTTGGGCAACGGTTCTTCTGAGAAAGCGTCTAGGACGGCAAAACCGGGACGCCCGGTTTTAAGCGCAGTAACGAGCGCTTCGTCCTCTATAAGATCGCCCCGAGCGATATTCACCAAAATACTGTCTTCTTTCATGGCTTGGAAGAAGCGCGCATCCGCAATACCACGCGTCGCGTCATTGAGCGGGCATGCCAGAACCACCACGTCCGCATTCGGGAGTTCATTCATGATATTCTCTTGCTTCACCATACGATCCGCCAACGGATGACCTTGGTCCGATCGCCGTGCGCCAATGATGGTCGCGCCAAACGGCTTGGCCCGGGCAGCAATGCGCTCCCCAATATTGCCAAAACCGATAATGAGCCAGGTGGAACC
>JAKSDK010001898.1 GCA_022360095.1 Phycisphaerales bacterium
AGCATTGTAAACGCTGTAGGCAGATCGTCCACCGCATTGTATTATTGGGTTGCCTGTGCATGGCACATCGCATTGTGGTTCGCCCACCTTATTGACGGCGTCAACGGAGGCACTGCAGAGACACTGATCTCCACGTTTGACAGCAGAGTATGCATAGCCTGCCTTGCCGCAGCAAGTGGTACAGATCTCCGGGGTCAGGGAATTCTTGCCGTAGTCTCCACATGCCTTAAATGGACCACTCAAATAACAGCCAACATAATTTTCCGCTACATTAAAAAAAAAAAATAAGATAAACTAAATAAGACATGTTCGAGCTCCGCTTGAGACTGGTTCAATGCCGTGCCGAATTGCACTATGGGGCTATTTTGGGGAACAAATTTGGACCCAGTTTCCCGTGCGACTTCCTTATAGCTAATGAAAGAGCTGATAGCGTTCTCGAAACAGTCCCAAAATGACATTCGAGACGACATTGTCCCAGTCTTGCCCTTAACTTCAAAATGACCTGTTAAATTGCAAAAATATTTGAAAAATAGACCACAAACATTTCAAAACCCCGAAACCACTCCTGGATTTACTTTGTTTCGAAAACATTGATGTACTGTGGAATAGGCGTAATTACATAACAAAATTCTCCAATCTATCAGCTGTCCTGATTTCAGAATTTATAGCACACTATAAGAGGACAGTACGCGTCATTCCCATAGGAGAGTGCGCGCCATCAGAACAGTGCGTGCCATCGCGCCCGCGCACACTTGAATGTTTTTTTTTTTCACTTTGAGCAAAAAGAAACTTGCGGGATATCTTGTGTTTTAACTGGACTCCACTTAGTCCTGTTACCATTACTTAGTTCACCAAGCGTGCAGCGGAGGACGAGTTAAGCACCAAGAACGAGAACCGGGCGTGAAATATGTTATAGTTAAATCTGGTAGCGGCTTCTCAACTGACAAAATCGATTCAGCAGCACAAAGCAGCTGAATTTGAGTCCGCTGAGAACATGACAATAAGAAAGAATATTCAAGAATATGGGATATTAAGACGAAAGCTTGGTTAACCCTTTAGGTCCCAAGAGTGACTAAAATCAATTTTCTCCTAACAACATCAGCAGATCATCAAGAGTAAAGGTTATGAGAATTACTAATTTGATTACCAAAGGGAGAATTCTTTGATCTTCAACCAAATTCTCTCCACTATTTTTAAAAGAAATGTATGGAGATCAGTGTGGAGAATCGATATGTAGATCTTGGGGTTTAAGGGGCTAAGGGGAACAAGGAAAGATGGCGGTATTTTTCGCAAGCTAAGCGTAATTCTTCGTCACAGCGAATCAAGTGATTCTGCGTGGTTTACATATCGAACGGTGGAGCTACGCCATTGGTGGGAACATAGAAAAAACAAGTTGAGTGAACCACAAAGTGAACCAATGAATGTTTAAAAGTAATAAAGTCAAACCTCTTTA
>JAKSDK010000651.1 GCA_022360095.1 Phycisphaerales bacterium
AGCCGGCTTTCCGCTGTTTTCTTTTTTCAAAGATGAACTCGAAGCAAGAAAATCGCTCAAAGCTTTCTTTTACAGCCAGAATTATGAATGTTTATGGTCTCAAGAATCTTCCGTGAAATACAGGTGGTTCTCCTGGCCAACAATTTTCACACTAGCCCAGACGATGGAGTTCAGACACAGAACAAAGGATTTGAGATCACAGGATTGCGATCAATGATAAAATTTTGCAGCTTCAACAAAAGGAGGCAGCGAACAACAGCAAAGGTCACTGATGACGGGATCCCAGTGGTTTCGAAAACTCTACGTAACTTTCAAGAATTTGTTAGTGTTGGCGAACCTTTCTCTATACAATATTATGTCCCGACAGCTAAATCTCTATTTTGTCAGCTAATGATTCATTTGAAGCCAAGTGTTTTGATGGTGTTCCGTTTGTTGATCCTTTTTTACAGTTTGCTGGTTAAAGTTAAAAAAAACAGTGTTCCAATTTTTTTGTTTGTGTTTGAGTGTCACTAAAAAAAAAAGGAGAAAGAATTTTATTGTTGAATACAACCATGCATACAACAGATTAACAGCGACGCATGACGAGAGAAAGGTCACACGGTCAAATCTTGCGGAAAACAAGATAATTTAATCAAGAAATCATTCTGTCATCCTAATGAAAGATACGCTAAGACCTACTTCACCTCCGTACCTCATCCTTAAAGCGGCGAAACTGTTTCCGAAACTTTAGGTAAAATTGATGTCTTCATAACACAGACCGGAAACAATGACCCCGAAATAGGCGAAAGGCACGCTGGGAAGATGGCTATATCCTCCTTTGAATACCATCCTTTTTTATGTTTTCAGCACCCCGGGGAGCTGAACTACGCGGAACTTCATGACGTTAGACCCAGTGTCCAGCCTGTTGCTGCTGCTGCTGCTGCTGCTACCGAAGCTGCACCTGCTCGGCCCTTGATCCGTCGACCAGCTTATGAGGGGACTGAGTACGCAGATATTACACAGTTTGGTGTACCTCAACCTGAACCGACGTATGGTAACATACCAAAGAAGGATGTGGTGTACTCCAACGTACAGGGTATATAAACTGTGATTGAT
>JAKSDK010001007.1 GCA_022360095.1 Phycisphaerales bacterium
ATTATTTTGCTTCTCAGGACTTATTTGATTAGCTTTGATTTGTAAACTATGTGAAGGAAGCCATCTTAATCTCATCACAGAGCTTTTAAGTTTTTTTTTCATTGAAAATCGTTCAAAATTTTCAACAGCAATAATAAATATTTCCCTAAATAGGGGGGGGGGGGACCGTTATGAAAAAAAGCTGTGACAAAAAAATGCAAACAGCTGGAAAATGCAGAATACATACAAGCTAAGAAAATAAACATGCATATAAAGCAAACCAAAAAAAAATAAATAAACGTACAAAGGAGAAACTCTAATCCTCCCACTCTTCCCCTTAACTTTTCTAGTTGTCCATCCCAAATTGCTTTCGGTCTGGTTCATATTTATGGATATGAATTGATTAACATGTTATCTACGGGCAAACAGGAATGAAGCCACACTATTGCGGTTTTTATTAAAGCAAATGACTAACAGTAACAAAGAGATGACCCACTTGAAGTGTTAAAAATATTAACAAAAGGACAATGTTGAATAATATTTCTCGGACCCCTGAAAGTAGCTGGGATATATTTCCTGAAATAGCAAGTTTTTGCTAAGTGATTTATAGCTTGGCCACTTCGTACTTTCTGGTCCTGATAAATTCTTTGAAACTGCCACAGCAGCAAGTTCAGTTAGTTCTCCTCTGTTCACATGTGAAAAAGGAAAAAAATTGCATAAATTGACCTTATGTAAATAGAAACGTTAGCTTACTGTTCCTACCAACATAACAGGCCAGAGAAAATTTTTGTCCGGGCAAGGTAGCTAGTTTATAACTTCAAATACTTAACTTTTGTTAATACACAGACTCGATTGGCTTGCTACCCATTTGCGAGAGTGCCATAAAAAAAGTCGAAGTTGCGTGATGAGTTGGGATGAGGCAGTACTAGTGGAACCCGCAATATGTAAAGTTTAATGTGAAAGGCAAAAAGCAAAGGTTCAGTAAAAACGGCAACGAGCATGTCCAGTCTATATATACTTTTAGTAC
>JAKSDK010001566.1 GCA_022360095.1 Phycisphaerales bacterium
CAGTTTCGAATTAAAAATTACCGCTGAATACAAACATTTAGGACACATTCATACAGGGTTAACCTCGACATAAAGTAAAATATTGAGAAATTCCTGCAAGTAATTGTTTGAAATTTGAATATAAACAATAAACAGAGTAATAAACAGGTCTTTTTCTCGTTGGAATTTGTGTATTTATTACTTCAGATGGAGGCTAAGCCTGCAAAAATGCGTCTTCATAGCGAACTCGAAAATGGACTATTGTGAATATGTTATGTGGTAAAGCGACCGGGCGCACTGGAACGAGTGTGATGAGGGCTATGGTTATTTCCTTGACATTTGCATGCATTTTGAAAAACGTTTTCATTAACACGTATCTAAACGTGTCCAACTCAAATTGTTTTTAATATGGTTTCAGGCGTTGAATATTAAAGGACTCGATGAGAAATCCTGCAATGGTATAACATGTTCATAATATGGTTGTGTTGTTAGTTTCCTCAGTCCCAATTACACTATTTAACTATATATATGTATTTATCCCGATTTGATTTCTGAACTGATGCCCTTTCTCTGTCTGATTCTTCAGCTTTCAGCAGCAACTTCCTGCAAAACAGAATGGTTATAATAAGTACACAGATGTTATTTATTTAAAAGAACTTTTTGCTGATATCTTTACTCTTTTTAGGTTATCCCTCATAATATTATAATGATATTTGAATGACCCTTATTCTTTCTAATTTGCGCGAAAGAAGTAGGAAGGTATCATTTTATAAACCTCCGCAAAAAGGCTTCCCGAGCGGCAGAGAGCAAAACAAGGCGTGAGAAAGGGAGGGGAAGGTCCTTCCTCCCTCCCTCCCCTCCTCATTTTCTTACCTTTGTTTCAATTTTTATGCTTTGTTCGGAGGAGAATGCTTGCTATGCAGGCTATTATTATTTTACTCGAAGGGGTTAGTTTCATAACAAACCGTAGCGCTGCTTACTTTGTCGGAGTGGGGAGTGAATCACAGAAATTTGGTTTTATCAATTGAAGTCCAGTGAAGAAAGTCAATTCAATAGTGTAGTGATTTAGCCTCCCTCCTCGCACACGTTCTTTTGGTTCGTCACGCAATCCTCCTAAACCAACGTCTGCATGCGTTGGAGGCTAACAGTGATTGAAAAATTGACGTTTCGAGCACTAGTCTTTTCGTCTGTGCGAATCAAGAGTGGGAGGGATTGTGGGGATGTGTGTATCGAATGGTGGAGTATGGCTATTGGCGGAATTATGGTAACACTGATGTAAAGAAGCAAGGATACTGACAATAAGTAATAATAATAATGATTATTATTATTGTTTATTTCAGGCTTTAGAATTCGTAAAGATTACTCAAATTGTAATATACGATATTTTTTCGAAGGTGTATG
>JAKSDK010000515.1 GCA_022360095.1 Phycisphaerales bacterium
CAAACTGGATCAACCTGTTATTTATACTTCATGAATTGGTTGTCGTGACGAGCATCTAACTAGTTCTAAAAAGTTATTTGTTCCCTCTAAGCAAAGGTAGGTTGAATTTAGTTAAGTATTATTTTTTTATTGTAAAGCAGCACATTTGATACTTTTAAGAACGACATGATACTTAGATAACAAATTCTTAAGATCAGAAGAAAGGCTGCAGAAAGGCTGCATACATGCAGCTCATATAAATTTTATTTTAAAATGCAAACTATGTGCACAGAACGGCACTGGACCGCTCTTTGTAGTAAAATTAATACTTCTGGTTACTTTGAGATCTTGAGCTTTTCATTTGTGAAGTTATGGCAGGGCTACAAAACAGAAAATTCAAATTATGAAAGCACGGCAAAAATAATTTTTAGGTAATAAAGAAAAGAATAAATTTCCTTCAGGAAACTTGCTATAAAACACCAGATTGGGAACGCGTTCCTACGAGTTTCAGTCTCTACTATTGATTGGTCAAAATACCAAAGCATGATAAAAGTTGTAGATCTGTTCAAACAGAGTCTGAAGAATTTGTGATAGGTTAAGTAAACCTATGTCATTTCTCCCTGTCTTTTCAATTCGTTCCACGCTCCTTTGAGTGAAGAACCAACGACCCCATAGCTTAATGATTACTGATGATAAAACAGAATTTTTGTTAACAGGAACTAGGCAGCAACTAGCTAAGATTAATACAGCGTGTAGTGTTACTGTCGGTGAATATGACATTGATCCAAGTTTGTGTATTAGATATCTCGGCGTATGGTTTGATAGTCAGTAGAGTATGTCAACACATGTTACTTAACTTTATAATTCAGCTTTTGTCATTTACATAATATTAGGTGCATTAGAAAGTTTTTATCCCGTGGTTCTTTATTGACATCCGTTCATGCATTTATAACTAATCGCTTGGACTATTGCAACGGTCTTCTGTTTGGTTTGCCTAAGGGCCTGTTTACATAGAAGTGGAGGACCCCAGGTAGGTGAGGTAACCCCCTTTGGTGGGGTAACCGGCCTGTCCATATAATCTCTCATTTTTATTTGATCACGTTTACATGATAGGTGGGGTGCCCACCTATCTGGGGTCCCCCTCTTCCATGTAAACAGGCCCTAAGTCAAAGATTGTCAAATTGCAAGGTATTCAGAATGCAGCAGCGAGACTCACTATGAACATCGGAAAGTATTCTCATATTACACAAGCACTTTAAGATCTTCACTGGCTGCCAGTTCGCGCTCGTATTCATTTTGAGATATTAATTTTAGCATGAGAGGCTTAGGCCGGTTCAGGAATTCACAGCAGGCATTTTCCCAAGCGTTAAAATCCCACGGCCATTTGCCTCCCTTGCGGTTAAGCATATGACAAACTGCGGTAAGATAGTTGATTACATATCCAGTCACAAGCAATTTGATGTTGCGTCTGCTATTTCCAATTTTAAACAAATTCTGTCTAAAAATATTTCTCCGTTTGGAACAGTTAAGACAGAATCAGAGAACATTTGGATCTGTTGACGGTGACTTTATAAAAAGCAACAG
>JAKSDK010001798.1 GCA_022360095.1 Phycisphaerales bacterium
GGGGGGGGGGGGTCTAGCTGGGTGTCATGTTGTTGCACGGAAACTGGGCTACCATCTGGTATGCAGTTGGAAGAGCTTTTAAATTCCAGGGGAGTGGGGTTGTTTTCATGTTTGATTTTTTTTTCCGATTCACAGACGTCTCTCTCCCCGATTTTTTTTAGAGGACGGGGGGCGTCAGTACACATGCTATCACGTTCACCGTTTCATTAACTCCCGATCCTTCACTGACGTACAGTGTATAATAGGTTTTCTCGAGAAGGTCTATTTGTAGAAATAAGTGATTATTCAGTCACTTGAATGAATGAATGAATGAATGAAAACTTTATTTACGTATCCTTAAGAAAATAGCTGGGGAAAAAGTCCCCCCTACTAATTTAAGATACCTACTAACACTATGTAAAATAGATAAATAAATAAATAAATAAATAAATAAATAAATTACCTTATAAAGATTTTACAGTTTTTATATCTAAAACTTGCACTACTACTTGGTGCATATTTTATAATTTTTACAGTGAGTGTCAAGAATGTTGGACAGATCGGCCTTGCGAATGAAGAGTTTAATTATAAATTGCTTTAGGGATAAGATATTTTTTGCTTCAGATGAAAGTTCCGTAGGTTGGGTCCTGTAAAGCGAAGGGAGTACTTTTCAAAAGTAACAGTCGAAAACCGAGAGAGAATAAAATCAGCATTTCTAATATTATAGGGTGAGGTGCTTAGTGTGAATAAGTCATGGTTTCTTTGTGGTAGATACCCGAACGAGGGTAAGTTTCCTTTTGCTAGCAGTTCTTCATAACCAGATTGTTTATCATTGAATATCGCCCTAAGCCCCCTTTCTTGAATGTGCTCCAGTTTCCTCCTGTCACCTTCTCTACAAAAGTGCTAGGAGAAATGGCAATGGGTTTGATGAGGAAGCGTGGCCTCTTTCAACAGTTGTAGCTTCGCGCATGTTGGTATAAGGTTTTTTAGCCTAATGAGAACCCCAATCCTTTGACTAGTTTTCTTGGTTATGCTGTTAATATGGTTGCTGAAGTTCAGATAACAGTCGATTGACACACCTAAAAGAGGTAGCTTGTCTGTAAGTTCCATTTAATTTTCTTGAATATTCAAACTGAGCTGATGTTAACCCATGCAAAAATAGAAAACATAAACTTGGAGTTTCTTACTTATCACTAAAATAGGACAGTGTAATTTTAGGATTACTCATCTACGTAAATAGTCTGATATCGAGGAGTATGTTTTCTTGTAGACCTGACTCCAACAGTAGATTAAAACGGCTCTGTGGTGGAAGAGGCAGATAACTGTCTTTCAGCGGGGATTTGCTAGATGCTTTCGGCCAATCGAGTGCAGAGAGACAATGTTGGCAGCTCAATGATTTGCCAACCTTTTATTTGTTCTGTGTGCTGCTCTGTCACTAGATTTCTGCAGCTCTCATACAGTACCTAAAGGAACGGCAGTGGAACTGAAAGACTTTTTGGGTGAAGATTTTGATAATGGTTTTACATAGGGTGCTTTGATTGAAAGAAACTGACATTGTGGTCGAGGGCGATGGTGACAATGTTGTTGATGAAAATGGTTGGGCTGAGGTGGAAGAAGATGAAGATGACATAGAAAATGAAGGTCAAGATACAGGCGATCGAGAGGATGGAGAGGAAAAGAGTGAAGATGGAGATGAAGATGGTGATGAAGATGACAACGATCTTTATGAGGAAGACGAAAATGGCAAAGATGGGCATGAGATAAACACTGAGTATCAATATCCAGGCGATAGAAGAGATGAAGAGGAAGATAGTGAAAATGGAGATGCATATAACAATGATGATGACAACGATCTTGATGGAGACGAAAATGGCGAACGAGATGAAATTGAAGGTCAGAAAGAGAGCGAAGACGAAGATGTGGATGATTCGTCTGATGAAATAGCAATGGAGGAAGCAAATGAGTTGAACATTGCTGCGAGACATAAAACAAATGAGAACGAAGGTAAAATCTTGATACTTGACTGTGCAAAAACCAATAAGTACATGATTAAAAAACAACAAATTTGCACATATGTCAATTTTCGGCGGAAAATGCTGCCACCTCTAAATGAACAATAATGATTATCGGAATAAAATAAAATAAATAGTTTTAGAGGGGTAAATACAAATAACAGTTCATTGCTTTTAAAAAACAGTGTA
>JAKSDK010000316.1 GCA_022360095.1 Phycisphaerales bacterium
CAGCCAATGCTGTCGCTGCATGTTAGAAAGGCACCGGGCGCAACCCGATGATCCATTTGGTTAACAAACCATTAATAGACCTCATAGAAGCACGGGAAAAAAGCGCAATCAATGCTCCTTTGCCAAAAATACTAACGCAAGGTCAGTTTGGACTCGTTCTTGGCATTTTTGCCACATTTTGGGGCGATTGATCTCCGCTATTGGGGCGTTAATGTGAGCGATGAAATTCCTGCGGCAATATCAACCCCCTGCTGGGTTTGAAGGCTAACCGGCTGTAAAGCAATAGACTTTTGAAACCCGCCAATCATGGCATTTGCGCCAAGCCCGACACCGGCGGTGGCTTCGACCGACACGCCGCCATATTCGCCGGCTAAGGCTTCCGGTCCGACACTTTTGCTCGGAGCCAGCACGCCCCAGACCAGTTGCGAGGCACGCGTTCTGCCGATGTCCAGGCCGAAGCGATTGATTCTGCCCTTATAGGTGCCGATCGGTCCGCTTCCGGCCGGTGTATAGGTGCAGGAAAGCTCCTTCGACGAGCCGAGAATAAACCCGGTGCCGCCGGCGACATCGCAGCGAAGTACACCGACTTTTATCTTGGGTGCGGCGTTCACCAGTGTTGGCATTGCTGACAGGCCGATTGCGGCAATAAGCCCGAAAATAAGACCACGTTTCATTGTGCTGATATCCCTGAATTCGAACGGCCTTATCAAAGGATGCCGCGTTTGCTGCGGCCAGGTAACCCTGGCGGATGCAGTTCCTCAACGGCCGATGTTTCGGTTGTGACAAGACAACCGCCTCCTATGACCGGCGATCGTCTTCCCTCAGATAAGACGCATTCTCCGAATCGCCACAATAAAATGCCGCGACCGATATCGCGGCATTTTCAATACGAACGTCCAAGCGGTTGGCTTTTTATTTCAGATTTCCGCAAAACCGCTGAATGCGGGTACAGGCTTCCGTCAGCGCCTCGGTTGACGTGGCATAAGAAACGCGGAAATTCGGACCCAGTCCGAAAGCGGAGCCGTGCACCACGGCAACCCCTTCGCTTTCCAGCAGTTCGGTAACGAAATCGGCGTCCGATTCGATCACGTTGCCGGACGGTGCCGTCTTACCGATTGTGCCCGCACACGAGGGAAAGACATAGAACGCACCTTCGGGCACCGGACACCGCAGTCCATTTGCCTGGTTGAGCATGGAGAC
>JAKSDK010001305.1 GCA_022360095.1 Phycisphaerales bacterium
TAAAAGCGTTTCTTTGTTAAAAGCTTTATTTTTAAGTACATGATTTAGCTATACAAAAGGGGCATTCTCATGAGATCACCAAACTCATGCAAAAGAAAGACCTTAATCATAGTAGAGATGTACTTTAAAAACCCTAAGATAGTCAAGCCAGGTCAAGCGTACTCCCAAAGATTATATTAATGAATTCATCATTCGAAAGTTGCATCTGTTAGTTGATGCCGCAACAAGTATCCAATTCCATTCTGCATACCTGCATGTGTAGTGAGCAGTGATTTTTTTACAATACCTTGTCTGTATTTGGTCAGATTGAAATACCTTAGATTTGGCAAAAGTATTTCAGAGACATTAATTACATCAAATCACAAGAAAACTAAACTAGTAGAAATTTGATCAATACCTCGTGTGTGTGAATGCACTGCTCATTATGCATGCTCATTAATAATAAACATGCAGAATGAGCAGAGTCAGAGTCAGTGAGTCATTATGCAGATAAGAATGCAAAACTGAATCTACATGTATAATCTTTAATCAGCCACAAGAGGATTTGAATAATAAATTCATTAATGCAATCTAGGGAGTATGCTTGCCCTGGCTTGACTGTAATATGCCCAAAAAATTCAGATCTGCATGTAGATTTGCCAGGGGGAAACAGTTCATTGATTGCATCAAGCTGACTCATACAGTAAGGTGTAGAGCATCTGTGTCCAGAAAAAGAGGCTTATATTGATAATCCTTTTCAAATAAAACACAGTTTTAAAGAAAGAAGGGGTATGGCCTCCATTACAGTTCTTTGAAAACTGAGCACACAATTGGACACTTTATCAAGGTTTAAGCTTGTGGGAAGGCTCATTGTGGAGGGAGACTAACCCAGCAACAGTAAGTAGTAGTAATAGTTTAAATGAAGATATGATCACCACAGTCGAATAGCATTTCAAACCATTGCAAATTAACCCCCTAAAATTTCATGACTATGATAGGGTGAATTTCCATATTACTTTATGACTGTGATGATCATCTCTTTCATTGTGGTACTCTATTAA
>JAKSDK010001204.1 GCA_022360095.1 Phycisphaerales bacterium
AGAGATTGGAAGATGCTGGAAAACCAGTCAGCAAATTTACAAGCAAATTCTGGCCTTGAAGAATCTCTCCAAGCACTACTCAGAAGGAGGTTTTAAAGTTCCAAAACCTTTTTCATTGTTTACAGTAAACGATCCTTACCAACTCCCTTCTGTGATTTTAACAAGTCACTGTGCTCAACAATCACACACACACATAAGAATTAGGCCAATCATGAAACCCGTAAGAAACTGCCTATCAGAAACACTCACATATGTCCTTGCAACTCTTCAGGATATTAGAACCAGCTTTTGTGCACTAATTCACAAACGGACTATATAAATGGTTTAGTCGAGTGCGCAGGACGGCTGCAACACAGGCCAATCCAAACACTAGATGTAGGCTGAGCAGACTGACTGCTGGGTCAAACAACAAACTTGACAAAGTATCGAACTAAGTTCAAATGGAAAAACTATACATGGCAATAAGAAAAAATCATTTTCCTTCTTAAATACTCTGTAGGTTAATCTCTTTCTTTCTGAACATGTATTTCATAGATCAAAGCCTGATCAGGAAATTTTTGACTATTGTTAATAAGTAACCCCACTAGGTGCCTAAGGCCCTTAAAGACTGAGCACCATAATCTTTGACTACTATTATTTTAATTAGTAAAAGCAAAATACAATTCTTACCACTGCATTCCAGGACATTTTCGTCAGATCCATTAACAAGCTGATAGCCTGGTTTACAGAGGCATTTGATTCCAGCAGTGATATTCCATTCTCCACTACTAAGGCACACTCCCGACAGTTTCACTTTGTTAATTGAGTTAACATCAGTACAACGCCCTGTTTGTTCCTCTAGATAGGAGTCATTCACAGGAGCAGCTGTCCTTGAAAATCTCACCAAAACACTGCCAATCTCAGAGCAATAATTGTAGCTCACAATAACACGTGATAATGACACACAGGCTCCTCGGTCTAAGAACGCAAGATACACACCTCCCTTTTCGGTTATGATTTTACTATCATAATCATACTCCTTTAATTCTCTAGGTGAAGGCAGGACTTTTGGCACAATTGTTTCTACCTTTTGGTATGTTAGTGTAGTCGTGAGAGGGTTTAAATCAACTCCAACTAATTCTTTTTCTACATGAAGAACATAAATGCTTAACTTCTGATTGCAGAGAGAACTTTGAGATGTTGGACATCCACGAAGATTGTACTTCAGTTCAACATTCAGCATTTTAGCATCCTTGACATCAATGAAATCTGATCTTAGCCAGTTAGTTGGTTGGCTTGCAATAGTAATGTCGCAGACTGAATATGTATATGCCTTCTTGATCTGGTCTATTCTAAAATTCCACTAAAGAAAATAGAAACATAACACATCATATTCAAAACTCAAATTACATGTACCATAAGGAGTACACCAGAAACTCCTGAACTATCAACAAATTCTCACCATGATTCACAAGTACATGTATACACAAGGCAAATTGCAAGAACAGCCTCGCAGTTTGTTATAGTTACATGAAAGTAAGAAATCAAAATACACCAGTCCTGTACTTAATTAACCACTACTACTATGGGGCTTCTCAGGGATAATAAAACAAATCATTTATTTCCTTGAAAATGGGACATAACAAAGTTATATTAAAGAATCCCAACTAGTCTGTAGTAGGAGGCAAATCAGTTGGCTATTTTTTAGGCATTACCAAGGATCTCAACTCATGACTACCGACAACAAATCCAGCTAGTGGTCAGGGTGGGACTTGAACTAGGGGCCTTTGGATTACAAGTCCAACAACATAACTGCTCGGCATGCTGCCTCCACACACTTGTGCTTGATGCTACTTGATACACTTGACCAGCACTTGATACTTTATTTACAGACACCCCACTAGCCATCAAGTTTATAAAAGTCAATGACCAATAAGAATTTAGATAATACTAATGGATGGTTTTCCCTCAACTTTTACTTAAAAAAACTGATGCCGTTGAAATATATCTCTTGCTTCTTGACCATGCTCTACGAGTCTTGTTCTGTTGCCTTTATTATGAGCTTAAGTTGGCAAAAGTTGAAGACCAATAATACAGATTATAATTACATTATGTAAATGTAACAGATGGTTTTCCCCTTTGCAAAAACTGATGTCATTTAAACAAATCTCTGACTTGCTTCTTAATCATGCTCTGAAAGTCTTGTTTTAGTACCTTTACTGTACGCGATGTGATAGGACTGGAACCTCCATTGTAAAATATAATATCTAGTTTACAATTGGGTGGACCGTAACAAAATAATAATACTGGTAATA
>JAKSDK010000721.1 GCA_022360095.1 Phycisphaerales bacterium
AAAACAACTTTAGCTAGTTAAAGCTAGACTTTAATCTTTTTTTGCCACCAAAAAGTGTCGCTTTTCGCTACTAGTGGGCTATAACATATAGCCTAGTAGTAGCTCTGCCAATCAGAATGCAGCATTGATAACAGATCACTAGCTGGACTTCACTAAATACAAGGTAGCTCATGAAAACCAATGACAAATCTGGTTAGCTGTCATTACTGGACTTGTGAACTGCAAGTCTAGCACTGACTAACCACTTGGCCACCCTCCCTCCCTGCTAACATGGGCCCTTGCCATTATGAAAAGGTAGCCCGACAAACATTCCAACTCTCTCGGATGATGGGGAGACTTATGGATGCTAAATAAATCCCCCGGTTTCCTGTTCCCGTTACCAAATCTCCCACAATTTAAAATTTTCCTCTTGAATTTTTTTTTGCCCCACAGGGAATTTAGACAAATTTCCCCAAAATTCAAAATTCATTTGATTTTAAAGCTCATAGTATGGTTTCAGGAGGCCTTTTTTATCGTAAGAGGTACACGTAAATAAATGACTGTTGAGTGACTGTTAATTTCTGTGTTTACAGCAAGGGGTGGGCTAATATTGGTATAGGGGGTGTGGTTGCCAGGGGAAGGCGAAAAAATAGTCTCCATATTTGAGATCTCATGAGGTTGTTGTTGACATCAATCTCTACTTCAAAGAAAGAGTGACCATATGGATCTGTCTGGCAGGAGAAAAAGACTTGAAAAGTGTGAGGTGAGCGAGTGAAGTGGCCATTGTAGTGAGGTGGCCATTATTATAATTTTGAATCAAGACTTATCAATATCCTACCACATGCTTTAAATTAAGATGATCCACCTTCCCGCTACAACAGTCCAGCAGAGTCACAGCTTCATCAGCACTATCTTTTGATTGTTTCAAAAAATCACCCATGTACAAGGCAGGCAAGGAAAGATCATCACAATCAGTATTCTGCAAAAATAACATGCCAGGATAAAAAAAAAATTCAGTAATTTGTAAAATGACTAAAAGAAATAAGAATTAAAAGTATTGAAGAGAAGTACAGTGAAATGAAAATTAGCATGGTACCTCCTTGTTTTTGTACAAGTCAATCCTTAACTCCTCAA
>JAKSDK010000367.1 GCA_022360095.1 Phycisphaerales bacterium
ACAATTTCTTCACATCAAGCAGTAAATGTTACCTTCTTTTTCAAAGTACCAGTTCTTTATTTTATCAATAGCTTTCTCTACGCTACTGTCCTTTGCGACCTGAAAAGCGATCAATTCATCAATTAGTCATATCTATGGCGCTACGTGCACAATAGCTACAAAATTCACGTAAGGAATGAGATTGAATGAAACAAATTTTAACGTGTTTGTTTCTTAGGTCAACACAGTATGTTGTTACCTTGACCAAATGTCCAATAGCTGTGGCATAGGATTTCCTGACAGAAGCGCTACGATCACTTAATCCTGACAGCAATGCATTTAGAAGCTTTCCTGTTGGTTAAAAAAAGACGAAAAATATTATTGTATTAATATACTCATTCATGTAAAATGGCCAAATGGTTAGCGAGTTCAGCATCAGAACTAGGATAGAGTTGTACTATATATTGCGGCGGTTATAACTTAGATGGGGAGAAACGCGACAAATGTACTTTTCGTACCGACTTTGTTCGTTCACATTCATTAGTAACCGTGTGTATTCTTTCCAACTGAACAGACCATAATAAGGTACAGAAACTACTCGTAATAGGAGTCTTACCAGCAAAGGGCGTCAAATCTTGAGAACACTGTATAGTCAGGGAAACAACAAAACCAGCACTTCCTGCCTAAAGAACATTAGAATCGCGTTACTCATTTTTTGTTATTTCTCATCTCAGGAATTCACTGTCAAAAAAACCTGACGAACTGAAGTTACCTTTGTTCCCAGTCCTATGCCGGTTCGCAACAGATCGGAAAGTCTGGGAACGAGTTCTGGCAGGACTGTACTGTCAACATATTGAACACACTGAAAACGAAAAAAAAAAGGATCAAAACGAGTTACAAACCGCACATATAAAACTGACATTTAACAATAATGTTAATATTCACCATGTTGATGGTTTCCATCATGGGAGACATTTTGGAAGCAGCAATTCTAACGCCTTCAAGCTAAGAATCGAAAAAAAAGAAAAAGGCATTGGCATTTTGAGGAAAGTAGCGAGATAAAACCAACAGAAATGATAAGAACATAACACGAACAAAAAAGCCTACCTTCTCTTGAACTTCCTCACTTTTATGTAACTGGAGACTTAAATAGTTCATTGACTGTTGAAAAAGCGATCAGAAATACAGCGTTTGTACCTTGCGTTATATAAAAGTGTTTCTGGAAAAATATTTTGTGACTAGTATTTGCACGAAACGAATCTACAAGAGATTGTGAGCTTGATAAACTAGATGTTCTTTGCGCAATTA
>JAKSDK010000552.1 GCA_022360095.1 Phycisphaerales bacterium
ACCAGTTGTTCGCGGGCCTCTGCCGTAAGCACAGGCTTGTCGGCACCGACAAACCAGAAGCTGGTGGCGACCAGTGCCATAATTAGCGAAAGAATGAGAAGCGTCGTCTTCATACGTGGGGCTCCTGCCATGCGTGGCGTCATTCTAGTCGGTCGGGCGGCTTTCGACAAAGCGGAGGTCCGTTTGCCCGGAATCTGTGGCCTTGCGTTTGGTCAGGTTTATCGGCTTACTACTGTGAAATCAGCCAATTTCAGGGAGCCAGATGATGGACAGTGCCTTCAAAGACCAACCACTTAAGGGTAAGGTCGCTTTTATCGCCGGCGCGTCCAGTGGGATCAATCTGGGAATTGCTCAGCATTTCGCCGCGAATGGCGCGAAGGTTTTGATCATCAGCCGCAGTCATGAGAAAATCACTGCCGCGGCGGATACGGTCGACGGTGGCATTGGCATGGCCGCGGATGTCCGCGATTTTGAGAGCGTCGACAAGGCATTTGCGACGACGGTCGAGCAGTTTGGCAAAATTGACATAGTCGTGTCAGGCGCCGCCGGCAATTTTGTGGCGCCTGCTTTGGGCATGTCGTCCAACGGGTTCAAGACAGTGGTGGATATTGACCTGATTGGCACCTTCAATGTGCTGCGGGCATCGTTCCAATATCTCAATCGACCCGGTGCGTCGCTGATGAGCATTACCGCCCCGCAGGCGCATAATCCTTCCATGTTCCAGTCCCATGTCTGTGCCGCGAAAGCGGGCATCAATATGCTGACGCAGTGCCTTGCGATGGAATGGGGCCCTGCAGGAGTGAGAGTGAACGCAATTTCTCCAGGACCGATTGCGGAAACCGAAGGCATGGCGCGTCTTGCGCCGACACCCGAAATGGAAGAAGCGGTCAAAGGCAGCATTGCCATGCGCGGCTATGGCGAGAAACGCGACATTGCGGACGTTGCCATGTATCTGGCGAGTGAGAATGCGCATTACATTACAGGGACCATCATCGATTGCGATGGCGGCGCCAAGCTTGGTAATGCGTCCGGTGATGCGCTCGGCGAGTTCGCCTAAGCATGGACGAAAAAGACCTTGATGCCGCGCGGCGCAACCTAACGTCAGACCCCAAGGGCAAAGGGCGCTTATCCTCTCTTGAGCAACTCGCCTCCCTCGACAGTATGGAGGGGATTGCTCAGGCGGAACCGACACCCGTTCCGCCCCTTTTGCGGTATGTGCCAAAGGGTGCGCTCATTCATGCGGTCTATCCGGGCCTGCTCGTGGCGCTG
>JAKSDK010001628.1 GCA_022360095.1 Phycisphaerales bacterium
CAATCAGTTTCCCTGGCTGGAAAATATGAGATATGAAATGTGTGTCATATGTCCTGTCTGCTCCAAAGGAAGGGAAGTTGCCTTTTGTCAAACCCATGGTGCAAAAATATGCAAACAGGAACAATGCCTTCACTTCTGGAATGTGTCTGAATTGTGCAGTGACATTAGAAATATCTCCTGCAGGAAGTCCGCTGTTGCTCGAGACACCACGTTTGAGATCAGGCAGTTTTCCCCTTGGTTTCATGCTCCAAAAGAACAGGTAACTGAACTATATTTATACCGGTTTTTTTGTGGTCACGTGAGATTTTTTGAATCGCTGATTCTCTATCCATCCCCGCCTGCCCCCTCCCTTGACCACGGTAACCAATTTGTAATTAAAGCAGTTTCGCCGAATCAAACTTTTAAACTACAGCACCTGAAAAACTATCAAGGTTAAAGAAGCTCGCGTTAACTGATGACACTTTTGAGCAAACGCTAAAAGGGAAAGCCACGGAGTTTGTAACTATATTTAAAGCGTTGGCACTGAAATTGAAGTAGCGCCAGCTATCTCTGAACGAAGGAGGAAAGGAGTGTTATTTTGTCCTTTTTATTGATTTACAGCTTGAAACTGATAAATGTGACGGAGACCCGTTTGCTCTTGATGAAGGTAAGGATAATAAGGAAACAGCCATCAGTAAGAAAATACCTAATAAGTGATAAACCGTTTTGTTAATGGACAAATTCAAAGGGAAGAGTTCCGACATTACAGGAGTAACTGAAACCATTAAGTGTAACCTTCTGTTTAGACGTCTAAACTACGAGCTGACTTCATGAAATGGTCCGAAAATTTTATTTAAAATCATGTCGGTGTAAAAATTAAGCAATATTTTTTATGAGGCTAAACCCTATATAGACTTGGCTTTTTTGGGACTGGACTGGGCTTGGAGGCTCTTAGCCTGTAGATTTAGCACTTTTACACAGAATGATGTACACACCAAGTCACTGAGGTACAGTTTTGCCCGGCATAGTAAATCGAACCCAATCGAACTAAATTTCAATCGAACTCAATCGAACTCAATCGGTGGATTGAGTTCGATTGAGTTCGGCAATCGAACGAAATCGAACTCACCGAAAAGAAAAAAAATCAATCGAACCCAA
>JAKSDK010001127.1 GCA_022360095.1 Phycisphaerales bacterium
AGTTTTTGACGTCCCCGCGTCCCATACTTGACGTCCCCAAGTCCCTCGTCTCGCGTCCCCAAGTCCCAAGTCCCCACACACGCGTCCCGATGTCCCCGTCCCCTTGTCCCCGTCCCACTTTTATACACAGCCCTCATTTAGTTCACATAAATAATAAACATCGTGCGCAAGAGAAATAAAGTATAAAACATACCCTCGCTCTAGTTTACCAAATCGCTCTGCAGATTCAAATCGGCCACCAGTTGTTTCAAAGCGTGGAATGAATACGTCGGCATTAACGTTTAAAACAGATTTTTGTCCGCTTTGTCTGGCAATGCTGAAATATAAAATAGGACGAGACGTAAAGGTAACCAACACGTTCCAGTTTTCCTTCGGTTTACATGCATGCACCCTCTCTAGTTGGAGGCTCGCAAGTTCAAGTGGGTATTTGTCCTGTTTGTCCTCCTCTATTTTGGAGGAACAGGGCCCAGTTCAAAGGAACACATATATGAATGGGCTGTGATGACATAAACGTTTTCTTTATTTCCTTCTTAAAGAACCATAAGTTAAAACATCCATATCATGCAATACTTAACTTGGTAAAGATCTAATACATGATTTCCATTCTAGGTGTGCAACTGCAGTAGTGTTATTACCCAAGCTTCAGTCTGCTGGAATCTTTTGTTCAAAACGCCGAAGCCAGCAACGCAGCGCTAGTTGAATACCAACATTTAAAGAAAACAGGTTGGCATTCACCTTGCGTTGCGTTGCTGGAATATAGAAGACAACAGAGAACGGTTACAACCACTTTCAATTCCAGCTTGTCTAAATATCTTATCTGGATAAAAGAGGCTAAAACTTAGCACTCAATTTTACGTAATATTGTGGGAGATCAAGAAATCGATCTCTTCCCCTTGGTATTCTGTTAAAGGGAAGTCTTACCCAGTTTGTTGGAAGTCTTCAGTGATCACATTTAGAAGTTCTTCTTTTACAATCACCTCAGTCGCGCCATGTTCGCTTTTTAGTTCGATTGCCAAGTCGGAAGTCTGTTTATGAATTGGAAGAAGTACAATTTAGCTGAACTCACTGAAAGATCGTGTCATATACATTTGAAAAACAAAAAATATTTAAAAAATATAATGTGATGCTTCTTAGTGTATAAAACAAAAACATTTTAAGAGAGAAAATAATGAATCGTACTATATTTCTCGAGTATTACAATCTAAATAAAATATATAAATATTAATTTGACCTGTTGTTGAGAAAACTTTAAACAATGCTAATAACTTCTCTGTTAAACAAATTTCATGACAACGCTCCTTTGAAGTGTGAAAGATTCTTATATACATGAATGTATTTTCTCTAGTTTTGTTAGCGTTACCGTGTTAAAGGATTG
>JAKSDK010000835.1 GCA_022360095.1 Phycisphaerales bacterium
AAAGTGGAAATTTTCTGCTAGAAGGTTCTTAATCCACAGGTTTTTATGCAGGTGTTACACTGTAACATTTTAACATACACTGTAGCATGCGTTTTTTCCTTACAAAGTTTAATGTGTTGATGGTTATGTCCACTGTCCATGGGTTTTACTAGTTATTTACAATGTAGCCTGTCAAAGTCTGTCAGTTTTAACCAATTGCATTACTACATCAGTTGGCAAATGCCAAGAATTAAAAAATGTATAGCCTGCATGAAGGCTTACTTTTCCTTGCCCTATTCTTCTTGCCAGCTTCACACAGGTGAGCCTACTCACAGGCTAATGCACATGGTATTTAAGAAAGGAATGTCATCATAATGTAAAAGTGGTCAAGACCAGTGACCCACAACATTAACTATGACACTTGTATCGGAGTCTTTTTTTAAGAAACACACAACACTCATCCATTTCTTCACAACAAGGGCTTTGAATCATTTCCTTGGTTGTTACACTTACATTGTAACATTTTGCACAGTAACACTGTATATCTTTTGTGGTCAAATGAAGCTTAACTTTGCTCTGGTTTAGGCCTTTAATTTCGGTTGTCTAATGAATAGCCCTACCTGTTTTTCTAATGAATATCCCCACCTGTTCCATAAGGAAACCATTCTTAACCCCAAATCAGTATCTATTCAAAAGGTACATTGAGAGGTACTGAAAAATCACAGCTCACACCCCTGTACATAGCATATTTTCTTGTTTCCTACAAAGATCTTTCCTTTTCAATGGAACCCTTACTTAACAGTCAAGTGTTTTTTTTCCCCTTCTCTTTAATATTTTCTCTTCTTATTTTGCACACTACATGTTAAATAATTTAACATGTATTTAACAGTTCTGGCTTCAATCTAATTACTAGAGTAAAACCAGAGCTGTCAAAAAGGTTGATAATATTTACACAGTCAATATTTACACAACTCGAAGTTCACCAAAAACAGTTCTGGATGAACTCATGAATACTACAAAAAGGAAAAAAAAAAAAAGTTTAATATCCTAGTTGAGGCAATGGATGTAAAAAGAGCCATCAGTGACAGTTGATCTCCTGCTATATTCTCCTTTGGGTTGGCAAGCAGACAAAAGGTAATTTTGGTGAAGAAACTGGTAATTGATCAGAAGTCAGCAGGCGCTCTTTATCAGGCAAAAACTCTTATTTTCAAACATAAATTTTAAAAATTTACAATATTGCTTGACCGATTAGCCCCAAATAATTGAATGTTAATGTCAGTGCTCTACACGAAGTAAATTTCAGTATTATTGGCAAGATGTCAATTTAAGGGCGTTTGTTTGGCTCATATTGATCCTACAAGCCTTCAAGGCTAGAAGTTCAGTGTCTCATCTTATATCGAGTTTAATTTTTTACCAGTGAGTACTTTTGGAAAACAAAATGTTCACTGGGCTCATCATTACTGACAGATTCCTAACAACA
>JAKSDK010001332.1 GCA_022360095.1 Phycisphaerales bacterium
ACTTAGCCCACACCCGGGCGCATGAGCGCACGGGGTGTGCTCTTTCAACCACACTCTTCGGTAAGAGCACCGTGGCGGCGGGGCAAGGGGTTTCTTGACTGCATGGGCGTATTAAATTAAGGCAATCTGCGGTGCCGCCCGGCAGGTCGGACGGCATGACGGGAAGTCTTTTGTTAAGAGTTCCGTAACCATTCGCTCGCTTCATAGGAGAGCGAGCCGGGGCAATAGCCCCAGATTTGCCGGATTTCACCGGCACAGAAGCGGCATGCTTTTAAGATACAGGAGCAAAATCGGATACGGCATCGGTCGGGCGACGCGCCGGATTTGACGAAAGCCGACTCCGTATGAGAGGTCCCCCAAAACATGAATCCCGCAGAACTTGCGCAGGCAGCTATCGCGGCCCCAGAAGGTGGATTTTCCTTTTTCGCGCTCTTTTGGCAGGCTCATATTGTCGTGAAAGCCGTAATGTTCGGCCTGATCCTCGCTTCAGTATGGTGCTGGGCCATTATTGTCGACAAATGGCTGCTTTTTGCCCGCACCCGGCGGCAGATGAACCGGTTTGAAACGGTGTTCTGGTCCGGACAGTCACTGGAAGATCTTTACCGCACACTTGCCGACAGGACGAACCACTGCATGGCGGCATTGTTTGTCGCGGCAATGCGGGAGTGGAAACGAAGCCACGAAGGCTCCAAACCGGCCATCGCAAGCCTGCAGCAGCGTATCGACAGGGTCATGGATATGACGGCCGCGCGCGAACTGGAGCGGCTGGAACGGCGCCTGCTTGTTCTGGCGACCGTCGGCTCGGCCGGACCCTTTGTGGGGCTGTTCGGCACTGTCTGGGGGATCATGACGTCCTTCCAGGCAATCGCGGCATCCAAAAACACAAATCTGGCCGTGGTGGCTCCCGGTATCGCCGAGGCGCTTTTTGCAACAGCGCTCGGTCTGCTGGCAGCTATTCCGGCTGTGATCGCCTACAACAAGTTTTCCGCGGAGGCTGCGAAGCTGGGAACGCGGTTGGACGGCTTCGCCGACGAATTTTCATCCATCTTGTCCCGACAAATTGATGAGCGGTCTTAACTCATGGGCGCACAATTGAGTTCCGGCGGAAATGACGGCGGAAGAA
>JAKSDK010000768.1 GCA_022360095.1 Phycisphaerales bacterium
GTCCTTTTCACCGTTTATAATTTGTTTAAATTCCAGGTTAGCTAGCTATTTTATAGGTGCCAGTTTTCTGACACCTAGATTTTCCTTTTCACTAACGATCGACTCCCAGTTTGTAAATAATTTACTAAATGTTTAGCCAAACGGGTAATTTTTCGAAGTCTTTTTAAAATGTTAACAAAATTTGCTTAAACTTATGATCTTACTTTAAACAAAGCATCAGGGTAAAACAATATCTTACCCTTAGATGTATACCGTAGATAATTATAACGCCATTGATCGCCGAGGACGTTAAGCAAACTATTCGTAAAAGTTAATTTATTATTTACAAGGTAAAAACTTGACGAAAAGTTTTTCGTTTCTTGATGAAAATCAAAATTTTTAAACCTTTCCGGCGTAAACAGCACTGAGTATTCTTTAAGGCCTAAATTCATTCCGTTCATGAAAAACCTCTTACGTACACAGTGGCGATCATATCCTACATCATCTTCTTGGCTGTGGTGGACTGAACTGAATTAGTTACTCACTTACCAGAACTCCAAAGTGTCCTAGCCACACCAGAGCGAATTTGCTTTATCTGTGATTATTTAAGGCAGTCCCCCGCTTTCTCTCTACTCTAGACCATTTCCGAGTCTCTCATTAATCGCTATAATTATTACTTTCGTCTCATCGTTTTTAAAAAACTCTGAAAAGCACAGTCACACCCACAATCATGGCAACACAAAAGGCTTGCGGGCAAGAATTAGTCAAAGCCTTTACTTTGAGAAGAATGACAAAGGAAGTTCCAACGTAAAACAGCGAGAAAAAGAAAAATCAAAATAGCAAAAAGACGTAGCGAGAGAAGAATAGATAATGATATCCCTCTGTTACCGACCTGGTGACAACCGGTTGATCCTAAGGTATTTGAAAAGTTCAAGAAGATTACCATGGAACCCAAACTTCGCCTTCCTGTTGTCGACTTCTTTTCTTTGTTTTACTATTTCATTTTATAAGCTGTCTTTATAATTCTCGATCACTAATGTAATATTGAACTTGTCGGACTTCTTTTTCATTACTCTCAGCTCACGGACGAAAAACTCTTTTTATTAGTTCAA
>JAKSDK010000990.1 GCA_022360095.1 Phycisphaerales bacterium
CTTGTTTATAAAATGGTTGAAATGACCTATAGGATTTGACCTTTCATATGGCTGCCGCCATCTTGTTTTGGTGCCGTTGTTGATGTTTATATTTAGTTTTACTAGACAAAAGAGTTGAGATAATAATATTGTACAGTATTTTGGTCTGTCGGTATTAATTTATACTTTATATAAAATGTGGATCATCCAAGGAAAGACATTCCAAAACTCAACACTGGTAAATATAATAACAATAATTATTCTTGTACTTTTTTTCTGGACAAAAGTTTGTTCTTTGTTTTTATGTGTTAATTATGCAAAACAAATTTATGGATGCGACCTAAACGAGAAAATAATCTAACTGAAAAGCCAATTTTGAGGTGACTGACACTTAAGACTGAGATTTTAAGGCTGGAATGTCTGTAAAATTTAAAGGGGGAGGGGGGTACTTCGGATTTCAGGTGACAGGGATGATCGAATGGGGGCAAAAATCAAAACTCAAAACAATTCCTAGGGCTTCAAACAAAACCACAAAATACCCCATGCCGAATTTCTGTGCCATAAAAATTTCCAGAAAGCATTAAATGATATGATAAGAAAAATAGAAACATAAGTTTTTAATATCCAAAAAATATCCCTAATTAAATCAAGCTACCCAAAAAAATACTTGCCAAAACTTTCCTATCCCAAAAAATCCCGAAATCAAAGATTTCAAACCCCAAAAAATTCTTTGATCATCCCTGTCACTTGAAATCCAGAGTACCCCCCCCTCCCCCCCCCTGGGGCATACACCCCTTTAATACGGACACCTTCTATGGCCCCCTCAGCGTCCGTTTGAACAGGGTTTGACTGTACCATGAGCCAAAATCCAGCTAGTGAATAGTGCAGGACTTGAATTCAGGGCCTCCGAATTGCAAGTCTAACGCTTTAACTACTTGGCGATGCTGCCTCATGTAAACTATGAATATAACGTGGATTTTATTTTTTTCAGGACGTTAATGGAGGGCGACAAGCAGGGAGGTTTCAGTGTGTTCTGGGCTGATGACGGCTTAGACACAGGTCCTATCCTGCTTCAAAAGAGTGTAGATGTTGACGCCAATGACACTGTGGATACTCTATATAATCGCTTTTTGTACCCTGAAGGGATCAAAGGCATGGTATGTGAC
>JAKSDK010001210.1 GCA_022360095.1 Phycisphaerales bacterium
AAAAATTCAGTTGTAAAGGGAGGCTTTGGAAAGTTAAATAAAGTTCGTTCTGGATAGATTGAAGACGGATCAGTGAGCATGCATACGTTAGAGAAAAACATGTTCAGTCAACTTTGTAAGATGTAGGGTTTATTAAAAATATGTGTTCTGTTCTAAAATTCTGGTTAGAGTGTTAAAATGATTATTATAAGTAATAATCCTAGTGGAAAAAATTTCGAAAGATTAATGTATATAAAAATAACGTATAGGTCAACCCACGAGGCCAAAGAGAACTTAGCCCATCAGAAAATAATGTGACACGACAGTTTTACTGACGCCAAGTGTAGATTTTTTTTCTTGATCAAACGTGTCTAAGTTACGTTCGTCTATAGGTGAGTTCAGATCCGGACCGACACGTTGTCTGTGTGCTCCAAAATCATGAGAAGAACTAAAAGTACTGAATGAGTCCAAAAAAAAAATTGTATGATAACGCATATTCAGCCTCGTTGGCGAGAATATTTATTACTGATCATCTGCAGTCAGTTTTGAAGATAAACGAGTAGCTTTAGGAAAATTCTAGAAACGGTGACTTGTCAAATCTCTGTCTCTTTCCCTCCCTCCTTATCACCTCCAACGACAATTTACTTTAATCGTCTTTAAAAAAGGAGGACCTTCATTTTCTGTAGTCTAGAATAAACAGACTTGACCGTGATTTATTGTACCGGGAGATTTTCTCCCTGTTTACAGACACACGTATGTAACCGTGTATATAGTAGCCTGCAGAGCAGACGTTTTTTAACGTAAACTATGAGGGAGCGTTTTGGCCCAACGCACGCAAATCATGTCAAGAAAGTTCAGCGGAAAGTTTCCCGATTTGTAAATACCGTAGTTATGAATGAGAACGCGAAACAGTCATCACCCTCTTGATCGATCCAAACTGACATTCTTTAGAACTAGAGCATAACGTAACAAGTCTCAACAACATGTACTAAACAGTAAATTGTAAAAGGGGCAGTATAAAATCCCGGTCCATGCTATTGAATATACAAAGAGCCCCCTCCGTGTTGAACGCTCTCCTGATCGAGATCGTTTTATAAACGTCGGTATTTACAGCTATTTCGAGAAAGGTCATCGGAAAAAGCTGTATAAAATAAATAGATTTAGCCAGAGCTAAAAGCGAAGCTCTTTTTAATATTATAGTTTACTCAAAGAAAATATAATATTAAGTAATACTTGAGAACGGTAAAAACAACAATATATCTAATTAGCAAAAAAAACAACAACAACTTTGCACGCGCAGCGCACTTTTTTGTACATTTCCTTGCCACTGTTTTAGATGACTAAAACGTGAAACTTCTTTTAACTTCCTAGTTACACGTTTTTTGGAGAAAATGTTTGTGTTCCCGTTGTGTTCCCGCTCACTCTGTTTTTCCACTGCCGCGACAGAGCTGAACAACGTCTGTGCATGTGTAGAGACGGGAGAGCTCTGGGATCTAAACTAATATCGTTTGCCAAAGGATTTTCTAAACCTCCTTACATTTTGGCCATCTTTAAGGTGGATTCTGAACATTTAGGGTTCCCATTTAAAGTAAAGGTATATTATTTCATACTTTATTCAATTCTCGTTTCTACTTTTGTAATTTTTCTTCTACTTTTGTCTATGAACAAAAGAAGACGCACGAACGAA
>JAKSDK010001339.1 GCA_022360095.1 Phycisphaerales bacterium
CATTGGCCGAAACGGCCGTCTGGAGCCATACTGCGCTCGATCTTGATTTGAGGGTCGCGCTTGTTCCCGTCGCAGATATCAGGCGGGCCGGACGCGACATCCGCATTGCACGTTATGCATCCTCCCGGACCGTCAGTTACACCATGTTTTCCGGCGGCGGCATAGAATGGGCCGAGACGGCCATTAAAGAGGGCCGCTACGCAGTAAAGACCTCAGGACATCGCGGCGAGCCCGATCTGAGCGGATTGTCCTGTCAATGGGGCGCGGTGGATTCTCAGAACGGGACTATCCTGTCCATCATGGTCAATCCGGTCGGCACCATCGGCGACAACCAATTCTCGGGCATTGTCGGGCAACTCTTCACGGTTCTGTCCAAAGAGCCCCGCTTCAATCCTATTCCCGTGAACGGACCCAAGGTTCGATGGCCGGGAGAAAGCATGGCACTGCAGATTGCCATCGGCAAGGCTCGCGAGACATTGCCGGTCGTCAACAGACTTGCGACCTATTGCGCGACGGCTGCCCTCTGGCTGCTTTTCAAAGCCGGTATCCGGGTCGGATCGTTCGTGCCGGGCGACTATCGGCGCGAAATCGTGAGCAACACGGACTTTCAAAAATATGATGACGGGTTACGGATGACGATCGACTGCTCGAAAAAACGGGCGGATCTCATTGAAAAAATCCTGCAGCGGGCGCACGACGAAAATATCGTCGATTACGGACTTCATCGGCAGGAAACCGCACTGCTGACCTGTATTGCCGCAAATCCGTCAGCCGGCAAACATATTCATTTTCTGGACGGCGCAGGTGGAGGATATGCTCAGGCGGCACAGGACCTGAAGCGCCGGAAAAGGGTGTGACAGCATCTCACGACCGTTCCGGCCTGCATCTCAGTGAGGCTTGAACCGTTCGATGATCTTTCTCAGTCCGGGCTCGTCAACATTCTTGGCTGCATCTTTGCCGGACATCCAGGTCAGAGTTCTCTGGCCTTTCTCCGGAAATTTGGACCGCAGTTTTTTGACCTCAAGCGGAAAGACATCGACGAGACAACGGGCGCTGTAGCCCTCGTCCATCCGTTTGAAATAAAAATACGAACCGATTGAGCCTTTGGCGATACGACCTTCAACTCCCGCCTCCTCAAATGCTTCCTGCGCTGCGCATTGCGACGGGGTAAGATCCTTGATCGGCCATCCCTTGGGGATGACCCATCGCCCGGTATCCCGGCTGGTAATCAGCAGATAGTCGACCTTCCCGCCTTTCCTTTTACGAAAACACAAGGCACCGAATTGCTGACGCGGCGGTTTTCCGTAG
>JAKSDK010001233.1 GCA_022360095.1 Phycisphaerales bacterium
AATTATCATGTTATCCTTATTACTATTAAAATTTGCAGTGCCAGTTATATAATTTGTTGGTGCTGAATATTGGTACCTCTTAGGGGTGGTAATGAATTTGGGACACGCCCATAAAAAAGATTCTAGAATTTTTTTGTTCCCGAAATTTTTTCGACGAGCACCCCCGTCACTTTTATAGGGGAGTACCCCCCGGGGATTTTCCACTAGTTTTAAAGAATAAATATGGGAGATGTTTAAAATTATGGAAAATTGAAAAATATTGAATTTGGAGGACGTTGAAAATAAAAAAAAAGGTTTAGGAGATATTAAAGTAGTGGACAAGTATCAGATAGGGACCAACAAAAAAAGGTACCTCTGAGCTCATTAGCGGACTAACCTGTCTCTGTGTATACCTTTTCTTTCCTAAATACTCTCCCCCCCCCCCTCCCATAAAAAACCGACCAGATATTGGGTGAATACGTTTTACGGATGACCTCTCTCCGAAGGAGTGATAAATGGTGTAGATCTGGAGATAGAGATACACTATAGGATTCGCCCCCTTTTCAGTTTGACAATATAGAGATGTGACTTATCGAATGAGTACTATAAAAGTTAAATTTACGTAAATTTTAAATTTGTCTCGGTGCCTCTCATGCACTCAGGTCATAGTCAGTCGGTTTTGGGTAAGTTAGCCCATCGGTAATAAGACATGAAAAAGAAAAATAGACTGAACCATGAACGAAGCTAGAAAAAATAAACAGATCTAGCGACAAAAGTAACTCAGGGCTCTGGTGGAGTCTCCTAAAAGATGCCAGCAGTGTTTCGTTTAAAAATAGTTAAAAAAAGCTCGCTTTTCCAAGTTATGCAAAAAGGTTACTCCTTGTACAATTGATGTGTGTGACTAGCCCTAAACTCTCAAGTGAGGTCAAAATCTGCAGTATACGTACATGAACCTCTAAGCGGAAAGTACATGTAGAGTATCCCTATCTCTCTGAGATAAAGGAGTTCCTACCCCGGTTGTCTTTTGATCAGGACAGGGTCTGGAAGAGAGGGAGCGGGGTCCTGATCCCTCATCCCGAGCTTCTGTCATCTCACCCCGAATCACCAATACAAGTTTTCTTCTGGACCACATGCCATGCCCAGACTTGGGCGAGACTCGCCACTCGAGCAATAGTGAAATCTCGTATTCCTTCAAGAAATTTTGTGTTTTTCCAAGACCCGCGCTTTAATTGTGTCAAATCCCGGACTGAGAACACCCTACTAGACCATGTTGATATGGAATAATTGCAGCCTGTAAAACTAGCAGAAAGAAAACGAGATTTCGCTTTGTTATTCGTGGCGCC
>JAKSDK010001067.1 GCA_022360095.1 Phycisphaerales bacterium
CATTCGACACAGTGTTTCATCACCAGATGAAACACCTCGAAGTTCGTCAAAAATACTCCGCTGCGCGTCGTATTTTCAACTCTCTTCTCGGTGTTTCATCTGGTGATGAAACACTGCATCTCATGTTTGATATATTACGTATTAAACTGGATGGTCTTGAAACCTTCAGCGTTTGTTATGTTCATCAAGACGTGTGTACAGTTGTAATTCATTTATTCGTATTAAACAGGAAGGTCCTGAAACTTTCAGCGTTTGTCATGTTCATTAAGACGTGTGTACAGAAAAAAATAAAGGGGTTATTGAAAATGGGAACCATTCAATTCTTTATCCCCGTCAGTCAGGACTTAACTTTTTCGTAAAGCTTCTGTAAAAAAGTTCAGTCCTGACGGAAGAATTGAAGGGTTCCCATTTTGAACGACCCCGTTTTTGTTTTTCAAAAGTTTATTTGGTATAAATAAGTTTTCTTTTTTTTTATTACCAGTTTGAAAGACTTATTATTTCACGATTTGACCGATATACAACAAGTGTGAAAAGGTTATCATTTTGATGGGTTCTTATAACAATAACTTTCTTTTCCATCGAAACAGTCTTCCTTTAAATTGTCTTCTTTCTTTTTTATCATTATTGAATACGAAACATTTTTTAACCTATAAGTCCAAAATAACAGCGCAGATTAGCTAAAAAAAAGTGAACAAGAGCTTTTTAAAAAAAGTTAAGTCCTGACGGGCGGGAATAAAGAGCTGAAGGGTTCCCATTTTCAACGACCCCTGTTTTTTTTTTTTTTGACAAAGTTTATTTGGTATAAAAGTTTTCTTTTTTTCCCAATAATAAACAACTTGTTATTGCACGATTTGGCAGAAATAAGTAACTGTCCAGTATATCATTTTGTCGCTCACCTATAACAATGACTCTTATTTCTATAGAAACAGTGTTCTTTTAATTGTTTTCCTGCTCTTTTCATTATTGAATACAAGCATATCTTAAGTTATAAGTCAAAAATAAAAGCGCAAATTACGTAAAAAAAAGAGAACAGAAGCTTTCCGAAAAAGTTAAGTCCTGACGGACGGGGATAAAGAATGGAAGGGTTCCCATTTTCAATAACCCCTGTATTTTTTCTTTTTGGCAAACTTTATTTGGTATAAAAGTTTTTTCTTTTTTTTTTCCCATTATAGACAACTTATTACTGCACGATTTAACAGAAATATGTAACTGTCCAAAGGTTATCATTTTGTCGCTCACTTATAACAATAACTCTTATTTCTTATTAAACAGTCTTCCTTTTAATTTCCTTCTCTTTTCATTATTGAATACTGGCACAAAAAAAGATAAATACTAATTACCTTTTGAAGTGTAACAGTTAAGTAAGTTTAGATACCGCAATAAAAAGCGTACTAGTCACTTGAACATATCCTCTTCAATTAAAATAAAGCTGTTAAACATATCAGTAGATGGAAGAACCCAAGAAGAGTTAGTATGCCTTA
>JAKSDK010000973.1 GCA_022360095.1 Phycisphaerales bacterium
ACGACAACGTATGTCCCTGGTTCCATCCACGTCTTCCCAATAATTCGTCTCCTTGTCAATCAGCTTTTTCATCACTAGCTCGTAGCCCTGTAGGTCTGTTGCGCTGTGAGATAACGACAGCTTCACCTTGGTGTTAAATTTTAGTTCTTGACCGTTCAAGGAAGATAGTTCAATAACATTGCTAGTGATTGCTTCATGCTCCTGCAGCGGGGGTGAACGGACACCGTATTTCCTTCTGCAGACCACGATTGTCGTACGCTCAGATACAGCATCAGGAGGGAGCATCAGGTGAACCGTCCACGGTTTGAAGGCCCAGCTGGTACCTCCACTTGTTACTTCAATAACTTTCTCCCCTTCTGCATCATCTTTAGTTTCAGTTTCACACACAGACTTTTCTTCTACCTCAGCCACTTGCTTATGTACTTCAGCATCTTCTTCTGACTCTTCTGTGAGTACTCCTTGTGATTCTACTTTAGCCCCTGCGCAGATACAAAAACAACATGTCAGTGTTCCATGTTGTTTACGAAGTTGCAGAAACTATGTAAAACATCTACACCTATTGACTACTGCCACAAGGCAATCGCTTTCTTTCTGGCTATCTTTGTTATTTGTAAACCAAGATATGTCTGAATTCGTGAACATGTTGCCACTGGGTTTTCGTCTGGAGGCACAGGCAGACAGCCCAGGAACAGCCCTAATATTGGTTTGGTGGCCTACGGATAAAAGCAGAGAGGTAGCTAGAGAGAGTAACTTTAAATGAAGCATTATCTTGCTGCTTTTCTTTGATTCCAAAGTATGTCTCTTCTGAAGGGTTTGAAGTAAAACTGAAAATTCGCAACATAGCTTGTTTATCGAAGAGGAGTATTCAAATATTCATTCACTAGGCTGCGAACAAGCTGTCCATCAGTAAGCGAGTGAAGCGTGCCGCGCGAGTGAGCGGCAAATAGCTCTCTCGCGTGCGTATGTATTTTTCACGATAGACCTATCCCCCAAATGAAGAGCTTGCTCGCAGGCTGTTTCAGTCCCAATTAACACGGACAAAGATTCTCACAAGCAGCGATGTCTGATTCACACTTGCAAGTGGTGATATCCGCCGTGATCTGAATAGTTCAAGAAAGCTAGAATAGATAGCTAGATATATAAAGAGGATGCCGAGTATCTATGGAACTTTGAACCGGGGCTTTGAGCACTATTAACTATTTCTCAATGTCTATTTTAAGGGGCAGTGTCACTGCTGGAGATTTCATTTTGTTTATCGATGCCAGTTTAGCCTGGGACCAGGCTCCGCAGCAGGGGAAAAGGAGAAAAAAATCGGCGAGCGAAGCGAGCCGACATTTTTCCTTTTAGACCCCGTTTATTGCCTTTTTCCACCACTGCAGAGTCTGGTCTCGGGCTAATGACAGTTATGCTGTCTCCAAAACATCACATCAATCGTTGCAATCAACAAAACTGAACTTTGAAAAATTATCAGGTGAATAAGGTTTCCAAAAC
>JAKSDK010001187.1 GCA_022360095.1 Phycisphaerales bacterium
CGTTGAAGGCATTTTACAAACGGTTCAGAGATGCGAGCAGCTAATTTGGACAGCTGAGAGCCGAGACGAACTGCCATAAAACACAAATAAAATTACAACAACAGTTTGTTTGAAAAACATCATAATTTGGTGTCATTATTGCGCGCCTATATGTACAGAATCTACCTCATTTTGTGAGTATAATTTCGGAAATCAGGAGCATAATTTGGGCTGTCTGGCATAATATTGGCATAATTTGGCAAAATTTCGAGCACTGCTAGTAGCATAATATGCCACTTTTAGGAGCACAATCCGCCTAGGGCTACCTCCGAATATAAGCCCCTCAAAAACTAAGCCCCTCAAAAAGAGCCTTAGGAATTTTACGGTATGTCACCATATGAAAGCCAAAAAACAGAACGCACATGGGGCGCCCATGAAAAAAAAGCAGGCTCCCCTTTGCCTAAACGGCGTTCCCACAGGTTCAAATATTACAACAAGTACATATAGGTAGTTGGTAGTGTACTATTTCTTGTCCAGTCGAACTTAAATTAATTGTTTTTAATTCTCTTGAACGTCTTGACTTTTGTAAATTGTTAATTGTAAATATCTTATTATCCATTCCCTCAGGGCTTTTCAGGGATAATTTACAACACCGGTTGGGGGACTTTGCCAGACTGCTTAGCTGCAGTTTACAAGTAATTAAGAAATGAGTAATGATGCCCCCATACGAGAGTGTGACTTTTAAAGTTGTTCTCTCATCTTAGGTGTTAAGACTCTCCGTGTATGTGTAGTCACCATGCCGCAAGACTAATTCCTCTAAAATCAAAGGTCGCCTTGCTGCTATTAAAGGGAGCTTAAGCAAGGACGACGGCGACGATAACAAGAATGGCAAAAAGCAATAGGGTTAGATTGGCAAAACCACAACTTTGAACGTGCATCACGCTTTTTTGTGTATTTCTTTGCCCTCACTGCACGACTATAGCTTCAACGTAAAACTTCCTAATTTCACGTTATATGGAGGAAGTGAACACAAGACAACCATTTTATTATTCCTTTTGTGAACGTAGATACAGTCCTTCAGAATTCAACTCCTTAAAATATCACCAACATTTTACAAATTAAAATAGTTTGAATAAGAGCGATGAAGTTTGAAACAGTGCAAATTCACTTTTTGGGTGACGTTTTCGCTGCCGTTGCCGTCGTTGTTGCTTAGCTCTCTAGTGTTCGAGCGTAGCCTTGAGAATTCTGATCAATTCTGTCTTTGGAGTTCGTTCGATAGTTCCTTCTCTGGGTGGCAGACGGTGGCTAATGGAAATCCAGCTCGTCTTTCAAAGTGTGCTCTTAAGTAAGGGTTCATGTTTGTACTTTCTCGTTCATTTTCTCAAACTTTCATTGTAGGAGAAACTTTCTATGCTTCCATGGCATCTGCAGCTCCGATGCTTCCTTCCACAAAGGAGAACACTAACTATGCCAGAGTATGCCGCCTTCTGGTGGATGTTGGTTCTCATGTACTGAGAGTAACGTTCGACAAAATCCGTCCGCCCGGAGGCCTTGACACTGTTTTGGGATCCCCTTCGATAACTGCTACCTTGCAGTCACTTCGACGCAAGAAAATCTTAAATCCTTTGCAATGGGGCAAGCTGTATCCTGCAATCAGATCTTCAGTATCGTCTGAGAAATTTGACATTACTTTGCTGATGGTCCTACTGAGAAGTATTTGTGGCCTGACTCCTCCAGCCACTGGGTGGGATAAGTTTCCACCGCCCACAGTTTTGTCTTGTGAGGCTGATATCGCTCGCATCAAAGTGTACAGAAATACAGTGTATGCCCACGCAACTCAGGCGTCGATTGACGATGCCACATTTGAAAATTACTGGAAGGGTATCCGCGATACCCTGATAAGACTGGGAGGAGCAGCTTATGAAGAGGCCATTGATGGTCTTAGGTATGATTGCTTGGACCCTGACATGGAAGAACACTACGAACAGCTTCTAAA
>JAKSDK010000403.1 GCA_022360095.1 Phycisphaerales bacterium
ACGTCAATGACTTTCCATTTGCGTTTGAAAATATGTTATCTCATCCTATAGTTTTACCGAATGGCACAAAATTAAACTCCCTCTTATATGTGGATGACCTGATTATATTTATCAAGATCTAAAACAGGTTTGCAAAACTGTCAGAGCACGTTGTCTTCTTTTAGCAGACATTGATGCTAGAAGTGAATTAAAAAAACAACTAAAATTACGATCTTTCAGAAACGTGCAGGGAAATCAACAGTTAACTTTCGCGTAAGAACTTGTACACGAGTTAACACGTATTTAGGAACGCGAATTTCATCAATACTCGAAGATATGATCAAACTCCCCACAACGTAACTGTGGTTTAATTGAAGGCCAACTTCATTTACTCGATCTTGCACTGTCCACAGTATTCAATCCCAAGGGAAAAATTCCACAACCAGGTCCAACATAATTTTGTCAATTTTAATCAGCTATCTTACACAAAATTAATAATTAAACTGATGAATTCACATAATTTTTCTCTAAATTCACATTTGTTAAAATTTATCTCATTATGTAATGATTTAAGTAATAATTTGTTATCAAATCATACTGATGACAATTGATTGACCATTGTTAATCATTGCATTGTAATCATTGTTTTTATTTTATTTTATTTAATTGGCTTATTATCCCTATTAATTAGTAGCATTTATTGTCAGTAGCTTTATCCTAAAACTTTTGCAATACTGTAACTTCATATACAGTAGTCAGGCAAATAAAGCTTATGTTGTTGTTGTTGTTGTTGTTGTTGTCTATAAAATTTCCAGCTGACTCAATACCCAATACAGTTATTTCTACGTGCTTGTTCAGCATTGTTTTAAAGACATGAGCCGAGCACTTTTACTTCTTCTTCTGGCAAACAAGACCGTTAATCAGCTCACACGGATTGTTGTTCCACTTTCCTTTTCTATATCCTCTAACGTACAGGTACCCACAGTTCTCTTGTCCAAGTAAGTTAGGTTCCCCGGGAGCCCACGCAGAGAAGCCGTCAGCCACTTGAGTCCCATCCACCCACTGGAATACGTTATCCCTATTGACCGATTCCATTCCAAGCCATAAATGACCCCAAGGATGCTTCTCCATCAGACTAACAAGGAATTTGTTTTCCCCGGCTGATTTGATAACTGGGAGGTTGGCACATAATTGAAGGCATTCTTCTTCGCCCCGATTCCACGTTGAGCCATTTTTGATGTAAAGGTAGCAGTGAGTTCCGTTTTCAACCCAGCCCTCTGGACACCCTAACCGAGATACAAAAGGTGATTTTTCCTAGTAAGTCTTACTACAAACATTCAGTTTCAAAAACAACGACCCTATAGAGAATACTTCATGGAAAGTGCTGGCGTACGGTATTTACGC
>JAKSDK010001426.1 GCA_022360095.1 Phycisphaerales bacterium
AATGCGCTCTTATTCGGACGTGGCGGCACAGGCGGCATCCTGAACCGTGTGACCAAGAAAGGTGTCATTGGCGAGGCGTTCCTGGGCTACAAAGCGGGCGTCGACACATTTGGCGAGTTTGGCTTCGAGCTGGATGGCAACTACGCCGTCAGCGACAATGCTGCGATCCGCATCAATGCCATGTACGAGAACTTGAACAATCATAGAGACTTCTATGATGGGGACCGGTTTGGCATAAACCCCACAGCCCATATCGAGTTTAGCTCATCCACGACGCTGGATATCTCCTACGAATATGTAAACCATGATCGCTTTATTGATCGCGGTATTCCAACGGGGGTCGACGGCCGTCCGGTGGAAGCCTTCCAAGACATCGTCTTCGGTGATGAAGAATTGAACTTTCATGAGCTTGAAGCGCATCTCTTCCGCGCGGCTTTGCAGCATGAGTTCACGGATTACTTAAAGGCAAATGTCGGCGTCTTCTATGGCGACTATGATAAGCTGTATAGCAACTTCTATGCGTCAAGCTATAATCAGGCGGCCACCCCCACCATTGTTGGGATCGATGGGTATATTGATGCGACGGACCGTCAAAACCTCATCGTGTCAGGAAATTTGGTTGGGGAATTCGAAACGGGCAGCATCGATCATACGTTGATCTTTGGCGGGGAATACATCAACACGTCGTCCGATCAGAATCGTTTTAATGCCTTTTGGAGCGATTCAGCAGATGACGTTGAGTTCTTCACGGTTATGCGCCCCCTCAATTTCAGAAACGGCGTTGGCGTGGCTGCAAACGGCAACCCCACAACAAATGATTTCACAGCTGATCTGAACGACGACACCCGCGTTACCATCAACGTTTTCTCCGCCTACATCCAAGACCAGATCGAAGTGACAGATTGGTTGCAACTTGTCGGCGGTGTCCGATTTGACAGCTTTGATATCGAAGTAAACGACATTGTCGCCGCTGATACGGAGAGCCGAACGGATGAGGAATTTTCTCCGCGAGGCGGCGTTATTATCAAACCAGTGGAAAACCTTTCGATCTATGCAAGCTACAGCAAATCCTTCCTGCCGCGCAGTGGTGAACAATTCTCTAGCGTTGTCAATCTGGATCCAGACGTCTTTGAAAATAAAGAACTTGGTGTGAAATGGGACTTCACGCCTAATCTGAGCCTAACAGCGGCCTATTTCCAGAATGAGCAAACGCGAGCTGCCAGAGACAATATTACGGGTGAAACTTTTGAAGTGAGAGGGCTGGAAGTTGAAGGTTTTGAGCTTCAGCTTCAAGGACAGCTCACGGACCAATTGTTTATCTCGGCAGGGTACAGTTATCTTGAAGGCGAAACTGCTTCAGGGGTCGATCCGCGTGAGTTACCAGAACATATGGCGTCTTTCTGGGGCACCTATCAAGTTACGGACAGGTTTGGCCTAGGTCTGGGCGTGATTTATCAGGATGAGTCTTTGATCACTGATGGGTCAACCGCAACACTGCCAAGCTATACCCGTCTTGATGCGGCGGCGTACTATGATGTCACGGACGATATCCGGGTTCAGGTCAATGTTGAGAACCTGACGGACAAGCTGTACTTCCCGAATTCGCACAGCACGCACCAAGTGACTGTGGGCGCGCCCATTAACGCGCGTTTCGCTATCGTTGGGCGCATCTAACGACGCCGGTTCAGCTAGAGCGCTTCATTGTCATATTGAAACAGTTCTGTTGCCCAGCGGTGAGTGTCTCCGC
>JAKSDK010000753.1 GCA_022360095.1 Phycisphaerales bacterium
AGTATGTTTTCGCCTTAACAATTGTTCCATCTTGAGTCGCTGTTTCGCTTTTCGACATTGATTTGACTACTGCATTTTGCCTTTTGGTATTATGCAATAAATTTTAGATTACAGCTTAAGATCAATTACGATCGCTGTAATATATTCATCTTGCATTACAGTAAGTTACATTGATTTATCGAAATGTCTAGTTTTGCTAGTTTTTTCTGTGCTAATCGTAAGTCAGCCTTGATGCTCACCTGTACTTTGTGCATGTATGATGTGCCGGGGCCAATGTTTGCAAAGAATGCAAATCAGCCGCTTCTTTAATCTTTATTTGGCTTTAACGGTTAGAAACTATCACTGTAATATGTTGATCTAAGTTTTATGTTTTGGTTGATCAACCACATATTTATAAGTGAACCAACACCTGATGGTTCTTATGAACAACTAATCGCCTCCTATTCTCACCTTTTGGTTAATTAATTAATTTAATATGAGGAATTAACACTGGAACTGACTGACAGCTACTACATAATTTTAATCTTGAAAACTTTTATATGTTTTCATATTGCGTATGTAGTCCTGGGAGACCAAGGGACAATCATTCTGGTTGAGGGAAATGGTGCAACAAAAGTTTTCAAGCTCAAGCAGATGTTCCCTTTGGTCCCTCTCAAAATGATTCTCTCACATGAATGTCTCGACCAAAATTTTTCAAATTTATGAACTGAGGGATATCAATCTAGACTGTGCACAATACTTCAAAGGCAGTGGAGAAGGAGGGCAGGGGGCTGTGTAGCCTGCCCCCAAACAAAGTCTCGGGGAGCAGAATCCCCCAGGTTTTGGTGCCGATAAACACTTTTATCATCCATTCTGTAAAGTTAAACCTCCATCTCATGCCTAGTTCTACCTAGCAGCTGCGCATATTGTCTGACACTTCTGCATTGTTGTTGTTAAAAGTATCGTATAGTTGTTTAGTAAGTCCTGTTCACTCAACAGGCCTACGACTAGAGTTGCTCAAGAAGACACAAGTTTTATTGGAAAAATGAAAAAATCTGTAAGTCCAATGTCAGCCATTTGTTATTTTTTATAGCCTCTAAATCCCCAAAGTGCAAAATTTAAACCCTTTGCTGAAGTTGATATTAACCTTTGTGGTATTGTGCTATTGGCACCTATACTTGGGTTTAAAGTGCTATTGTGAAGAAAAAGAAAAGTCTTACAGCTACATTGTAGACCTTTTGAAATACACCATAATACTCTTTTGAGTACAGACTTGGATGATGCATTCATCCTACACAGGGGTCATTTGGGACACTGCCATTTATGGACCAATTGTAGCTACACTGAAACCATGGCTGTGCTCTAAAGAAAATTGACGAGAGCTTGGTGCACTCAACCTGTAAAATATAGGGTTCCCAGCATATAATTTGTATGAAAAAACTAAGATTTTTTAGTCACCCGAGGGCGAACATTAGGAACCATGAGCTACTAGGCACTGCTAGAGTACAGCCCTGAAAACAATAAAAAAAAGCGAATCACAAGGCCACAAGCTCAAACTATTGACATTACATGAAGGCAAACTCGCTACGAAGCAACTTTTGAATGGTTAAGTAACATACTTTTACTTGGGTTTTAAAATACGCATATGTAATTAATTCTATTACCTGTTCAATAACAAAGGTAATCATAATACTTTTCAGGTGATTTGTGGAACC
>JAKSDK010000397.1 GCA_022360095.1 Phycisphaerales bacterium
AGGGATTGCTTGAAGAGCCAAAAGAACGTCTGCGTGGGAGGCCAGAGGGCCTTGTGAGTTCTGCTGTATAGTGTTTTTAAATATCGGCCTAGACTAAAAGCTCAGTAGATATAGACAACTCCCAGTATTGCAAAGACCCTCGGGACGGCAAGTTAGTGCCCTTGACAGCGAGAATCCTCAGATACATCACAGGAAAATCTGACTGTTAAAAGATGGAGCTCGGTGTCGGTCATGACGAGATTCAGAAAAATCTGAATAATGGCGGGAACGATGCTTTCGGTACCCAGGAAAGTGTCCGTACAAGCTGTAAGCTGTAATGGAGAGATATTCTGTGGTAGCGGAAGTTATTCCCTGTAAAACGTCCGAAACTTTAGATCTTCGCTGCTGTCCCTATTATCGTTGATCGTAATAGATAGGTGTAGCCCATTACGAGCTCTAGGCGATGATAGATAGCAACGCTGGGACCTGTGTGTTCGCTTTGTAAGATATTGCTGAAAATTCAGATTCATGTAGGTAGCTTAAAATGTGAAAGCATTTTTCGTGCTTCCAGAAAAGTGTCTATGGAATATATGAATGCCGAGAAGAGGTTCAGGCCAAAATTGTTTTGATAAAAAAAAAAAAAATGAGTTTGGGACTCAGTAGTGTCCCCATTCTAATTTGGAGGGCTGAGTGTTCGTACAAGGGGCCGCTGAAGTAATGCGAGTTGTCTTGGTTGATTAGACAACGTATCTGTCCACACCTTAATGAATTTAAAAGCAGTAATGGAATCCAGTCCCTTTGCGGACTTGTGAGCATCATAGGGGCTGATGGTTCTTGTAATTATCTATTGCGAATATTTTATATGTTCGACATCCAGTAATAATCTGTAATAATCTGTCGCACATTCAGGCCGTATTAGAAGTTCCAAAGCCTTACGATCGAATGCTTACTATTGTTGCTGGTCAGAAATGGAAAGATATACGGAACACTTTGACACCAACCTTCAGTGCGCATAAAATGAAGCAGGTAGGTTGCACTCCTAGACCGAAAATGACTTACTTTTTTTAGTAAACTAGGAAAAAATAATTATGATAAACTCGTTTAGGAATATTTAGAAGCCAGTAGAGGCTTGTTCGGCCTATACTCCTTGGGGAGCAAGGGATGGCGCAGTGGTGAGAGCGCTCCCCTCCCACCAATGTGGCCCGGGTTCAAATCCCGGTGTCGACGCCATATGTGGGTTGAGTCAAGAGAGAATGATCCATTCGAAGGTCAATTTGCATATTATTGCCCTTAATTTAGTCTCTGTTTTGTGATCAATTTTATTAGATGATGTCGTTTATGAATGACGCACTTGATACGTTATTGCTTAAAGTGGACCGGATTTCCAAGACAGGCGAGATTGTTGATTTTCACAGGTAACTGGGTTTTCTTTGTTGTAAATGTTTCTCGCCCGTCGAAATTATTTCGAAAAAATGAGGTACCCACAATTCTGTCGTCCGATCGTCCGAGTTTTGAAACACTGATAAGTTTCTTAGGTAAACTTTTCAGTGAAGTATAAGCGTATTG
>JAKSDK010001653.1 GCA_022360095.1 Phycisphaerales bacterium
AGAACCGCGCCGAGGGCCAGAGGGTCCTGAACCCGCATGCAGCCGTGCGAGAAAGCGCGGCTTGCGCGGGCAAACAGGCTTTTAGACGGTGTGTCGTGGATGTAGACGTTGAATTTGTTGGGAAACATGAATTTGATACGGCCGAGCGCATTGCCCTTGCCCGGATCCTGGCGCAGCCGGAACGGGAAGTTCGCTTTCGAATAAGTGTTCCAGGGTATGGAATAGGGATCGAACTCATTCTTTCCGGAAAGGACCCTGATATTCTGTGCTCTGACAGCGCCCGGGTTCTTCCTCAGCTTGGGCAGGTACTCGTTGACGGCAATTGATCGCGGGACGTTCCAGTAGGGGTTTACAACCGCGTAGGTCATATTTTCCGAGAAGACCGGTGTCCGGTGATACGGTTTTCCGACAACGATGCGCGCCCAGTGAATCGTTTTGGTTCCCTTGACGACCTTGACCGCCTGGTCGGCCAGGTTGGCGAAAACATATTTGTAGCCAAGGTCGTCCTTCATCCATCGGCGGCGCTCCATATTGAGCTCCATCTGATGAATGCGCTCTTCGATCGGGACATTGATCTGTGCCAGCGTGTTTTTGCCGATGACGCCGTCGACTTCCAGGCCGTGACGTTCCTGGAACAGTTTTACAGCGTCAACGATGTCGCCGTCGTAGAGCAGGCCCTCGCCGTTGCCGGCGCCCTCATAAAGATCCTGCGCGATCATGCGCTCCAGCAACACCGGAACCCGCGGATCTTCCATGCCGGGCTTGAGAACCTCGCCTTCCGGTATGACCGGCCAGCCGCCGTTTTCCGCTTTTTCCCGATAAAGTGCGAGGGCCCTTTTCAAACGGTCATAGTTCGGCGTGTTGGGTGCGAGTGCCAGAATATAATCCGTAAACTCTTCCGTGTCGGCAATGCCCGTCAGAATGTCGACAGGGTCGGGTGCGCCCGGAAACAGATTGATTTCGCGGTTGAATTTGTTGGGTTCAACGCGGCCGGCGGCGAGGTGTGTTGCGTAATCGACAAAGACCTTCGAAAGGTTGATTTCAACATCGGCCAATTCCTGCAATGTCGTTGCCGTGTTGGCCATGTCCGCAAGCAGTTCCGGCTGATAATCCGCCGGATGCAGGGCGTCATCGCCGGAACCGCGCAATGCC
>JAKSDK010001291.1 GCA_022360095.1 Phycisphaerales bacterium
CATTTGTCTTACATTGAGTAATATAAAATCTTTTTGACACAGGTTTAATATAATACTGCGCAATTACTCTACTACTTGTTCCATCTAAATCTATGTCTGAAATGAAATATATATTTTTATCTCTAAATACGTTTACATTCATTGTTTTAAATATGGTAAAGGATTTGTTATTCTTTTACCGATTCTTACCTCATAATGTAAATGAGCTCCAGTGGACCTTCCTGTTGACCCTACTAAACCAATAATATGTCTTTTGTCTATTTTTTGTCCTGGTTTAACCAAAATTTTACTAAGATGCGCATAAAGTGTTCTAACACCGAATTTATGTTTTATTACAACTCTATAGCCATAACCCCCTGCCCAATTAGCTTTTTCTACAACTCCTGCCGCAGTAGCAAAAACTTTTCTTCCATATCTCTCTACAATATCTATACCTGTATGTAATTCTCTTTTATATGGTGGAAAAGGAGATCGTCGAATACCAAAATTCGAAGAATATCTTCTACTATAAACAGGACTATTTTTTGGTACATAATTTTTTAAATGTACGAAATGTTCCATAATAGGTAATAAAAAATTTATCTTATTTACATAGTCCAAACTTTTACTATTTAGATCTCTATATAAGACGTCTATTTTCTCACTTTCATTCAATGTGGCTGTAGATTTTTCGATACTATAATCAATCTCAATAATTTTGTATATTTTTTTTAGGTTGTTTTCTAATTGATGATAATATGTCATCAATCTCTTATAATTACTTCCCGCAATTTCAAATTTATAATCATTATGTATTCTCTTATTTCGTAAAAAAATTAATTCATCCTCTACTTTGGAATACAAATAAATAGAATTAATAGATACTCCTATTAAAACCAACAATAATAAGTAAAGAAATACAACCATAAGTTTACTTATGTGTAAGTTTATAAATTGTTTACCGGAGTGAGAAACAAACAATATAGTAATATTACTGTGGAACCATTCTTTTGATATTGTTTTGAATTTTTTAAACATAGGGTCTTTATTGACACTCCATTAGCTAAAGCAGATGGATTCTTGGGCTTAACTCACAGTTGAGTTAATATCTCCACAAGCTAAGACGGTCTGCCCGACCGCTAAAATATTCGAATTCCCCTGCCGCTTTTACATTCAAGAGTCTAAAAGAGCCCTCCCAATTAGGGAGGGCTTGAAAAGGGGTTAAAGGGGTTTCAAACACATACAGGGGAATATGTGAGAATTATCTACCTTACTGCCTCCAATCTGATAGTTAAATGAGAAATTTTTTCTACTACTTCTTTTTGTAGTGTTTTCAAATTCTCTAATTTTTTCGTAGTTTCGAAAAGTTCAGTTTCTAGTTTTTCAACTTCCTCAGTTTTGGAGAATAATTTAGTAGATAATACATTATAGTCACTTTTTAATTTTGAAACAGTTGTTTGTAATAGTTGGTTTTCAAGTCTTGTGTCTTGAAACTTATCAAGGACTCTTGATACTGAACCATCTAATTTGTCTAACATCTCTTTTTCCATAATAGTATTATATCAATTTTTATTCGTTTCGTCAATAATTATTTTCCCATCTTTCAATATTCTTTGCATTTTTTCGTTTATAAATATTAAAAAA
>JAKSDK010000553.1 GCA_022360095.1 Phycisphaerales bacterium
TCCGCGGCGATGCGCGGTAAACTAGGGCCATATGACGGACAACAATGAATCCAACAGTCCCGATACCGTACTCACGCCCGACGAGCCGCCGCCGTTTTATGTCATGCACGCCGAATCGACGGCGCCGATTCTGTTGATTTGTGACCATGCGAGCTGCCGATTTCCGCAGGCGCTCGGCAATATGGGGCTTGATCCCTTTGCGAGGCGCTGCCACCTGGCGATCGACATTGGTGCGGGCTCGCTCACCGAGTTTCTCGCGGATAGCCTTGGTATCACGGCGGTGCTGTGTCAGTACTCGCGTCTCATCGTCGACTGCAACCGGGACTTGATGGACCCAGGGGCGTTTCTCGAGTACGGCGACGGCATCCTCGTACCGGGCAATCGCAACCTTTCGCCGTCAGATCGCAACGCCAGGGCCAACAGTATCTACTGGCCGTATCATCGTGCCATCGACACACAGGTACAACGGCTAATCGGCCTCGGTACCGTACCGGCGTTTATTGCGGTTCACAGTTTCACGCCAGTGCTTAATGGTATTGCTCGGGAATGGGAAATTGGCGTTCTTTGGGACAAGGACACCTCATTGAAGGAATTGTTTATCAACGATTTTCGAGCTGCTGGCTTTCATGTCGGCGACAATGAGCCGTACTCGGGTAAGGCGCCGGCGGATTATTCAGTCGACAACCACGCGGAGGCATTGGGCCTGCCTTGCGTCGGCATCGAAATCCGGCAGGACCTGGTACGCGATCCAGCCGGTGTAGCGCGCATCGGGCACGTCATGCACCGTATCATCGAATCCATACCCAAGCGTATCAACCTTCAAACACAGCGCATCTCTGCGTGAGCGGCGAGGAACAATTATGAGCATAAACGAGCCAAAATTTACGATGGGTGTCGAAGAAGAATACCTGCTTGTCGATATGGACACGCGCAGTTTGATCGTCGATCCACCGCAGAGCCTCATGGAAGAGTGTGAAAAACGGTTAGAAGGTCAGGTCAGTTCCGAGCTATTGCGATCTCAGATTGAAATTGGAACCAAAGTTTGTAAGAACATTGGCGAAGTTCGCGA
>JAKSDK010001471.1 GCA_022360095.1 Phycisphaerales bacterium
ACTGTAGAGTAAGATTAAAAAAATATCAATCCGTTCGTAGTTCCCTTGTCATGTATCTTTGCCCTTCTACTCGGACCTGAGCCAGTGATAAAAGGTGATCATTTTTCTCTTGGTTCAGCTGTGTTTCAAGCTCTGAAACCTGTAACACGAACAAAGTATGTTCAGAGAAAACTTTTAAAAAATGTTGCAATATGTAAATCAATCAGAAAGGATAAACAGGTTAGCTTAAAAAATGATATTTGCTGCTACATCGTTTAGAAAGTACAACAAGAGAGCATTTCAAATTTCGTCTTCGGGGAAGGTGGACGCCTAGTTTTTGAACGACTTTCTGTCAACTTTTTGGCTTACCTTACGTTATGTTTTGGACATTTTTACAAAATTTGTCCTCAATCAGTTGCCATGGTTACGAGATATGAGAGAAAGAGATTCAATTGGTTGTTAAAAACCTGATAGCCTTTTAAGCTTAAGTGTATTTTGAGAAAGGTGAATTTTCAGTAAAATGGAAGACCGCCGTTATCGGGGCAGCAAGAGGGTCGCAATTTTCAATGACGATGATGAAGTCTGTTCTAACTAACATAAAACTGTATTAAATGGAGAAACAATAACTGTTAAAAATACTCAGTTTAGGGAAAATTAAAGGCACTTACTTTAAAGTAAAGTTCCCGTAATTTCTGAATTGTTTTATTGTCCATTTTCTCAACACAGTGAGTCTGGGCTTGATCGCTGCACTTACTATGTAAACCTGATTCCCTGACAAATAGTTAAGGAACAATGGTGTTCAAATAAATATCGCTTTTACAGGAAACACAGGTTTTCGAATCGACAAAGCTGAACGATTCTCTTACCATCTTCCGATAGCAACATCCAGTGACTTTTTCAAAATACTGAGTTCATTTTTGTTTCGTTCTCGCAAGACTGTGACCTCCCGCTGCAGCTGATCATTTCTGTAAAATAGTCAATGACAAAGTTCGCGGAACGCTGGAAGGTAATCTTTTAAACCGAATACACAAGAAAAGAAGACGAAACGTCTACAACAAAGCGTACACAACGTGAAGCCTGAGTCATGTGGTTTGAACTGGCAGGAGTAGCTCAGTTTTGTTTGATAATGAATAAGAAAAGCAACAACCCCGTTCTCTTATCATTGGAACT
>JAKSDK010001919.1 GCA_022360095.1 Phycisphaerales bacterium
AAATTCTAAGATGGCTGAGGCTTTCTGGTCATTTTTCTATATTTGATTTGGTTTTCTTTACGTTCAAGTCTCTTCTGGGAATTGCGAGACAATGGAGTTAAAAATTTGCAATTTTCTCCGTAAAGCCTCAGAGTCATGTTAGAATTTTAATATATCGAACGTGGGCTATTCTCAGGTTTCCAGGTCCCCAACCACGGGGATATGAAATAATGGTTGACTCTTGTTAAATTCACATCCCTCCCCACATAAGAGTGTTAAATTTACTAAGCTCAGTCTACGCGCATTGTGATTGGCAATCCTTGTGCTTAATTCTGTTCTTTTACATGGCATCCTTTCCTGATCTTTTGTTATTCTTGCATTTCTTGACAGACAAGTCTAATTATTACCCAATGATTAAGGAAAGTCCGAAAGGTGGAAAGTCATGTTACTTCACAATAGAGGTAAACGCCCCAGTCTGTAAATAAGACGGAGAATGGTAATCAAGTGGTCGGTAGAAACGATAAGGTCCTTGTTAGCGCTTTTTTCAGTTGAAGTTTTCCATATTTTTAACAGTTACGTTTACTATGTTGTGTTTAAATTCGCTCTTTGATGTCAGGTTTTGTCGGGACAGTATTTACATGGCGACGAAGATTCCCAGCTTCCAATACGTGTTGATGTGGAGACAGTTGGTGTCCCAGAAGACTGTGGTATATTAAGCACCGAGGTTAGACAACTTTCTGTTAAGGTTAACCAAGTGAGAATAATGGGTCAGAGAGGATATCTTAGGGCGTTGACCGGGATATGTGAATTTCACTTAAGTTATATTAGAATTAGAGGTTTTAAACCTCTAAGCCCTAAGAGTGATCTGCATCAAATTTCTCCTTGTATTATCAATGCTTTGTAAAACAGAGTGGTAATGAGAATTAAGGACATGATCACACAAAATGAATTTGCTTGATGTTTTTTCAACTTCTCCCCACTGCTTCTGTAGGAAATGAGTACGGACAACAAATGAGAATTCAAATTTTGATCTTAAGGTGTAAAGGGTTAATTTAACGGAAGTGTAATTCCTGGGACTTCAGCACATTTTAATCGGCTACCTCAAAGCAAACAGTGCAGAATATTGTAATAGCGAC
>JAKSDK010000752.1 GCA_022360095.1 Phycisphaerales bacterium
CGATGTTTAAGCTGTTTAGTTTGCAATTACTGTGCTTTAAAGCTTCAGCCAAATACTTTACTCCTTCATCGGTTAACTTGTTATGGGCGATGGTTAAACTGTTTAGCTTGCAATTTTTGTGCTTTAGAGCTTCAGCCAAATACTTTACTCCTTCATCGGTTACATTCGTATTCTTGAAAAAGTTGTCTGCGGGTAGGTGTAAGCTGTTTAGTTTGCAATTACTGTCCTTCAACGCTTCAGCCAAATACTTTACTCCTTCATCGGTACCATTGCTCGCGAGGTTTAAGGTATTTAGTTTGCAATTACTGCCCTTCAAAGCATCAGCCAAATACTTTACTCCTTTATCTTTTATTTTGTTTCCAGAGAGGTTTAAGGTGTTTAGTTGGCAGTTCCTGTCGTTCAAAGCGCCAGCCAAATACTTTACTCCGTCATCGGTTATTTCGTTTCTAGACAGGTTTAAGCTCCTTAGTGGTTTGCAGTTACTTTCAATAACGTTCCTGGAACACAACTTGCTAATTTCTTTGCATCCCAGGGATCCAATGTTATTACAGCGGAGATCAATCATTAAAATTGCGTTCTGCATTTTAAGAAAGTTGACTATTGCAGTGCAGTCAACAGGTCCTAATTGAAAGTTGTCAAACACTAGAGCATTACAACCAGTCTGTATTATTATATTTCGTACCACTGAATCCTCTGTATCATAGTTAGTGTTTGCATCGATCTCATATAAACAGTGACATAACGTTAACGCTATATCTCTCTCCGTCGACTCTGGCCAACAGGTTGCCATAATTCCAGGTTCCAGTTCATAGTCTTCTTCTTTTTCTGTCGACGTTGGCAGAAGGTTAGTAAAAATATTGGTCAGTGGTTCATCTCGGTCACTGAGAAGCCCAGCCACAAACTGCAACACCACCTGCCATGCACCGTCCGTGATGTGACTTGAAACAAATTCTCGCAGTTCGGCTTCTCCCATGTTGTCTGTCACATGCTTTGCTGCGAAAAATTCTTGGATAGTCAGATGCTGGAAACAGTATTGAGCTTTGGGTTTTTTGAATGGTCGCTTCGCCTCTGGTTTCAAATCAGGCAACCGATGAAGTAGGCCACAATCCTCTAGGTTCGTAACTTCGTCAGATTCAAAGGTTAATCTTCCTTCTGTAATTCCTTTAAAAGCAACTCCTCCCAGATTCTTAAAATCCCCTTTCACATCTTTAGGCAGCTTATCGAATGGTGTCAAAATTTCGTCCTGGCCAACAGTTTTATTACGGTATGTGTTACTGTGCCTGAAGAATATAAGCTTTACGGCGCAGCTGTATATTTGAGTGAATTTAGATGGTAAGCTTGCAAAAGCATCAGCGGAATAAGAAGTTGATTGGATCTTTAGGATGTGTAGCCAGTGTAGCAGGCAGGAACAAATGATGAAACAGTTAACAGGAATATAGCACAATGAAAAGAGGTTAAGGTTGTTGTTGATATGTTGCCATATCGTTGCTCCTGCATCTTTGTCATCGCCTGTGTACTTCTCCACGTAGTTTTTCACTTGCC
>JAKSDK010001238.1 GCA_022360095.1 Phycisphaerales bacterium
ACTTGTTATCTCCTAGTATTTTGGAGTAATTGTCAAAAGTGGGGGGATCAATTAAACAGGGGGCGTTATTAGATAGGGGCGTCTAATGCAAACTTAAAAGCGAAAGGGAGGCGTTTATTTGAGAAGGGGTGTCAATTGATAGGCTATTCCGAGTTGCCCCAAGCCTCTTTATCAAAGCGAGGCTAAGTGTAAAGCTATTGATATCAAAATGATAGGAATTCTTTTGAACGTTGTCCACTTTCAGGTCCACAAAAACATATAACAAAGGAGTCTGACGGGTTTCATAACCATTCCACTCAATTAACTATGTTGAAACTAGAAAATTCGGCATTTTTACATAGACCATCATGCACCTTGTTCCCCCCACAATTTTGTATAACCATCGTGATCGATTTCTCATCGGACGCCTGTTATTCCCAGTAGAAATTGGAAACAATGGTTATGCAAAATTTGAGGGGTAAACAAGGTCGATTCTGGTCTATGTGAAAATGCCCAATACCCTATTAGAACATTTATTACTAAAAACCCTGTTTTTTATTTTTTATTTTCCCTTCCTTGTGCTGAGTGCAAACATTTGCAACATACGCGTACAGCTGTTGCTGATTTGTTTTTCTTTTAAAAAAGCCAACGCCTATAATGCATGCAAAAGTGGTTTTAAATAAGCAAAATTTGGACTTTTTGTATTACCTTTTTCATTTTGCCTTTTTTGCCAAATAGGTGCTTATCTCTGAATATATTTTATGTTCTAATTTATAAAAAGTTCTTCTCCACGGCTTTGAGCTTGTTTACTCAGTGCTCAGTGCCAGTCTAACTTCGTTCGTTTTACCACAAGAATCGAACAGGCTTGGATTAATTCTGCCGCAGAGCTTTTAACAAAGCAAACGATTTTTGAAGTGAGAATTCTTCCCCCAGAATAAGGTATTTTCGAGCATACTTTGGCGCAGATGAGACGCCCAACAGATTTAAGAAAAATTGAAAAGTATTAGAATACAAACACTAAGGCCATGTTTACCCTATACCGGATATATTTTCTGCCGCGGGGACTCTCTCAGTGTTACCTTTCAATGCGATATATTGACTCCGCAAGAGCCGCTCCCGGCCGTCTAGTGTACAATGGTGTTCGGAGGCTGTTGCTCTGGACAGTAACGACTTTGTGACCTTTGCCGATTGATCAACTGGCAGCGCTTGTTTACCAGACATAAAACGTTTGATCTATTGTTTGTGCCTGTTTATCCTACCCTGAGGTCAATAAATCATTACCTTGCAGCGTCCAATAGCTAGCGTTCGAACGGTCACTGTTCAAACAAATGTTCGATATTATTGTGCATTTTAATCAGTGTCTTATCTGTTACAGTGCGACTACTATAACCGGGGCCACCTAGACAAAG
>JAKSDK010001198.1 GCA_022360095.1 Phycisphaerales bacterium
AAATCAGGCTAACTGCCCTCAGACATTTTTGGAAATCAATTTATGACCTTCTTTACAAATTTGGTCAATAAAATTCATATGCATAACCCTCCTCGCAGAGGTATTTTTGGTGTCTCACCTGCCTATAGCTACACCTTCCCCAAGAAATTTCCAAGATATTGAAACAAAACAACTAGCACAAGATGACTGTGCGTGGACACCTAGCACACCTATAAAACTTATCCAGGGTTTGAACCCTTAGAACTCTTCAAATTTCATGACTTTCCAGGACTTTTTCCATTACCTCTTCCAATTTTCCATGACCCTAAATTTACCTGTTGCTTTCAAAAATTTTCAAAAGAATCCTTGTTTTGGGGTATTTTTTGACATAACTCAGTTCAACAGACATAACCTCTGGTCTCCGTCAATTTCTGTGCCCTTTGTGCTTGTTCAATTCTGACCATGCTTACACATCCACTGAGATAAATCTAACAAACAAAACTTTAAATTTCCATGAATTTCCATGAGTGACATTCAAGTGCCATGACCCTCCAGGCCTGGAAAATGAAATTCTTAAATCCCATGACAATCTAGTTTTTCCATGACATGTACAAACCCTATTGTTACTAAAAGTTGAGCTTGGGAACTCGTTCCTAGGAATTTGGTTGGGGTACCTTTAGCTATAACATAAGAAGGAGTTCACCTAAACCTTCCCTACCCTTCATGGGATTGTACAAAAAGCACAGCTTTTCCTCTGTGTCTTTAAACACTGAACCCACATAATTAAGATATTTACATCTTGTATCATCTGTAATTAGATGTTGCAAAATAGCCTATACCAAAAATGTGTGAAATCTCATGAGAACTTCCAAAATTCAAAGAATATTATTTGATGAAATTCAGGGTCCTTCCATACAAAAAGAAGAAGAAACAAAGAAACTTAGCAATAGCCTCTCACTAAGAGTTAAAGATTCTTTGTTTCTTTTGTTCTAAGAAGTGCAGTTGGCTGATGATAAACACCATGATAATGATAATGACAATGATGATGATAATGATGATGATGATGATGATAAGATGATGATTATGATGATGACAACAACAATGACCACGACAATAATGATGACCATAATGATAATGACAATGATGACAGTGATGATAATGATGATGATGATTGAGATGATGATGATGACAATGATGTCAGTGATGATGATAATGATGATGATGATAATAATGATGATGATGACAATGTTGATGACAGTGATGATGATGATGATGATGGTGATGATAAACCTGTACCTGTACAGAAGAACCCAACATTCACGATAATCTGTGACTACCAATTAATTCCTGTAACAAGCTTACAGAGATATTAACCAAATCTGCTGCTCAATGGAATCTTGTGATGAA
>JAKSDK010001574.1 GCA_022360095.1 Phycisphaerales bacterium
AATAGCCTGGCAGAACACATGTAGAGGGAATTACTATAGACAGCAACATCGTATAACGAAAAATTCTTGCGGCCATTTTGTTTGCGCTTAAATGTCAGCGGATTTACTCCAAAGTCAGCGGGAAAAGTCGGAAAAAAAGTCGAGAAAAAAGTCGAGAAAAAAGTCGGGAAAAAAGTCGAGAAAAATGTCGAGAAAATAGTCGGGAAAAAAGTCGGGAAAAAAGTCGAGAAAAAAGTCGAGAAAAAAGTCGGGAAAAAAACTTAAAGGCGAGAAAAAAGTCGAGACAGAAAAAATTGAGCGCAAAATTTGAATGGCACTTACTAGGCTCCGTAGTATTCTGCTTGCAGAATTGAATATGTCTACTTTCCATGAAGTATTCTCTACGTACTATTTTGTGGTTTACAAAATAATGAGAGGTTAAAAAAAAAGTCATGCAAGGGCCACACGGTATAGGCGAAATTTGCGACGTTTTTTTTTGTTTTAAATAGATTACGTTTAGTCTACGCTTGGAATGCGGCAAGTATAAAGAGGCAAATGGATACTATATGTTAGTATAGCATGACATATTCAGTAGTGTGTACTTGCCTTCTGTTCGTACCTGCGTAGGTGCCATCAGCCAAGTTGTGAATCTGGATAAGGATCCTAATTGACTTCAAGGAAGCAACCATGTTGCTGGTTGTGTATTTCATATCTTTTTTCCTATTTTGCCATCAAACAGGTTAGTACATAGTTCGAATAACTGAAAGGACTCGTTGCAATATTTTAACCTGCATTTTTTACGCGATATTTTAGTCACAGTGCGAACACAACATAGTTCTAGAACCGAAATGTGTAGAAAAACAAGAAAAAGATTTCTCAGGGGAGTGTGAGGTAGTAACGAGTCAAATGAGTAAATGAGTCACGAGTCACGAGTCAATGAGTCAGATCTGAAAAAATAAAAGATTTGGTAGAAACAATAAAAATAAAACATTGCTTTGACGTATTTTGTCGACTTCCTTCATTGCTGCCCGCATTAGCAGTTCCCAGGCCCTGCCGCGTATCAGAAAAAATAAGGCAGACTAAATTTTGTGACTTGTGCTATCGAAAAAAGCCTCTAATTCCCTTTGAACACAGCGCTTAAAGTAAATTGAGATAAACCTGTTATGGAGTTTCAAAGACTCAAATCTGGGAATAGCTGTTCTTTGACATTTGGTGTGTTGATGTCTGAGGGTGCTAATGGGGGTACCAAATTCTCATTTAACTACTAATTTTTCGGCCAAATATCAGTTAACTACTAATTTTGGTTTCCTACAGCAAATATTATTCTGTTATAACTCAAATTTTCTTTACTTCAGCACGTTAATCACTTTTGGGGGTAGACCCTATTTAAATCAAGGTATAAAATAACATGAATTCACATAAACTCCGCCACTAGTAC
>JAKSDK010001695.1 GCA_022360095.1 Phycisphaerales bacterium
GAATCTAAATAAACATCTTTCCTCACGGTTTCTGTCAAGACTTCATCATTAAAAAAAATGATGATGGCGATAAATATTAACAATTATTAAAAACAGGATGCTACCGGCTACAACGTGATGCCGCATGACGGCCGCATGACATTTATCGACATCTTGTCGCTGGACAATTACGTCGAAGGGCAACCGTGGGATGGCTATGCCCAATTCTGTCGTGAGTTTCTGTACCCGTTGATGCTAACCGCCTACAAAGGAATCGACTTCCAGCCTTGGCTTCGAGCCTACTTCTCCGGTATCTCGGCATCAGACTTCAATCGCGTTTTGGCGTGGCGCGAGCGTTTTCGCGCCGGCGTATTCAAGCACGTGTACCTGAACAGCCGGCTTGAGCGTAGCTTTGCCAAGGATGGTTTTTCGGCCCGGGCCTCGTTTGCATCTCTCAAATTGCCGAAGTCAGTCATCGAAAACAACGTGAACGGCCTCAAGGCATTGGTTCGATCGCTGCCCTACGACGCTTCGGGCTCGGTATGGCACGATTATGAGGAAACACATTCCTATCAGGCGCACGATGACGAGTCGAAAGCCGCATTTGTCCGTGAGGCGCTCGGACGGCTATCACCCAAGCGAGTTGTCGATATTGGCTGCAACACCGGCCGGTACAGTCTTTTGGCGGCCGAACAGGCCGACCAGGTCATTGCTATGGACTACGACCCAGCATGCATCAACCGGCTCTACAACAGATGCAAATCGTCACAAATCGGCAACATCACGGTCCTGGTCGGCGATCTGCTGAATCCGACACCATCCATGGGATGGCGTCTGACCGAGCGCAGTTCGATTATGGAGCGTGCCACCGCAGATAGCTTTCTCGCCCTCGCGTTGGTCCACCACATCTGCATCGGCGGAAACGTACCCGTTCAGCAATTTGTCGACCAACTTGCGCACTTTGCCAAGTCCGGCGTCGTCGAGTGGGTCGATAAACGGGATGCCATGGTCCAGCATATGTTACGCAATCGTGTGGACGTATTCGGTAACTACACGTGGGAAAGCTTCGAGGCGGCACTGACAACACATTTCGACGTGCTGGCCACACGCGAAACCCACGATGGCGCCCGCCGCCTCTGTCTCGTCGGACCCAAGGCAGATCGGCCAACCGCCGCACAAGGCTAGTTGCGCCTCAGTTTCCCGTATCGTCAAAGCGCGCATGTCGCTCCGCAGTCTGGTCAAAAACAACGTTCCGCTAATTTGCCTCTACTATGTTTTCGACGACTGGAAGGTCGGCCGGCAACTTCAGCGCGGCAGGATCGAGACGGATTCCGGGCGGCGGCACAAAGACGCCAGGCTCGATACGAGCTTGGACTATATTGACCGGATCTTTGCTGACTACTTGCGATATGCCGGTATCGACAGCTTTTATGGTCGGGTCTGCGAAATTGGGCCCGGAGACAATTTCGGCCTTGCGGTGCGCGCATTGGACAGCGGAGCCGACGAGGTCATCGCGATCGACCGATTTTATTCGAAACGCGACCCCGAGTTCCAGAATCGGCTCTATCGGGCAATGGCAGAGCGGCACGGCCTGCACCGTTTCTTCGACGGAGAGCCGTCAGAGGAGACACTATCGGGCGTCCAATACCGTCCCAGCGAGGCGGCGGAGACGTTTTTTGCCGACAAGATCGAGGAGTTCGATTTCATCGTATCGCGCGCGGTGTTCGAACATCTTTACGACCCGCTGGGTGCCCTTGACGACATGATCGGCGCACTGCGGCCCGGCGGCACGCTGATCCACCGGGTCGACCTGCGCGACCATGGCATGTTCTTTAACCTCAACCCGCTCACATTCCTCACTGTCCCGGGCCAAATCTACCGACGTATGGTGTCGAACAGCGGGCGCCCCAACCGCGTGATGTTCGCCGATTATCGTGACTGGCTGGAGCGATCGGGATTGACGGGCTCGCTGCGCATCACACGATTGGCTGGCGTGGATGGCGAATTCGAACCGTCGGACTGGGGAA
>JAKSDK010000372.1 GCA_022360095.1 Phycisphaerales bacterium
GCCGACTATAGACCCTGTATTAGTCACTTTTGGGTAAATGTAATTTTCATGATCCCAACTTAGTCACTTTCTATTGATGCATCTACCTTATAAAGCCTTTTTTCACGGTCACCCTGAAATGAATTGGCACATTTGTTCCACTTAACCCTTTAAGCCCCAGTATCCACATACAAATTCTCCAAACTGATCTCCATACATTTCCTTTAAGAATTAGTTGAGAGAATTTAATAAAACATCAATGCATTTTCTCTTTGGTGATCATTTTTTTATATTCTCACAACCTGATCTCTTGACAATGTATGGACATTGTTAGGAGAAAATTGCTGTTGGTCAGCATTGGGACTTGAAGGGTTAATGTAGTAAAAATCCTCACGGTTTGAAATCCCTAATTACTGGAATATTCTTACCCCCAAAATCCTGTATATGGGTGGCCCCATTCTAGTAACTCTATTGAAAATGCAACCCCTTTATAGTCAATCCAGTCGTAAAAATGCCACCCCATCCAGCGGCACATCCCCATTAGCCTATTGCTAGGAAGTGCCCCACCCCCTGCTAAGCCAAACCAAAAAATGCTTAGGATGCTTATCAAAATCTATTTATTTTTGTTACCAGGATCAATAATTATTAATTTTGTATGTCTCTGTTGTATGTCTCCATAATCATTTTGGAGAAATACAATGTTTGTAGTCTTAACGCTTGAGCGTTCAGAGAAAATCCCATTGTACAATCTAGTGTAACAACAATAAATTACATTGCATGCAATTTCAGATTTTCTGACCCTGAATTGCCTTTCATGAGGAGTGATTCATAGAGTTAGCATTTTACTTTGGTTACTCTATGCATGTGTGAAGGTGTGGTAGTTGAGTGGTTAACACCAGCTGAACTTTTCAGATCTTTGAGGTCTGGGTTCAAGCCTTGTCATTGCATTGTTTCCTTTCACCAAAAAATTTGCTCCACTTTGAATCTCTTCACCCAGGTGTATAAATGGCTACATGGGGGTTA
>JAKSDK010001750.1 GCA_022360095.1 Phycisphaerales bacterium
CTTTTTTCGGCCTCACGAGCTAATGACTCAGAGCCCATTCGGGCTCGAGGAATAATTGCTAAAAATGTTCAGTCCTAAGGCCCCACGTTTACTAATAAAAAGGTCAGTGGAAATGATCTAATTCTCCATGCAAAAGTATTACTTGTTACAATGGTAGAGCTAGCTAAATTTGCTCTCAGCTGCGTGTACCCTTCCGATATGTTTGTACAGTTGAATGGGTGTTCGCTTGGCCAAAACAAAGAGATATCATCAAGTCATCAGTTTTCAATCATTTATTGAATACATAGATTCTACAACCAGCTAATCAGCTAACAAACAATAAACAAAGCTATTTATATAACAACTGACACACTGTAAACTTTTACGGTACGGTACGCAAAGTTGCTTTTTATTAGTTATGAGAGAATAATGGGACCATTATCCTATCCTGACACCGGTTAACTAACCGTCTGCCAGGGAACTGACATAAGGTGAAACTGTAGCCCTCGGATTCCAGATAAACTAATAAAATATATTAAGAAAAACAGGAAGAAAATCATCTTGATGCTGTTAAAGTATATAATCCTAGCTTAGCTTTATCTTTAACAAAATGATTTCTCTCAGTCGTTTAACAGTCCCCAAACACTGTAGTCTGCTACACAGCCGTTTTTAGTGTCGTCACGCAACGCTCCTCAACAGCATTGCGTGACGACACTAAAAACGGCTGTGTAGCAGACTACAAACACTGCCACTACTGCTTTATAATACCTGTAATTCCACTAGTTTTATTTCTGAGGTATGCTTCGTGATTAAACTGCAATGAGGCCTTCACAGTAGACTGACGTAAGTTGCTTATTATTTGGGCGTCGCCCAAATAGAGTAATCGAGATTGTTTGTTTTGACTGCAATAGGCACGCAATACGTGCGAACGTAAACAAGCCAAGCGACGCGAATGTCTGCCTATCGATGTGTCACGACACAGCATTTATCCTCGTTACAATACGTCCCACAGCTAACGCACGGCAAACAAATCGGCAATAGAAAACAAACGTATTGAAAAAACAAGGTACACCGAGTGAAACAAACTATTAAATAATTTGAATTTTCCTTTTGGAA
>JAKSDK010000009.1 GCA_022360095.1 Phycisphaerales bacterium
AGAGAGGAATCAGAAAAAACTATCACTTTCGTAAAGCTTTAAATCGCAACTTAAATTTTCGGGAAAATAATACTGAAGCCCTCGTAATTTCGAAAAGACTCAAGTTGCCCTAGGATGACCGAACAGATATAAATTTTTTAGCACCACTTAGAATACACTTCTAGAGATCTAAAAGTACTCTGGATAGCCTAAAAAGTGTTCTCAAAGCATTTAGGAGGAAATCATCGTTGGGTGCCCATGTGCAGTGCTCCTCTTCAAAGAGGGAGTAGTGTTGCGTGATGACACTGAAAACAGTTGAGAGAGAGACTTACTGAATTAAGCTTTCAGCTGTTGTATTGTGCATCCATAATCCCCTTCATAACAGTGAAAAGCGTACTTGATACAAAACTTGTATTCAAAGAAAAACTAGCATGTGGCTCATCTAGGGGTGAAATTACATTACTATATTTAAAATAAAGCTAATAATATTTCTATATAATGATCTACTGGGCTGTTGGTATACAAATTTATTTTATGACCTGTGCCTTCACAACCCTTCATGGTCTATTATAACTCTTAGAATTGATTACAGTCAATTCTCTCTGAGATGGACAACTTTAGGAGTGGCACTATGTGTCCGTGACGTTAGAGATGTCTGTCTTATAGAAAGTCTAGTTAAGGGAGTAAACAAAGGCAGGGACCAACTCTAGGTGTCTGTTTTATGGAGATGTTGATCTTATATAGGTGTCTGTTAAGAGAGTCCACAGCTGTATACCACCACAGGACTTTCATTAAGGGCAAAATGCAGTAAAATTCCTTGTTAGAAGTTTGACCTCCTCAGTAAACTTTTTTGAAGCCTTGTTAGGTTTTAATCCTAATAGATTAATATTGTAAATTTATAGAAAGTGAAATTAAGGGAGTAAACAAAGGCAGGGATCAACTCCAGGTGTCCGTTTTATGGATCAGAGGTGTCTATTTGAAAAAGAGAGTCCACAGCTGTAAATACCACCATCGGACTTTCATTAAGGGCAAAATGCAGTTTTATCATAACCACTCCTGATGAAGTGTTTGCTTTCAAACTTAGTTTGAAAGCAAACACTTAAAACTTTCTCGAGTGATTTTTCCTTTCCCCCAAACAGTGTGACCGGTGCCTTGGACGTGACGTATAAATTAACGTTCACTTCAGCACCCTCATCAAAGTGACAAATTTCATGGTGGGAGGGTTTTTCCATTGCTTTCAGCAACAGAGAAAGGAACAGGGTTTATACAGTGGTTTGCCTGTTCTTGGCGTTCAGATAGTAGAGTGTGGGCGAAAAATTGACGAGGAAAAAGAAAACGATGTATTTTTCCCTTCGTTCTCCCCCAAATGATCCAACTCACTCCGACCATCTGAACACTGCGCTCTACTACCTGAACGCCTGGAACAGGCTGTAAAGTAGTCAGCTATAATCATTTTTTAACATCCTTTATTGGAATTTATTGACAATTACAT
>JAKSDK010001921.1 GCA_022360095.1 Phycisphaerales bacterium
GGATGTTGTTATTTTCCAAGAGAAGTGTGGCCTGTTTAATTTCGTCTTCAGTACTTTCTGAGGTTTGGTCAGAGATAACCACCAGCACTTTTTTGGCGTTCAGACGGCTCCCTTGATATCAAAAGGTAAAGTGTAGCAAATATATACCGTAAAATTCCGCAAATAAGCCCCTCCATGTATAAGCCCCTCGAAGTATAAGCCCTCCAAACCGGTAACGCAAAAAACCCTCCGTTAAATCGCCCCTCCAAATATAAGCCCCCGGAGGCTTATACTTGGAAAATTGCCCTCAAATGCAAAGTAAAACAAAGCAAAGACGGTAAATTTACTTTCAGCTATAAGGCTAGCCCAATCGATTTTGAAACGCAAATTTCCCTTCGTAGATAAGCCCCTCCAAAAATAAGCCCCCGGGGCTTATTTTCGGAATTTTACGATACTCCTATGGTCAAAGGCTCAAGTCATGTAAAAGACTCATTGTTTCCTTTTCTTCACCCCATACTCAAGACAAGTTGAAAACTGCTTTATATACTTGCACTCTACATCACCTATTCTATATCTGCATTATTTAGTTGCACACTATATAACCTACCTCATCTGAAGTTTCTGTAAAAGCGATTCCAAGGATGACAGTCCAAAAGTTATAGATAACTATGGCAGCTACCACGCCCTAAACAAGAAGGACAGTGTTTAATACACACCGTAGCATTAAAAGTTTTTCGATCAGGAATTAAAAGATCCACGCCCAACTAAACATTTAAATTATTAAGATCAAAACACAAAATATATACCATCCATAAGTAGTAGGCATCATCCTCTGGGTCAAGTACAAGTCTCTCAGAGCTTAGAAACTGAAAGAAAACATTTCCGGGAAAAATGACTATAGCGATTTTCTCCAAGTTACAAAACAGTAGGGAGACATTCAAGTGTTGTTTACTCTGACCAATCATAAACAATGCAGAAACTAGGTGAACAAATCAGAAATTAGGGCATCCCCACTGTGTGCGGGAAATCGCCTTCCGATTTAGTAGAGAATGATAGCAGATATTGCAAAGACTTAACTGACGTCTAAAACTTTAAATTTCGGTGTCCACGACTAATATAACGTACTCTTAATAAAAGAAACAAATAAAACCTCACTTTCTCCGCTTAGGTTGAAGGGGTTAAAAAGGGCTTCTCTCCTTGAGTTATATTCTTACACACACTCTCTTTTTCTTGAATA
>JAKSDK010000934.1 GCA_022360095.1 Phycisphaerales bacterium
TATGTACGAGCATGCTTTTGTCTATTGATTAAACTTTTCACAACACTTCATTTCAACACTGTCCCTTCAAAACCAAATTAGCACTTCCACAACTACCTCACTGCAACGCCTAAAATCACTTTTACTTCCCGAAATAATTATTTTTTGTTACTTCATATAAATTCTACAAGAAACAAGTTTCACTGATTAACAAACTACAGCCATTATCTTACCAATTTACGTCCAATATAACTCCACTCCTTCCACTTCACGCATCTCAACCAACCCATAAAATATACAATGCTGCTTAACTAGTCACACATAACTAATAATACATATAAAAAAAACTTCACACATGCCTAATACATCAAGGCATAAATATATACGCTCCCATAGCATCTTGTTTCTAGTCATATCAGTAATGAAAAAATAATAATATTATTAATAATAGATTTAATTTCCTGGGAAATATAAATTTACCCTTGCAATTTCAGGTCGACCTCTGTTTGCAATTGACATTCATCCTGATGGATCCCGCTTTGTTATTGGTGGTCAAGGTGACTATTATATAATTTTGCTAGAATGTGTGTCTGGATACAATCATGTACCGTAGAAGCTCATTTACATATGCCACACCTTTCTGCTCAGTTTATGCTCAAGTATTAGTTGTTGTGCAACAACCAGAAGAGCCAAGGGGTTCTTGATTGATCAGGCTAGCTGATTCAGACACAGTTATGTCTGCACAATTCCAAACAAGACTAGTATTAGAATTACTGGCATAGCAATGACAGCAGTGATTCATACATTCTATCTTACGATCCTCGCTGGCTTCATTATACTGTGTGCAAAAATCGAAAGAATTCATAAATTTACTCACTTTTTTTCACTTCGTTTGCAGTCTTATGTAGCGCTGTCATTAAGAGGTGGGAGACAGGGATTTTCACTGACTACTAAGAACGTGGCCCCCAGCTACTTTCATAGGAAAATAGAAGAAAAGTAAAACCAAAAGAAATCCCTAGCTGTTTTATTCCCCACCTACTTGTTGTATTTACCCTGTAACTTGAAATCTTAGTGATGTCCCTGCTTATGCTTAACTATTAAATACATTTTTTCACATTGTGCAGGAGATGACTCGGGAAAGGTCACGATCTGGAACATGGCACCCGTAAAAAATGAAGAGGATGAAATGAACGAGAATGTGCCAAAATTGTTGTGTCAGATGGACAATCATTTTGGTGGGTTTGATGCTATTTTTTATCTTTCAGTCGAAATGTTTTCCTGCTCCTCAA
>JAKSDK010000279.1 GCA_022360095.1 Phycisphaerales bacterium
GACATTTTTTTCAATGTTACCTTTAATCACAGGTGTTGGCTCTTTATCTATTTCCATTTGTTCAGTTTCCTTCAACTGCTGACTCTAAAAATATCATAGAAAATGTAAAAACATTCTTCAAAGTATGTTTAATATACCTTTAGAGTGATGACATTGGGGTGAGAATGTGGGGTGACAATAATCCTGTTTTTAATGAAAACTGGCTTGGCAAATTATGCTAGATGCATATGCACATTTTACATTATATATCATCAACCCTCTCAGAAACAGATGGATCATAAATGCTTAAAACTTGGAGTTCCTTATTTAATGTAATGAATCCCCTGTTGGTGCAGATTTTTTAGATTAAAAATATAGATTTGGATTTCCATCAAGAAACACACAATCAGAGGAAAGAATAATACAGTGGAAACCTGCTATAGCAAAGTACCATGGTACCAAAACAATTATTCGTTAGAGTGGGGTCTTCATTATATAAGCAAAGACCCCATTATGATGAATTACCTGGTTGACAGCAAAAATATTTGTTATAGCAGAGTAATTTATTAATTAAACAAATATACCAAAAATTCAATACTGTACATAGAGAACATTATTTTTATTCACTTGATACCGTACAATGTAAGTGTAAAGTGCTGACAAGCAAGACACCTAATTCAAAAACACTTCCAATTAAATCAAGCTCACAGTGATTTCTACTCAAATTTGTAGCTTTTACTGACTACTGCGAGCGACCGGACAAAATATTCATTACAGCGGGGTAACAGTGCGTTGGGACTAACAAAATCTATTCATCATAGAGGAGATGTCATTATAGCTGGCTTTGTTTCCACATATTTTACTGTAATTCTGCTGGGCTTTCAGATGTTTTTCATTATAGCAGGGTCTTTGTTATAGTGGGGTTCCACTGTATCTCACACATTAATAAAACTTAATATTACATCTACTAATAATGCCGATAACTCACCCTAACTTTTTGTTTTGGAAGTGGCACCGCTTTATTAGCATCAAATGCCAAACCAAGATCTTGGAGATTCTGCTTCATTGTTTTCTTCTGGTCCCAGTTGTTACGCAACGTTTGGCTGCAGTGCAA
>JAKSDK010001904.1 GCA_022360095.1 Phycisphaerales bacterium
GACTATCTTGAGTCAAACAATAAAAAACCCTTTAAACACATTAACCATGATGAACAATATCTTTTATGACATAGAAAAATTTATTTCTCTTTTAAATTTTTAAAGTTATATAATTCACTGTTGGTTGCATCTAAGCGTGCACACATGAGGAAAAACATGTTTTAATTATGATTGGGTGCAAACATGATATACCGGTAGTTTTGCCGCTAAACATCTGAAGTTTGGAGTGGCTGCTGTTGTCGACGTATTGATTGGAGGCAAGTGTGCTGACAGTTTCTATACCTGACAAGTGTCACGCCTAAGGCGTGATTGTCATGCCTGCGGATTGAAAACTTAGATCTCACGCCTACTCACGCCTGTGTTCAGATTTGTTATGCCTGGTAGAAAAGTTTGAGCCATTACAGCATTAACTGACACATTTTGAAACAATTTATATTTTATTTAATTATTTAAACAAACCAGAACCAAAGAGAGAAAAGAAAAGTCTATGTGGATGATTGACTTTCTCCAAATTCTCTTTTTTTAGTGGCTAGTAGGGAAGTCAATGGCCCTCTGTGCTTCTGTGTGCATGTTAGATGGAACTCTTCGGAACATCTTCGGAACATCTTCGGACATCTTTGGATATTATCGGACCCTTACGAAAAATCCTGGCACTCTTAAGATAAAAAATGTCACGCTTATAAATGTAAAAAGGTTGGCAGGTATAAGTTTCTGAGCAAGAAATATGCCTGAATGTTGACGAAAAAGAAATATGAACATATAACATGCTAATCAAAAACATATAAACAACTTACCTTTGGCATGACAGTTTGCTTTAACTGCTGTCAAACTTTAAATGTTTGGCGGCAAAACACACCATGTCTGGCACCCTATTAGAACAATTGTTTTTTTGTATTTCAATTGGAAAATATCAATAATTATTTTTTATTTCAAACATCCAAATTAATTTCAATCTATGTTTTATAATAAGCTTGTTAGACTTTAGTAGCCTCACATTAATTTCCTTGCTAATGTCACGAAGTTGACTTGTAGACTCTACTATATAGCCTGAATTTCATCTGATTACTTCTGGTCGTTATTACTCCCTCAGTAACGTCTGAATCGACCGGCCGTTAATGCCATCCAGTGACGTCACTACTCCTTAACTTTTGCTTTAATTCATGCAAAAATTAAAACACGATTTTCAAGTGGCAAACCGAGAAATATGGTTTGGAAATGTCCGCATGATACAGAACTGCTTTATTTTTTTTCGATCGTAGTTCATGTTCAACGTTCAAAGTATCAA
>JAKSDK010000708.1 GCA_022360095.1 Phycisphaerales bacterium
GAAATGACCTACGACTAAATATAGCTAACCGTAAAAAATTAGTGCCACTCGCCCGAAATGTTAAAGAGAGTATCACCAAAGAAACGGGTTTGAGGGAAAGGCCGTTTAGATGTCAATTTGGAACGATTGTCCACACCTAATATAAGATACATAAAATCTCATTGTTAGTTACATTTGCGACACCTGACTAGCTGACGGGCATCCTCGGAGAGACGGAGACCCGAGGGCGGTCAGTTGGGTTCGAAAACGGGGGCGAAAGTTTTCAAGAACAAGCGAGAGAGCCCCTGAGATGCTACTCCTAAAAAGCCAGTTCCGCTACTCATTCGAATGCTTTTTAGTGATTGGGCACGAGGCCAGTATCTATAGTGGTACTTTCCTGATCTTCTTATACGAAGACTTTCGCCCTCGAACTCGACTGTTAGCCGTTCCTGTTTGGCTCGTGCTGGAGAGCTTTCTTCGAGAAGATTTTTTTTAGTGAAAATGGCCACAAGAAACCAAAGCTAGAAAATCCATATTTGGTAAGATTTCCATATAAATATAACCTCATACGTTTATTATGCATGCAGCAATTTCGTATCATTTGACACAAGTAGTTGATATGAATTGAGTGGAAACATGCATGCAAAATAAATATATCGGGTTATACGGAAATTTTAACCCATAATTTAGCATGTTAGCAAAAGGAAACGAAAAATCGTGTGCGTGGCCTTTCTACACCTCCTCGGAATACTTGTCAGGCAGGTGCAGGAGAAGTTTTTTCGCCCTTTTTTAAGTTTGTAAATTTGTTGTTAAATTTTTCTTGAGTTCTCGTTGACACAAAAAGATAGAACGAAACTGGTAGAGTAAACTTTCAGATTTGCATGAACAAGCTAGAAGTACCCTCAATGGTGTTTACGAATTTACCTTGAATCATTCCAGTCTGATCTCTTCGGGTGCAGCATTTTTGTTTTGTTTTGTTTTGCTAACAAGCTAAATTATGGAATTTCTTTGGTTTCTTGTGGCCCATTTTCACTGACAACTCTTCTCGAAGACAGCTCTCCTGCACGAGCCAGACAGGTAC
>JAKSDK010001377.1 GCA_022360095.1 Phycisphaerales bacterium
AATAATTCGAATAACAGCAACAATTCAAATAACTCGAACAACAGCAACAACTCAAATAACAGCAACAACTCAAACAATTCAAACAACAGCAATAATTCGAACAATAGCAACAACTCGAACAACTCGAACAACAGCAACAATTCAAACAACTCAAACAACAGCAATAACTCGAATAACAGCAACAACTCAAATAATTCGAACAACAGCAATAACTCAAATAACGCCAACACGCCTCCGTCACAGCCGGTGTGCGACAACTGCCATAATCTTTCCACGACCTTCAACGAGTGTATGCATTGGGCGAACGATCCCAATGGCACACCGTGTTCGACGACGGAGTGCATTAAGAACGTGGTCGACACGGACACCTGCAGCCACCATCCTGGGCAGGCGGATCCATCTGAATGCGAGAATAAGTCGGTGGCCGGCCCCATTCTTGTTCAAACAGGACATACGCAAGCGTGTCCAGGCGGCGTTGTCAACTGGGCTGTGCTTCATACCGTTTGGTATGACAACTGTGGAAACAACTGCTTCAAGGTTGATATTTTGGCCACGTGCTTAACTGGAGCGTGTGGTGCCGGCCCTCAAGCATGGGGGCCTGACAACCGCGGTGTCAAGAAAAGGTGTGGCTGCCCGTGAGTCGATCGCAACCCTTGATTAGGGTGCTCGTGAATGTCCTGATGTCGGTCGCTACTGAAGGATGAGGCGACATCAACAATGCGAGGAGTGCTAGTATGCTAGGTCAGACGTTTCGATACACGACGATTACGGTTTCCCTCATTGCGATGATCGCCGCATTTGTCTTCCTTGGCTCTGGGGAAAGCACTCAGTCCACAAGCTTTGCAAAAGAGAATGCAGCGGCCGCCCAGGCCCAGGAGGAAAAGGTTTCCATGGTCGGTCGCCTGGTGACAGAGAAAGCGGCTTATCAGCGACTTGACTTCGAAGCACCGGTGCTGAACGCCCTCCAAGCCTCCGACCTCTCATTGCCGGATTCCTTTACCGTCACGTTCGAGATGAGTATTCCTACCGTCAGATTTGACCCTGACCAGGGGACGACGATCTGTGAATGCAAGCTAACCTATCAAAATGGCGTCCGTGGTCTTTCGGTCGAGAGTCCGTTGACGAACAACCTGACCTATCGTGCTCCGGGGACCGCCGGGTATCAGGATATCGATTATGACGAGGAAGGGAATCTCCTGATTTGGCATTCGGCGAGGAAGGTCTGCCTCAGCGCCGGTGACGTCAACCGTGCTTTCGACGAACAAGAGCTTTTTCGAATACACCCCGATGGTACGGTCGTCCTCGATCACGTCCATCCACAAACCTATGAGTATCGAGTGGGCAGCGAGAACAACGTACACGAGTTTGAGAAATTCCGCTTGGCCACGGGAAGAGGATTCAGTAAGCATCTGCGTGCTCTAAATTCCGAGATTCCATTACAAGACCCGGTACAAATGTTCGATGTTCAAGGTGTTTTGGGTGCCAGTCTGACGGGCGCTTGGGAAATCTCGGTGGATGAAGACGCTGACCACCTTGTACGTGAGGCCGTATTCTGGTCGGACAACATGGCGGACCATCCCGCTGTTCGCGTTGAAGCCTATGGCGATATCATTGACGGAAGCGACCCCGTCATTGCTTCCGCAGGAACAATTGAATACGACCATGGTGGCGATGGCCAAACCTATCTGGTCGAAATCAATGTGCTGGACTATTCAACGGCCGTAGATGAAGAGCATCTAACATCGTTGCGACAACGCCTAGTAGACGAGCTTCCTGAAGCGGTGGAGGTCGTCGATTTCAGAACCCCTGTGCCGCAACGTTATTCTTCCGACGCCCATTGACCTGAACCAACGGCCAAAACGTTTGCATGGTCTATTCGTCCTGGCGCCTCGAAACCCGTCAAGAAAGAAAAGAGGGGTGTGGGAATTTTGCATTTTCTTGCTAGGTTTCGCGAATTGTCGTGCGCAGTTCTCTAGCAATCTTGCCACTCTCTCAACGTGCTCCTCATCCGCATGCCCGTCACCCGCGGACGCTATTTACAATAACGGGTAGACGCAAATATCGAACAATGTGTCAAGCAACATTTGCGTTGCCGACGCCTGTGTGCACCTTAACGCGATGAATCCGATTCTTAATCACGTTCATGACGGACAAGCCGGCCTCACGGTCCAGGATGCGGGAGAAACCTCCTGGACAAAACGTGGCCGGACCGTTAGCCGCGGCATTGAAATTCTGGGCGCCTTTGCCGTCGGCGCCGTGGTGATGAGCTTCGTCTATACCGACATTCGGCGCGTATCCTACGACCGAATCGGCGTGCCGGGATACGATGGATGGTACCACACGAAGATGGCGGCACTTCTGCCGGAGATCGGACTGGTCGATCATTTCCCCTGGCTGCGATTTGTGTATTTCACGCGCGAGGGACAGGACTTCGTCAGCCATCACACGGGTTTCCACGTGTTGCTCGCACCGTTTGTGCATTTGTCGAAATATTTAGCTGGAGACTATGCGCCGGGGGCGCGCTGGGCAATAAGCATTTGCTTCGGTTTGGTCGTGGCGCTGATGTATGGACTCCTGATCGACAAAGGCGCTCGCTGGCGCTGGCTGTGGCTGTCGCTCTTTCTGTTTTCAGGGCATGATTTCTTTCTACGCCATTCTTACATCCGTGCGATTTGTCCATCGCTGGTATTCATGCTGACGATCTTGCTACTGATGTTTCGAAAGCGATACCTCTCCGCAGGCATCGCGGTCGCGCTCTACAATCACTTGTATCTCGGCGGCGTCATTTACAGTCCCGTTCTGGTCGGAAGTTATGCCCTGGCCCATCTGCTGCAGCCGGCCCACGAGCGAACGTTTCCATGGAAAGTCGTCGCATGGACCGCGACAGGTTGGTTGGTCGGTATCCTGACTCATCCCTATCGCAGCGGGGCGCTGGAATTTCTTTATATGCAGGTCTTCGAGACCGGGCTCGCACCTGATATCGACGTCGGCAACGAATGGCAGTCCTACGGCAATGTTTGGGGGTTCTTCAAAGAACAGATGGGAATCACAATCGTCGTCTGGATTATCGCGATGCTCCTGCGACTCGGCTCGCAGCAGCGGTGCACACCGCGAGACTTAACGTTGGTCATTCTGAATTTCGTATTTCTCGCACTGACGATCAAGGCCAAGCGTTTCATCGAGTATTCACCGGTTTTCTGCCTGCTCAGTGCCGCATTCCTGGCAGCCCCAGTGGTCCATCGATGGGCGGATTGGTTTGAGCAGCCGGATGCAAATTCAAAACTGCGCAGCCGGCTGGCCCGCACCGGATTCATCGTGCTCTTTTTGGTCGTCGTGCTGACGCTCGCCTTCCGGCGTGGGTTTGATCCACGAATTGCAACCATTTTGGTCGAGTGGCCGATGACAACGGTGCTGGCGGCGGTCCTCATTCTTGCGCCGGTGCTGCGCATCTGGCTGCGAAACCCGGACCAGCTTGGCGGTCCGACGGCCTTTACGATTGCCATCGTGGCGATTCCCTGCTCGGGAGCGATCATTAAGGCGCTGCTGCAAGTCGTATTTCAATGGGGATACGACGTGCCATCGGCACGCGACGCACAGCTTCCAGTGAGCTACATCGTGACGGTCTTCTTGAGTGTGCTGTATCTTGGCGCAGTCATCATCGTTGCGCGTTGCGCGTGGCGGCGGACGTTTGCAGGTCCGCTACGACCACGGGTCATTCAAAATGTCAACGTGCTTTTGGCCACAACCGCCATCGTCGCGGGCCTGATGACCTTCGCAGGACCTACGCTGGTGCGGGCACAGGAAGTCAGCTGGTGCGGCTACGATCTGCAGGCAATACGAAAGATGGTGGCCTATTTAAAAGAAGACTCCAAACCCGGAGACGTCATCTTCACGGACGATTGGGACGTATTTCCGGTGTTCTTCTATCACAATTCACACAACTACTACGTCGTCGGCTTGGATCCGAAATTTACGCAGTCCCGTCAGCCCGGGTTGTGGGAAAGGTACGTGCGGATCACGCGCGCACAAACGCCATTCAATAGCAGCATCAAAATCCGGAGCGATCGAGGAGGTCTCGTCACGGAGAACCTGGACATTCGGCTTGAGGACATTCGGACCCATTTCGGGGCGAATTACATCATCACGGACCAGGACCACAAGCACTTGGGAAGACAATTACTATCCAGGCCTGATTTCGCCAAACTGATCTATCCGCCACAGCCGACGACGGTTTGGGAGGATTTGCCGTATTTGGTTTTCAAGGTGCGGAACGAACCGAGTCATGAAAATACGCATGGCCACGCCAAGTCACTTCACATACACCCGAAGTTCATACCGCCGGCCATGAATCGTCGAGATCATCCGTTTCGGCGTCCCATTAATGTTCAGTCGTTAACCACCAACCCGTTCCCCAGGCGTTGATTACAAGGCTCAGAAGACAAAGGCTCCTAAAGACCCAGCCCACGCGCTTGCCCGCTGCGAGGGACAGCAGAGCAATGACCGGCACCCAAAAATCCAAGCTGAACCGATAGCCGAACTGCATCCAGCCTGTGTTGTAGTAGCAGAGCAACGGGACCATGATCAGCCCGACGGAAAACCACGCGCCAATCACCCATGGTCGGCGTTTACATGCAGCCCATAGCAGCAACAGTGCAGGCGTCGAGACAAGAAGGCTCATTCCCTCCAAGTCCGGCGTCAGCATCCGGCGTTGCGCATCCCAGTGCGGTAGCTTGGCGAACATCACCCATGCATTGTGCTTGACATAACGGACGTGAAACTGGCCGATCTCGCCGAGTTTTCCTCGCAGTCCGGCGTCTACATTCTGATGTCGATAACCGAAATCGAGCGGATTTCCGAAACGTGCCTGATTGTAGGCCAAGAGTCCCGCGACTGCGAAGAATACGCACACGAGAGAGGCGCCGGCCCAATGCAGGGTATGCAGGCGATACGACTGAAGAGGGCGCTTGCGATTGTGTTCAAGTCCCATACCAAGCAAGAATATCCAGACGAAGACAACGTGTGGACGGCCGAGCATCGCCACACCGAGGGCAGCGCCGACCAGCCAGGGCGAGCGGCCCGCTGCGGCAAACCATGCGGCACATGCAATCCCCGTGACCGTGCAGATTTGGGCTAGAAACCAGACGGTCCCCTCCAGCGACACATACCAGTGAACGGTCCCGAAGGCGAAGAGCCAGGTCAGCCAGTCGAGACCACGATCATCAAGCGAAATGAAACCATGGGTCCTCAGAGCCCGTAAGAACAGATACACGAGCATCGCATTGAGCGCCCCGATGAGCACGGAGAAATAGACCGCGTTGATCGGCAAACCCGTCGCCGCCCAGGGCAATAAGATCAGCGCCGGCAGCGGCGGAAACGGGACGTACCACCGATTTTCATGATGCGTAAGATCATGCGTATGAGGCGGCGGATTCAGGTCGAGTCGTCCCTGGAGAAAAGCTCGCGCCAGCGCGTCGTAATACGCCAACTTCGGAGACTCGGTGTGTCCGCCGACAAAAATAGACGCAGAATAAACAGCCCCGACCGTGACAAAGACAAGCAGCGGTTTGCGGCATAGCCGCCACAGTTTCGACACGTTCGCCCTCCGGTCAATCGAGCCCTCACTAACCAACCCATTGCCAATTGACAAAACGCCCCATGTTCATGAGCTGTCCTAGGAGCAGAAGCGGGACGAGCAACCCGAAGACCCAATTTTGATACTTGGGACGTACCATATGAACAGCGACAAAAAAGAGAGGCCAAGCGACCACCACGTAACGCGAATAGGACATCAGATCCTTGGTCAACAGAGGCAGTAATACGATCATTGCAGCGTATGCGCTATAGTGCAACGGGAGTAGGCGGAATCCGATCAACAGCAAAGCAAGCGCGATGACCATGACGATAAAATCAAGCTGAGACTCATGAAAGCTATGCCAGGGAAGACCGTCAAATCGCTCGAATGCCCCCCCGACGACGCGGGACAGGTTGTCCAGCGAGAGACTGCCCTCGTAGCCCCACCATCCGATCGCTTTGGTGAAGAAAAACGGGTCGCCGGTTCGGACCTTGTTCAGGAGCAAATAGCAATACAACGGGACGACGGCAACGCTGAGCTGTTCCAATTTTGCAAAATCGGACCAGGACCACTTTCTCCGCCGAATCGCGTCATACAGAAAAAACGTCGATGGCACGATCAACAGAAAGATCCCGTTGGGCCGCGTGACGCCGGCGAGTCCGATGAAAACACCGGCCCAAAGCCATCGGCGGCGCTCAGTGGCAACGAATGTCAACACAACCCATAGAAAAAACAAGCTCTCCGTGAACGGCACCTGGAGAAACATCGCAAATGGCGACACGGCCAGGAGTATGACCGTCCAAAACGCGGTCCGACCATTTCGAAGACGGGCGAGGAAATGGTAGAGGATAAGCATCGCCGCGAAGCTGCATAAATTGGCCGCGAGAAAGCCCGCCGCGTGCAAGTCTCCGACAAACAGCCGCGCGAATCGAATCATCATCGGCCACAACGGGAAAAAGACGTACTTCAAGTGCGAGTCCACGTGCTCAATCATCTTGGGATGCGTCGGCTGGTTTGGCCTTGGTTTCAGCAGGTTCGGATAACCATCGTCGGCAATGGCGCTGTACCATTGGGCGTCGGACACGAACCACAGCTCGAAGTAATCAAACCGGGCCGGCTCTTCGTAACGCCCGATCAACCGGTGATGATGATAGTTGTTTTCATAGTTGCCGCGATCCAACGGGACATGACGGGCGGTGTAAACGCCCCAGCCGATACTCGCCGACTTGATTGCCAGGAGCGCCACGGCCACCGTGACCAAATCGCCGACTCGCGAGGCCGATCGCGCACTCGGGACGGCATTGACTGACGTTTCCTTTTCAGCCTCGTCAATCGATAGGGTCGAGTGCCGTCTGCGTTGCGACGGTACGAAATTCGCGAGAGCCACAAAAACCCCGAGGGACGCTGCGGTCATCACCACCGCAAGTGTCCATTCGCGCTGGGGGCGTAGCTTGTCATGCAGCGCCAAGTGTCGTTCATGACGTCTCTCGGCCGCCTGTCTTGCCTTCTCATTCGACCGGCCATCCGTTACGTCGGACCAGGGTGAGAAACTTACGGTATGTGTGAATCGAGGCGGATCGCGCCAGAAGTCGCGCGGAATCTCGAATCCGCCCCCAATCGCGAACAAAATTGCCGCCCATCGAACGCCACGCACATGAGCCGCCGTGCAAATCAAGAAAGGGACCGCCAGCACGAGGTAGCGACCGTGTACGCCCGTCGGAAATGTCACGATCGCAAGAAGGTAGCAAGCCGTCGCGGCACAAAGGCCAAGCGGACGTCGTCGCCATTTGGCGTACGCGATGCCAAATGCCGCGAGTCCGAAAGCGCCGGAAAGAAGTTGTCCCCACCGCAGCTTGCTGATCCCGGCGAGTTTCGAATGAACATCGCCGCTACCGCCGTTCAGCGCGTCGAGCATCCACAAGTTGTAACGGCCAACCGTGGTCCCGTGAGAGATCTTGGACGTGTGCTCCAGATAGGCATGCTCCACCCAGGCCCAACCCGACGATTGCCAAAACGGCCACGCGAGCAGATTCAAGATAAGTAAGGCGGACGCGGCGCCGATTCCGATTCGCAAACGTTGGCCCGTGTAAAGCAGGAGCGCATAGAGCCAAATCGGTGCGAAAAGAACGCCCTGCGGTTTGAGAGCCAGCGCCAGCCCCCAGAGTAGCCCGGCCAGCAACCAACGACGGCGCATCATCGCCCACAACATCCATACGGCCGCCGCCATCAGCAGCCCGTCAGTTTGGCTCCAAAACGAGCCCACGACCGCCAATGGCGGTGCCAGAAATGCCGCGGCAAACGTCATCGCCGACAATCTCCGTCGCCGTCGGCGTTCATGGTCGTCACCGCGAACGACGGGCCCGAACCCCGCCATCACAACTGCTGCTGCGCCCCATGCCATCAACAGGTCGGCGAAAATGGATAGACTGCTGTAGACCCATCGGGCAACGGGTGTGTTCACCCATCGATCCTGATCGACCCGGGCATGGAGCCACCCCTGTGCCGCGATGATGTACGCTGCGCCGGGCGGGTAGTTCAGAATGCGATCGAACGTCCGTTCGGCCGTGCTGGTTGTGCCGTCGACGTGATATTGAACGTGCGGATGGCGCGGCGCTGCGCAGGTGTAAAGCTTTGTAAGCCCATAATCCTGGGACAGGATACCCCAACGAACGAAGTCATCGTGGTCCGGCGAATAGCCGTGTTGTGGCGCCAGGTAGACAAGGGAAATGCGGCCCAGCAGCCCCAAGAGAGTCGCCGTTGCGACGATCAAGCCGGGAGCCGTGAGGCCGGCGCTGCGCATTCTTCCGCTCTGCTCAGCGTGGACCACCGACGCGAAGCCCGTAACGGCCGACCTTTCATCTTGAGAAAGTCTGCGATTCAAAAACTTCTCTCCTCGCCCGAATACGCTCGGCTGACCTGAAATTTGAACGGTTCCCTCGCCGGCCAGCTGCTGCCTTTAGTTTAACCGATTTTACGATCCAAGAATATGTTAGAACGCCGAAATCAGCCCACTTTGGCAAGTGTTCGCCGTAGAGCAGCCTCACCATCCATGGATATGTCGGGCTCGGCGCCAAGCTGAAGAATCCATTCGCCGAGTTTGTGACTCATGAATGGACCAGCTACTTTGAAATGGGTCAAGGACAGGTCGACTGCATACGACTGATCATCAAACCGCTTCGAGAGTGAGACGCTTTGCCGGCGTCAACCATTCGCTCGTAGCTCGAAACCATGAGATCACAACCTTCGTCGATGCGCCCTGCGCGCGACAAGCACAGGCCAAGGACACTCATCGCGTCAAGCGTTTCAGTGTTTGATGGGCCACGATTTTCTTCAAGGAACGCAACGGTTGACTTCAAGTGGGCCTCGGCTTCCGTAAGCTTGTTGTCTTCGATCAACGCCATGCCGAGCAGAATCAATGTTCGGTCGCATCCCTTCCGGGGAACGCCTGCGATACCCTGATGGATCTTGACGGCTCGTTTGAAATGAAGGACCGCGCTGCCAAATTCTCCGCGATCCATTTGGACCGTTCCAAGAGTATGTAATAATGAAGCCAATTCCAGCACATTACTATCCGGGCGATCGTCGTAGATCGCAGCCGCCTCCGTCAAAACGGCTTCAGCTTCCTCGAACGCTTTGGCACTACGAAGTGCTATGCCAAGGTTGAGCAGACCCTGGGCATACTCCGGATGGTTCCGACCAAGGGACACGTGTTTGATGTAAAGCGACTCGCGGAAGCGCCCGATGGCGCCCGTGATATCCCCAGTCGAAAACATGATGGATCCCTGATTGTTCAGCGTTCGTGCGACGTCCGGATGCAACGGGCCGAGTTCGCCCCGTTGAAGCGCGAGAGCCCGGTCAAGCAAGCGGTTTGCCTTTTCGAATTCACCCTTCCGGCTCAAGAGCCGTGCGTAGTTGTTCCACGCCGTAGCCATGCTCAATTCCGATAGCCGACCGTTCACGATTTCAGCCAGTGCGCCTTCCATCATGGGGGCCGCCTCGTCGGCTCGATTCTCCGCAAATAGGGCTATGGCAAGTGCGCTTTTCAGCGCCGCCAGCTTCGCGGGATCTGTTTCGTTTCGCTCCCTAATGGAGATTGCGCGGCGCAACACCGGCTTAGAGTTCGCGTACTGCCCGGAGAGCTGAAGAAGAACTGCCAGGCGATGAAGCGCATCTGCCGCGGATATGGAATCCGGACCATCTGCCGCCTCATACATTCGCAACGCCCGTCTGGCGGTTTTCTCTGCGGCACGGTAGTCACCTAGGCATTTCTGCGCAGCACTCAAAAGCGAAGCGGTCCGCGCAGACGCAAGATTATCCGGGTTCGGCGAGGCTCTCTGTAAGGCCGATACGCGTTCGAATTGCTTGCTCGCCGCATCGCAATTGCATAGATTCAAATAGGCCTGACCAAGCGTCGTGCGGATCGAGGCCTCCACAACATGATCTTGAAGTGACTCTGACTGAATTTGCCCTTCTGCGATACGCAAGACCTCCTGCACGTCTGCCCTACCGTCATTCGCCCTCAATTGAGGGCTGCTTATGAGCCTCGAGAAAAAATCCATTGCCATTTGCGACCGAACACGTGCAAGCTTCGTTTGCTGCCATTCCTGTTCCAAGCGTCTCACAGAAAAACTCGCGACGATCACCACGCTCAATAGGCTCACCATGGCGATGACACCGGCCGTCGCCGCGATCCTGTTGCGACGTGCGGCCTTCGTAAGCGTATACCCGAGAGTCTTTCGACGCGCCTCGACCGGACGATATCCGAGATGACGCCGCAGGTCGGACGCGAGGTGCTGTGATGACGTATACCTTGACGATGCCCCGTGACGCAGTGATTTCCAAAGAATGCAATCGATATCACCTCTGAGCGATCGGCGAAGACATCGGACCGTCGTAGATCGCTCGCGTGCAACCTGCGCCCAATCAACGCCGTCGATCCCCACCAGGTCGCTGGCCCTCCCGACGCAGGTTTCATCGGTCTCACGGTTGTCCGTACCGGCGTGCGTTTGTTGAGGGCGCTGGTGGTGCATGCCCACCAATAATTCAAAGAGAATCGCGCCCAAAGAATAAATGTCGCTCGATGTCGTAATCGCCGCACCGGATTTTTGCTCGGGACTCGAGTACCGCGGTGTCATCCAGCCAATCGGCTTCGAGGGCGCGCCGGTCCTCGATCCGGGCCGAGCGCCGAGTAGCCTCGCCAACCCAAAATCCAGCAATTTGATTGACCTTTCCGCGGTCACCAAGATGTTGGACGGCTTCAGGTCACAATGCACAACCAAGTTCTGATGAGCGTAATAGACGGCCTCGCATACATCAGCGAACAGGTTGATGCGCTCCATGATGGTCAGAGAATTCTCGTCACAATAGCGAGTCAGCGAATTACCCTCCACGTACTCCATAACGATGTAGGGCGCATCGTCCTGAGTCTTGCCCGCTCCGAGGGTCTTCACGATATTGGGATGATGCAACCGATCAAGAAACTCGCCTTCTTCGTGCATTTGCTCCGGTGATAAAAAGACTCCCAATGATTTTCGAATCACCTTGATTGCAACACGCCGCCTCAGCGACGTGTCACGCTGCTCCGCCTCGTAAACGTCTCCCATGCCACCGGACGCAATCCAACGCAAAACCTTGAACGAGCCGATCTGCTGACCTGTGCGACGTGCAATGGTCGCGTGAGGAGGCGCTTCAAGTTCGACCGCCGGCTCAAGAAACTCCGTTCTCGGTTCCAAACGAAGTATCCTGCGCGCCTCCACCAACAGCGCAGGATCCCCATCCGCGTGTTTCCGTAGCACCGATTCTCGCTCCTCAGGAGAAAGAGAAATGACCTCGGACAGAATTTCCTTCAGGCGGGCAAACGTATCAACATCGTACTGGTGAAAACCCGAATCCATCATTCGCAGCCGACTTGACGAAAAAGCCACGCGCGTGCCACGGCCCATTCATTCTTCACGGTGGATTCAGACAGACTAAGGAGCGCGGCGGTGGACTTGATGGACAACCCCCCGAAGAAGCGCAATTCCACAACCTGCGCCAGGCGACCGTCTAGCGTCCTCAACTGGTCCAGCGCCTCATGAAGACCAACCAGATCGACCGCCCTGGTTTCCATGCATGCAAGCTCTTCCGCGAAAGGAACCCTCCGGAGTCCCCGGCCGCGCTTCTGAGTCCCTTTTTTCTTTGCATGGTTTACGAGTATTTGCCGCATAAGGTGAGCGGCCAGACCAATCAGGTCGCCCTTCGTCAAACGATTTCGATGCGGATCCCTGGTCAGCCGAAGATAAACTTCGTGCACAAGGGCCGTGGCCTGTAGCGTATGATCGGGCGGCTCCTTTGCCAAACAATACTTCGCCAACTCTCGAAGCCTGTCGTAGACCTCCGGCCAGCACGTATGAAACTGTTGTTCGGTTTGAGCGGTCATGGTGCGGAACGAATAATTTGACTACGTGTCGAAACGGCGCGCTCCGAAAAAAAGGTTGGCGTTGATTTTTGTTTTTTTTACCTAGTTCCTCTCGAAAAATTGCATTGTTCTTGGGAGCCCAAGAGTTGCTCCTCATTGTATCCAGCGTCCATGGCGGATGCAATCGTTCGACCCACGAAACGGACCGTGCCGCGGGAGCGTGCGCGTGTTGTCGTTCAAGTTCGGACTGGCCGTGTCGGGTCGCCTTGGGTTAACCGTGCGCGCGTCGCGTCGTTACAAAGCGGAATCACAGGATAGTAAGCTCTCCGATCACGAACCAGGGAATCGGATACGGCATCGGTGAGCGCTACGAAAGGAAAGAGACTCCATGAAAGCACTAGACTTTGCCCGTCCGGCCTTGATCACGATCGCACTGATTACGTTGTCAGGACAAATATCCTGGGCCCAACGATTAACCAACTCCGCGGTCAATCCGTACATGCACGCGCGAGCAAACGAGCTGCAGGGAGTCTCAAACAGTAATCTCGTCGAGATCAACGCCCAGCCCGTGATCGGCATGCACTACAGTGCCACGATCATGCTCGAAGGGCAACCTCGCACCCTGCACATGGATCCGCATTCAGTGCGAGCGGCAGACTTTGCCATCTACAGATCGAGCGCGGACGGCGGCCTTGTCGAGGTCAGCCCCGGACCTGTTCGAACGATGCGTGGCTACGTCGAAAACGTGCCGGGCTCGAGAATCGCAGGCGCGATCCTTCCAAGGGGGTTGAATGCAAAGATCAGAATGCCGTCCGGTCGAATGTACGGCCTCGTCGCCGTAACCAACGTCATTCCCGGCGCCAGCCCTACGACGCACATGCTCTTCGACCTCGCCGACTCCACCGAGCCGAGTGCGACGTGTGGTTTTCAACCCGCCGCCGTAGCAGAGGCTCCCGCAAACCCGACGGGTGGAACCTGTGAGACGGTTGGTCCGATCGTTGCGCGGATAGGCTGCGACATCGACTCCGCTTTCGTCCATGGTGGTGGTGGCGGCTGTTCACCGCCGGGCTCTTGCGGAGGCGGAACGCCCGAGGATGCAGAAGCGCGCGTCATTGCGAATGTCAACGAAGTGAGCGCCTTCGTGTTTGAACTTCCGCCCCTACGTACATCTTACGAGATATCGCGGATCGTGACCCGTTCCGAGGAGGCCGATGACATCTATTTGGCATTTTCCAATTCGCAGAGTAACGCCATTCTAAACTTCATGCGGAATGAATGGAACACCACGCAGGGGGACTCCGATTCCCATCTGGTGAATCTGTGGACAGGCCGAAATCTCAGCGGCGTCGCGGTGGGTGCATCGTTTCCATCGGATGTTTGTCGTCCCGGAGTCAGTTGGACTGAGAAACATAGCTTGGACTTGCAATTGCTTGCCCACGAGACCGGACACTCTTGGGGCGCCAGCCACTGTGATGCAGGCGGAGCGTTTTGCGGAGGTCAATGCGGAGTACCATGTGGAATCATGCGCACGGCGCTGTTCGGATGCTCCTTCGGCACCGAGCCGGAATTCGGGCCTTGCACGATTGATGAAATCTTGTCCGCGCGTGGCGCGTTCTCCTGTTTACAGGATCTTGGTTTTGTCCCGCCGACGTTCCGTAGCGGCGGCACTGTGTTGAACGAAGGTGACACCCTGGTATTCGACGATGTCCTGTGGGGCCAAACCACAACGAAGACCATCCAAATTCAGAACAATCAGAATTGCGAGTTACCGATTGATATGACGCTGGAAAACGATGCTTCAGGTCGCTTTACGATCGTAAGCGCTCCTCAATCCGTCGGACCACTCGGCACGGCTGCCGTTCAGCTTCAATTTCAATCCACGGACTTCGCGGGCGACTTTTTCGGAAGCACGCTGACCACAACACCAGGCCTGTTGAGTGGATTGGAATTCAATATCAACCTTCAAGCCAAAGCCACCGTCGAAAACAATTTTCCAGGCATCGCGAGGCTGCGGTGTCCGGCTGATATGATCGAATCACCGCAACCTTCCTTCATGCGGTTCACCTGGTCGGCGGCGGATTTCGTGGAGAGTTTTGAATTCGTCATTCGCAATGGCGGCGCAACCGTGTTCTCCGCACCGGGCCTTAGACAGCTCGAATTCGTACCGATCGGCTTGTCACTTCCTGTCGGCCAAACGTATCAATGGCAGGTGATCGCCCACAACGATTTCGGCGACAGCGCATCGTTTTCCCGACACTTCACGATTAACCCTGCAGCAGCCGCTCCACGAACGGACGTCACCTACGCCAATATTCCCGTGGAAGACAATGGTGCGCCACTAAATCTTCCATTAAATCCGAGCGCGTCGTTCTTTATTATCGACGTGACCAATCGCGGCGCTGATGAGCTCATCATCGACAATTTTCAGATTCCCGACGATTTCCAGTTGTTTGGTTTCGGCGAAGGGAACATCCGCCCATGTCAACGACGCTCGTTCAAGCTCGTATCGACACTGACACAGGCACAGCTTATGCAACAGACGGAAATCGTCGACACCTTTGAATTCGATACCAACGACCCAATGAATCCGCACTTCGTCGTGAACCTCTGTTTTCGCTGCCAACCCGAGGCCTGCGTGGGGAACCCCTTCAGCGGCACGGGCCTATTAAGCAGCTTTACGCAAGGAGGATGTTATCATTTCCAGGCGCCCTGCGGGCAGGAATTCATCATCGACAACGTCGGAGGGGCGAACGTAGGCGATACCATTTTTGTCGAGGGTGACGTGGAGGGCACCGATCCCAATTGTTTCCCCTTCGATTTCTTGCCTTACATTCCAAACAATACTGTGGAACTCTGCGAACCCCTGGGCAGATGCTGTTTTGACGGCTGGCAGCCGCCCCGACTTTGTCAGGTCGTTTCTGAGTCTCAGTGTGCAAGTCTTAATGGTAGCGTGTGGACTGCCCATGAGGATTGCAATGATCCATGTGAATCTGGTGTGCTGAGCAGATGATGCATCAGCCTCGATTTCATGCATATGCGAATCGACGGTTGCAACTCGGAAATGGTGAGTTCATAGGAAAAGGATGACTCAGGACTTCTTCCCGGCTCGATATCCTTATGTATACGTGCACGGAATCACCCAGCACGGCCGGTAACCAGCACGGTTCGAAAATATCAACCGGAAGGTGGCCGTCCCCTTAGTAAAAAAAAGCCCGCCGCTAAGGACGGGCTCGGGGTTTTGCGAGGTAAACCGCTTATGTCTTATGTTTGGACAGCATCCCCTAGTGTGCACAGGTTGCGCCCGTCAGCATGTCATCCACGAAGTCGGGCACGTCGTTGATGTCGAGAACACCATCACCAAGGAGATCGGCACATTCGCAGATCGCACCGACGCCGACCAGGCAATCGACGAAGTCTTGGATGTCCAGGCCATCGATCAATCCGTCACCATTGACATCGGACAGGCAGGCACATTCGACAGACGCCCAGAAGCCGCCGTTGACGGTGAAGGTCCCATCGGACATGGTCCCGGCGTCCGCCTGACCAACGGTCCCGGAGAGATCGAAATCAAGTCCGCTGCTGGTCCCACCGCCACCGTCGATCGTAAACCGTGTGATCTCGAACTGCGCCACGGCGCTAGCGGACAAGATCGATACGGAAAATAGTGCCAAGATCGTAAGCATGGGCCTGATGTAGACATTTCTTCGATTCACAAGAAGCCTCCTTTCTTACTTGGCCCGGGCCTGTGCTGCGATCGTAGCCTCGAGCGCTTCCAAACGAGCTTCCATCGCTTTAATCTGAGCATCCTTCTCCTTGACGATCTGGTGCAGACCTTTGATCGCGGCAAGGGCGACACCGTCGGCGTCAACGGTCGTGATCATTTTCTCGTTTTCGCCCACGCCGAAGGCCGCATAAAGATCCTGAGCCATCGGCCCGATGTGACGGATCGACTTGTCCTGAGTCTTGTAATTCCAGGTGGAGACGGGAATCTTGCTCAGCCGCTCAAGGACTTCACGCTCATTCACGGGTTTGACGTTTGCTTTGGCGTTTCGGTCGCTCAACGCCGCCCAGGCTCCACCGCCGGCGGCGAGTTGAACACCTGCCGTCGAATCGCCGGCGGCGTTGGTCGCACTAACGAAGACCACGCCGCCTGTGGCCCGTGCGAGAAACTGCAATTCAGCAGGGGTGAAGTTCGCCTCCGTGGCGGAGGGAAAGTCCACAGCCTTATTATCAGCCCACACAAACATTCCGGTGAAGTTGGCCTTGGCCTGCCGTCCCGCAGCAATGCACAGTGATCCCGCGGCTTCATTGTTAAAACCACCCGGTACGACCGAATCCAGGCCGCTGGCGGTATTTTGCAGACCGCCGCCGACGACGCCGCGATTACCACTTGCTGTATTTAGCACACCTCCACCGACGGTCGACTGAGGCCCACTGGCCGTATTTTCCGTACCTCCACTAACAGTCGCCTGAGCCCCACTGGCTGTATTTTGTAATCCTCCACCCACGGTCGACTGAATCCCGTTGGCTGTGTTCGTGGAACCTCCGGCGATTGTGGCCGAGGTCATGGTGGCCATATTGAGTGTGCCTACTCCGGTGGTGGCGCGCAGTGCGATGGCCTGGTTATCGTTTCCGCCGCTGACGGTGGACTGATCTCCACTGGCGATGTTGTTGTCCCCCCCGCTCACAGTCGATTGGGCTCCACCCGCCATGTTACTGACCCCGCCGCTCACAGTGGAGTTGGCTCCACTGGCCATGTTGCTGGCCCCGCCGCCGACGGTGGACTGATCCCCGCCGCCGGCGGTGTTGTTGTCCCCTCCACTCACAGTGGAGTGGACTCCGCTGGCAGTGTTGTTGCTCCCCCCCGCGACAGTCGCTCCGTTCGCTCCGGAAGCGTTGGTGTTGCCGCCGCCGATGGTGGTGTTAGGGGCGTTGGCGGTATTGAAAGCACCTCCGCCAATGGTGGCAGTTCCCGCGCCGGTGGCATTGTTTTCGAATCCGCCGCCAACGGTGTTGTCTATCCCCATGGCGTCGTTCTGTCGCCCACCGCCAACCGTTGCCCCATCACCACTAGCGGTGTTGGCCCCGCCCCCGCTGACCGTCGATCTTTCCCCGCTGGCCGTGTTGTTCAAGCCACCACCAACAACAGAAAACGATGCGGATGCCGAGTTGTTGGCACCGGCGGCGCCACCGCCCACAACAACCGCGCCCCCTGACCCGGCCCCGATGCTGTTGCCGTGATGGCCACCGATTAAGTTCGGACTGTCGGAAAAGCCCGCGTCAGCACTTACCGTATTCTTCAGGGCGGGCAGTGACATGGCGTACGGCGACGGGGTCAGCTCCTGCCGCGGCGTCAGCGGAACCAGCGAAGCACACGGTGTCGGGCAGCAAACCGTGATCTCAAGCCACCTTCGTTGGCCGCAGAATGCAGGGTCCACTCCAAAATCCAACTGAGCGGTGAAGATGCCCTTCACAACGGTCACATTCATCGGGCCGTTTGTCGGGCCAATCTGCGCCCCGCCGACAGGCATGTCAAACAGTCTAAAAGTAAACCCGCACTCCTCAGACACGGGCAATCCTCCCATACGAAGTTCCCCCTGATAAGTAAACGTCGAAGGGCTGATGATATCATCGCCCAAGGCCGGGGCGTTCAGCATACCGAACGCGATCATCATGAAGATCGGCAACCTGCACTGTTCCATGTCGTACCTCCTAAGAATTACGTTTACAAAAATACCCTTGTATTTATAAAACAGGACACTCCGTATTAGGCTTTTACGGATGACGTGATCGCATGGTGCGAGGGGTGTGGTCCATGCCTTCAAAAGTAATAAAACGCAATTTCCGTAATCGACCCTTGGAAAAATCCACAAAGAAATTTAGAACTGGAAACGCCGTCCCCCTCAGATCATTGCAAAAACACCTAACCTTCTACAAATGCATTAGTTAGTTCAACGTCATGAATGAGCGATAGAACGGCCCCACCGGAGCGAGCATGTGATTTCACGTAGTTTTGACCCGTCGTATCCATTAAAATAACGCGCTTTCAGGGTAATTCAGGATGGGGAAGCAGGGGATGGATCGGGCCAACCACGCAATCAGCGATGTGCTCGCAAACATCCGGGCTGGACGGGCCTCCACGACCGATCTCCTTCCATTGGTCTACGAAGACCTTCGCAAGCAAGCCAGCAACTTGCTCCGTCGCCGCCGGGTCGGTCATACCCTCCAAACGACCGCACTCGTTCATGACGTCGCCATCCGCCTCTTGGGGCAGGCCGAACCGGATTGGCAAGACCGTATCCATTTTTTCGCGGCCGCGGCCCGGGCCATGAGCCAGATTCTGGCCGATCACGCTCGTCGTAAAGGCACGACCAAACGGGGTGGCGGTTGGAAAAGGGTCGCACTGCACGAAGGCACCCGGCCATCAAACTCGGACAACATTGATCTGATGGCGCTCCACGAGGCGCTCCAAAAACTCGGCGAAATGGATCAGCGCATGGGTCGCGTCGTCGAGTGCCGGTTCTTCACAGGCATGAAGATGGAGGAGATCGCACATGTCTTGTCGGTTTCGATCTCAACGGTCGAGAGCGACTGGAGTACCGCGCGGGCATGGCTGAGCCGCGAATTACGCAAGGGCGGGGTCACGTGAATCCGAAACGATTCCAGCGCATCAAGTCCGTCTTTCTGCAGGCCCGTGACTTGCCGCCCTCGGCACGGACCGCATTCTTGCGAGAAGCCTGTCATGACGATGCAGAGTTTGAGAGCATCGTGGGGGACATGCTGGCCGAGGACGCCAATCCTCTGATGCTGACAGGTAGCTCGGCCGTTCGGCCGGAGCTCGACCGGCTTTGGAAAACCGCACTGGAAAACGATGACGAGCCCGAGGCATGGCCCGAGCACGTGGGTCGTTTCAGAATCCTACGTAAGATTGGCGAAGGCGGCATGGGCGTCGTGTTCGAGGCTCAGCAGGACCACACGCATCGGGTCATCGCGCTCAAGCTCCTCCGCAGTACCGTCACGGACCGCGGCATGATCCATCGCTTCCGGCGGGAGATCGAGCTGCTGGGTCAACTTCGCCATCCCGGCATCGCCCAGATCTATGAAGCTGGTACGGCCGAGTTCACCGGAGCGTCTCAACCTTACTTCGCCATGGAGCTGATCCGAGGCGTTTCGCTGACGAGCTACGTGGAACGGCACAAACTCGGAACTCGGCAGCGCCTCGATTTGTTCGCCCGGTTGTGCGACGCCGTCCAGCATGCTCATCAACACGGCATCATCCACCGCGACCTTAAGCCGGCCAACATTCTCGTCGACGAGTCCACTGAAAACGGTCAGCCGAAGATTCTCGACTTCGGTGTAGCCCGTGCGCTCGATTCCGATGTGCAGGTCACGACGATGCAGACGAACGTCGGCCAGCTTATCGGCACGCTGCGCTACATGAGCCCGGAGCAGGCCGTCGGCGACACGTCAGGCATCGACATGCGCAGTGATGTGTATTCTCTGGGAATCATCCTGTACGAATTGCTGAGCGGCAATGCGCCCTACGAACTCGGCGGCCGTTCGGTGGCCGAGGCCGTGCGTATGATTCGAGAAGTCGAGGCTCGGCGGCTTGGCGCGATCAAAACGAGGTATCGCGGCGAAATCGAGACGATTGCGGCAAAGGCCCTCGAAAAGGAACCACAACGCCGCTATCAGTCCGCTTCCGAGCTCGTCGAAGACGTTCGTCGATATCTCGAAAATAAGCCGATCCTCGCGCGCCCGGCAAGCCGGCTTTATCAACTCCGGAAGCTGGCCTCACGACACCGAGGCTTCGTTGTCGGCCTGACACTCGCCTTGGCTGCCATGATCACAGGTACGATCGCACACTATCGCTCGATACTGACCGAACGTGATAATGCTCGATCTGAACTGGAAGGCTCTGAGGAAGTGACGAAGTTCCTGACCGACATGTTGCTCTCCGCAAAACCCGACATTCAGGGAGGTGGGCTGCTCGTTCACGATCTCCTTGATCAGGCGGCCGCGCCCCTGAGTGAAAACTTCGCCGATCGCCCCGTGATTGAGGCAAGACTCCAAGACACGATCGGCGAAACTTACCTCGTTCTCGGTGAAAATGATGCAGCAGCTCGGCACCTCTCGCGCGCCCTCGAAATCCGGCGACGCGTGCTCGGCCCGCGACATGCCGCGACGGCGATGTCCCTTCAACACTGTGCCATGCTCGCCTTCGCCCAGGGAAAAAATGAAGATGCCGAACGTCTCGTCACCGAGGCGATCGAAATCCAATCAGACTTGTTTGGGGCCGAGCAGGACCCCACGCTCCGTTCACGCGAAGTTCTCGGCGACGCGCTTCGCGCTCAAGGACGTTGCGAGGAAGCCCTGAACATCCTGCGACGCGTACACCAGACCAGACGCCTGGTGAACGGTCCAACTGATCGCAGGACGATTCGTTCCGCCTACAGGCGCGCCATGGCCGCAGTCACATTGCGTTTCTTTGACGAAGCTGAGCCGCTCTTCAAGTTGGTGATCGCGAATCCCGGTTCGGTGAGCATTCGGCAAGCCTGTAGAGTGAGAAACGCGCTTGCGATGCTCTATCGCGACACGAACAGGCTTGAAAAGGCGGAAGAGATTTTCGTAAAAAATGAATCCGTGCTGAGACGTCACTTTGATGACAACGATCGCGTCAGGCTAAAAAGCCAAACCGAGATTGGGTTGCTCCGGATAAAACAAAACCGCGACGACGAAGGTTTGCAGATCCTTACTCATGTCTTCGATCGTTCCATGCGCGCCCTGGGCGGGCGTCATCCTCACACGCTGTGGACGGCTTATTGTCTCGCAGAGATCTTGATCGAGAAGGGCGAGTATGAACGCGCCTTACCGATCGCAGAGTGCGCAGTGCGAGAAACTGACAGACTCGCACCCGGATTTCTTCAACTCCTCGCCAACTGCCATCGACGCCTGGGCCATGTATCGGAGGCCATGACACTCGAACGAGAAGCCATTCGGCTGCCGGCGCGTAACGGCCACCGCTGGCAAAATCTATCGGCTCGACAAAGAAAGTAAGTGTTCGATCTTCTTAATAAGTCACTGACCCGGCCCCACAGCGGAGAGCCTATCTGCAGGCTTTCGACCAATGAAAAACTCATAACCATAGCAGTCCGCGAATCGCCGTCGAATTTCGATTTCGCTTTTCGTCGCCTCCAGGATTCTGAACGCTTCGTCGTCGCCCTTATATTTTTTCGCGAGTCCCTGAAGTTTCCCCTCCAACGGCGTGTAGTAATGTTCCCACCAGGCGGTATCGGGTAGCGTGAAATGCCCGAGCGGCAGGTAACCACAGATCCGAATCGTCGCCAGGACGGTCTCCACGTCGGTCATGGCGGGATATTCGCCGTGGAAAAACTCCGCCGCCTCTTTCGGTGGGTCAGGCTGAAGCCAAACCAGTTCACTCACGGCAATGTAGCCACCGGGCTTAAGGAGCCGGTTCCAAGAGGCAAGCGCTGTCCTGAAGCCCATGATGTAGGCTGAGCCTTCCGCCCAGATGAGATCGAAGCTTTGATCTGCAAAAGGCAGATTGTTCATATCGGCGGTTCGAATTTCAATACGGTCGGCGACGTTCGCCGCTTCAGCTCGTGCTTTCAGTTCCTCCAGATAACCCTGATTGACATCGACGGCTGTGATTCGACCATCGACGATCTTTGCCAGGGCCACGGTTTGCATGCCGGGACCACAGCCGACATCAAGCACCGACGATTGCTTCGGCAGCTCTGAACACAACGAAAACGCCTCCAGAGTGCTCGCTTCACAACCCGGCCCTTGGCGCGGCAAGCCTTGCTGCACATCGATGAAAATCTCGAAAAGACGCGGGTTCTCCTCCATCCGGGTTTCTCCGTGTTGTGACCTCTATGAACGGCTCAGAACGCCAGTCCATACAACAATCATGGGTGTATCTTCATGGCTCACGCCCGAGGGGCCTAACACACGGGACTTCTTCTCTGTAGCGATCGCTTCGTAAACATCTGCATGCCCGGTATGGCATGAACGACAATCTATCCAGCTTAACATCTCCCCGGCTTGCCCCCAACCCCCGACCGTGACACTTCAGTAGAACAATCAAACGACCATGTCCGATTGAGCAAGGGCGTCGGCAACTTGCGAATCTCTTACCGGGGAGGCTCGCTCACCGTTCGGTGAGAGTGTCGCGACGCAGCGCAACGCACCATTGCTCAAACGGACCATGTCATTCATACGAGCGATGCTCGTCTTTGGGAGTGCCGTCACCTGATCGCATCAAGGGCACTGCACAAAACTGCAAATGAGTCCAGACTTGACCGTGCCTCCCAGTTGTTCGCACTCACAGGGATACAGCAAGCTACATGTATCATCCGGTAGACAACACGGCCTTGGACCTTGAACAGTCCCTATGAACCAACCGCACGTCGTGCCAATGCCCTTGAACAAATCGCATGGATCCTGGCAGTCCATCTGAGGTATCACTTCGCAGCCCCCTCCGTCAAGATGCCAACAGGCACCAAGCTCGCATTCGTCGGGAATCCCGTTCGTGTTCACGTCCAAACTGGCCCCACCGGCAATGTCGCATTCGTCCGGGACACCGTTCACGTTGCAATCAAGACTCGCAAGTAACGGTAAGGTCAGATCGCACTCATCCGGGAATGCGTTGCCGTTGCAATCAGGGCTTACCTGTCCGTTGCCATCCGGGTCCGTTGGATCAATGTCACAGTCATCCGGCACGGCGTTGTCATTACAATCCTGCTCACATTCGTCAGGCCACGTGTTGCCATTGCAATCCTCGCTTGTGCCGATCGCGATATCAATTTCATCGGATACGCCGTTATTGTTGCAATCGGCCGCCGTCTCCTGGGGTAAGAAGCCGTTCGGACACGGATACATCTCTTCGCAGAAGGAGGGAGTCAAGGGGTCCAGCAACCTTTCGACAAAGCAATCAATGTCCATGAAATCTACGCTACCGTCGGCGTTCATATCCAGGCAGAGGCACTCACACAATGGGGTCGGCGTGAGAAGGCAGTTGACCATGGCAAAGATGTCGAAACCATCCACGTCGCCATCGCCGTCACCGTCACCACGAATTAAGCAGCGACCAGGGTCACACACACCGAGGCAGTTAACTCCGGGGGCAATACACGTTGTACCGTCGCCGTGAAAGACGTCACAGGGTCCGTCGCAGTCTTCTTGAGTTGCCAACTCGCAGGTTCCGTCCTGGAGGCGACAACACGCGCCGAGTTCGGGAAAATCGGACGGCAAAATTGTAAAGTATACGTTATCCTGTACGTTGCCGGGAACCGTTGAATCCGTTAGTGTCCAAGTCGTGACGACGGAGTCGTCCGCACGATAGGCCACGGTATGCTGGGCACTCTTGGCAATTCGCCGCCGCAGTTCATCAACAGTTTGTGAGTCGGGCAATTGGGTGACGCTGAGCTCATTTCCCCGTCGATTTGCCAGCGAGTCATAGTACTGAGCACGCACATCCTCCTTACCAGAGTCCAAATGCCGTGCATTCCAGGCGATGATAAACCGCCCGGCCTTGGACGTGGAACGCGTCAGCGATACCGTCGGATTAGTGATATGAAGTCCATCAATGATCCAGTCCGGATGGCTGTTGACGGTAAACGGCTCACCAAGCGGCTCGATCGCCCACTCGTCTTTAGGAGAACTTGGAGGCGTTAAGTCGAATACACGAGCACGTATACGAAAAGGATACTGAACTCCAGGCTTACCGATATCGGCCCAGGTAACGACAATGTTGCCTGACGTGTCAATTGCCACGGCTGGGGACTGCAGAGCATCCGTTTCGTTATTAACCCACCCGCTGCCATCGGTCCCGTCGCGTTTCGCCAACATCATCGAGGCATCCGCGTTCCAGACTTGCAGGGCGACATTCGAGAACGATTCCTGCCAAACAATCGCTACAAACTGTCCAGAATCTGCACCGATACATGGTGTGAATTCCGAACCAACACACAGGCAAGTGCGCAGCCGCTGAATGCCTGTCGGCGCGTCAAAGTCCAGAGCAAGTCCCGCAGTGCTCGGATAGGTCATGTTGTTTGTTCGCAGCCATCCGACACCTCCCAGGAACTCCGATGCGTTTGTGCTGACTCCGACAGACGGAAAACGGTCCCCGGGGCCTCCATTCTGATCGAACAGCGGAGGAATCCATTGGGGCGGCTGAAATGGAAGGGAGTCAAATGCACCCGATCTGAAACCTCCCTCGTTTAGTACTCTAGGATGGTTCACAAAGGGGTTTGTGACGATATCACCCGACCAGTAGATGTGGTAAGAAGGATTCTGCGACGAGTTTTCCATCGCAATCGAGACATGCTCGTGCCGGCTCGCTAGGACATCGATGCCCGGATCTGTCGGACTATTGAACTCCTGAGTCAATCTTGCCGGGCAATAATCGGACATCGCTTCGTTTTCATTTTGCACACAAATGCATGTGCCATCGCTCTCGAATCGCTGCACGAATAGATCGTTGTCAAAGGAATTTTCCGCTGTCTGCCCCTGGACCGTCGTGTAGGCAATAATAAAGCGGCCACTCGCGTCAATTCCGACAGAACTCAACTCGACGTTTTTTGTATCAGGATCGACACGGCCCTCGATGACATCATTGTCGTAGGTTGTCGGGACGGGCACACCGGGGCACTGGCCGTCGGACCGTGTTGCTAATACGAACACACATGCGACACCAGATAGCAAACAACCAACCCGGTGCGTGCGCGCACCCCTCTCTTTGTATGCCAAAAAAGTATTCATTTCTCGTTCCTTAAATAAGAATTACATATCGCAATAATTTCACAAACTGTACGAGTATGGAATGAGGATCGAGACCGACGCTGTATCGTGCTCAATCCGATCTCCCAGATATACCATCAGGCGACGACGCCATACCTACAAGTACGAGTCGATCCGCCGGAATCACGGTATACAGCCCAAAACGACGCTCGAGCGGCGACCAACGCAATTGTGGTCTTCTACCTTGTCTAGAGGCCTTTTCGACGCTAATATTGGTTGTCTGGCGACAGAATCTCGTGCTTTTTTTATTGTTTTTTTTAGGAAGTCTCGGGGCCGCTCTTCGGTTTGCAGCACCTTAAACTTCCGAAAGCCAGCGATTCGTCCAGCATTCCGTAGAGTTCGCGGCCGCACACCACAAAAAAAGGAGCCATCGCTTTGCTCCTGACATCCACAACACTGTTGGAGGGATTGAGTGAAGGGTCCGACATGGCCTGGCAAAAGTTCGACGCCTTTTACCGCCCTTTTTTGACTTGTTACGCCAAACGATACGGCATGACGGACGATGATGCGGACGACGTTGTACAGGTGACGATGCTGGAATTCAGGCAGAACTTCACCGTCAAATACAACCGTGAGCAGGGACGGTTGCGCCATTGGGTCATCGGGATCCTCAAGCGTCAGATCGCCAATCAAAAACGACAAAATGCTAAATCTCACGTAATCAGCTCCGACCTCAACGCCTTTCCCTCGCCGAAAGTTGCCGGAAACATTGAAGAGGAAGAATGGAAACGCGCAATCGTCTCTACGGCAATTGAGCTGCTGAAAGATAAGAGGAAGTGCCGTCTGACAGCCTGCAAGGTAAATGCTTTCCTGGAGTTTACCTTGACGGGTAAGCCCGCCAAGGAGGTGGCCGACAACCTTGGCATGAGCGTCGATGATGTGTTCCGAAGCAAATATCTGTGCTTGCGTTACTTGAAGAAGTGTCGACATACGCTCCAGCGGTTTTATCAATGCTGATCGGGTGAACCGGGTAATCTGTTTGGAGTAAAAACATGATCACCTGCCCCTCTCTATCGGAACTGGAGCATCTGATATCGAAGAAGAACACGAACGCAAGGTTCTTCTCCCATCATCTCCCTCAATGCAGACATTGTCAGCTATGGATCGATCGCATACGTCAAGGGCGAAAAGTACAGAAAGACCTCCTTGAACTCGGAGGCGCGAACCCCGCCGACAATTTTCCGTCCCGACGAACCACCGTCGGGACATCCATTGTGGATTTGAACCAAGGGTACGACGTCGCTGAGGAACTCGCCCACGGTGGACAGGCTGTTGTCTATAAGGCGGTGCAGAAATCCACAAACCGAATTGTTGCGATCAAGGTGTTGCGTGATGGACGATTTGCATCGCGTTTGGCAAGAAAGAGATTTGAGCGTGAAGTCGAAATCGTATCCAGCCTCAAACACCCAAACATCATAACCGTTTTTGATTCCGGTCTGACCGAAGATGATTGTCGCTATTACGTCATGGACTACATCGACGGTCTCCCCATGGATCGATTTGCAAGGGAGGAAAGGCTCACGCCGAAGCAAGTCCTGACACTCTTTACCACAATATGTGAAGCGACAAATTATGCCCATCAGCGTGGCGTGATCCACCGAGACCTCAAACCGTCAAATATCCTCGTCGACGTCAGGCGTACGCCGTATATCCTGGATTTTGGCCTCGCGAAACATCTTGTAACGACGGGAGGCCTTCATACGACAACGACGAGCCAATTTGCAGGCACGGTTCCATATATGTCGCCGGAACAAGTCTGTGGCGATGCGGAAGACATTGACACGCGCAGCGATGTTTACGCCCTTGGCGTGATTCTCTACGAGCTGTTAACCGGCGCTTTGCCCTATTGCCCGGATGCGGCAAAATTGCCGGAGGTTATTCGGATTGTATGTCATGAGAGTCCTCGAAAGCCAAGTCTGGTCAACCCTGCAATACGAGGCGATCTAGAGACAATCATCCTCAAGGCCCTTGAGAAAAAGCCCTCGCATCGATACGCAACACCCCTGGCCATTGCGGAAGACATCGATCGTTATCTCGAAAACCGGCCGATTCTTGCTCGTCGCCCCACTCCGTTCTATCGACTCGGCAAGCTGATCAAACGCCGCAGAGGCCTATTTGCGGTCGTGGCGATCGTATCACTCGTGGTTATTGTTGCCGGCATTCGGAGTAGCATTCTCAAAGCGCGCGTGGAACGGGCCGTGCGGAACTCAGATCAGTTCTACTCAACACTGCTGGATATGCTGACCTCATTTGAACCCGTCTATAGGAATGAAGAGACACGGACCTGGGTTCCCCGACTTGATGACCTATCCAAGCGCATTGACATCGAGCTTGCAGGCTACCCTGAAGGTGAGTCCGCGATTCGATCACACCTCGCGCTTGCCTACCTGCGTGTCTTCGACTTCGATTCGGCCGCGAACCAGTTGAGAGAGTCGCTGAGAATTCGGCGCGTACTGCACAACTCGGATCACCCGGACATTGCGGAGAATTTGCAGAATCTGGGAGGAATATTGGCTCAACAATGCCAGTTCGATGAGGCTGAACGGGTTCAGTTCGAGTCGCTTGCGATGTATCGTCGCTTGTTCGGGCCATCGCATCCGGAAGTTGTCCAAAGCCAGATTCTTTGTGGCGAACTGCTCCATTGTCGCGCACGCTACCAAGATGCTGAGAGAATGCTCAGCAGTGCGTTGTCAGTGAGTCAAAACCTGGAGGACAATCGAAAACTGGAGGCGCAGTGTTTGTTAATCTTGTCTTTCATCCTTCACAAACTCGGTGAGTATGATCAGGCGGAAGATTACGTGAGACAGGCCATCGCCATTGATCGCGCCTTCGGTCGCGATAAAAAGCGACTTTTCGCCGGGAGCCTCAAGACGCTATCGATGATTTGTTATAGTCGCGGCAACCTAAGCGGTGCGCTGGCGGCCCAGAGCGAAGCCCTGACGATACTTCGTCGCTGGTATGGAGATGATGAGAGCTTATCGACGCGAGACAGCATAAAAAGGACCGCAGGACTGTTGTGGGCACACGGCGACTACGTGAAGGCGGAGAAATTATTCCGCGAAACATTGGCCTGGTCTGAGAAAAATCCGGAAGAACCCGATACCGACCTATTAATGAACATCAATAGCCTTGGCGTCGTGCTTCGAGATCAAGGCAAATATGAGGAAGCGGAACAATTTCTTCGTCGTGCGCTCGAATTGTCCAAGAACCTCTATGGTCCGGAACATACAAATGTAGCGAATGTTCGAACGAACCTGGCCAAGCTACTCATGAGAAAAGGGGATTACGAATCATCGAGGGCCTTATTCCAACAGTCCCTTGCTCTTCGCCAAAAGCTCCTGCCGGAAGATCATCCGGACATCAGTGAACCGCTTATCGGCTTGGGGCTAATCGCGATTCACGACGGCGATAACGGAAACGCGGAGCGATGGGTCGGCGAGGCGCTCAGAATCCGACAGCAAAAACTTCCGGCGGATCATTGGCTCGTCGGCGAAAGTTTGTCTGTGTTAGGCGCCTGTCTTTCGGCCCAGTGTCGATTTGACGAAGCCGAGTCATTCTTGATCGAGGGTTACAGCATCGCATCAACCAGACTGCAAGCGGAACACATACTCGTTTCGCAGTGCATTCATCGACTTATTGACCACTATGAGGCGCGTGACCAGCCCGGCAAAGCTGCATGGTTTCGTACACAAACTGCACAGTATCCTTAGACTAGCTTCGCATCGAAATTGCGCGTCCCGCTCTTGCAAGATGCCCGTTTTTCCGACAATCGAGGGTGGACAAGTGATAAGATGATTCCGACAAAACACTTATCCCATGTCCGGCCGGACATGACCGGCAATTTCTCACTTTAACATCTCACAACACGCGGCGTCGCTGTTCTCGTTACGCGGAACCGCTGGGTTTTTGCCGCTCTTGCGCCATCACCCAGATCAGCGAACTGTCACAGGAAAGCGGTTACGTGGCTAAGTGTATATGGCGGTCGAGCATGGTAAATAAATCGTATTCGCGAGACGGGACCGTTGCCCCCATTATTAGGAGTACGACTATGGTTATGAACCGCTTCGCGGCTGCGCATCATTCGCAGCCGAAAACCGACACCTTGCCTGGTGCGTCCGCCGGCCCGTCGCCTGGAGTATCATCGCGCAAGCTCACAGTTTCAGCCGCGTTCTTCCTCGTCATGACCGCTGCGAGTTCAGCGCGGAGCCAGGACAAGGCGCCAGACCTTGCGACCGTTGATGCTGCGATGCATGGTACTGCCCATCGGATTCCCTTGAAGCTGTGGACGCCTGCCGGTGAACCAGCCGAACCTGTTCGAACAACCGACGCCGTGATCCGTAGCCGATTGATTCATGCCGCTCCTGCTGTGTTGTCCGAAATGAAGCAGGGACAAAGCTTCGTGATGGACCTCTTCGACGATTTGTCCGTTGTCGGCATCGTGCAGCAACGCCGGGAACGCTCCGCCGAGCGCTTCACGCTGTCCGGTCGGATCGGCACGGCGGCGGGCGGCAGCTTCCTGTTGGCTGTCAATCGTGAAGCAATGGCAGGCACCATCCTCATGGGAGAACTCGGAACTTATCGAATTCGGTGTCATGGCCCCGGCCTCTTCGTTTTACAACAAATCGCCCCAGGCAAACTCTTAGAGTGTATGACTGAGCCTGACCGCTTCGACGCGTACTCGAACAAGCCGGCCGCAGGCGCTTCGAGAGGCAACTGTGACGACGGCTCGGTCATCGACGTGCTTGTGGTGTACACACAGGCTGCGCGGATTCAAGCCGGGGGCGTCCCAGCCATGGAAGCCGAGATCGATCTGCAAGTCGCATTCAACAACACGGCCTATGCGAATAGCCTGATCAACACGCGATTGAACCTCGTTTTCGCCTGGCAACTCGGCCCGGAGCACGACGATCTCCGCCTTGATGAGATGACGGATCCAAACGACGGAATTGCCGACGGCATTCATACCCTTCGCGATGCTTACGGCGCGGATCAGGTGGCGTTGTTCGTGGATGGTTTCGCAGGGGTCGCCAACGGTCTGCGCAACCTCGATCCCGAATCCGAAGCCACTGCTTTCTGTGTAAACGGTCTGGATGTCTCGCCCATCGTCCTGGCTCACGAAATCGGTCACAACATGGGCTGCTGCCATGCATTGGGGCAGGGCGGCGGGTGCCCTAATGAAGGAGGACTGCTGTTTCCCTTCTCCAATGGGCATATCGGCACCGGCGACAGCGGGAACGCGTTTGGCACCATCATGGCCACCGTCGTGCTTGAGCACTTCTCCAATCCGAATGTGCTGTTCGATGGTCAGCCGACCGGCATCCCCGAAGGCGCGATGGGGCACCCTGGTGCAGACAATGCCCGCACGATCAACCTCTCAGCTTTCACCGTATCGAACTGGAGATGCAACGACGGGATTTGTGAGGGCCTGGCGCTCCCGAGCGATGCACCTGATTGCGACGACAACGAGGTGCCCGACGCGTGCGACATTGCCATCGGCACAAGCTTGGATTGCAACGCCAATAGCATCCCGGATGGGTGTGAGGTGGGGTGCGTTCTGCTCGGCGACGTGAAGCAGGACTGCATCGTCGACGGCGAGGACATCGCAGGTTTCGTCCGAGTTCAACTTGGGCTACCGCCTGAAAGTGGTGAGAATCAAGGCTGCGGCGCTCTCGATATCACCACTTTTGTCACCGCTCTTCTGAACTGATTCTCCGGGGGTCTATATCATTAGTAGACTGACGCCCGCAGAATTCCCAACATTGACGCTGAATCCACCGTCAACGAGCCGGAGCGATGTGAATTCTTGTTAGGGCATTTTGGGGCGGATATATTTGTAAAGCATTTTCAGAAAAACACTTAACCATGTCCGGCCGGAGATGGCCGGCCATCGCCCAAGCTGACATTTCACAGGGCCCCAAGAGATCGCCGAAAAATATTCTTCCCATATATTGATATACATCAATATAGATGATAATCTATCTATTATGGAGCTGATTGACCGAACACTCACTGCCCTCGCGGACCCAACACGTCGTCGTATTGTCAATCGCCTTGCCCAAGGGACAGCGACGGTTTCCGAACTCGTGCAATGCTTTGAACTCACGCAACCCACGATTTCCTCACACATCAAATTGCTCGAGCGTGCGGGGCTCATCTCTCGTACCCGAATCGCCCAAACGCGCCCGTGCAAACTCGAACTCGAAGGTTTGAACGCTCTGGGCGCTTGGCTGGGCAATCTGTACTCGGTCTATCGAGACAACTACGCGAGGCTCGACGAGGTGCTGAACAAACTCAAGATGCAAGAGAAGGAACAGGAATCATGAAGACCTTTGAATTCACGACGCCCACGCCGACCTCAATACGAATCGTTCGAACCTTCGATGCACCCGTCAAACTTGTCTGGCGTGCCCACACTGAACCAGAGCTTGTCAAGCAGTGGATGACGGGCCCTCCGGACCACTCACTCCCGGTCTGCGAGATCGACTTTCGGGTCGGCGGAAAGGCGCGGTATGTGTGGAAGAACCCTCAGTTCGAAATGGGCATGACGGCGGAATTCAAGGAGATCGTCGAGCACGAGCGCATCGTACATACCGAGGTCTTCGACGGCTGGCCAGAGGGTTCGACGACCGTGACGACGACCTTCGTCGAATCGAAAGGCAGGACGACGGCAACCGTCGAGATTGAGTACCAGAGCCAAGAGGTTCGCGACCAAGCCATGCAGCCCGGATTCAAGGAAGGCTTCGAAGCGTCCTATGAGACCCTCGACAAGTTACTGCCCAATCTCAGCGACGAATAGGATCTCAATCATGCCCTTGAAAGACACTCTCAAGCGGTTGGAAGCGCTCGGCTCCGACAAAGTGCGGGCGCAAAACACAAAGAACGGAGCGGGCAACAACCAGTTTGGCGTCCGACTCGGTGACATCCGGACACTTGCCAAGGAAATCAAGACCAACCACAAATTGGCTATGGCGCTTTGGGAAACCGAGAACATCGACGCCATGCTCTTGGCCACGCTCTTGATCAAACCGAAGGAATTGTCCGCGAGTGAATTGAATCGGATGGTGCGATCCGCCACCTTCACACAGTTAGCAGACTGGCTTAACGCTTATGTCGTCAAGAAGCACCCCGATAAGGATGCGCTGCGCGAAAAGTGGATGATCGCCAAGGACCCGATGGCGGCTCGTGCAGCGTGGAATTTGACCGCGGAACGTGTTGTGAAGAATCCGGACGGGCTCGACCTCCCAACTCTTCTGAATCGCATTGAATCTGAAATGGGGAGTGCGAACCCAGAAGCACAATGGACGATGAACTCCTGTCTTGCGGAAATTGGAATTCACTTCCCCAAACACCGCAAGCGGGCCATTGCCATCGGCGAGGCATTGGGCGTCTTTCGCGACTATCCCGTTTCCAAGGGCTGCACCTCACCCTTCGCACCAATCTGGATCAAAGAAATGGTGAAACGGCAAGGCTGAGCCAATCACGTGTCGAGATCAAGAAGAAAAAGCACTGCCACTTTTCCTGTTATGTCGGCGAGAACTCCAAAGCCGTGGTGGAGGTCGCTATTCGCGCCAAATATGACCGATTTCGTCAGACAGCTGCTGAACGGATGAATACCTGCTCGCGGGATTCTTCTGAAGCGTCGTCAACAGAATGTTGTCCAGGTTTTCCTGAAATCTGTAGCGCAGCTTGTCCGGATGTCTCGCGCGCATTGGCCCCATGGTGGAGGTGATCGCCGCATTGGGATTTTCAGGCATATCATCACACACTCCCTGCTCCAATTCTCGTCTCGAAAGACGATCCCCATTGCAGGGACTTCGACCCGTGAGCAGCTCGTAAAGAATAACGCCTAGGGAATACACATCGCTTGCCGTCGTGGTCGTCTGACCGCGCACCTGTTCAGGACTTGCGTATCGCAGTGTCATACATTGCGGAGAGCGAACTGCGGCCGCGGATGACGGCGCCCCTTCATCGGATTGCCGTTTCGAGATCCCGAAATCCAGCAGTTTCGGTACGCCCGCATCCGTCACAAGGATGTTCGCCGGTTTTAGATCGTGATGGATCACGGAATTCTCATGAACATATTGCACCGCGGAACAAACCTTAACAAAAACCCGTAACCGTTGCGTAATGCACAATCCTCGTTCGTCACAGTACCGGTCGATCGGAAGACCGTGAACGTATTCCATCGCCAGAAACGGAAGCCCGCTTTCCGTGGTTCCACCGTCGATCAACCGTGGGATGTATGGATGATCCAGATTCGCCAGCATCTGTCGCTCTTGGCGGAATCGCCGGACGCCTGCCTTCGTACTCATACTGCGTCTGATCAGCTTTACAGCCACGATCTCATGAATCCCCCGATCACTTCGCACGGCTCGAAAAACTCGACTCATCCCTCCGCTACTGATTCGTTCGAGCACTCTGTATTGTCCGACCCGTTCCGGGTCAGCGGCTGCCTCTTCGCGCAACACCTCCTGCAATGGCTGGAGTTCGGATAATTCAGGCGGTTCAAGAAAACCCGTATTCGACCGGTGTCCGACAAGCAAGGCCTCAACGGTCTCCCGCAAATTCGGTTTGTCCCTACAAGTCCTTTCGAGAAACGCCGTCTGCTGACTTCCTTCGTAATCGAGGGCTTGCTCGAAGATCGACTTGCACAGTTCCCATTGCTCAGCAACCATGACGTGTCCCACTGTATTCGTTTCTCAACCAGGCCCGGGCGACATTCCACTCTCTACGGACGGTTCGAGTGGATACTTTCAGCGCCACGGCGATCTCTTCCATCGAAAAACCCCCGAAGAACCGCAGTTCGACAATCTGGACCAAACGCACGTCCATTTCGGCCAGACGGCTTAGTGCCGAGTCAAGCTCGACCAGATCGTATCCACGGTCCTCGAAGACGAGCACCATTTCTTCAAGCGGCGTTTTCGTGGCATTTCCGCCTCGTTTCGTGGCGCGACGGCGACGGGCGTAATCGACGAGGACGTTACGCATTGCGCGCGTCGCGAGCGAAAAAATCGTGGCTCGATCCAATCCACTCCACACTTCCATGCTCACGACTTTGAGGTATGCCTCATGCACGACGGCCGTCGGCGGCAGCGTGTGCATGAAACGCCGGGAGCCGAGCAAGTCCGTCGCCATCCGCCGCATCTCGTCATAGACCGCGAGAAGCGCACTGTTGACGTTGTTCTGGCCTTTCTTAGCGATCATCTTCGATCCCCAAGGTTGTGATGCGAGACCGCCTGTTCGGCGATCCGCATCACTCAAAACCCAATCAATGAATCGTGTTTAGTCTTCGGGCGCTGAACGGATTGATTCTCCTACTCCCATTTCATCTCGCGCAAAAACTTCGGTTTGGATGTTTGTCCACATCGCCGACGTTTTTACGTCTCTTCTATAAGGAGGGCCCAAGAGTACAAAAGAGCGGCGTACCACCCTCGCGTTGAGCGCGATTATACATCGTCGCTGCCAATATGCCAAGCGCAAGCAATGACTGCGCCGGGTGTTTGCTAATTATTAAGGAGAGTCGTAAAGCAGCAACTATTTGTCTCATTGGCCAAGTGGTTCGGCGTCGCTTCGGATTGGAAATCGGACATCGGCTATCACGCATCTCCCACTGGCACGCAGCAGCGTTGTCCGGGAAATGTTGCCAAGTCCAAGTCGTTGAAACTGCGCCAAAAGTTAGAGGCGAAATCAGATCACTCGAACAAGAAAGTCCTATTCCGGAAGAGGTGGATGTCATGAATGACATGGAAGTGCCTGCCAACGAAGGGCTGAGCGTCCTTGAATCTACGGGACCGCTTGAGCAGCGCGAAAGTGAGTCCCCTGCTGAGGAAAAGACAACGCGCCGATCGATGCTTCGAGGCAGCGCCCTAATGGCCCTTTTGTGGGGTACGGATGCCTACGGTCAAGTGGCGCAGCCGGGAATGCAGGAACAGCTGCCAATCGATCATCTCGATATCGATATCGTGCAGCGTAGATGTGCGGTCCAGGTCGGTGGGCCTTCAAGGGCACACAGACTGGTTGACAAAGCCACGTTCGGATTTACCAAGGCGGAGTTGGCTCGCGTCCAAACGTTGGGGTACAACAACTGGCTTACAGAGCAATTAGATCCGAATAACGTCCCGGGCTGGGCACAATTTGAGGCGGACTTGGCCACCGTCCAGCACCCCACGCACAATTACGGCCCATATCTGACATTGGACGATTTGCCAGGAGGTCAGTTGTGTTTCGAAAATTCGACTGATGTGCGTCGTGAACTGGTTCGCGCCCGCATCATTCGCGCCTGCTACAGCCCCGCTCAACTTTTCGAACGTGCCGTCGAATTCTTCACGGATCACCTGAACGTGGATCAACGTGCGAGCAATCAGATCAGTATCCTCAAGACCTTGGAGGATAGCTGGGCGATTCGCGCGCATGCCCTTGGTAATCTCAAGGACATTATCCTCGCCAGTGCCAAGAGCCCGGCGATGCTTCTTTATCTAAACGGCCAGGAGAACACCTCGAGCGCGGTCAATGAGAACTACGCCCGCGAGCTTTGCGAACTTCACACACTCGGCGACGGTAATTGCTACGACCAGGCCACGATCGAAGTGTTGGCCCGTGCGCTGACAGGTTGGCGAACAGATACCAGCGGCGCCAACTGCGGAATTGTGAGTTTTGTCCCCGGAAATCACGACGACTCGACGAAGACCGTGATCTTTCCAAACTGTCCCGGAGGACCGGTTCAATTCATCATTCCCGGAGGACTCGGCGCCAATGAGATCGATGAGGTGGTCGACATTCTCACCAATCCCGCGAAGCTGGGTGTAGAAACCGCCAAATTCGTCGGTAGGAAATTGGCGATTCACTTCTCCAGGTACGATCCGCCACAGGCACTCGTCAATGCCGCGGTCAATGCCTACGTCGCGAACTATGGAAACAATGATATCGCGGCCATGATCAAAGTGATCTTGAGCCAGAAGTGGATCAATTGCAGCAGAGACAAGGTAAAGCGCCCGATTCATTTACTGGCTTCCACGATTCGGGCTCTCGACGGTTCCGTCAGCGATCCGGGGATTGAAAGTCAGTCCAGTCGAATGGTCGGCGGCTTCCTTTCGCCGGCGGGACATCTTCCCTATCAATGGCCTACACCTGATGGTTACAACGACACTGCGGAATATTGGTCGGCCTTGTTCCCACGATGGGACTTCGGGGCTGCCTTAACGAATAACGAGTACAACGGTGTCCACCTTAATGACATCATTGCGGCACTCGCGCCGCATAACACCGCTCAAGACACGATTGATGCATTGGATGACTGCATGTTCGATGGCTTTATGGATCCCGACGATAAGACGGCGATTCTGGGCTATTTCGGCGGCGGCGGGCCGCCGTTCGGTGATCCCGAAAAACGTCTGATGATCGGTCTGGTCATCGGTTCTCCGTCGTTCCAATGCTACTGATGATGCAGACAGCCGCGATCATAGGATCCGCCGAGGTTTGGAAACGGGGTTTCTGCGGCTCGCAAGCTCAAGATGCTAACCCTAAAGCAAAGGGCATAAACCATGAATGAATTCGATCCAAATGCCTGCGATGATTACAATAGTTGCCTGACTCGACGGCAATTCATGGGGACATCGGCGGGAGCGCTCGCCGTCGCCACGGGTGCCGCCGGCGTGATACCCGGTTGGCGTCCGAAACTGGCCTTTGCGAACCCCTCGAGTCCATGCCCGAATCACGTATTTATCTTTCTTCATCTAAACGGCGGTCCCGACGGGCTCTCGATGGTGATTCCTTACGGCGACGAGAGACTCCACGGCACATCCGATCCGTTGCGCCCCTTTGACGGTCCTCTCGGCGTACCACCGCCGGATTACACGGGCGGAGAACCCAAGACGATTGACCTAGACGGCTTCTTCGGACTGGCTCCGGCCCTAGCAGACTTGAAGCCGGCTTGGGACGACGGAGGTTTGTGTATCGCGTCGGCCCTGGCGCTTACGGGGCAATCCTACTCGCACTTCACCGCGTTTCGTTGGTTGGGACTTGGATACCCGAACTCAGCCGCCAACGCCGTCGATGGTTTTATGGCGAACCATTTGAACACAATCGGAGGTTGCGGCGGCGTGCTTCGTGGCGTCAGTCTCACGAACGCCGTGTTGAAGCCTCTGTTCGGAGCGGACGCGGTCTTGCCGATTCCTGATCTGACCAATTTTCAGATTGGCGGTCCGTCCGGATCAGCAGCGGCCAGATTGGATGTTCTCGATGCGATGTACAATCAACAGAACAAGCTCGATCTTTGGAAAGATATCTCGACGACGACGAAGGCCTCCATCAATCTCCTGGATACGTTGGACCTTGGGAATTACACGCCGACCCCGGGTTCGAACTACGGAACCAGCACTTTGGACAATACCCTCAAAACCCTTGCCGGGCTGATTAAGGCGGATGTGGGATTGGAGATGGCAACCGCCAGCTACGGCGGCTGGGACACTCACCAAAATCAAAGAAATAATATTCCCGGCGGGAATATGTGGAACAATATGATCACGCTTTCGAGAGCGGTCGGCGCCTTTTATCACGATTTGATCAACGATCCCGGACCCACGAGAAGCTTCACCTTGTTCATTATGGGTGAGTTCGGCCGCATCGCCAAGCCCAATGACCTCACCGATCCTCTATTGGCCGGGACCGACCACGGATATGGCACGAATGCGTTTTTCGTGGGCAACAAGATCAACGGCGGACAGGTCATCAACGCAGGGTTGTGGCCGGGATTGGACGTGCTGCATACGACCAATCACACGTGCAACGTGACGAACACGCGGGATGTCTGCGCCACAACCGATCCTCGTGATCTTCTGGTCGAAATCTTTGATCGGCTACTCTGCAATTACGACAACTTGTCGACCATCTTCCCGGATCCTGCCTATTCCATCCCGACGCCGCCGAACTACCAGGGCATCGTGAGGGCCTGACGGTTTGCTTGCACAAAAGGAGTGACTCAGTCAATTGAGGCAAGACGATTGACTCCTAAAAGGAGGAGCAGAGCATGAGAAAGCTGCGACCATATACATTATTGGCAACTGTTTTGTTCACGATGCAGTCCGCAACGGCCAACGATGTTGAGATCGTCGCGAGCAGGGATAATACGCTATACGAAGACGTGACGGGTTCACTCAGCAACGGGGCCGGTGATCATATGTTCACCGGATCGATTGCCACGGGCGAACTCCGTCGCGGCGTCGTTGCTTTCGATGTCGCGGGAAATGTGCCCGCCGGTTCAACGATCAACAGTGTTAATGTAAGACTCTATATGTCACGAACGATCGCGGGCTTTGAGATCGTATCTCTGCATGCGCTCAAGAGTGACTGGGGTGAAGGCGTATCGGATGCTCCCGGCCAGGAAGGAGGCGGTGCCGCGTCAACACCAGGCGACGCCACGTGGATCCATACTTTTTACAATACCACCTCCTGGGGTAATGTCGGCGGAGATTACGAACCGACATCCAGCGCAGACAAGGACGTGGGCAATGTAGGATTTTACACGTGGGGATCGACAGCAGGACTGGTCTCCGACGTTCAAAGCTGGCTCGATTTTCCATCGAACAATCACGGTTGGATTCTCATCGGAAATGAAAATGATGCGACGACCGCAAAACGCTTCGATACCAGGGAAAATCCGACCGTTGGACAAAGGCCCGTCTTGATCATTGAATACACACCGCCGGAATGTTGCGAGGAAGCCGGCGATGAGTGCACTGAATTCGGTGCCTGCTGCCTGGACGACGAGAGTTGCATTCTGACCGTCGAGTGCTATTGCGCCGAATTGGGCGGCCAATACGAACCTGCAACGGACTGTACCGGCGTCGTCTGCACGATTCCCACCGGTGCGTGTTGTCGGGCGAACGGCGCATGCGAAATCACGACCGAAGCGGACTGCAACGGACCCTGTGATCGCTACCTCGGCGACGGAACCACCTGTGATCAGTTTTGCGCAGTTCTCGCACCGGCTCCATGTTGTTTCCCCGACGGAACCTGCATGGTGATGCAACCGTGCCTGTGTACTGATCAGGGCGGCGAACCGCAGTCCCCGTTCATCACGTGTGCGGCGGCCAATTGCCAACCCACCGGTGCGTGTTGTCGGGCGAACGGCACCTGCGAAATCACGACGGAAGCAGACTGCAGCGGCCCCTGTGATCGCTACATCGGCGACGGAACCACCTGTCCACAGTTATGTTTTTTGCAGGCCCCGGCTCCATGTTGTTTCCCCGACGGAACCTGCATGGTGATGCAACCGTGCCTGTGCACTGATCAGGGCGGCGAACCGCAGTCCCCGTTCATCACGTGTGCGGAGGCCGATTGCCAACCCACCGGCGCGTGTTGTCGGGCGAACGGCACATGCGAAATCACAACGGAAGAAGACTGCGGACCGTGTGACCGATACCTTGGAGACGGGGTCGCCTGTCCGCAGTTTTGCCTAGTGCAGGCCCCGGCTCCATGTTGCCTACCCGACGGAACCTGCATCGTGACGCAGCCGTGCCTGTGCACCGAACAAGGTGGTGAACCGCAGTCCCCGTTCATCACGTGTGCGGCGGCCAATTGCCAACCCACCGGTGCGTGTTGTCGGGCGAACGGCACATGCGAAATCACAACGGAAGAAGACTGCGGACCGTGTGACCGATACCTTGGAGACGGAGTCGCCTGTCCACAGTTTTGTCTAGCGCAGGCCCCGGCTCCATGTTGCTTCCCCGACGGAACCTGCATCGTGACGCAGCCGTGCCTGTGTACCGAACAGGGCGGCGAACCGCAGTCCCCGTTCATCAGTTGTGCGGCCGCTAATTGCCAACCGACCGGCGCGTGTTGTCGTCTTGACGGCACATGCGAAATCACAACGGAAGAAGACTGCAGCGGCCCCTGCGATCGCTACCTCGGTGACGGAACCGCCTGTGAACAGTTTTGTTTAGCTCGACCCCCAGCCCCATGTTGTTTCCCTGACGGAACCTGCATGGTCATGCGACCGTGCCTGTGCACCGACCAGGGTGGCAAACCGCAGTCTCCTTTCGATACTTGTCAAACGGTCGATTGCCCACGACTCACGGCCATCGAACTGGCTGGGAATCCGCTTGTGGGGTATCCCCACTTCGAATTCGTTCGAGCATTCAACTTCGACCGTGCCGTCTACCTCACCATTGATCCGACGCTTCATCCGACCATCTCCGGCAGGACATGCGATGTTTACGTCGTGGCCGCCAAGACCGAGGCTGAGTGGGATGTCGATCCCAGTCTTTTTGATGTTCGCGTCGGCGGACCCCAGACAGTCACCTTTAACGGCACGACGATTCAGGACAATGAGGTGCTGATCGTCAACGCCGGTGAGTTTACCGGAGATGCCGGCACCGACGTCGGCGTTGGGTACGACGTCGTGATCGACTGTGACCAGGACGGTCAACTGACCGGCGAAGATTTCATTGACGGTCGCGGCGACGAGGCCGGGTTCTATGTCGTTCACGACCTCACGCTGCTCGGTCCGTTGGCGACGACCTTCGCTGATTACACGGTCACAGGCATCAGCGCGCCGGGCCACGGCGCCGAGCGCACGTGGTATCCGGCAGGTATTGCCACGATGGGCAAATTGCCACTCGTCGTGATCAGTCATGGTAACGGCCAACAACATAAATGGTATGATTACCTTCAGCAGCACCTCGCTTCCTACGGCTACATCGTCATGAGTCACCGCACCGATTCCGTGCCCGGTCCCGGAACTGCGGGTATTTCGACAATGGAACACACCGACGCCATCATTGGCCAGCAGGACACCATCGCGGGCGGTGTGCTGAACAACCACATCGATTCCAGTCGCATTACTTGGATCGGTCAGGGCCGGGGCGGTGAAGGGATTGTCATCTACTATTATCTAATTCATGAGGGCATCGGTCCCCAGCCTGTCAACTATGCCGCGAGTGATATCGTGCTTCTTTCCCTGATTGCTCCAACGGATATCGTGGGCCCGGGATTGGATACGCGCGATGCGCCGTTGCATCTTCTCTACAGTGCGGCGGACGGGATCATCAACGGCTGCGCCGCTCATGATGATCTCCAGCCTTTCAACGTCTATGAACGCGGAACCGGACCTCATCAAGCCACTTACATCCACGGTGCAGGCCATAACGATTTCAATTGTTGCGGCTTCAATGACGGCGACGGACCAAGCCTTCTCGGTCGCAGGGCGGTCCAAAAACTGACCAAGGGCGTCTATCTGCCATTGCTCAAACACTATGTCGAGGGGAACATCCCCTCCAAGGATTTCCTCTGGCGTCAATACGAATCGTTGCGACCTGTCGGCTCAGCGGCCGGCGCCGTGGTCAATCGGCTTTATCGCGACGGTGATACCGCCGGCAACTTTGTAATCGACAACTATCAGGCGGAACCGAGTCACGACGTGAGTAGCTCCGGAGGACTGGTCACTTTCGACGTGAACAATCTGGGTGAAGGCATATTGGATGATCCTGACAATGAATTTACTTGGAACAGCGGTGATCCGGAGTGTGAGGTCCTCTTAGGCGATTTCAACGGCGACGGAATCGTCGACCTAGACGACCTGGACGGGTTCAATGCCTGCATGATGGGGCCCGGTGTGCCGGTTCCGCCCGAGTGCCTCATTGGTGACTTTGACGGTGATAATGATGTAGATCTGGCAGACTTCGGCGCCTTTCAAGCCGCCTTTAACGACACAACCGTCTGTGACATGAACGGCATGACCATGGCCGGCTCATCGGCCGATGCCAGTGCCGGCGCGGTCTTCGGTTGGTCCGGTGGAACGCACTTCTACGAGCTTGAAGTCATCTCGGGGGAGAGGGACTTTTCAGACAATGCGTACCTTTCGTTCCGAGCCTGCCAGAACACTCAGCATCCTGATACGATTTCTGAATTGGGTGATCTGACCTTCAGCGTGACGCTTCGCGACAGCAACGACGTGGCGAGCACAATCAATATCGGTGAATACGGCGGAGGCATCGAGGAACCCTACCAGCGGATCGGCACGAGTTTCTCCTACTGCGGTCCGAATCCTGGCTGGGCCAACGAGTTTGAGATCATACGCATCCGTCTCACTGACTTCACCCATAACGCATCGGGCCTTGATCTGACAGATATCGAAGCCGTGCGATTCGAGTTTGGCTCGATGTACGGCTCATCCAGCGGTCGTATCGGCTTAGATGAAATCCTGGTGACAACCGAGTGAGTCACCGAGTTCCTCCCAATGCCGGTCGTCGCGAGGTCCGACCTTATCTACCAGGAAGCCCCGGGCCGCCCTGCCCGGGGTCTCTCTTGTCGCATCGCCAGTAACGTGGAACTCGCTCTTGTGGATCTGCGTGCGAACGGCCTTTATGGATTCAGTCGCTCGATGAACGACTGAATATCCGCACCGTCACGGTTCGAATCGCCGTTGAGGTCAGCTCGCTCGATGTCGCAATCCGGGTGGGCCGCAATGTACGCCGCTGGCGTTACGAGTGCCTGGATGAAAGGCTCGACGTCCTGGAAGTTCACGGCGTCGTCGCAATTGAGGTCCCCGCCGAAACAGGAGTCGGGCTCGCACGCCGTTCCGTTCCCTTGGTACACTCCACCGGCGTCGATGCACATGGCCGGCGTTTGAATCGAGCACGATACGTTATCCGGAAGGCAGCAAACGCCGGTCGGCTCCAGGCGGACCAGCGTCAGGCTCGTCGGGCCGCCGCCGTCAACGGTTCCTCGATCCCCGATCTGGAACCAATACGTTTCTCCGGCGGTTGCGGTATACATGAAGCTGCCGGGGTTGTCGGGAGAATCAACACAGACGATCTCAGTCAAGTCATTGCAGAACGCCCCATGATAAACGGTCATGAGTCCGTCGTAGCCGTCAGCGTCGAACGCGGCCCTTAAATCGCCGTCGATCTCGTTGGTGAATCTGAACCACGCGTCGTTGTCCATCCCAATGGCTTGGGCGCCGGCCGTGTTGCAGCTTCCACCCGGTCCGCGAGAGTTCGACATGGCGCTGTTATCGAACTGCAGCGTGAATGGGAGCGAGCTGACCACGACGCTGTCATGGCACGAATCGCCGGCCGACGCACATGTGTCAGACTCGCACGTCCGGCAGTCGCCAAGATAGCGCGCGCCGCCGACGCATTCGTTCGCCGGTTTCAATTCACATAGTCCCGTGTTCGGGTCGCAACATGCTCCCACGATCGCCGGGTCCGGCGTCTCGCATTCATCGGGAATGCGGTCATGATTGCAGTCTGAACTCGTCGGCGACCCGGACAATGATGTGATGCGCAGAAACCATGAATCGATCGTGCCGAGCGCACCGCTCGAATCGTCCCGAATGGAGAGTGTCCACATGCCGGACATGTTCATGCCATCGAAGGCCGCTAGGGGCTGGCGCGGAAACGCATGTCCAACGGTCGGTTCGGCACAACGGATGGGACTTCCCTCGTCGTCCAATTCGACATTCAAGACGGTATAAGGACCTCCGCATTGGTCATCGAGCAGAGACACGGTCACACCATCGTGCGTGATCTCTACTTCGAGGTCCGCCAGCCACGCGTGTGTGATACGGAGCCCGACGTTTAGATCGGTGATCGTCCCGGTCGTCGGAACATCGAAGGACAGCATGAGCGGACTGCCGTCGCCGGGGATGGACGTCCCGGCAGGAATATCCACCAATAGGCCGCCAGTACCGAGGATGTCCACGTCATCGAGGACTCCGTTGGAATTGCAGTCGCATCGCTCAATGTTGCGATCGGCCTCAATGCAGGGCACGTCGTCGTCAAGGTACGCGCCCGACAGCACGCTCTCGCAGTAGTCCCGTCGAACTTCGCTGCAAACGAATTCACCGGCATCGTTCACGCAACAGGCCCCCACGATGGTCGTCCCGCACGGACTTGGTTCACACTCCGTGAACGGTCCCTGGTAAACACCCTGCACCGCGACGCACTCCGACTCCAGCATGACCGCGCAAAGCCCAAGGGCCGGATCGCAGCAGGCTCCGATTAGGTCATCGCATGCGTCCCCGTCGCACGGCGTGTCATCGCCCTGATATTGTCCCGCGACGGAATCACACTCCTCCTGATTCAGGACTTCGCATGTCAACGCCGGCGTGCAACAGGCGCCCGTGGGGGGAAGGCAGAACAAGTCAAACTGGGTATGACCTCCGGGACCGTCGGCGCGAACACCCAACTGGAACCAGTATTGATTGCCTGTGGTGACCTGCACCTCAACCGTGCCGGGAGATGGGGTACAAGCGATTTCGTTCATGGTGCTGCACGTACCACCCTCAAGTACCGAAAAGACGCCTTCGTAGGACGAAGTGGCGATGGAGGCCGAAATCACACAGTTTTCCATCGGAACAAAGCGGAACCAAACATCCCTTCTCATCTCTCCAGCGTCGAACGTATTGGGTGAATTGCAAATACTAGGATTTCCACTTGAAAATGCGCTTTCTGAATTGTCAAACGACTTCGAAAACGGAAGCGAGAAAATGGTTTCTGCGGTCCAGCACTCCTCTCCTGCCTCTGCGCAGAGGCCTTCTTCGCATGCCCGGCAGTCGTCGAAATACACGCCCCCGACGGCGGCGCACTGATCGGGAGCGACAAACATACACACTCCCGTTGACGCCATGCAGCATGCTCCCCCCGTTGTGGGATTCGGATCCTCACACTCGTCGGGAACGAAATTGTCGTTGCAGTCCGTGCTCGTCGGAGGGCCTTCGCTCGACGTCATTCGAAGCGTCCACGAGATCAACGTGCCCCGATCCCCAGTGAAATCGTCACTAATGGCAAGCTCCCAGAGTCCATGTTTTTCCAGTCCGTCGAAAGCGGACAGCGGGTTGAGCGGAGCGAACGTCCCCACTGTCGGCTCTCCGCATTCGATCAGCCCGGCCTCATCATCGAACACGACATTGAGGTCGTTCCTAAAGCGGCATTGATCGTCAAAGACGTTCACGGAGACGCCGTTGTGAGAGAGTATGATTTGCAGATCTGCCACCCAGGTATGCGCGATCTCCACACCAAGGTTGACGTCGCGGACGATGCCGATTTCCGGATTAAACCAGCTCACCGTCACGGGCGGCGCCGGCACACCCAACGGATCGGGAATCGCGGCATTCTCCAAAAGACTCACGCTATCCACCGCTCCGACCGGGCCGATGACATCAAAGAAATCAATGTCGCCGTTGAGATTGCAATCGCAACGTTCCGCGCCGGTCGTCTCTTCGACGCATTCGAAACCGTCGCCCAGATAATGCCCGCCAAGCGTAGACACACAATGTTCTTCGTTCACTTCGCTACAGGAGAATTGGGTTCCATCGTCCACGCAGCAGGCGCCGACAAATCCGCAAAATTCGGGATCGCAAACGGTTCCGGCACCGACGTAGAATCTGGACAGATTAAAAACGCAATCGTTGAAATCGGTAACCGTGCATTCCGACGTATCGAGATCGCAGCAGGCCCCGGTCGCGCACGGATCGCCGGAGCAATCCGTGCCGTCACCGAGGTAGAATCCGGCGCAGTTTTCCATCGGTCCAATGGTGCAATTCGTCTCGAAACAACAGGCGCCGACGGGTGGGCACGGATTCGGATCACAGGTCGTTCCGAACCCGACAAACGTGAACCGACCCGTCGGCTGCAGGTTCTGGCATACGTCGGAATCGAGGACCTGACAGTTGTCCTGATCGAATGCATCACAGCAGGCGCCCATGAGACAGTTCGTTTCGGCGCATGTGCTGAAGTTGCCTTTGAATTCTCCTCCCGATGCAATACACGCACTCTCAAACGTGGATTCGCAGCCGCCGAACTCATCGCAACAGGCACCGTCGGGGACGGACTCGACGGCCCTAAGGATCACCCAGAACCCATCGTAGAAATCGTTGAAGTTGATGACCTGGCAAAATCCTGATCCTGTCGGCAGGAAGAAAAGGTCATCCGTCCCTCCCGCATCGTGAAGATCTTCCGTGTCGTAAGCGACGACTGGGCCGGCAAGGTTCGTATCGAAACTCCAGTAAGCGCGCACGTCGCTGTCCGGCGGAATCAAGACAGGGGCACTCAGAACGAATTCGAAGATGTTGAGCCCGGCGGAGTCGACCTCTATGGATACGGCAATAAGACGTGTGCGCGCTGGGGGAACCTGCGGGTCCTGAAAGCAACCGATCCAGATTTCCATCGTCATGGTGTAGGGAACAGCGACCGGAGACCCGAACACGGCCGTCTCGAAGCTGCAGAGGAATCGACTGGTCGTTGTAGGATCGAGCCTTATGTCGTCGCCGATCACGACACCCGGATTTCCCGTCACAAAATCAACGGTTGCAGGAATATCGGGCAGCGCGTTGCGGTAGATCACGTCACCACAAACGATGCCGCGCGGCGATCCGCCGACGTTCAGTTTCGTCGCGGGCACCGTTATGGATGACACGTTCTCGACCACTGCCTTACGAATCGTGAATCCCTCAACTGCACCGTTTTCCACACCGGACGGTTGATCTGCGGCAGTCGCACGGCCTGGTTCAGAGAAAAAACAAAGGACCACGGCCAGCGTCGGGACAGACCCTCGAAAAAGATGCATCTTGGAAACTCCTCTCAATCGCAATCTCTCGAACGCCGGGCTCTCTTTACGCGGCCGATCAGTCGATTAGGGCGGCAACAAAGAGCGAGACGTCTCCCTCCGTCGATCCACTGTCATAATTCGCACAGGCCGGGTTCTCGCCGGGTCCGGCAGGCTCTCCCAGTTTTGCTCGCACGAAGCCTGAAATGTCGTCTGCGGCGACGACACCGTCACCATTGATGTCACCCGGCAACAAACAGCAAACCGTCATCGCGCAACTCGTCCCCTTGCCCGCGTGGACACCGCCGACCGCGACGCAGTCGTCCCCCGACACATCCGAGCACATCGGCCCATCCGCCAAACAGCAGGCACCAATCATGGGTGCCGCGGCGATCGCAAGGTAGGAGAACTGGCCCGAACTGACGGCGACGTAATTGGTGCCGGCAGGCGGAGCAGCGGGATTATTCGGCGGACCCAATCCACCGAATGAGACAAGTGATCCATCAGCGGCAATCACGGTTCCATGCCCGAATCCGGCGGAGACGGCCTGATAACCGGTCCCGGGCGGAATCGTGCCGATGAAGTCGCCCCAGCCGACGATGGACCCATCGGTCTTGAGGCCCAGTCCGCCGGCTGCCCAGTCGGCGTCGGCAGCAACATACCCGTTGTCCGATGGCACCTTGTTCACCTCGGAACACGTACCCCAGCCGACAAGGCGCCCGTCGTCTGTCAACGCAACGTTGTAGTCATATCCGGCAGCGACTTGCCGGAAGTTTGATTCAGTCGGCAACGGACATTGCGGTGTGCCTTGTTCCTCGCCCCACTCGATCAGCGTTCCATTGGCGCGAATGGCAATACTGTGGTTTTCATTGGCGGCAATCGCGCGGAAGTCATTCCCTGTCGGCGTCTCGGAGACGACGCCCTCCTCGTCCTGTCCCCACGATACGAGCGAACCGTCTCGTCGCAGCGCCAGGCCGTGTCGCATGCCGGCTGCGATCGCCGCGAACACCGGTCCTTCGGCCGTCGGCGCTCCGACCGTGCCGGGGCCCGTCCCGAACACGACAAGCGAACCATCGGCTCGCAGAGCGACCCCGTGATTGAAGAAGCCTCGGGCGATCGCAACGAAGTCATCGCCTGAGGGCGGGACGATGTCAACGGCATTGTCACCGACCCATGAGATAATCGAACCGGCCGGTCCCGAGGGACTCGTTGTCAAACGACACAGGCTCAATTCGCAGATCGTGAAATTGCCTTCGTAGACTCCGCTGATAGCGGAACAGTCGGATTGCGTTTCGACAGTGCATGTTAGGCCACCCACGCAACAGGCACCGGTCGGCTGCACGCAGGGGTTCGGTGTGCACGTGGTGTCGTCGCCCTGATATGTTCCCCCCGCATTCGTGCAATCGGACTCGGCCTGTTCGTCGAGGCAGGTGCCATCGATAAAGCAGCAGGCGCCTGCCGGCGCGACGCAGCTACCCGACTCGCATACTGTGTCGTCCCCCTGATAGACACCGCCCATGTCGATGCAGTCCGCTTCGAGTTCCTCTGGAAGGCAAGTGCCGTCGGCCGTGCAACACGCGCCGAACTTGACCCCCGTCAATGCCAAGGCAAGCCCCCTTAGCTGACGATCATTGATCCCTTCGGGGCCGTCGGAGGACGAATAGACATTTTCAACATGGGTCCCATCCAGGTCGGCGCGCCGGATGGCGCCAGGACGGACGGCACTTCCGATGGAGGTCCAGTAGATTTTCCCTCCGTCGCCATCGACCTTGATTTCGCGCGTAAACTGATCGGTCACTGCTAGGGTCTCGGGACTTGAACCATCGAGATTGGCCCGATGAAACGTCCCGTCGCCGGCGCTCTGATACCAGTAGATCTTTCCGGCGGTCAGATCCAGATCGAAATAGTCGGCCGTGACGCCTGTCAGGACGTTTTCGAAGTTGGCGCCGTCCTCGTCAGCTCGCTGTATGGCTGAAACCGTGGGGTTCAACCAATAGACCTTCGTCGGCGTCGCCGAGACGTCGATGGCGAGATCGACCGGCACGCCACCGCCAAGCGCGGCCAGCCCGGCCTCATCGACGATCGTGCTGATGCTGGCCACCACCGCTGCCGGCGTTCCTTGAGCATCGGCTTGATACACGGCAGGGCGCGAGCTGTCACTCTGTGCCCAATAGATCTTGCCAACGTCAACGTCCACCGCAATTCCCTGAGACGACGTCACCGTCAATGATCCTTCAGCGGTGATGGTGTTGTACGATACGATATCTTCTTTTCCCGTACCGTCGAGATTCCACCGCGAAATCGCGAGAACCGGGTTGTTGGTCGTCGTATTCGGATAGGTGGTGAACATCTTCTCGGCTTCCGTATCGACGGCGATGCTCGACCAACCGAAAGAGAGAAATCCTCCCGGCTCGTCCGACACCAGCAATTCGATATCCGTGACGGCTCCCGAGCTGTTCAGTGTCGCCCGTATTAGTTGTTCGGGATGCGAAGGTCCACTATGCGGTCGTGATTCGGACCAATAGACCGTTCCGATCGGTGCGGCGACGGATGGCAGGGCACCGAATCCGAAGAAGGTTACAGCGATCATTAATCTCGTTCGACTTAACAAGAACATGCGTGGGTCCTCTTTTAAGCTTCAAGTCGATCGTTCGCCTGCCGGTTCACGGACCTTCGGCGGCGCCGCAGGCCGACGATCCCGAAGAGCAGCAGTGTCAATGTCGCCGGCTCGGGTATGACCGTCGCAACGCTTAAGCCGTATGGGATAATTCCGACGTCCGCCGCCCCGGAATAGAGGACCGAATGGCCCGAGCCGTCCAGGTTCATTCGACCGACGCGGCCGGTGAAGTCACTTCCGGTGCCGCTGTAGTACAGATGGCCACCCACGGGGTCCACATCGATCGAAGGGATCCAGGTAAACCCGTCGGCGACGATGGTCGTACCACCGCTACCGTCGAGGTTTGTCATACGAATGTCCAGAAAGTTGCTCCAGTAGATCTTTCCGTTGACCAGATCGAGAGCGATGTCATCGATTGAGGACGTCGCATCGGTCGTGATGACCGTGGGATCCGAACCATCCAGGTTTGCTGACCAAACCCCGTCGTTCCCTGAGAAGATCGTGCTCCAGTATACTTTGCCACCGGCCGGGTCGAGTTCGATCCCGAGACCTTGAGTGTTTCCAGTGAATTCCGCGAGCTTCACGAAGTCCGTACCGTCGAGGTTGGCAGAAGCGACGTAGCCCGGAACGGACGTATTGGTCCAGTAGACCTTTCCGCCATCCACGTCCACGGCAACACCATGCGCGGAGATGCCGGGCACTGTGACGATTTGCATCGCGTTGGACCCGTCCAGGTCAGCCTGCCAGATGCCATCGGTGCCGTTGCCGTAATAGATCTTTCCGTTGACCAGGTCTACGTCAATTCCATTGGGATCATGGCTGGTCGGGATGATGATCTCGACCGGGCCTGAGCCGTCCAGCGGAGCGACTCTTGTCTCTCTTCCGACGTTTAGATAAATGCTTGCTTTCGTTCGAGCAGCATCCACACAAAACACCGTCGCCAGAACAGCGACCGCCAATTTGATGTTCTTTTTCATGATTTCACCTCCTATTTACGCGTTCACCCGAATGAGAATCCAACGGCATAAAGGCAATAAGAATCTCGCCTTACGCCTCGCCCAGAATAGCGACGGAACGATGAGCGCAGCCCCCCCGCCCAACGAAGCTGATCCTTGATCCACCGACTCGTGTGATGGCCCCTCGACAAGATCCGGTGTCGGAACACGATGCTACGCCGCCAACCTTAGGATACACAGCGTCCCGACGATTCTTAGCAAATTAAACTTGCGACAGCTGTGGTCGAGGGCATCGCTTCCAGGTTGCCAGTCCGTGATGTCATGCGTCTCGCTTATTACCGGACGGATCATTGCGATTACTCCTTAAGAATCGCTTGCGCATACGCGTAGCTAATTGGGAAGGCGCGGAGAATCGGTCGGCGTTTAATCGAGATCGCAGCGAGAATCGCCATGGACGACAAGAATCCCATTTGCAGGCGAAGCGCCGGAAATACTCCGGAAAAACGCGATGAGTCGCTACAATGGTTTGAAGACGAACCAATCCGATTCGAACGTCTTCACTGGAGGCGACGTGCGATGCATTCGTCCCGTTCTTTTCCACCGACAAGTGATTCGCTATTGGCACGCTTGCGCAACGGCGCACCTCAGGACAACTGGCGCGAATTTTTCAAGTGTTACGCTCCTCCCATCTTTCGCGCCGCTCGTCAACACGGCCTGAGCGCCGATGATGCGGACGACATCGTTCAACAGGTGATGACGGCAATATGCTCACATATCTCCGATTTTCGCTACGACCGCGACCGGGGACGATTCAGGAACTGGGTCCGCCGAATCGCCGACCGCCAGATCGCGAACCTTTATCGTCGACGTCGGCCGAATGCATGTGACCCAAGTCTGCTCGACGCCCGCGAATGCGACGTTCCGACGGCCGACGAACTCTGGGATCAGCAGTGGGAGTTGCAGGATCTGCACTACTGTCTCGAGCAGATTGAAAACGACGTCTCACCGCGACAGATGGAGGCGTTTCGCCTATACGCGTTAGAAGGACGATCGGCCAAGGAGACCGCTGAGGCCGTGGGCATGACCGTGGGGTCTATCTATGTCACGCGCAACTTCGTCCTGAACCTGTTGCGGTGCCGCATCGATGCATTAAAGCGTCAGGAAGAAGACCGATGAAACCCGGTACGACACATTGTTCCTACGCCGCGGAGGCGCGTCGTTCACTCACCGATGTGCTTACTGACGAAGAACGCACGCGGCTTGGCGAGCACATCGAACAATGCGAGCACTGCCGACGCATCGCACTCTCCAGCCTGGAGCACGCCGCATTGCAGGACGACGTGCGATGGGCCGATCGCACGTGGCATCAGACAAAGGTCGATGCCAATGTTCCTTTAGCGCGACTTAACGAACTGCTCGACGACTATGAGGTCATGCAGGAAATCGGCCGCGGCGGTATGGGCATCGTCTATCGCGCTCGGCAAAAGCAGCTTGACCGTATCGTGGCGTTGAAGATACTGCCCGCCTTGCTTGGAGCAGTCAGACCTGACGCGATGGCGAGGTTTCGCCGAGAAGCCACGCTAGCGGCGTCGCTCGAACACACGAACATCATCGGGGTCCACGATTTTGGCGAAATCGATGGAACGCTTTATTACGCCATGCAGCTGGTGGACGGACGCTCGTTAGGCGAAATCGTGCGCGAGATTGTGGAGACCGGCTTCGTTGACGCGATCATCGGGATGCCACAGAGCGACTCGAAGTCGATGGCAGAAACGCGTAAAGCTTCTGCGTCGAACAGCCACAGTCGCGTGAGCACCCGGATCGGATCGTCCGCGCAGAGCGACAAGATGTTTTATCGACGAATCGCGCGTTGGATTTCAGATGTGGCCGAAGCGCTCCAATACGCGCACGACCATCGTGTCGTTCACCGAGACATCAAGCCGTCAAACCTGATCCTCGCATCCGACGGGCGTCTGATGATTGCCGATTTCGGCCTTGCTCGGCACGAACACGCGCCGAGCTTGACGGGGAGCCAATCGTTGTTGGGGACAGCTCGCTATATGAGTCCGGAACAACTCGACCCGAACGCGAAACAAGTGGACGCCCGAACCGATGTCTATTCATTAGGCGCCACGCTTTACGAATTGCTCGCATTTCGGCCCATGTTCGCCAGCGTCGACGATCGCGAAGTGCTCCAATGCGTGATCCATGAGGAACCCGCACCACCCCATCGTTTCGTCAAGAATACACCGCGTGAATTAGAAACCATTTGCCTGAACTGCGTTCAGAAGGATCCCGACAAACGTTATGCGACGGTCCAAGATGTCGCGGACGACCTGCGCCGCTGGCTGCTCGGCGTGCCGATTCACGCGCGGCGTCCATCTGCGGTAACGCGAGCCGTAAAGTTCGTTCAGCGGCGTCCTGCTGCGACGATGGCGATCTTGCTGGCGACCTTGTTCGCGGTGACGGCTTCGATCCTGATTTCAGTGCGTGAATCGTCGTTTGAAAACGCACTGGCGGCAAGCCGTCACCGACACCTCGCTGAACTGGCTGCTGCGGAATCCGATCTAAGTTGGGGGCGTTATGAGGACGGGTTGAATCGGATGGAAGCAGCTTTGTGCGACCGCCCCGGCGATCCCGATCTTATTGAATTACACTCGCTGTTCATGTTGAGAATGGGCCGCGCTGCGGAAGCGCTCGACGCGCTTGATGCACTGGCGAAGAAGCATCCCGACCGTTGGCGCGTCCACTTTATTCTCGCCGGGCAATATTATGACCGGCCCTATGTGAAAAACGGCGAAGGCCGCCATCGATACGCTGATGCGAAGAAGGCCGCTTTTCATCGAAGGGAGTTGGAGCGCCTGCTGCCGGAGTCGATCGCAACCCATGTCATCAGTTCGTTGTTCGAGCCCGATCATCAAACGGCGATCGAGATGTTGAGCGAAATCATCGACGAATCCACGTTTGGTGGCGCGATGAGCGACGCCCTTCGGGAGCGGTGCTTTCGGTACCAAACGATCAACGACTACGAATCAATGCTGATGGACGCCGAGCGTCTGATCGCCCGAAGTCCCATGGGCGCCGACGGATACATCGAAAAGGGTTCAGCCTTGTTTCACCTGAAACAACAGCTGCCGAAAGCTCTGCGCTGTCTGAATCAGGCGATCAGGATAAACCCGCACAGTCCGCGAGCATTTTTAATGCGAGCGCAGGTCCACGAAGAAGAAGGTCGTCTGAATGCGGCATTTGCAGACGCCGTCGAGGTGCTTCGACTCTACGACACGTGTGCGTCTGCGTTCCTTGCGCGAGGTCGCATTCACGCGAGGTTGGGCCGCATGGACGCGGCCTTCACGGATTTCGGGCGAGCATTGGAGTTGAGTCCCGATTATGTCGGTGTTTACGTCGAGCGATCGAAATGGCGCGGGCACCTCGGTCGCAACGAGGAAGCCATTGCGGACTGCACACGAGCGCTCCAGTTGCACGCCGATCATCAAACGGCAACGAAGAACCGTGCGATCCTTTATGTGAGAATCGGCGCATACGAACGGGCCGTCACAGATTTGACTTCATTAACTCGAATGCTCCCCAATGACGACGAGAATTGGCGTTTGCGAGGCTACGCGCTCTTTGCGATGGGCGAAACAGAGAAGGCGGTTGACGATTTTTCGCGCGCGATCGAATTGGCGCCTCACAACGCGCTACATCGTCGGACGCGAGCCCGTGCTTACATGCGGCTCCACCGCTACAGAGAGGTCATCCCCGACTACAGCGTTGTCTTGGAGTCGTCGCCCCACGACCCGACCAATCTGCTCAGGCGTGGTATGGCGTACGAGCTTATTGGGGACATCGATGCTGCACGGCGCGATTACACAAAGGTGGCAAAAGGTCAACAGCCCGCTGCAGACTATGGCCGATTCTGGGCCATGCTGTTGCCCGGTACTTCAGAGAACGCGTCCTCGGACAACGTTCCAGCGACCTTCGAACAGAAACACACCGAACCGAAGCGGTGGACCGATCACATTGCAAGGCATCTTCGTGGCGAATCGTCTTCTGATGTACTCCTCTCCGCCGCGACGATCCCCGACGAAGAAGCAGAGGCCTGGTATTACCTCGGTCGTACTGCGCTCCGCGACGGCCGGCGGGCTGAAGCACTCCGGGCGTTCGAACAATGTGTCGCGCTGGATCGCAGATCCCTCCTTGAATCGGAGTTTGCCCGAGCGCTAATGAGGACGTTGTCGAACAACACGAACACGCCGCCGCTGCAAACCTCAGATGAATGAAGGACCTCCCGCCCATGTCAAACCCCTGTAGGGTCCACACCGCGGACCCTATCAGGCTCATTGGAGCCGGGCAGATGTTTCAACGCGCAACCTCAGCCGACGTGTTGATCGATGAGCACCGGGTTTCCATCTGGGTCAACCAAGGTCAGGCTCGCCGGGCCGGTGGTCGATTCGTCAGCTTCGGTCGTGAGGGTCAGCCCACTGGCTTTGAGGCTACGTTGAATGTCGCGAACATCTTCGAATTCTTTGAGCGGCTCGGCCTGGCACGTCCAACCCGGGTTGAACGTGAGTGAATTTCTCTCGAACATTCCCTGGAACAAACCGATCGTCGTTTCTCCGTTACGAAGAATCAGCCAATTCTGTGTCTGGTCTCCGAGAACCTCTTTAAATCCGAGCTTTTCGTAAAACGCGCGAGACGCGGCGATATCTTTGACGGCGAGACTGATTGAAAATGCTCCGAGATTCACTTTGGCTCCTTTTTGGTTAGAATCATCATCCTGCCTATTCCCGAACAGGCATGTTAAATGGCTCACGATGACAGAGAATTGGATCCTGCTGTCCAAGGCCAACTTACTTCTAACCGATTTCGTCCAGCACAGCTTTACAAATCTTGCGAAACGAACACAAAAATCCCGATAACAAATCCCTCGACTATATCGATCGAGTCAACCGAGCCATCGACTTCATCCTTCAGAATCTCGACCAATCGCTCAAACTTGAGGAGGTCGCCAAAGCCGCGTGTTTTTCACCGTTTCACTTTCATCGGATCTTTCGATCGTTGGTCGGTGAGTCCCTCAACGAATTTGTGAAGCGCATTCGGCTTGAGCACGCGATCGCCCTGTTATCGCAAAAAACCTGGGCTACGCGACGACAGCAATCCTTGACTGAAATCGCGTTCGCGTGCGGGTTCACCTCCTCCGCAGATTTCTCTCGCTGCTTCAAGCAACGCTACGGTGTGCCGCCGAGCCAGTTCGACGTCGAGTCCTTCCGGTTGAAGCGGCGCGAGGAATGGCAAAATGCGATCACCGATCCCAAACAACGAAATCTCCTCAACCGGCTGGAGCCTGGAGCGAACCCGGATGGTTTCGAGGTTCGACTCCGGCGCCTCCCTCCGCGTATTGTCGCTTACATTCGCGTCTTGGATTCTTTTCGTGACGGCGCCGTACCACGGGCTACCGAGCGACTTGTGCAATGGGCAGAAGCTCGCGGTTTGGCGGACGGGCAATGGCTGGGTTACATGTGGGACAATCCGGAAATCGTCGAGTATCAGAACTGCCGCTACGACGTTGGTCTCGAGGTCCCCGATGTGGCTCCTTGCGGCGAAGTCGGCCGGTTTGAATTCCCGGCGATGCAGGTTGCCGAAGTCGAAGTCCGGGGACCTTTCGATCTCGGAATGCGCGCCATGGACTGGCTGTTTCGGAGTTGGCTTCCGTCGAGCGGATTCGTGCCGACCGAACAACCTGGTTTTGAAGCCTGGATTGGGCGTCCGTACGCACACGGGACAAGTTACTTCGAGTTCCACCTGCAATTGCCGATCGAACAGGGCTGAATCTCGTGCTCGAGCACGATCGCTTTTTTGCTCTTTATCACAACACCAACCACTCTTTCATAAGACAATCGTCAAGATAAGTGTTTTCGAAGATGCTTTCGAGCGCGGTGCAATCGTCAAGGCACGTAGGCCCCTGATAGTTGCCGTTCGATGTCAATGCTACCTGCGCTCGTTTCAAGCTTTGTCCATACGCCTCGCGCAAAAAGTGACGTGGGTCTGAACCGATCGCGTGCTTTGAGGTGATGGTCGGCCGGGACTTGGGTTGTCAGCTCCGTCGCTCCCAGTACCGTAAGAAAACGCCCCTTCGGTTTCACCTGGGACGATGCACCGGGGCCCGGCATTTGGACCGAGAGTAACACCTGCGAACCCGTGGTGTGCGGGAGGTAATAGAAGACTTGAGCGCCTGCCGGGTGCAGGCCCTCATGACTCGAATTGTATCCCCCGTGAAAGGATGTAAACACACTGTCACGGACTCCCCGGAGTGGGAAAACGCCTGGTGTCTGCGCTGTATAGACTGGGTAATCATAAGATGGAATCGATCGCAACGCCGGTGGCCGCATCGCCGAGAAGAGCGAAATCCGAAACATGAGTGTATCAGCCGCAGGTATAGGTCGGAAGTTGTGAGGCGTCGCGACGAAGTAGTGGACGTGCCCCCAGCGCGTGACGCCCGTCGACGAACCAAGCCCATGGCGATATCTAGAGTCCTCCCAAGGATTGACGTTGAGCGGCTCCGTCGTCGGCCCGTGAAGATTGTTCACGACATCGAGAAGAGCTTGGTTCTGAAGGCCGCCGGGCTCCCCTACCGCCAGATTGCCCAGGGCTGTTCCGCGATCCCAGAGGTTGGAGGTCGTGTTCAAGGCTTCAACCATGGCGCGTCGTATTGGCAGCCAGGCATTTGCCGCCAAGTCGGCCGGATCGACCAGATTGTTTGCGTGTAGATCCGCATCGAAACTCAATGTGGATTGTGGTGGCAGCAACTGCCCGATGATCGGATCGGATTCGTAAACCGATCGCAGCAATGTGGAATACACCGTCACTCTGGAGAAGACGTGCGCATCGAATGAGTTGCCGTTGTCCGACGATTCATCTTCCTGTTCGCCTTTGTAGGTGTTCACCCAGTTCACGAATTCGGTGATACGAACGGCTTCCTCGGCATCGACGAGCCCGCTCCCACTCTCCAACGACCATGCAGCCTCGAAGAAAGGCCACATCGCGACGGACCAGTTGTCCCGTGTATCATTTGCAAAACTCGCGCTCATGTCTTCTGTGATAAGTCCAGTGTCGGTAAGCTGTCGGACACGGTGTTGACGCCAATTGCCTAAACTCTCTTGCTCAACCATGTAGTCGGGGAAAGCCGTCAGACCGATCGGTTGATCCTCGGAAACAAGATCAACCGTGGCATTGTTATTGATCCAGATCTTCCGGACGCCAACGCCGCTTTTGTGCAGTTTGGGCAGAGCCACGTAATCATGGAATCCCTGCCACAGATTGCCGGCACCGTAGGGCATGACCTGGGAAGCATCAGGATCGAGCCAGGGTTTCAGCACGTTCTTTGCATTGAAGCCCTGAATGGGCACGTGCGACATCAGATCGTATCTCATGAAACCATTTCGGTCGACGACCATCAAGTTGTTGCCGCGCCCGAACAGAAAGACAACATCGTCGAGTATCGCGTCGACCTGTGTGGATGCGTTCGTCGCCTGGGCTAACCGAATGAACAACTCCCAGGGTGAACGCGTTTCCTGGAAAGCGGACCGTTCAAAGATCAGCGCCTCCAGCTGACACGGGTCGCCGGATGTCACCGGGTAGTTCGGGAATCCGCCGGGCGGAGCCGGATCGACCCAATGGAGCGGCTCGAGATTGGCGTCTTTCAAATCGTCCGATGCGGGGTCAAAGTATTGCAGGTGCTCTAATCGGTCCGTCTTGATTTGTTCACCCAAGACGAATGGGTATCCCGAACACTCGATGCCGGAGGGTTGAAAACCGCCACTGCGAGGCCCAATACTCCAAGCGCCTCGCGTGACGGGTGTCGTTCCAGCGTACGTTTGCGGGACTCGGGAGGGCAGCCCGGTGAGGTGCCACGAGATGTGATCGGTATAGCCGATGTAGACACACGGAAAACCCGGCATGGTAAGTCCGGTGACGTGAAGTTCGCTTCCATGAACGTCGATCAGATACGGACGATAGCTCTGCGTGTTCACGGGAAGGTGAGAATCGGAGAGCGTGATGGCCCCTCCCCCAAAAGGAACCGCCCCGGCACTAATTGCCCACCCGTTCGAAGCCGACGGAACGCCGCTTATGTATATCGGTGGTCCGGCGTTCACCGCAATCCCGAGACAAAGGACATTCCGTACGCTGATCTCTTCAAGGGGATCCAAGAATCGCTCGAGCACTTTCAGCGGTTCAACGTCGTCCGATTTGGAGCCTGGATTCAATCGCTCGTTCAAAAACATAGGAAGAGGATCGACGTACATCGGCTTGGCGCCGCCATCGCCCACGAGCTGAGCGATGCGTGATCGACTTGGATCATTCGAGGCAGGTGCGCGCCACCACGCCCGCCCGTCATTTACACCGCGAACATAGGCCTGCAGAAGTTCGCGTATCTGTGGATCCAATTGCGTTTCCTGGAGGTCTGCCAATTGCGGCAACTCCCAATGCAGGTTCTGTCGATCGATCTCGAGCGCCGTCGGTTCAGACAAGTACTTTTTTCGACCGACGAACTCGGCGTAGCGACCTGAATATCGCCAGAGATTAACCAGCGTTCCGACCGGGAAGTCGAGCATCTGGGTATAGCCCAAGGCGTAATACGCAGCTTCGTCGGTTTCGCCGAAAATGTGCGGAACCATCTGTTCGTCGTAACGGACGATGAAATCCTGGCTCTGGCCAAACGCTGAATGCGGGACGCCGATTACACCGACAATGGCCACGATCCATACCATGAGGGGCGACCACCACGCTTCCTTTTGGCAGACTGACCCGAAGTTTCTTTCTGATCTTGAGTCACTCTTCTTCCGGTAACTTCCTAGCATCGATTAGAACCTCCTCGTTAATCTTGCTCTTGTGACCACCGCCTCGATGATCCCATCAGGGGCTTAGCTCTATATAATATAGTCTATAGAGAATAGAATATGCTGTCAACCAAGACCGGATTGTACGGCGCGTTTATGTCTCTTAATTCATTGTTGATTCAAATTTTATCTTCGAATTGACCGAGCCGGCGCCGCCGCGAGCCGAACCGGGGTGTGCCCGTACTAGGTGGCTTCTGCCCTTATGCTGCAGCTAGACCTTGCAAGTACGGAATCAGAACGGTCGCCCCCCCATCGGCTCTCCTAGGCCGGTTCCACGACCTGGCTGAAGGCCACATCGTGATGCTTAACGTGCTCATCAAAGCTGCAGAGCAGTGCGCGTGCCTCGGGTTCGACCACAGCGCGCTCGGGATCGGCGCCGGCGAAATTGCGGATTGCTTCCATGGACTCCCAGAGAGAAATGACGGCGAAGTTGGTTTGATCCTCCGTTGCTCGTCGGAGTAGATAGAAGCCTCGAAACCCCGGTAGGGATTTGAGCCGGGGAATCACCGCTTCATGCAAGTGGGCGACATAGCCGTCAGCCGATTGAGTCGGAGCCTGTCCGTGCCAGGTACGAGCAATCATATCCGCTCCAAGTTGTGAGGTTCGATCGTGTAGTTGTGGTCGACGCTTCCCGTGTTCCGTGTTGTTGCAGGCTCAAACAGTATGACACTGGCTTGGCGCTCGGCGACAGGTTTGTGCTCGACGCCCCGAGGAACGATGCAGAACTCGCCAGGGTCCAACCCAACGACGCGATCGCGGAAGTGGATGTCGATGTGGCCATCGAACACGAGGAACATCTCGTCCTCGTGGTCATGGCTGTGCCAGACGTATTCACCCACGAACTTAACGACCTTGACGAATTGGCCGTTCAATTCGCCAACGACCTTGGGGACCCAGTTTTCACTGAAGCCCGAGAATTTTTCGGTCAGCTTTACGCGCTCCATGTGGCGGTGCCTCCTGCTTGACTAAATAGTCTATGTTCAATAGAATATAATGTCAAGGATTCGTGAAGCAATGAATCAAACGGAACAACACATCGTCCGCTCCACACTTCGACAAACCGTGCGCGAAGCGGTCGTCCAACGCGTGATTACCGGACGACTCGCACCGGGAGAGCGCGTGAACGAAACCACTCTCGCCCAGGAGCTCGGCGTTAGCCCGACACCGGTGCGAGAAGCACTGATCAGCCTCGAAGGGTGCCGGTTTTTGTCGGCAACGCCGGGCAAAGGTTTCGTGGTGCCGCCGCTGACCGCCTGCGAAATGCACGAGATCTACTCGGTGCAAGCCATCCTTGAAACCACTGCACTTCGGCATTGCACGCCGTTCGACGCGGCGCGCATTTCCCGGTTGCGCGAGCTAAACGAGGCGTTTCGCGCGCTCCGCCAGGACATCGACGCTGCCATCAAGGCGAATGTTCGCTGGCACGTCGAGTTGGTCTCCACCTGCCCAAACCAGTACTTACACGAGCTGATTCGCGCCGGCCGTGAGGCTGTGCAACGGTACGAGTATGCGTTTCTTCAGCAGGTGATGGATACGGACGTCTCCGCCAACCAGCACGAAGCGGTCATCGCCGCGCTCGAACGGAATCTGTTTGAGGAAGCGGTTGAGCTTCTGATGCTTAACTGGCGACGGGTCATCGAGCTTTTGCGCCCTTTGCTTCCGGAGTCAGCGTCACACCCTGGAAGCCCGACGGGCAAAACATGAAACGCGCGCCGACTTGCGCCATTTGCCTCGTCCTCGGCTGTGGGATTGCGCGCCGCCCAACGCCTTCGTTCACATTCACAGACCGATGACACGCGCGACAAACGGTTGGATGTCCTCCGCGTTGAATAGCCCATCATGGTTCGAGTCATACATACAACTGAGAACCGGGTCCGGCGCATCGGAAAGCAACTGAGCCACGAATAGTGCTACATCGGTAAACTCCGAGTCACATTCATCGGGAATGCCGTTGCCGTTGCAGTCGGCACAGGCCGCATCACCCAACGGGCAATCCGCAATGTCACACTCGTCCGGAACACTGTTACCGTTGCAGTCGGTTTCGCATTCGTCGGGAATGGCGTTGGCGTTGCAGTCCGGCCCCGATCCGATCGGTGGAACCTCACATTCGTCCGGAATGCGATTGCCGTTGCAGTCATCCGGATTGGTGGTGGTGCAAGGGTCGCAGGCATCCGGCACACCGTCCCCGTCCGTGTCCATGTTGTCATCGCCACCCGGGCAAACGTCGTCCGATTCGCAGACGCCGTCGCTGTCGCTGTCATCCGGGTTGTCGTTGGGACAAGGGTCGCAGGCATCCGGCACACCGTCCCCGTCCGTGTCCGTGTTGTCATCGCCACCCGGGCAAACGTCGTCCGATTCGCAGACGCCGTCGCTGTCGCTGTCGTCCGGGTTGTCATTGGGACAAGGGTCGCAGGCGTCCGGCACACCGTCCCCGTCCGTATCGGTGTTGTCGTCACCGCCGGGGCAGATATCGATGCAGTCCGGCACCGTGTCGCCATCGGTATCGTCATCCGGGACGCCGCAGCCACAAATGCCGGGCTCGGTCTTGTTCGGATCGTTCGGACAGATGTCATACTCATAGGCTCCGATGTCAATGATTGGTGGAGCGCCGCTGCCCGTATCACTGATGTCCGGATCGTCGAGGAAGCGAGGATTACCATTGAGGTCGAAACCAGGCGCATCGATGGGATAGCGCGCATTGTTGCCGGCATCAACACAGGGCGATCCAGTGGAGAGTCGATAATCACCCTGCCCTGGATCGACAAATACCGGATCAGCGGAGAAGACGTAGGAAAGCGTCGGGGAACTACCGAAGCTCTCGATATTGTCCGGGCTGTTGTTCCATAGGATGGTGTTGAATATCCTGGTGTTGCTAACGTTGTAGTTGTAAACCGCACCGCCGACGCTTGCGCTGTTTCCTGAAATCGTGCAGTTAATCAGCCTGGTGTTGGCATAGGTGTAATTCAAGACGGCGCCGCCCCAACTTGACGCTGTATTGTTGGTAAAACGGCAATTGATCACCATGGGCGCCTGTGTGCTGCCGTTGACCGATATGGTTGCGATGCCGCCACCACGGTAGGCGGTGTTTCCGTCGAAGATGCAGTTGTGTATGTTTGGACTGCATCGATAGTTGTATATCCCTCCGCCGTTTGAATCAGCGAAATTGAACGTGAAGGTACAATCCCTCACTGTGGAGACACTACGGTTGTTGTAGATTCCCGCTCCGTGACCATTGATCAATGTCCTATTGCCCTGGAAAGTGCAGTCGGTCACGGCAGGGCTGCTGCGATTGTTGAACATCCCGCCGCCGGAGCTATTCGATGCATTTGTCTCAAACTTGCAATGAGAGACCGTGGGGCTGCCAAAGGAGTTGTACATTCCGGCCCCGAGGTTGTTGGGCGAGCCGCCGTTGGCAAAACCAGCCGTGATTGTGAATCCGTCGAGGATCGCGCTGCTGTCGGTACCGCTGCCGACGACAACGTGGTAGCTGTTCTCACTGTTGTTGATAAAGCCCGGCAGGTCGTCGCTGTTGAGATCGCCGCACAGGATGGTTTCGAAGGTCTTCCAGTCGCGTTCATCCCGAGTCTCCTCCATACCGGTAAAGCCGCCGTAGAGGGCCACGTTGTTCTTGAGCTGGAAGGCGGCAGCGCGGTTACCGCCTGGTCCGGCCGGTTTGTATGTGCCTTCGGCCACCCAAATCTCCTGGAACGAAGCCGCCCCCAGCGCGGCTTGCAGGTCGGTATAAGCATCGGACCAACTCGTGCCGTCATTCGCGCCAACGGCGTCGGCGTCAACGAAAATCGGAGCGGATTGACCCACCGAGAGCGTAGGCATGGCGAAGATCGTACCCAGGACGATCAGGCTTACATTGATTTTTCTAACCGTTGTCTTTTGGATATTGAGTTTCATTTTGAGATCTCCTCTGATTCGCAGTCTCGGCGAGACTGCCATGAGTTTCTTGGCGGATCGTTACAAATCTCGCTTTAGCACATCGGGCTCAGGTATCAGATTCATCACTGCAAGACCTTCTGTTTGTACACCCGGCGAAATCCCAAAAATTGGCCCAACTGTCCAAATTTTTCTTGTCGTGACGGAGATAACTGTGGTTGATTTGCGCATGCTAGCGGTACATAATTTTGAAATGAGCCGGGGAGTCGGGCCGTGCTGAGTGTATTAACCACCACCACAGCATTACTTGATGAACTATTTGATACTGCCAACGATGTTGCCTGGCAGGCGTTCAATGCCCGGTATCAGCCGATCCTGCATGCATTTGCGCGCAGGCTAGGCGTGTCCGAAGCCGATGCCGCGGATGTGGCCCAGGAAACGCTGGTTCGGTTTGTCAAGGACTATCGCGCCGGGAAATATGACCGTAGCAAGGGACGACTCCGCAGTTGGATCATCAGTATCGCCAAGTATCGCGTCGCCGACTTGAGACATGATACTGTCCGTCGTCGTCAAGTTCGTGGCGACTCCGTATTGGTCGATTTGCCCGATGAGAATCATCTGAATGCGATCTGGGAAGAGGAGTGCCTGCACGCCATCGTGCACCATGCCATGGCGGAACTCCGTGAAAGAGGAACGCTGGATTCGAACACGATCAGCGTATTCGAACGAACGACGTTCGATGAATGCACAACAGCTGAAGTCGCCGCCGAGTTCGAAATGACGCCAAATGCGGTTTACAAGGTCAAACGACGGTGCCTTGCGCAGCTTCGGTTGATTATGGCTCGGTTGAAGGAGGCCTATGAACTATAGAGCGTGGAGGGCCGGGTTATGACTGACACGCCAAAGAAATGCCCCTCAGCAGCAGAGATCGAAACACTCCTAGCTCGGAACAAAAACGGAAAACCCGTTGCCGTTGATGCGGATCTCGCGCGCCACCTTGAATCGTGTTCGATATGCCGTGCTGAAGCAGAGTCAATCCGGCGGGACAATGCCCTGCTGGCCCTGATTAAGAAAGCTCGAATATCGCGAGTTGTGACTGATCGCGCTTCAACTTCACCGACGGTGGCGGACAGCGACGCCATTGAAGGGTACGAAATACTTTCAGAGATCCATCGTGGAGGCCAAGGCGTCGTTTACCGCGCGATCCAGCTTGTGACGAAGCGGACGGTGGCGTTGAAGGTATTACTGCTAGGCGCCTTTGCGAGTACGCGTCAGCGGCATCGATTCGAGCGCGAGATTGATCTCGCTGCCAGCCTGCAGCATCCGAATATCGTAAGAGTCTATGACAGTGGAGTGACCTCGGACGGACGTCATTATTTCACGATGGAATATCTCGAGGGCAGCTCGCTGGACGAATGCCTTCATGATTTCCGTTCTTCAAAGAAGACGCAGGGCCGAGAGACAAGGAGTGAGATTCGTGACGCGACCAAACGGCTACATCTGCTTCTGAAAATCTGCGAGGCTGTGAGTTATGCCCACCAACATGGTGTGATCCATCGCGATTTGAAACCGGCGAATATCCTGGTCGATCTGGAAGGACACCCGCATATCTTGGATTTTGGCTTGGCCAAGGCCGTCGACGCTACACTGGCAGAGGGAAGCATCCAAACAACACGGAGCGGCGAGTTTATGGGAACCCTCGCCTACGCCTCTCCTGAGCAGGTCAAGTGCGACCCGAGCTTGGTTGATATCCGTAGTGACGTTTATTCACTCGGCGTGATCGGTTACGAGCTTCTTTCCGGCCGGTTTCCTTACACCTTGCAGGATAAGAACATCTTCGAATCCGCCCGTGTCATTCGGGAAGAGAAACCGACACCTCTGAGTTCTGCCGACAAATTTTTTCGCGGAGACTTGGACACGATCGTTGCCAAGGCGCTGGAAAAAGAGCCCGATCGCCGTTATTCCTCGGTCGCTGAACTGGCCGCCGATATCCGGCGATATCTGCAAGACGAGCCGATCGCGGCACGCTCTGCGAGCGCCACCTATCAACTGAAGATGTTCGCTCGAAGAAACAGGGCCCTAGTAAGTGCGATCATGGGCATCGTTCTTTCGCTTGTTGCCGGGCTGACATCGGCGGTGTGGCAGGCAAACCGAGCGGCACAGGCTCGCAATGAATTGGCAGCACTGGCTGAATCCCTTGAAAAGATGTTCGCCGAGACCGAACCCCACGGTCAAAACCTCTCGGTCAAGAAAATGCTTGACCAAGTCTCCACGGAGCTCTTGAAGACCGACGTGGAATCACGCAGTGATGCTCGTTTGCGCCACATATTGGGCAGTACCTATGTGAACTTTGCATCGTATGAAGTGGCCGAGCCGCATCTGAGGAAGGCACTGGATTATCGAAGGCTTGATTTGGGTTTAGAACACCGGGATACGCTTCGTTCGATGCACCGTTTGGCGGTGTCGCTGGATTTCCAGTCGAAGCACTCCGAAGCCGAGGCTTATTATCGCGAAGCACTTGCTGTTCAGCACCGTCTCTTTGGCGTAATGGATAAGGACACGCTTACGACAGGTGCGGGATTAGCGAACCTGTTGCTGGACACGGACGAACTTGAAGAGGCCGGCCGGCTCGTTTCCGAAGGGCTGAACGCGTGCGGTCAGGCTTTCCAGAAGGAAAATGAAATCACGTTGTATTGGAAGAATGCCCACGGTCGGCTGCTTCAGTCGCGAGGTGAACTCCTTAAGGCCGAAGAGGTTTTCCGGGAAACTCTCGAAAGCAGGCGCATGCTATCCGGTGAACGGCATCCTGGTACGCTTTCCTCCATGAGTAATTTGGCTGATGTGTTGTGTTTGAGGGGCTCAAAGAAACGTCCGAACTCGATCGGACGGCGGAAGTTTGAAGAAGCTGAGCGGCTTTATCTCAAAGCACTTAAGGGAAACCAGGAAATACTCGGCCACAACTCGCCGGAAACTCGCGAAGTGCTGGACGGCCTGATCAAGCTCTACGACAGTTGGGGCAAACCCAAGAAGGCCGACGAGTATCGGGCGATGTTCTCCTTCAAGGCAGCCTGAGTGAACTCGATTTCAGTAAGGCGTGATTCCCCAAGCCTCGGTCGAAACCAAAAGTTGGGGCAAAGATCCGGAAAAAAACCTTGAAGCCCGGGCTACCCTGCCGGGGGTCTCCCCGTCAACGAGCGATGAACTTCTTCTTCGTCTGACACCTCGAGGCGCCGTTTCATCTCCTGTCCTGTCCGACCTCGCCGCGGCTGGTCCGCGCTAGGACAGCGTCGCAGCTCGCGATTTCTCCAGCGATCTCATCCAGCACACCGGCATCCGATTCGGACAGAATTCTACGGTTTCGCATTTCGGCGAAAACGGCGTGGCACTTTTTCAGCCAGAAACGGGCCTGCTGCCAATGTTGAATTTGGGCTTCAGCGTTGAGTGCTTCATCCTTTGCGAGGGCCATGCTGAGTTCGGCCATCTTGTAGTAGGCCACGCCCAGCGCGCGCTGAACCCCGCCGTCGTTCGCGCGGGATTCGGCAAAGTCCGCACACAGTCGAACGTGCCTGTCGAATGTCTCGCGCGCCTTACCGGCGTCGCCAAGCGCCAAATGAACTTCGCCGAGCCGGCAAAGGCCTCGTGCCAAGTCTATCTGATAGTGAACGTGGCTCGGCTCCGCGTCGACCAGAGCCTCGCCAATTTCGACGGCGTTCTTGAGAAAAGGGAGGGCCTTGTCGAGTTTCTCCGCCCGTTGATACGAAAAGCCGACGCGCTCCGACGCCGCGCCGAAATCACGGCGAAACACGGCGTTGTGAGGCCGGTCGCGTGATAAGGATTCCAAGATCGCATGACTTTTCAGGCGATACGCCAACGCGTCGTCGAATCGTTGCTGCTGATCGCGGATTTCGGAGATGATGCTGCTGGTGGAGGCCACACCATGTCTCGCTAAATCGAACTCGGGATTCGATTCCACCACCGCTTCATAGAGTTCCATCGCCTCGCGCGCCGCGCTGAGTGCTTTTTCGAGCCGGCTTTGTCGCCTGCAAACATCCAACCTGATCCGATGGCATTGCGCCAACTCGAGCTTGATCCCGGGATCATCGGGAAACTGTCGGCATAAGCGTATGAAGTCTTCCAACGCCCGATTGAAATACGCTTGAGCCTCATTGTGCCGGCCCATCGATTCAAGGAGTGTTCCGATTCGATTCAGCGCCAAACTTGCAAGCTTTTGGGATTCTGCGTCCCCCTTCACCTCGGCGACGTTTTCGACAAACCTCAAACCCTTGAGATAGTTCGTCAAGGCCTCGTCGGCGTTGCCTAGGTTGGGGACCCTCGGATCACCCAGGATGTCGCCGAGCTTGAAATATGCAGTTCCCAACTCCTCTTGTAATCGAATGTCATCAGGATCGATGTCTTCCGCGAGGCTGTTCAAGTACCGGAGTGCCGTCGTGACGAGAAGCTCCCGCGCCGGGCTTGAACCCGCCAGGTCCTTGATCTTGACGTCGAAGTCCCGGATAAAGGTCCGGGCAAGGCCGCGAAGCTCGTTGAAACGCCGCTCCGCCCGCTTGCGTTGTTCCTCTTCCGCCGCTCGGGCTTGCCGCGCTTCATGCGCCTGCCAGGTTGTCAGGCCGAGCCCCAGAATCAGGGCAACGAAAACGGCGGCCACACCGCCCACGATGGCGAGGTGCCGCCGAGCAAACTTATCCAAGTGGTAAAGCGCGCTCGGCGGACGTGCCGTAATGGGTTCGTGGTTCAAATACCGCCGAATGTCCATCGCGAGTTCGGACGCCGATTGATACCGTCGCATTTTTTTCTTCGCCAGCGCCTTGCCGAGGATGGTTGTCAAGTCTCCGCGATAAGTCCGACTGAACGAACTGAGCGGCTTGGCCTCGTCCTCTTGAATTCCCCGCACGGCTTCGTGAATCAGCTTCCCATCAACCTCATACGGCATCCGGCGCGTGAGCAACTCGTACAAAATAACGCCAAGGGTGTAGACGTCCGACCGCGTATCGATCTCGTTCGGATTGCCGGCCGCCTGCTCCGGGCTCATGTACTTCAGCGTCCCGATCAACTGTCCGGTTCGCGTCTGCAGCGTCGCGGGGAACGTATCGGCATCGGTGACGCGGGCAATGCCGAAATCGAGTATCTTCGGCTGTACGGAAGAAGGGGCCGAGGGACCAGGGGGCCGAGGGACCGAGGACGAAACCGACGATGGTCTTCCCTGATTCCCTTGATCCCTTGGACCCTCGGCCCCTTCTTCCACAACGAGGATATTGGAAGGCTTCAAATCTCGGTGGATCACGCCCTTTTGATGGGCGTGCTGGACCGCGTCACATACTTTGGCGAACAGCCTCAGAACCTCCCGCACATCCGGTGACGTGCTCTTTACGTATTCCAGCAATGAGGTTCCGTCGACGAGTTCCATCGCCATGAACGGGACCTCTCCGGCGCCGTCCCGGTGAATTCCCGCTTCGTACACCTGCCCGATCCCAGGGTGCTTGAGTCGCCCGAGCGCCTGGGCCTCCAATTCGAAGCGCCGTAGCATCTGCGATGTGGTGAATCCCGGCTTGATGACCTTGAGCGCCACGTTGCGCCGCGGCTTCTCTTGTTTTGCCTCATACACAATGCCCATCCCGCCCTCGCCGATTTTGCGAACGACGCGGTACCGGCCGATCGTCCGAGGGAGCCCCGACTCACAGGCCCCGTGCTGTAGCGCCGATTCGACAACCGGCGTGTGCAAAAAATTCCCCATCACGCTCTCCGACGCGCCGAGCAGCTTCTGCACTTCCGCGCGAACGGCATCGTCCGAGCCACATTCGTCCGCAATGAATTGCGCTCGCGCATCCTCCGGCAGTTTGATCGCCGCCTGAAAAAGTTGCTTCGCGCGTTGTCGATGATCGGAGTTCATGGCTGATCCGCATCTTGGTCGGAAAGTTCGGTGTAGAGCCTGCGGCGGATGTATCGCCACTCGCTCTCGACGGTGCTCACTGAAATGCCCAGTGCAGCCGAGGTCTCTTCGGTTGTGAGCCCGGCGAAATACCGCAGATTGACGATCTGCCCGCATCGCGCGTCGTCGGCTTCCAACCGCTTAATGGCCTCATCCAGGGCGAGGATATCATCACCCGGCGGTTCGATCGCCAGGTCTGCCTCCTCGAAATCGATCCGCCGGCGATCTGCGCCACGTTTGCGCCGGCCCTTCCTTCGCGCGGCTTCGACCAATATCCGTCGCATGGCGTGGCCGGCTGCGGCAAAGAAATGGCCGCGATTGTCCCAACCGCGATCCTCGGTGCCAACGAGTCGCAGATAGGCCTCGTGAACCAGTGCGGTCGCCTGAAGGGTTTGGCCGGGTGCTTCATGCGCAAGCTTCGATGCGGCCAAGCGGCGCAGCTCATCGTACAGGAGCGGCAACAGGTCCTCCGCCGCCTGCCGATCACCCCGACCGACAGCTTTGAGCACGCGCGTGATCTCAGCATCCTGTTCGTCTGTCACCGAAAAATCCTTTCAGGTGCCTAAGGGTTTTAGGTCCGTTTGGCGCATTGATTGGTGAAGGCGACCTCGGCAGGCCCCAAGGCGCCGCTTCCGAGCCCCCAGGACCACCACCCATTGTATCGCAAACGGGGGGCTCCGCGGGCCGGATTGCAGATGCTGAAGCACGATCTATCGGCCATGCTTCCAATGCTTGGAGATTCAGGAGGACCTCATGAATTCCCTTATGACACAGATGAAATGGGCGATGGTCATCGGTTTGACCGTGACACTTTGTCCTGCCGCGCAACTTGAGGCCGACGGAGCAAGCTTCCAGGGCCTGGGCGACCTGCCAGGTGGCACTTTTCTTAGCATCGCTCGCGCCACGTCCGCAGACGGCGCGGTCGTTGTGGGGTTGAGCAGTTCCGCATCCGGCACCGAGGCGTTTCGTTGGACATCGGGCGGCGGCATGGTCGGACTCGGCGACTTGTCCGGCGGCGCCTTCTTGAGTCGGGCTTTCGCCGTGTCTGCAAACGGCGCGGTTGTCGTGGGGAACAGCAATTCTGCAGCCGGCAATGAAGCGTTTCGTTGGACGTCGGACGGCGGCATCGTCGGACTCGGCGACTTGTCCGGCGGCGCCTTCAGTAGCCAGGCGTACGCGACGTCCGCGGACGGCGCGATTGTCGCGGGCGACGGCAAGTCCGCATTGGGCGACGAGGCGTTTCGCTGGACTGCTGCCGGCGGCATCGTCGGCTTGGGTGATTTGCCCGGAAGTTCCTTCTTAAGCCAGGCGAGAGGCATGTCAGCGGACGGCTCGGTTGTCGTGGGGCGAAGCATTTCTGCGCCGGGCGGTGTTGCATCCTTTGAAGCATTTCGGTGGACGTCGGCCGGCGGGATGATCGGCCTGGGCGATCTGCCCGGCGGCACCTTCGATAGCTTTGCGTATGCCGCGTCCTCGGACGGCGCGGTTGTCGTGGGGAGTAGCCGTTCCGCGTCAGGCCCCGAGGCATTTCGCTGGACTGCGGGCGGCGGCATGGTTGGCTTGGGTGACCTGTCCGGCGGCGCCTTTAACAGCGTGGCATACGCCACGTCAGCGGACGGCTCGGTCGTCGTGGGGTGTGGGAATTGCGGCCTTGCCCCGGAGGCGTTCATCTGGGACGCCGTCAACGGAATGCGAAGCCTCCAGGATGTGTTGGTCAACGACTTCGGCCTCGATCTGACGGGTTGGGAATTGTCGCATGCCTACGGCATCTCCGCGGACGGCCTGACCATCGTGGGCCGGGGTGACAATCCGAGCGGGTCCAATGAGGCCTGGATCGCCACGCTGGCGACACCCGATTCGAATCTCGGTGACATGGATTGCAGCGACGCCGTCGACTCGGGCGACATGGCTTTGTTCGTCGAGGCGGTGCTCGATCCGGCGGCGTTCGACGCGGCCCACCCCGACTGCGACAGTAGCCGAGCCGATGTCAACGGTGATTCGGAGGTCGACGGCGACGATGTGCAGGAGTTTGTCGCGTGTATCTTGAACGCCGGGTGTCCATAGCACTTGGCGGTTCTGCCTCTCTCTGATTATGGTTCTTTCGAATCGTTTGACTCCACCGGCGTGTCTGCCCAAAAAGCGGCCATGTTCGACAGTCCCCGCATGTTGTACATCGCTTCGACACGCGATCGCGCGGCTTGTCGTTCTCGTTCGCGCATATTCGCCGGGATCGACGCGAGCTTTTGCTCGATCGCCTTGGCGGCGCCGATCACCATTTTCTCGGCTTCATCGTATCGGCCTAGTTTTGCAAGTGCCGTGCCTACCAGGCCGCGCGCACGGTGGGTGAGCCAGTGATCGGGGTCGATCGTTTTGCGATGTTCGACGCAATCTTGAAAGGCTTTTTGCGCCTCTTGAAATCTGTCTTGTGCGAGCAGGCAGAGGCCGAGCTGCTCCAGCGTTTGGGCGATGGAGGCTGCCTGCGGAGGATTTGAATGACGGCGAATTTCGAGCAGTTCATTCGCGATTTGCTCAGCGGCGGCCGGTCGTTCGACGGCGAGCAGAGCCTCGATGAGATTCGTTGAAGCAGCGCCGCGGACATGATGTCGAGGATGCAAAGCGCTACGCGCCGTGCCGTATGCTTCCTGAAAAAGCTGCAATGCTTCATCCACGCGTCCCGTGTCGATCAGCAGCCGCCCAAGGTTGTTACGTGCCGTGATCGTCTTGTGGTGTCGATCGCCGTAAAAGGCGGAAAATGCAAGCAGCGTCTGATGCGCATAAGGTTCGGCCTCTTTCAGCCGATTCTCCTTGAACAGGGTCGCCATGATGTTGTTAAGGGCCGTAATTCTGACGGCGTTCGCTTTTTCATCCAACTCGGGCCGGAGGGCAAGGACTTCATCAAAATACGCAAGCGCCTCGTCGGTTCGCCCTTGGTCGAGCATCAGCACGCCCAGCTCATTCAAAATATTCGCCTCAGAAGGGTGTTTTTTGCTTGCGCGCGATGAGGCAAGTGCCGCCTGTTGTACGAGAATCGCTTCGTCGATGCGCTTCAGCTTTCTGAGAAACCGGCCATAATTGAGAGATGCGAGGATGTAGGCTTTGCTTTCCGGGCTTTTGGCGCGATTGAGCCGCTCCAAGGCATCACGATATAAGGCGTCGGCTTCGTCGTTTCGATTGAGATGGGCCAGTGTTCTTGCAACAGGAATCGCTCGTTGGTTGCGTTGCACCGAATCGATGCCATAGATTTCGCCTTTTAGGATCATGGATCGCTCATACTGAGGCAGCGCTCGCTCTCGCATATCCAGACCTGAGAGAAGACTCGCAATTCCGAATCGGACTTCCGCCTCGGTATCAGGATCTCTTGTGAATCCACCGTCGATGATGGCAATGGCCTGAGATGCGATTTGCTCACTCAGAAGATCGTAGGCGACGTTGGTTTCGTTGATCCTGTCGAGCAACAACTCTTTCAAGGTTTCCATCGATGATTCTACTTCGGATGACGTAGCCCCGTCTTTCTCGAGCACACGTTCGAACTCCCTTCGGAGGGCTGCGATGATGTCATCCCCGAAGTCGCGCGGCTTGAGCCGTTGCAAGAGATTCCTTTGGAAATCCGCGACGCGTTCGGACGTGAGCCGCGCCTTTTTTGCCGCGTCGCGCTCGCGATTTGCTTCTTCGTGCGCTTTGACGGCGGCATTTTTTTCTCGATTGGCAATCGCTTGCGCGTTCAGGGCGTCATTTCTCTGCCGGGTCACTTCAACAAGCAGGTGGCCTGTCGTGATCAAACCTGCGATGAGAATGACGAAGGCAGTACTGAGTCCCGCCACAAGCCCCTTGTTGCGCCGTGCGAATTTTCGAAATTGATAAAACGCGCTCGCGGGGCGCGCCGTGATGGGCTGATGTCGTAGAAAACGCCGGATGTCTTCCGCCATCTCCGCCGCGGATTGATATCGTCTCGCCGCTTCCTTCTCCATCGCCTTGGCAACGATCGTCTCGATGTCGCCGCGATAGCTTGTGTCGATGGAACCAAGCCGCGTCGGTTCCTCGTCGCGGATGATACGAGCAGCATCTGCGATGCCGCGCCTGCGAATGTCGTGCGGGAGTCGGCCGGTGAACAATTCGTGAAGGATCACACCGAGTGAATAGATGTCGGTACGTGCGTCAATGTTCCGTGAATCACCGGCCACCTGCTCCGGACTGATGTATGCAAGCGTGCCAATCAATTGACCCGCGTCCGTTTGCAACGTCAGGAGGTCGTGTTCCATGTCCGTCAGCCGCGCGACACCGAAGTCGAGAATCTTGGGACGGCCCGTTCGATCGACGAGCATGTTGGACGGCTTCAAGTCCCGATGGATGACGCCGCTTTCGTGTGCGTACTGCAACGCGTCGCAGAGATCGGCGACGAGTTCGAGTTTTTGATCGTTCGTGAGTGACTCTTTGCGGGCATATTCGTCCAGTGCACGCCCGTCGATGAATTCCATTGCGATGAACGGCTGACCGTCCGCGACGCCCGCCTCGAAGACTTGCGCAATCCCCGGATGCTGCAATCGGCCGAGCACGTGGGCTTCTCGCTGAAATCGTTTGATGAGTTGGTCCCCGCCGGCGCCCGGTCGCACGACCTTCAAAGCGACGCGGCGTTTGGGATTGATTTGTTCGGCCTCGTAAACAATGCCCATCCCGCCCTGACCGTGAAAGCGGAAGATGCGGTAGTTGCCGATCTTCTCGGGGAATTTTTGCGTGTCGTCCCCGGCCAGCGATTCGTCTGCAATATCGCCTGCAAGCAGATTGGCGCCTTTGCCTGCGTCGATGGAGGCCGTCTTGTTAGCGATATTCGAATCGTGGAGGAGGAGTGATTCGACTTCCTCGCGCACCTGCGGGTCGTCGGCGCACGCTTCATCAAGAAAGGCGCTGCGCTGAACGTCCGGCATGCCGAGCGCTTGATTGAACAGGTTCACCGCACGTCGATATTGCTCGGGTGAAATCATACTTTCGCCGCGCCGCTCAGTTCGCGATTGAGGAATGCCCGCGCTGCTCGCCATTCTTTTTCGACGGTCGACTGAGAGACTTCCAGCACCGTGGCGACTTGTTCGACCGTCAGGCCGCCGAAGAAGCGCAATTCCACGATTCGCGCCTGTCGCGCATCGAGCGTGCCCAATCGCTCAAGTGCATCGTCCATCGCGACGGTATCAACGACCGAATCACCCGATGGCGTTGCAATGGTATCCAGCGGGACGCGCTGTGCATTTCCACCGCCGCGTTTGGCGGTGCGTTTTCGTCGTGCCCGGTCGTGAAGAATCTGCCGCATCGCCGTCGCGGCGACGGCGCAGAAATGGACGCTGTTTTGCCAGTTGCTGTCGGACGCATTGATGAGCTTGATATAAGCCTCATGAACGAGGGCGGTCGGCTGGAGGGTGTGTCCGGAGGGCTGAGCCTTGAAGTAACTGCCGGCCATGGCCCGAAGCTGCTCGTAGACGATCGGCAGCAACTCTTCGGCGGCGGCGGTATCGCCGTCGTTGACGCGCGCCAGCAGCATCGTCGCGTCGGGCAGTTTTTTCGGTTCGTCAGCCATGCTGATACCAGTATAGCGAGTGCCGACGACGGAAAGTAACACTTTGTTATGTCTATATTTGTGCTACTTGCTCGTTTCTTAGATTCTGGAGCACATTTCGAAAAAAAACAAAATTTTCATTACGGGTTTTGCTCAATTCATGCGTTTACCGTGCGACGGGGGCTTATCCACCCCGACACGCACAAGTTCGTCCGGCCGCACTTTATGGTTCCCATTTACCCCGGGGGACGTGTGAGTCGATCTTCGACTCTACGTCCCCACTTTTTTCCCATCCTAGCTCACAAAACGACTTCCAAAAAAAAGAGATTTTCCATTAGGGGGTCTCCTCGGTTTTTGCGTTTACGAGGCGAAGCGTCGATGCGGTGCTGACAGGGTCGGGCCGCTGCGGCGTGTTTAGACCTCGCTTGAACACTGAAAGGACGGACCCGCGCAACCGAGATCCAACTCGGACCAAAGCCTAATTCCAAGGAGATGTAATGTTCAAAAAATCAAAATTCTCAATCGTCTGCCCCCTTTTGACCGTTTCGCTGACCGCGCTCGCCGTCGCCCAGGATTTCTCGCTCGACTGGTACACCTTCGATGGCGGCGGCGGTTACAGCTCCGGCGGTAGTTTCGAACTCGAAGGCACCATCGGCCAGCCTGATGCCGGGTTCACGTCCGGCGGCGCCTTCGAACTCGACGGCGGCTTCTGGCCGGGCTCCGTCCCATCCTGTGGTTGCCTCGGTGACATGAACAGCGACGGCGCCCGCGACGGATCGGACATCCAGGCATTCGTCGTCTGCATCCTCCAAGGCGGGTCCTGTGCTTGCGCCGACGTGGACGGACTGAACGGCCTCAGCATTGACGACGTCGACGTGTTCGTCACCGACCTGCTCGCAGGGAACGGGTGTCCGTAGCAATTCACCACATACTCAAAACCAAACCAAAACGCCCGCAAACTTCAAATATCACATAGGAGACTATTTTCAATGAACATGAGCTACCCTATTCGAATCGTTCTCGTTCTGGCGGCCCTGCTGATCGCAACCACAACCGCGTCGGCTCAGACGCCGCTCAGCAGCCACTTCACCTATCAGGGCAAACTGAATCTTGACGGTGGCCCTTTCAACGGATTGGTCGATATCGTCTTCAAACTCTACGACGCCGAATCCAGTGGAAACCAGGTCGCCCCTGCTCCGGGGTTTGGTGGACTCCCGGTTGTGGATGGTGTCTTCACCGTCGACCTCAACTATAGCACGGACGCGTTCAACGGCGACGCCCGCTGGCTGGAAATCGACGTCCGTGACGCTGACGCTGGCGGGGTGTTCACGACGCTCAGTCCGCGCCAGCCGATCACGGCGACGCCCTACGCACTGCAAACGCGCGGCCTCTTCGTGGACGTCGCGGGCAATGTCGAAGCAGACGGCACGGTCACGGCGCCTCGCTTCGTCGGTGACGGCTCCGGGTTGAGCGGCGTTTCCCAACTCGGATCAACCGTGGATCTGCACGATGTCGCGATGATGCGATGGGATTTGCTCAATCAAAAGTTTCCCACTGGGGAATCTCCTCACGCCGTGGCCTTTGACGGCGCCAACATCTGGGTCACAAACCGGCATGGCGATAATGTGACAAAACTCAGGGCATCCGATGGTGCAAATCTCGGCACGTTTCCGGTGGGTAACTTTCCGGTCGCTGCTTGTTTCGACGGCGCCAACATCTGGGTGGCGAGTGCCGCCGACAGTAACGTGATGAAGCTACAGGCGTCGGACGGCGCCGTCCTAGACACCTTCAACACCGGTGGTTCTCCGTGGGCGTTGGCCTTTGACGGAAGCAACATTTGGGTCGTCAACCTTACCGGCAGTGTGACGAAGCTTCGGGCTTCCGACGGCGCTGACCTCGGGACTTTTCCCGTCGGCGATTCCCCTCAGGGCATCACTTTCGACGGAACCCATATTTGGGTGGCGAACACCAACAGCGACAACGTCGAAAAAATCAGAGCGTCCGACGGCGCGAGCCTGGGAACGGTTCCCGTGGCCGGGGCTCCCACAGCGCTGGCCTTTGACGGGGCCAATATCTGGGTGGCGAGAAAAACCGACCATAGCGTGACCAAGCTCAGGGCGTCCAACGGCGCGAACCTCGGGACTTTTCCCGTAAGTGGCACGCCTTCTGCTGTGGCCTTCGACGGGGCCAATATCTGGGTCACGGACATCAACGTGACGAAGCTACGCGCGTCCGATGGCGCGAACCTCGGTACCATGACCATCGGGAATGACACTTTGGGCGTGGCTTTCGACGGCTCCAACATCTGGGTCGCCCTTAGCGGCGAAGATCGCGTGATGCGGATTTCGCGCGCCAAATAAAACCACCCCAACGACGATGGCGAATGCAGTCCAGAGGGATGCGGACGGTGAGGGGGCGTCCGCATCCCGCAAAGCCCCGGGCAGGCCTGCCCGGGGCTTTCTGCGACACACACGCTGCGACCGACAGGCGCGACGCGAAATATAGGCAAAGAAAAATCGGTTTCCGGAAGGGGTCGATGATCCGGACAAGCGCACCACAGACCCGGACGGAGTAGCGAAGCGGACAAAGCGCGATCTCGGAACGATAAACTTGTTCTGCGCCCTAGCTTCCTTGTCTTCGTGTATAATGTTCCATATGGCCGCTCCACCGTCACGAACGGGGTCTAACGGTCGGAACCCTCGCGGTCGGTTTGCCAAGGGCAACGAAGGCGGGCCAGAGCGAGCTGTGGGCCATCAAAGAGTACTTCGGCCGGGTGACGAGTAAAAACGAGAATAGCCGTTGAACTGAAAACCGGAGGCTTGGGTGCGCTAAATCGACGATTTTGTGACCCGACGACTGCGGTTCTTATTTGTCAATAAGCAAGAAAGGAGCAGTTTCGATGAATATGCAACGCTTGACGGCTGCCAGTCTCGGGCTCCTTGTCTGCCTGTTTTGGATGTTAACAAGCACGATTGCAGGGGACCAAAAAGACATCCGTACGGAAACAGTTGATCAGGCGTCCCAAGAGGCGCAGCCCGGCGCCGAGGCGAAGTCCAATGCCATCATTTTGGATGACCTCTCACGGGAAGACTTGAGTCAACTGATTCAACCGGTGCCCCTTCCGCCGGACGAATCCGGCGCCGCCACGACACGCGGGCCGGGCGGTCCTTTCTGTGATTTTGGCAGCAGCAGCATCTGCGACCAGGCTTATTGCGCTATTTCCGCTCCTATGTTCTTTGCTGATCCGGGCAGCGGGATGTTCCTCGACGACATCGAACTTGATCTCTCAGGAACAGGCTTCGCAGGCATGCCTTTCGCCGAAGTCTGCGAAGTGACGCTCAACGTCTTTGGCGGCCGCGCCGCCGTGCCTTACACCGTGAGGGTGACGTTGTGGAATGATTGTCCCCCGAGTCAATTTGGAGGGCCTGGAGTCCTTTTGGGTGAGGGATCCGTTGTTATTAGCGATCCCATCGTGCAACCGGCCGTGGTGACATTCGTTCCATCGATCGCCGTGCCCAACGTTGATCTGACGGATCCCCCCACCGGGGCGATGGGGCCCGATTTCTGGATCGGAATGGAAGTCACCAGCGGCGGACCCGCAGGTTGGCTCCTTGATACCGATTGCCCTCCAGCCAATCCCGTCGAACGTGGGCTCTCCAGCGGCGACATTGGTCGTTTCTCGGGCGCCGGGATGGAATGTAGTTTCCTCTTCGGCGGGTGCAACCCGGACCCCATACGCACTCTTATGGCGGAAGTCCGTGTCGGCTTTGTTGATGGTGGAACTTGTTGCGACGATCTCACGGGGATTTGTACGGAGGGCGTCGATGGCAACGACTGTAGTTTGCCGACCCAACGGTTTGCCCCTGTCTTCTCATGCCAGAAAGCGATGTTCGATCCTCCTTGCGGTCAGGGTGCCTGCTGTTTCGACGACGGCTCGCCTGACGGCGACTGCATGCTGTTGACGGACGCCGATTGTACGAACATGGGCGGTTTCGTCTTCAAAGGCGGCGTGAATTGCAATGAGACGTCCTGTGCCCCGCCGCCGTCCAACGATGATTGTTTGACCAAGCCTTCGCTCACCATGCAGAGCGTTTGTGTCACGTTCAACAATGCCAATGCCAGTGATTCC
>JAKSDK010000638.1 GCA_022360095.1 Phycisphaerales bacterium
TAATTTCTGCACTTTGACCATACGTAAAACAAAACAGAATAAATATATTCCATATTCCTTTCTTTGCATTGTCGTGGCTTATAATTAAGAGTAAAGGTATCAAGGTAGACTGGTTTACGGTTCGAGATTGTTTAACAACCCCAAAAATACCTCCTAATTTGGTTCTCAAAAATGCCTCATTTCGGTGGGAGAAAGGCGCGGATTATATTGTACTTTAGTATCCTTGTTTAAGATATTCAGTGAAATGGAAATAGTTTTTTCTAAGTGTATCCTAAAGAGGTTCCCGATGAAGAAGGATCTTCGTTCGTTACAAATTAATTAATGGCTCAGGGAAGGAGAATGTGGAAACTCCAGAAAAAAAGCATTCCACAGAGCATGCTACCCGCTTAAAACTACTGGCCAATGACTGCTGATGAGTCAGTGTCATCTACCTTTGCCTTGCTATAGATCCACTGCTATGCTTTTTTTTCTGTACGAAGTCAGCTGGTTGCTTTAAGAGATTTTTTAAATCTGGAAAACTTTTTGCTCAGATAAAGGAGTACAAAGCTCATTCTCTCCTGAAAAGTAATAACAAATTCAATCGACCCAAAATGTCTGTCTTAATTAATGGCAACGCACGAACCCAAAACAAAACTGGAGACGTGGTTGCGTTAGCACTTCACTTACGTTTTGTTCTGTACATTAGATCGATATAAGGGAAAGAAAGGCGCTGACACAAACAGTGTAAGGAATATTTTCAACAGAAATCTTATGCTACAAACTAGTTTTATTTTTCTTTATTCTGGCTCTATCGGGAGATCGGCCAAAGTATACGTAAGTAAGTTGGCAAGTAATTACTTCATGTTGTCTGACTTCAAGTTGGGCCTGTCACACAAAATTTTAACTTCGTAGTCAACCACTGATTATCACGAATACAGAAGTTAGCAGATATACGGTAATGGTTAGCATTACAAATGGGCAGTGGCGCACGGCCAAAATGGCTTCGGGGACAGTGAGATGGGCCAGCCAAGCTAGACACTTCCGAGCTTGAAAATACTCCCAATAGTCATGTTGTGGAGTTATAGGGCTTTCTAATTATACATAATATATTGATACTGAGAACTTTGACTTTCGATCTTGCCAATTTTCGATTAGGCGCTTTCCATTTTTAGAGTACTACAGGAGCTCTTCCAGACCCTTATTTTCATCGGGCTAAATAAGCAATAGCTTCTTTTGTTTTCAGGGCTACGGATATTGTTTTTGTTGAATCATTTATTGTTTCGTTCTCCAATCGCAGACCATGTCTGGAGAGTTACTGACCTCCCAATTTTTCCAAATACGTGATGAAGACACAGCTATAAATATTACGTGGAATGTGACTAACACATGCTTGACGTATCATTCAGCCTTGAAAGGCAGGTGAAGACTAGAAATTATTTAGAGTGCCTTCAATTGGTTGTATTTTGGAAGAACAATATCATAAAATAAGCCGCCCACAAACCACTTATTCAGCCCGGCTAGCGTAGGTTGAATAGAAGGAAAATGTAGTCATATTTCAATATGTTTTTATTCGGACAAAAGATTTGTTGAACA
>JAKSDK010000028.1 GCA_022360095.1 Phycisphaerales bacterium
AACTGTTTTAGCCACGTCCTGCATGAGCAACATCTAACTAACACCTCTCAAAGTATAACGAGCTTCAGCTGATATCACTGACCTCTTGACCTCTTTTTAGAGCACTTCAGTTAATAATAAACACTGCAATCTTCCTCTTGTCCTGCACTTTTTTGTTATAAAACAATGGAACTTATTAATCAACCGAGTTATTAGCGCCTTCCTGAGTGCGCAAAGACAAAGCCTTTGGTACTTATGCATCTTCGGTGCACTGTGTCTTAATTGCCCCCTTCGAAAAAGGAAGTTAAATCGGTTATTACTGAGTGCGACGTATTCCTTTTTTAACCCTCAAATCTTTTAGATGTTCATGTATTTTCAAGGCAACGAGAGTTGTACAGGTAGATTCTTTTAGAATTTATAGCCTTTATTTTTTCAGTGGAACTTATAAACTTAAGCTGTACGTCATAATGTCTCTTACTGGTCGTTTCCTTTTGCAACTAATCAAGGGCCGAACAAAAGAAGCTGGGCGCCACGTTTGAATCAGTACCTTTGAATAAGTGCCTCCCTGATAATCCCTTCCATAAAAGGGTCCCGGGGCATAAAGCCGAATTATCCTTTTGCAACCCGAGGAGGTATAATGCTACTCTTTGCATTTGCTATGTTATTACAGTTGAAATCAAAGGAAAGAAGTGTTTCTCTAAACCTTCGGTAAGAGTTGCAGAAGTTGTGGTTGGTATAGCCCTGACAGCCGTTGTCATTTCGTCCGTTTATGCAGCAGGAGTGTTTGATTCTGGACCCGAGTTACCAGAAGTAGTGGAAGGAGAGGCTACCTTTTCATCTGACCACGGGGAAGGAGAATTTTTCTATGTGATCATTGACTATAAGAGGAAACTAATTCAGCTTACTTCAGTGGGTTATCTGCCCTCCTCGTTTCCGCTATCGGGACGACGGCTTATGTCTTTTGAAGAAAATGATACAGCAAATGGGACCAATATCAATGCAACCAAAATCGTCATACAGGATTACAACACGGTAAGGTACACATGTTTAAAAAACAAAGCAAATTTGTAGTTGAAGACATATTTCATGATAAAACTGAATTTCTGCTTGACATTTTTAAAACAGCAATTGATATTCTACCCACTGCAGTGGACCTAAACAGCAGACTTAAATAATATTTAATATAACATTCATTTTGCGTTACAGAGTTAGAGAGCTTTCTTTTTCTTGACCTTATTACCTTATTGTCAGAGTTCTTGCAGGAGACGTGTTGGTACAGCAGGCCAGGCAACATGCTATATTCCAGATAAAATGGTCCCTTGTAAACAGAAATCAAGTGCGAGACTGTCAGCTAGGATTGTTTCTTATTAACTGCTGGAGCGAATATCGTACATGTAGCTTGGCCACCGACTATACTGATTTAAGATCTATTCCATAGCCATTCTGGCTACAGCTAATCGTCGGTGTATGGCATTTCTGTCTGAGGAGGGGTTAACTCTTGATACTCTTCACGGCGCCCAGTTCACCTTATAACAGACTAAATTATTGATAAAAAATTCTCTTTAGAAAAGCTAAATCATTATTTAACTAGGTTCAGGACACGATTCCGTTTCAAATTAAGTAAACACAAGCTACCCCTAGCTATTTTAGGAGCT
>JAKSDK010000062.1 GCA_022360095.1 Phycisphaerales bacterium
GCCTTATTTTCTACAAACCACAAGAAAGCCGGAAATAATTTTAATTTTTTTTCATCACGGTTTTGACGATTTCTTTTCTGCTTTTGTCGACAAGCTTAGCGAGTAACGAAGTTAAGAACCTTGACAAAATGATTTTGTAAGCGGTAAAACTGTCGCGGCTTGATGTTTCAAATACCCAGCTCAAACGAGGGTTTAATTGTCCATTCAAATTTATTTACGGACAACTAGTGACAGTATTTGGGAAATGTATAAAAAGTGGGGTTTAAAAGCTCGCGACAGAAAAAGGAAATTTGTTTGCGGACCACCGTGGAAACGCCGTTTCTAAATTTTTCAACTCAATTTTCAGAGTAAAGCAAGTTGTTTTGTTGTTTTCAGGTATAAATGTACAATAAAGCAAGGTACTTTCCAGTCAGGTCTTTAAAAAAAGCGAACTGCAACGCTTTTAAAAATGTTATATAAAACGGTTAATTGTTAACTACTAGAATACAACTCGGAAGCAAACTTTCCTGGCTGAATAGTAGAACTTTCACTTCTTTTTCATGAGGAAACACTCGTCTTCCATAAGGCTTAATAAAGCTTAGAAATATATTATCTTTGAAATACTGACCTTTTTTAGGATGAAACAACCTTTTAGTTTTTGTATTGTAGTGTTAATGATATGGATAGGGAATACTGTAAATCACCTCTGCAATAAACATTGATACTGTTCCCAAAGAAAAACAGAAGCTGATTATATGAAAAGAAAAAAGAAAACAGTAACATCCAGGGTTTTTGTTTAGCCTGAGGTAAGTGGATAAGGGCCGGAAAAAATATGACTATCTGTTGTTCAAAACAAAATTCATACCCCAAACAAGTCCAGGTATATGTTTTATTAATTTGATTTAGAATATACATCTTGCCGAAGGTTTATCATCTACAGGTACATCGATCGTTGCTTTGTATCTCTAAAAAACCGAATACAGTAAAAGTGCTAATCAAGTCCATCTTTGGTTTTAAAAGCAATGATTTAGATATAGACCGCTTCAGAGAAGAACACTAACCAAATCTAAAACACATGACCCTGTAGCTAATACATGCAGTAACCCTTAAATACAGTAAATTTGTCCCATCCAGAAAGACTAAGTAATAAATAAACTTCAGAAGTGATGAATAAAGCTTAAAGCAAGTTCAGATCATAAATAAATTCACACTTGTCCAATAGACACAAACGGACACGATTCGTCAAACTGATGGTCCATTGGTACCAATGATAGGATTGGTACCAGTAGAAAAGGATGTCATTCCAACGGTTCTGTTGGTGAATATGCATCGCATTAAGGGGACTTTGATTGTTTTCCCATGTGACCTGGCTGGGTACAGGGCAATTCCAA
>JAKSDK010000419.1 GCA_022360095.1 Phycisphaerales bacterium
ATCAAAGCGTTTGAAGCTGACTTGAGGAACGTAATTCGAAACTTCATTCACATTTAAGTAAGGATTCATAAACCAGTAATGGGCACAGAAAGACTTTGGGCAGTCAATGCCCCCCCCCCCCTCCAATAGTACCCGCGAGATTAGATTTCAATGCTACAAGTCGACCTCTCATTAGTTCTTAAAAGCGAGCGAAGAGAGATTCAGTGAGGATATGTGAACGAAGCGGACATCAATGAGGTCGGGCAGCAACCGAGCGAACGACGAATTCGCGAGTCGACTTGTTTTGCCTGAATGGATTTGATGTTATAAATTCACGTGGGAAAAATGATTTACATGTGCTTTGTCAGGACTGGCGTGAAATATCAGCAGGTTATGTCAGGCTAAAACAATCACTCTCCCATTGGTCATTTGTCATGACGTCACCGATGGAATTTTCGACCCGTGCATTTCGCGCCAAATGGGTATGAAAAGTCCTTTAAAGTGGCAGAACCAACCATGAAAAATGGAGGACTTTTAGAAAGTCTGCTACGAGGTTTTTGACTTGACCAGTTTGAGGTGTCACGTGACACTGGTTCGGAATTGGGTCGAACTGAACTTCGGGACTGTTTTAGGAGACAAACTCCAGCATTGGCCTGATTTGTGAACTCATTTTGTTTCCATTCGTAAAAGCTGTTCTAAGTTAAACTCACTTGCGAAGTATCATGGCTACTGAAATCTTAACCTCTGTCAGTGCAAAGTTTTGTCCAATACAGTTCCTATTTCAGACAGATACAGATTGAAATAGATTAGGCATGAAAGAGGGAAAATATCACTGTTTAAACATTTATCGGGTGTCATTAAAAAGCTGCCGCGGGGTCAGGTTCGGGTCTATTATCCTTCTGTTTCAATTTCTCTAGTTTCCCCCTAGCCAACATAGAAACGGAAAACGAACTGAAAAAACCACAACAAACAACAATGGACCCTGACTCTCGTTGGCGTATTACTTACACCTCAATCTATCGTATCGTTGTAGTAGTAGTATAGAGCGCAAGGAATTATCCTTTTACCACTTGTGATTTTTTCTTGGTTAGTCTACTTAAAATTAATTCCCACCTCAGAAACGATAAGAAGAGTGATTAAAAGCTGTAAGCCCAATGATTCTTTGATCGTTCTGGCGGCGGTTGTTCTAAAGGTGGATAGCACTATCCACTGGATCAACCACTATCCAAAGGATAGCGCAATTGATTTTCTTAAGGTGGCTGAACACAGTTTTGCGGGCGGTCAGCGGTAGCGCGTGTTTTAAATTAGACAAACAAACATGGCGGCGAAAAAAG
>JAKSDK010000685.1 GCA_022360095.1 Phycisphaerales bacterium
GCATTCCTCAATGGCTTGCTGCACACTCTCCAATGATTCACCCTCAATTTTAAAAACTTCCGTCATGTCGTCAGTCAACAAATGACACGAGTAGCCTATGTTGATGGCCGTCTCTGTAAACAATGAAAAAAACGTATTCATTCAAATTGTGCGAAAATTTCTTTGTAATATTTTGTCCACCAAAATGGCCGCCCTGTTACGTGGTTCAAGACTAACAAGAGGCCATTTCACAGCTGTGTGCTCAGTTTCCTGGCCATTGACTGGAAGCGAGGCTAAAGTTGACCATGTTTTGTTACAAAACCTCCTGTTTTGACCGTGTAAAGGATGATGTTCACGACCTTGTTAGCATACGAATAACACGAATTGCACATGAAGCGCAGGAAAGGTTGTAACGTAATACAGGTCACCTTCAGCGTCGCTTCCATTCAAAGGCCAGGGAACTGAGTACACAACTGTAAAAAGGCCAATTGCGGATGTCAGTTCACGCTTATGAAGTAAAAGCACCAAATCTCAACAATTCCGAAAGAGCAATCCATAGTCTCAGAGGTAAATTGATCGCGGCCTGACCTAGGTCTGTCATTTCGATTTTCAACAGCACAACTGATATTACTAACCTACTTTATCTCCAGTCAAAACCCAGATTTTGATATCTGCCTGTAGGTAAAGAAAGACGAATGACTGAGTTTATTCAAGATGTGTTTACTTTATGCTCGTTGATGGTACTCCCTGGTTGGACAACCTCAAAACCTCTGAGAAATTTCTAAGCCAAAGCGATTTAAACTTTAAAGCTGAGTTAAGCTTTTTTCTTATGTATCAGACAGGAAAACTAGACAGACTGCAAGAAAGGGTATTACGTGCAGCATTTAACAGTACATGGGATATACTTGAGACCCTTCTTCGCGCAGAAAGCTAGGTTTACCGCTACACTATATAATAGAAAGTTACAAGAGAGCTGTTTCTTGTTGCTCCACTTTTTCTACATTAGGCATGATTGTTAGTCTAGTAATGACTTTTGGCTACAGGGCTAATAAAAACAGAGTCATTATTTAATAGCTTCTTTTCGACGCATATTTCCCTAAGGTGGTCGATAGATTAAATGGCTCGTCACCCAACCAAAGAGGAGGAGGAGTTAGTAATGCAGTCACACATTCATTGCATTACCTCTGCCAGGGTAGCGATAGTATCAGGAACATCATCTTGAAGCTTATCCTCTATTGCAGTCGCACCAAGCAAAATCAAATTCTGTTCAATGTCCTCATAAACCTACAACGCAAAACGGATATTAACAGAGATCATAAGGTTTGCCTTCTTAAAACGAACCATAGATCTCATGGGAAATGAAAAATACAGTAGTCACCTGCTGAATAAGTTCGTCTCTGTTCTCCATAGCTAGACTGCAAAA
>JAKSDK010000083.1 GCA_022360095.1 Phycisphaerales bacterium
TATCAATAAATCTATAAGCCATTTCCGAGTTGAACCCAAGCCTCTGTTTCAAAACGAGGCAAAGTGTAAAGCCATTGATGTGACGATGAATTCTTATTCTCAAGAAATAAAAATCATTTTCACAAGAAAGGTTTAACACTTAGCCTCGTTTAAAAATGGGAGTTCTTGGTACTCGGGAATGACCTGTTTCAGTGACATTTTCATACGTACCCAGATTGTGCTGTTGTGAATGGTAGATTTGGAGGTTTTGGCGAAGGATCTTTCGTTTGTGAAGTTGAAGGTTCTTACGATACAAGGGAGCCTTGTACTTTGATAACAATCATCCTCGCTGCTCATAACGGTCTCGGAGACAACAGACCAAAACATTTCAGTTGTGTGTGCTGCAACAGATAAGCGTTAAAACACTGGTGAGGGCCAAATATATATATATTCAACAAAAAAACAACAACACCGATAACAACCAAAACACAATAAAGGAAAATAATTAAGTTTTTAGGGGTCGCCCATTTTTGATAATCCAATTAGTCTTTTACACACAATGAAAAAAGTGAAAAACACAGTAAACGCCGAGGATAATATTGGTTCCTTTCGCACACGGCGAAAAGTTTTTTTTTAGAAAATTTGAACGAGATTATCTTCATTGAGTAGGCAAAGATAAGTCTTAAAGTAAAACAAAAGCATTAAAAAATCCAGACAACCCCCTCAACACTTCTACAAGACAGAATTCTTCATCAAGCGGACAACTAGTTCAGCGATTTGCTTATTGTACCTACAAGGTAGATAGCTCGCTAAAACGGAAAATCAGTCTCTTGGAAAGAGCTGAGTCTTTGTACAGAGCAAGATGCTTAAAAGTTTGAAGAAAAGAAACCAAACGAAAATTAAAAAACTCCGAAAGAAATACCCACCTCGCCTGAAAGTCACAATGGGCATGTATGGATTCGTCAGATTCCATACCTTGTACTCTCGATCGTAACTACCTGGGAAAGAAACCCGACGATAGCAAAGTCTGTGTATATAACACGCCTGATGTTATATAATCTGAACTTATAAATGACTCATGAGGGAACAAAAGAAATCGACTGAAATAGGTTACGATGCAAACTTAGCTTTGAAAACGTCTTTTTAATTTACTGCTTAACCCTTCAAGCCTTAAGAGTGATCAGCATCAAGTTTCTCCTTGTAATATCAA
>JAKSDK010001468.1 GCA_022360095.1 Phycisphaerales bacterium
GCCATGTATCGCCATGTACTACTATGTATTGCCATGTATAGATATGTATCGCCATGTATTACTATGCATTACCATGTATAGCCACGTATAGACATGTACTGCCATGTATAGCCATGTATTACCATGTATTGCCATGTATTACTATGTATTACCTCGTATAGCCATGTATATGTATACATGCATATACATGTATTATCATGTTTGGCCATGTATATAGCCATGTATTACCATGAATTGCCATGTCTTTCCATGTACTGCAATGCATAGCCATGTACTGCCATGTATCGCCATGTGTTACCACGTATTGCCATTGATAGCCATGTATTGCCATTTATAGCCGTGTATTACCATGTACTGCCATGTATAGCCTGTATTGTCATGTATTACCATGTATTGCCATGTATACCCATTCATTACCATCATGTATTGCCATGTATTACCATGTAATGCTATGTATAGCCATGTATTACCATGTATTGACATGTATTACCAGGTACGGCCATGTATAGCCATGTATGGCTATGTATAGCGATGTATTGCCATGTATTGCCATGTGTTACTATGTATTACCATGCATTACCACGTATTACCATGTATTACCATATACAGCTATGTATTACCATGTACTGCCATGTAGAGGCATGTATTACCATGTATTGCCATGTATTACCATATATAGCCATGTATTACCATGTACTGCCCTGTATAGCCATGTAGTGTCCTTAACGTAGGTTTATCGGAGGGTTTCTCACGTTACGAGTTTAGGGGGCTTATATTAAAATCGGAGGGATTTATAAATTGAGGGGCTTCTTTCCAGAATTTTACGGTATTGTGCTAACTCGAGACTATAGGAAATCCCAATTTCAAATTTCAGCTATACCTCTACAATCCCGCATACCGTGAATTCACACGCGAGTCAGTGATGAAATTTTTGCCAGCTCAGTTGTCCTGAATTTTAAGTATATTTTATGCCTTTAAAATTGTTATAAATCTCTTTAAATAAAGACATTCTGAACTTCTCTTGAAGTATTCACCGTCTTTACGCATGTAGGAATACCGATTTGAATTTTACACTATTAGAGGGGACGATCAAGGGACTCGTTTTTCAAATAATCAACTTATTAATAGAATCTTGGGAGGTATGTTTGAAATTTCCTGACTGTTACAATAGTCTATTTGATTTATTGGTCCTTATGGTGGACTTAACCCTACCCTCACAGCCATCGTCTCCACCCATTTATTTATGTTTTCAGCGGGTCACTTCCAGTCAGTACAAGAATTGATAGTTCTGCAACGTGCGGAAA
>JAKSDK010001866.1 GCA_022360095.1 Phycisphaerales bacterium
CACTGTTAAAGATGATTGCCTTGAGATTGTCAGTGACATTGCAGGTGATGTCGAGACATTTAATGGAGGCGTAGAAATTGCCACTGAAGGAGGTGAATGTGTTGTGAGATGTGGTGACGCACTTGATGTTAGCCTTGATGATGCTATCGACAAGTGTTTGCTGGAAGGAGTAGCAAATGAAGATGTTCTTGTTTCTAGTGAACTTGATATTTGAAGTGTTGGGAATGTTAATGTAAGATTCAATGAAGGTGTACGAACTGCTGAGGAAGTCAGCACTGTTCTGTTTAATGAAGGAAGAGCAGAAGAGCTGGAACCAATGGCTGTTGTTTCATTTGATGATACGCTTGAAGAGACCATGGCCGTAGTTACTGTTCTTGTTATAAAAGTTGAATTCTGTGATTGGCTGAGAATGGAAGACGGCATGATCAGAGTAGTTCTGTTTACAGAAGACATCAATTCTGAACTTTGAACAGGCACTGTTGTATTTCTTGATAATATCACTGTAGAACTGTTTATTGACAGTGACTTGGTACGCATGATGGAACTGGGTGAAAAGGATCTTGCAGAGCTGGTGACATTGGCAAAAACAGGGGACTGTATGTCAGTTCTGCTTGGCAACTGACTTGATCCTGTTGTTGTGTTAGCACTTATGGTAGAAGAACTGACTTCCGTTCTGTTCAGAACAACACTTGACATAGATGCTGTTGATTTTGAGGTTATGGCGACAGTCCTTGAGATAATCACAGAAGTGGAGATATTTGATATTCTTGAGGGAAGGGCACTTGATGGTATGGGCGTGGCAGTCATACCCATTACCTGACGCCTCACTCTGCGTCTAGCCATGTTCTTCTGAGTACCTGACATGACATGCCATCCCACCACAGGAACACCAAGTAGACTACTTATGCTTCCATCCTGAGCATTGGTTTCTAGTTTAGAGAATGCTACTTCTTCAAGTTTGATAGCACCACAGCCCATGTGCCATGTTAGCAAGCTTCTGGAGCCCTTGGTAAACCTGCCATCTCCTGCACCAGCTGCCATCACTACAGGATTATCAAGCTGCCCAATGAGTGGATGAGTAGCTTGACCAGAAAATAAACTAACTTTACTTGAATGCACGTTTAGGTGGTCTGCCATCTTTAGTAACAACATCATCCGTTCATGTCCATTCATGCTGTGCACATCAACGTTCAAAATTAAAGTGCCATGG
>JAKSDK010000205.1 GCA_022360095.1 Phycisphaerales bacterium
AAAGAATTAAACAAATAAATTGTAAAAGTAGAAACTAATAAGCAAGAATTTATTTTTCGACATTTTTGGCTAATTTTACCTTTTTGAGCTATTTTGAAGAAATAGCTCATTTGTCAGTGTGGTCGGAGCGTATGCATATTTGTGGCTGTGTGTGCTATGATGAGTGTTGCAGGGGCCAGTAAGGTTGAAAGTACTATGATTTTGATGCTAGGAACCAATGAGATTTTGCATCTAAACCATGACATTGCCAAAAGCCAAACAAGGGCCCTCTGAGACTGCCACCTTGGTTCTTTTCACAATAATTATTTTTTCGTCTTCTATTACGGCTAAAGGTGTTTAGAAGCATAACATAAATATTGATCTTCATGTTTCAAACACTAAGTACAGTGATGAAGCTGTTTATGGGGTTCGTGTTTTTGTGTGGGTAATGCTTCAAGACATTTCTTTGCAAGAAGGTTGCTCATGCTCATGTCTTTAGATCAATTGTTTTACCGAAACTAACGTGCGGTCTTCCTGTATACTCCTCCTCAGTAACTGAATTAACAACGGTCCAGAATTTTCTACAGCGTTGCTTTAAACGCAGCTATATTTCGTACCAAAATGACATATATGACGTATTAGAAGAGATAGATAGCTCACTGTTCAAGAAGATCTCCAGTATGCCCAGTCACCCTTAGTCTCTACCCTTCCCTCCCCAAAACGAAAGAAAGTTCAGCTCGCCTCCGAGTTCCTAGCAGTCAACTCTCTAGGGTTAATACTTAGCGTTTTAGAAATAGTTTTTTTAATAGGCTATTTTTCAAATATAAAGTAGCTATTTAATGTAATGTGGATCTTGAATGTTAAATTCAATGCTTCGACGTGGAATTTTTTTAAGCCTTCTAATTCTTTCTGCTATTTTTAATGTAAGTGTTCTTGGTTTTAGCATGTATTTTTGCTTAAAAAACAATAAAGACGTATATTTATTTATTTATTTATTTATTTATCTCTGACCTAATTTGGCTATCGCGAACGGTACAACGCACGTATTTCATAATTTATGAGTTCTGTTTCACCTGCTTCAAGTAGAGTATAAAAGAACA
>JAKSDK010000134.1 GCA_022360095.1 Phycisphaerales bacterium
GCCGACGTGTATCATATGAATGAGGCGCACGCGCTGCCGCTGGTTTTTCAGCTCTACCAACAATATGGAGATGTCGAAAAAGTGCGGGAGCAGGTCGCATTCACAACGCACACTCCCGTTAGTGCCGGGAACGAAGTCCGCGATCTGTATTTGTTGCAAAAGATGGGCTTTTTCGGGGACGTACCCCTCGACGTGGTCTGCAAGATTACGGGGACGGACAGCGAGCAATTCGGATACACTCCCGCGGCACTGGCCCTTTCGCGCCGGGCGAACGGCGTCTCCCGACTACACAGCGAAGTGGCCAGGACGATGTGGGACCGCTTAAAGGTGAAGCCGGAAATCATCGGCATTACGAATGCGCAACACCAGGGTTTCTGGCAGGATCCACCGCTCAAGAAGGCGCTGGATGAAAATGAAAGCGGTACGTTTCGTGCACGGAAGTACCGGTTGAAGGAAGAACTCTTCAGGATTGTGGCGGATCAGACCGGCAAGATCATGAATCCCGAGGTCCTTACGATCGTGTGGGCTCGGCGATTTGCCGGTTACAAGCGAGCTGATTTGATCATGCGGGACCTGACGGCCTTCTACGATCTGCTCGACTCAGAACAGCCGATCCAGATCATTTGGGGAGGCAAGCCCTATCCGGAGGACGATTTCGCCGTAGACTTGTTCAACCGCCTGATCGAACTCACGCGGTTTTGTCCGCGAGCAGCTGTGGTGATCGGATACGAGCTCGATCTTTCCGCCTCACTGAAGAGGGGTGCCGATGTCTGGCTAAACACCCCGCGGAGGCCGAAAGAGGCTTCTGGCACCAGTGGTATGACAGCCGCGATGAACGGTGCGGTAAATTTCTCCACCAATGATGGTTGGATACCTGAATTCGCCAGGCACGGTCACAATGCGTTTGTCATTCCAGAAGCGGACACCGGTCAGCCAGAAGAAGCCCAGGACGATCACGACCACGAGCACCTGATGCGGATCTTGAGCGACGAAATCGTCCAGTGCTACTACGACGATGCTGATCGGTGGGACGAGATTGCCGCCAACAGCATGCGCGAGGTCGTGCCCCAATTCGATTCCCACCGAATGGCTGCAGAATACTATGAGCGGCTCTACGCTTGAATCGGAAAAGAGTTGGCGTTGTAAGGTTATCGGTTCCTGTTTCCTCTGGTGTCTACGTAACTCAATCCAAGAAATCGATCGCGCATCCGGTTAACAGGTCAAGTGTTCTGGACACGGCGTGCAGATTGCTCAATAAGACCGTTCCTTATCGGTAGCCATGAGGCCTCCTCACCAGTCTCCACCGCCCGGTTCACGTCTCATTTATCATCGGGGCGACATTATCAGGGTGTCGGTTTCGCTGCCATCTCGACAAACGGGTCGGGCTTGGTTGCGCACGAACATTGGCCATGCAGAAATGCGTCGGGCCGAAATCGTCGGCCATGTGGAACGCGGCGAACCGATTCTCGAGCGCGATTGGCATGACCTCCCGATGCCGTCA
>JAKSDK010000429.1 GCA_022360095.1 Phycisphaerales bacterium
GAGGCTACCAACCATTTTTTTCGTCAGTTGAGAATCAGATGCATATACCAGTGCTTTTGCTAATTGCATTCTTCTTAGAATCGCTGTTGGAGTTGAACAAATTTTTGAATTTAAAAGTCATTATGTTGCAAGTGTAATGATTGAGCATCTCGTGTCCTTAAGACAAATTATTACTAAGTCATACAAAGCAAACTGACATGGCATTTGAATGGTGAATGAAAAAAATCTGCCAGGGTAAAATTCCAACTTGAAATTTCAGTTCTTGTGAAAGTTGAGTGAAGAGGTTTCTTTTGACTTAAGGATCGATTATAACCACTTTGACAAGAACAATAAACAGAACTATGGGTGAAAGTACCGCTAAAGAAGTTTCATTTGAGTTATTTTTTATCCATGGTTGTTCGTATGCAATCTCGTGAATTAATTGCCAATAATGAAGTGAGACCAAATATTAAAGAATTTACCGAAACTCCAACTGCAATATTAGATAAGGAGTGAAAGTCATAGGAATAGATTAGAGTAGATGTTCATTAATTAAAACTGAGATTTTAATGTCTTTATTGTTAAATAAATTCTCCTCGTTAGTTCCAGAAATGCCGATTGAAAGAAGCATAGAGAAGCCGAGATGTGTCTCGATAATAAGGAACACGCTATCTACCGTATCTGTAAGAACGATACGATTTGGCCAGGTTCGAATTTATCATTTGGATTTACCGAACAGATAGAAATAGTAATTCTCCTCGGTGTCGCCGAGTGGCATGTGGTTTAACACATGTTATGGTCAAACTTCGAAGAATTTAAGCTCTGAACACAGTTTTTATCACAATGGGTTGGAAAAAGCATCTAGTACACTGTTCTATCTTCCTTAGAAATCGGCGTTTCTTAGCAAAGCTGCGACGGAGATACTGTACATAATAGGGCCGTTTATACGAGGAAAAATAGGACCCGTCTCACATACTGACGGAGTCCTAAATAAGAGGCAAACTATCCCGTATAAACAAGACATTTCGTTTGAAATTTAGCTAAGACGCTAATAACAGCCCCTTACACCTGTTCTTGGCTAAGTCGCGTCTTAATGTGCCGCTTATACGAGATAGTTTGCGTCTTATTTAGAACGCGTCTAATTTTTCCCCGTATAAATAGCCCTAATGAGAAATTTGAAGTTCATTCTCGCCTTTCAACTACACTTAAGCTAAGGGCAAAGTCTAGCAGAGACCCAAGCTGTCTTGATCTGGAATATCTAGAAGTAGACTTCATCGTAATTGTAAGA
>JAKSDK010001356.1 GCA_022360095.1 Phycisphaerales bacterium
GTTATAACACATTAAGCATGGCTACAATGCTGCCCCCAGGAGGAAAAGTTGTGGCTTGTGACATAACAGACAAATATCTGAAGGAGATTAATTCTCAGCAGTACTTTGAAGAGGTAGGAAAATGTTTATTGTCTTTGAAAGTGAGCAGCAGCTAGATATAGAGTAGAACCCTGCTAATTTGAACTCTGAAGGGAAACAAAAAACAGTCTAAGTTACTGGGGTCGATTGCAAAATTCAATTTTCAGTGTTAAAAGTTGATAGTTACTTACTTTTCAGCACTTCCAGCAGTGTATTAATAAGTACTATTGCAGTGCAAGTTTAACTTATTTTTTCAGAAACGGCAACATGATTGGGCATTTTTTATGATAAAACATGATCTGTTCGTCGCAACAATTAAACTCAAATTGCTGTAAGTGTTAACCAGTGTTAGATTAAGTGTTTTTGCTGATTATACAATAAGAAGAGCTAATGAAATGGCTTTCGAGGAGAGTTACAAGAACCAGAATTCGAGTTATTGGGGTAATTTTCAGTGACTTTTTGATCAAAAGAGAGAAAATTTAGCAGGGATTTTGAGTTATCCGAGTTCAAGTTAACTGAGTTAAAATGACTGAAAAGTGGGGTGAAATCCAAGGGAACTTGAACTTAGTTTAAGTTAGCGGGGACTTTGAGTTATCCAAGTTTGAGTTATCAGGGTTCTACGGTAGCTTCGGGTGTGGATTCACACCGGTTTTTACCGTTTTACGGGAATAGGTCAGATTTTTCATAATAGATATATTTTTAATAAATAAAAAACTTTTCAAGTTGCAAGGCTTCATCTGAGGCCAATGGCACTGGCCAATATCCTGTCGGAATGACTCAGAAACCCAGGAAAGGGGACCTTAGGGAGTTAAAATCTGAAAAATTTCCTGGAGGACCATGCCCTCGGACCCCCCCCCCCCCCCCCCAGGAAATCGGTCATTTCATCTATCAAGCGTTTGAAAGACAAAAGAACCATAGTTAATTCTACCATTCCATTATATCTTCATTTCCTTAAATTTAGCTGTTTATTGTTATTTTAATCGGTAACACCTGTACAAAATGGTAATACTGAATCAACTTGTTGTTGTTA
>JAKSDK010001450.1 GCA_022360095.1 Phycisphaerales bacterium
ACTGACCTTGTTTAGATTCTTTTCTAGTGATGTCTTGGACTGGAAAAACTTGACATTCTTCTTTTTCAGCCTAAAATATTCAAGTTTAATTTTGTTTGGCATATGAAGTGTTGATTACAGTGACTAAACCAATATGAACTAGCTACACCCATTTAGTAGATATGTAATCTACTATGATTGTCTGTTCCATGATTAAGTTCAAACACAGTGGAATAAAAAATGGTAGGTGATACAATCAGAACCACACTTCACTTCTGAGACCACAGCAGACAAAATCACACATGCAACACAAATTATCACAAAACAACATGTACATACTTGTCCTCTGCATCAGCAGCTTGCTCCCGTGCAGCCTGGGATAACTTTTCCATTTCCTCATATCCTTTTTTGGCCTGAAAGGAAAAATCACATAATTTAAGAGGGCAACTAAATGATCAGACTACAAAGAGTAACCAGTATAAATTATTTTTCACATTGAAAATTGTTCTGCTAAATGGTTCAATTTTGAAGCCACCATCCAGGATAATGTGGAGCAGGGAACAAGACTATCTTGAGTAAGGGGGTTAGGTGCCACCTAAATCAAATAAGTACAATTTGAAAAAAAAATGATGCTGTACACAGTCTGCTGGTGCACATCACTAATTTCAGTAAGATTTCAAGTCTTGAAATCTTACTGAAATTTGGCCACCTATGTTTACCTTCTTTCATGGTAACCATAGTTACTAGTAGAGTCAAGACAGTAATTTTTTCAAACCTTGTTAAAGTATTCTTGGAAGGTTATTACTACAAATAACCCTAACAGTATGCCTGAGAAAAACAAAAAATTCTTCAAATGAAGGCTTCTGGTAACCTCCTAGTGACCCTCATATTATAACGCAAAATTAACCTTATTAAACTGAGGTAAAGCTGGTCTAAATGTTGTCTTACAATAATTACCTTAGATAATTCACGAACTGTCTCAAACACTTCTTCATGGATTTTCTTTGTAAGTTCTTCACACTAGAAGAAAAAGACATAAAATATCTCTTCTTACAAATTCAAATTATCATCATGGTGACATCTTATGGTAAAAGGGCAAGATTTTCTAAAAGCTTTTTTGCGCTACAGGGAACTAACAAGACACTTAATTGGTCGTAC
>JAKSDK010000906.1 GCA_022360095.1 Phycisphaerales bacterium
CATTTAAGAACTGCAGTTTCCTGCTGTAATATCTGTTCATGATTTGGAAATCTATCGCTTTGACTAAAATAACAGACACTAATTTATGTGCCTTAACGCAGGTTCAACTTGATCGTTTAGACGAACTGGTGTTGTCTGAGATGCTAAACGTTCTGTACTATTAAGTTTCGAAATGACATGAAAGCTGTTGAAAGAATGAGAATTAAAGCGTTAATCACTTAAAAGCCTACTTATTTCTTGATTAAATGACCTCAATTAATTTCGTGACTAACATTTTCAAAGTTGCGACCAAATTTTCGTAACTAGTCGTAAATTTGCGACCAGACATTTTTTTTAATTTCGAGCCCTGCTAACGATAATTGTGATAATGCTGGCACGGAAATTAACATGTGCTGCTTTCAGCATGCGCTTTCGTCACCATTTCCCCATGTGGTCAACAGCACGCACAATGGAAACAAGAAGCATGCTTGTACTACTGAAATGGATTAAAAGAATATTACAACTATTTCTATACTGATATTTGAATACAAACTGTTGCTATGGGAAGCTGTTGTAACAAGGAAATTAGCTCTAATGATGTACCCCTAAAGCAGTACGGGGACTAGTTGATATAAAGGTGGGTGCTGCTACCCACGGGACAATTCTCTATATGCAGTGCTCAGGATAATGCAATAAACTGCATTGGTTTCTCTAATACTTATCCACTGGATAATGATTTATCTGATGGATAGTGCTATCCAACATTTGAATGACCAGGGCCACAACTACACTGGGGAGAAAGTTAGGATTAGGTTTAGGAAATGTAATAAGCATTAGATAGAAAAGAGTAGTAGTATTCATTCACCGATTAGAAGTAATTAAAAATACAGAGAACTTGTAAGCTACCTCAACAAACCCAGATAAGGGCTACCTATGCTGTGATGGCCAGTTACCAGTATGAGCTACTTTTTTCTTTCAGACTGTGCATTTATTACTTTGATCATAGGATAGGAAAGTAAAACTATCAAAGACAGATGACATTCCTACCTGCACCACCTTCTGAGCCATTTTCAGTTTTTTTAGCTGATTCATCATGTGATTTCTCCCTGTCTGGAGACCTATGGAAAAAAGAAAATAGAGG
>JAKSDK010001200.1 GCA_022360095.1 Phycisphaerales bacterium
ACATGACGCAGATTTAGGATGCGGAAAGCTATATGATAGTGAAAGCATTATATTAACTGTCGCAATAAGAGGTTTCCAATTTGCCTTGTTTTAACCTTAAACATTAAATTTCTGGGGTCTTTTGGCTCATTCTAACTTCTCGAAAAAAGAAATGTGCTCTGAACTAGCCAATAAGGAGCTGCTTGCACGCGTCTGTTTAACGCGTTTGGAATGACCGCACGATTTCTCGAACAAACGTTTTTCTGAACTTTGTCCCTTTTTTTACCTGATTTCCGTCATTTGCTAACTGATCGGGTGAATCTATGTTGGTTTCAATCAGTGATGTTCATTTTTAAAAAATAAGGGAGGGAAAGGAAACAAAGAAAAAGAATTTTATATGAAACTGAAAAGAAAAGCATGACTTTTCAATAACATGGGTACCTTGTAATAAATAGTATTTAAACTGAATATATTTTATATATCACAATAAAAAGGGAATTTTTGGAAAATTCTGTTGCTGGTCTTGATATGTGATATGTAGCTGCTACCAAAAATAGACCTATAATATCGTGATTTTAGCGCTATTTAACAAGAAAATTCTCGATAAAGAGAATTTTGCAAGGTCTATCCTTATTATAAAGTTCAAAGATATAATTACATGACAACTTTAACAACTCAGCATTTGCTCTATCTTTTTAATCTTGTCTTTGATACAATAAATCCTGAAAACCTTTATAACTACAGAAACTTCCTTTGAATGGAACTAGTACACATTCACTACACTGCTCTCAAACTCAAATCGTTAATATTTAAAGACCTTTAAACGGCGAATTCGTGACTGAAAACTCCATCTTAACAAGACAAGCGAAAACTAAAAAAGTGCATATAGCTGAGGGGACGGGAAATAGGTAGCTGTGAACAGCTCCAGGACAAAACAAGGTGTCCGCTAGCACTTTCTTGGTTTTTCCCTGCCCTACACCACGCATGATTTGTACAGTGACTGTTGGCCAGCGGTCACCTCCACAACAGGCATGCGTACATCTTCTTTAATCATCGTCCCTCCAAACAAATATAACTACTTAAAATAAATCACAACCCAGTCAACGATATGTATAAAGTGCCCTCATGCTAAAGGCAATATTGTCTGTTTGGACGTGAGCGCGCAAAATCCATACTAATATTCACATAGGTTTTCTGTA
>JAKSDK010001003.1 GCA_022360095.1 Phycisphaerales bacterium
TATTTGTAGTCACAAAATAAAAAGAGTAATTTACCCTATACTCGCTGTTAAAACCAGTCAAAGTTTGACGTATGGAAATTCCTGGCGCCAGACGCTTCTTACTTCGTACTCTAACTCGAATAGGAGTCACCTGGTCGTAGTTAAGGTATTCATTGCAACAGTTAAACTCAATAACATCATTGCGATCTCTTAGTACCACTCCACAGTTGCAGGTTCTAGAAAAGCCGCATATCCAATGTCGAGTGTGCACCTAGGGAAAAGACACCGCCAAATTGTTATTCCATGCCAATTAATGTTATTCCATGCTTTGCCAAAGTTTCAGGCAGAAAACAATGTCTAAATAATAATAAATTTTGTATTCTTGGAGTACGAGCGCATTTCCCATATTCTGGATGTAACCTTGGGATCCATCAGCCACGCCCATTTTTCTAGGAAATGACCACGCCCTTTTTTCCTGGAATTTGACCATGCCCATAAAAATGGCTGAAAGAGATGGCTACTATATATAAGTAAGAGAGATTTAAAAAATAATATATTGTAATAATATGAAGAATAAAGATTTTTATCAAACTATGATAGATGATTTTTTTAATGATTTTAATGATTATGGAAATGATTAATTGCTTGGTCGGAGATTTTTAACCATGATTTTTATGTAATGACTGATATGTAAAGGTTTGTATTATATTTTGACTGATAATGAAACCCATCTTTTAAAGCCAAGAACAAAGAGTGTACGTAAAGTTAAAGAATGTTTATAACAAATAATGTTTGATAGATATTCTGATTAAATACATACTCATTGAGTTAATAACTTATAGTTTATGAAATTTTTTAAGATGAATTTGGTATGTTTCATCAGACAAAAAATGATTTGAACAATGGTGACATGCTATCCTGAATCCTTTCCATGATTTGTTGTACGTTAGGATCATTATGTCAGGCTGGCCTTTCATACAACCTTTTTTTCATGAATTGATTCATTTTTGGGATGTATCTTGATTTTCACCTCGCCCAGCAACAATAATAGCCTCAGTGAAGATCTTTGTAGTGATTTTCTCTTTTAAACATGTTATTATCAAGTTATGAAATAGTTTATACTGCCCATATTTTCTGATAGATGGGAGAACTTTGGATAAAACCCAATCTCGAATTTTTTTGCTGCTGGTAATTTTGAAGCAAATACAAGAGCATAAAAACCTGATTCATTGATATAAATCCCTGGTCTACCTCCATTCTAGGGGTTTCCCAGGGAAAATCTGGGAAAGTTATTTTTGTATTCATCGTCAACATTCCTTCATATAGCATCGTCCGTATCAATATACCCTAACATCTTAGCAATATCTTCTCCCTTGAACCAGACATTTTGTTTGGTATCAATATATGAAACCGGTTCAATTTCCAACTCATTATTCGTAAATGTTTTTTTTCTATCACTGCCATCCTATAATAGTATTAGATAAGTTACTTTTAAATCTCTTATGCATTCTTTTAAATAGAAAGAGACACATATTTTTGGCCAATATAGCAAATGCAGATACAAATCTGAATACGCTTACTATATTTTACATTAAAAGTACTCTTTTTAGTTTTCATTCGTAGTATCAGCACAAATTTTCTGAAGAAGAGCAGCCAGAGCTATGTCGTCATTCATTTCTTTCAAATTTTTTAAATACATTTTCATCAGAGATTGTTTATGCCTCATTGCAGCAAGATCTTCCTCCGCTTTATGAATTTTATAATACAGTTTATCAAGTTCATCTTCTGTATTGCGAATATGTGAATGCAGTTTTTCAATATATTTTGGTATTTTATCAGTCATTTACATATTAGTTAGATAAATCTTTTAAACTACTCAGTGGAATCCAAGAATTAAAGTCGTAGCTATATCTCAACCACTTCACA
>JAKSDK010001623.1 GCA_022360095.1 Phycisphaerales bacterium
GTAGTTGTAGTATATTTTTTATGGATACAGTTGGGTTTTTCCTGTGCTGTTGGTATAGTGCTCACATTGATACTCATAATCCATCAGGCATGGTTTAACAGAAAATATTCTAAGTTAAGGAGAGATACAAGAGAATAGATTATCATTATAATACTTTAAATACACATTCAGACTCCTTAGTTTATTCAAGTGTTATTTCTTAATTGGTCACATACTAAAATGTACTTGTAGATTAACAACTTAAATATGTTCTTTGGAACATTAAAGTCAAGAGCATGCACCTACCGGGTAAATACAACAAGTAGGCAGGGAATCAAATAGCTGAGGATTTCTTTTGGTTCTATTTTTCTTTTATTTCCTATGAAAGTAGGTGAGGACAACATTCACAGAAGCAGTCAGGGCCGGGTCAACACTAAAACTCCTTAATTTGGTTGCCCTTTGGGCAACAAAGCCTCACAATCTAGCTGCCTGAGGAAAAATATTATTTTCCCAAAACATTTGGTACAAACAAATTAAATAAAGCTATATCTGCAAAACAGGAACCTTTTTAGACCTTTTCATTAATTTTCTTTTATATTCATGTTTAAAGTTATTAATTACCAGGGAATAAAAAAGAAATAGGTTTGAATTCATAATAATTTTGTTCGTTTGCAATTGAAATGCTCACAGTAGGTTTAATTTTTTTTAAAAATGCACCTGTAGAATCGTTTCCAGTAACAACTTGTCTAGCCATGTCTAGACAAACTAACATGTTTCAGCCTGAACGAATAATAATTAAGCCATCCATAATGGTAATGGTTGGACTTCAGTATTGCATTTAATCACATTTCTTGTGTGTTACTCAGTGAATATCACCAAAAATATGATAGAGTAAAAATAATATTATAAAGAATTTTAATCTCAACAAAGCACAAAATCTAACATTTTGAAGGTGCTAAGGCACAAGTTAAAGTAAATCCCCCCCCCCCAACCAGGGAAAAGGCCGGGTCTTGAACAAAAGAACTATAAAATTGAGCCAATGTCCCCACCCCCAGGGAAATATCTTCTTTCCCATGTCCTCACTTGTCCCCACCTACGTCCAGGTTAAGTAATTTTTATTTGGTGAAAATGTTTCAGACTGGTTTGGTTGTCAATTTTTTGATTGCTTTATATTAATAATTATTATCATAATCTGAAACAAAGGAAAATATAAATCAAGCTGGTTTCAAAAGAAAATTTTGGGCCACAACATTAACATATATATGAATTTTCTAAAAAGTTTCATTGAAAACACAAAAACAGACAACAAGGTAACATTAAACGACTCTAGCTATAATTTTCTTCTTTTAAATTTATTCTGGAGAGCTCTAGATCTTCAATTATTTGCAACACAC
>JAKSDK010000519.1 GCA_022360095.1 Phycisphaerales bacterium
AGTGTGAATTTTTTTTTAGGTTCATACAGTGTAGTACAGTTTCTGGGTCATTTTTGCACATATTGAATCACTGACAAAGATATGTTGGCATTACAGTATTATTAAAGTAAATTTGTATGACCTTCACATCATGTAGAATTTCATATCATGTCCCACGCAACCCCCATATTATAATAAGTGGAGAATAATAAGTGGGGACTGTTGAGTTGTTTTTTTTTGGTGGGGAGGAAGCGGTTAATCATGGCTATTGGAGGTGGGTGAGAGTCCCCAGATTTTAAGTTTTCTTTTTAATTCATACCTTTTTCAGTGTTCTTGTTGCTGCGCTTTTCAAGTACATGCGAACTCTGAAGGCTAAAAGCCAACTGATGTTTGCATTTTTCGCTGCCATCAATCATCCTAGTGGACCTCTTAAGAAACAGAACTTTACTTAATCAGGTTCAAAAGGTCATGGTTTGTGATCTGTGATTGGTGGGTTTCGATCCGTTTTGTGTGTTTATTATGATTGACGGCAGCGAAAAACATGATTGTGAAGGTGGCTTTTGAACTTTAAAGGTTGCGTGTTTGTGAAAAGCACGGTAAATTCTTCATGTTATGTCAAAGTGTATATTTTTTGTTCTTCTGACACCTCGTAGATTCACAAAACCTCTCTGCCAGAGGGACCTCTGCTGATTACAGACAGCCATCTTTTGAGACAACGGGCACTTGAATTTGATCACTATGTCCACTATTCAAGGTTTGATTTACTAGAGAGTAGATGTAACTTGTTTTCCAATCATCAGTGACTGACTGTGGCCAAAATTAGCCTAAAGCGAGTTGCTGCCAAATATTTATATTAATTAAAGTAGAGATTCTTCTATGTACTAAACTCCCATATTGTTTGCTTTATAACAGAGAACTGTTTGAATGTCCTCCAGTTCTTTCGGTGCCAGGACATGACCCTTCAAAAAGGCTTTGTCAAACTCAACAGGTAATAATAACAGACCATTTTCGATTTATTAAAATTTATACTTAATGGCTCCTAGACTTGGGGGAATAAAACAAAAGAAATTTATTATTCATTATTGAGCCTCAAGATGATTTCTTTTGTTTTATTCCCCAAACCTCGCAGCCAAGAATGAACTTTAGTATATTGGAATTGGTCTGTTATACCAGACACATGGTTACAGTTTTAACTTGCATAGAAAATTATACGTGACATGTACCAATCTTGGCAAGAAAAAAAAAATGTTAGGACTACATGATCTGAGTGCAGCACATTGTTGAGGTACATA
>JAKSDK010001362.1 GCA_022360095.1 Phycisphaerales bacterium
CGAGCGAACTGAATCGGGCGTCGGTGCTGGCGTCCGAGAATTGCGGAATCACGACCGCGGCAAGGATGCCCAGGATGACCACCACGATCAACAACTCGACCAGTGTGAAAGCCTTCAGTTTCATGTCCCTAAACCTCCGGAAGTCTCTAAGTCTGCAAGTTCCATCGCTCAGATTGAGGCTACTGCCACCTATCGGATTCGTATGTTGCGTCCTTTAAGAACTGAGGGCCTTACTTATGAAGCCGAACGATATTTCTCCGCACGTCAAATAAAAACGCCACTGGTGCGAACTTCCGAACGACTGCTCGTTAAACAGCCGATAGTCGTTTCGTATGGAACCTGTAAGAAGATCATGGTGGAATTGCGCGACCGGCGTCTTTGTCGTTTTTTGGCTGGGTTTGCTTTGGGCCGGGCAAAGTAAAATGCTCCGTGATCCGGGCACGCTATGGCATACGGTGGTCGGCGAACGAATCATTCAAACCGGAGCGTTTATCCGGACCGACTCATTCAGTTTCATGCAAAAGGGCGAAGCGTGGATTGCCCAACAGTGGCTGGGTGAATGCGCCATGGCCGTGGTTCATCGAATCGCGGGACTTGACGGCCTGGTTCTGACATCGGCCGTGCTTCTGGCGGGTATTTTCGCGTTTCTGGCCGGTCGCTTTTCGCGTTCGGGGCTCCAATGGCCGGCCACGATGCTGTTGTTGCTCATGGTCGCCGGTGCGAGCAGCTACCATTTCATTCCACGACCGCACCTGATCACGATCCTGCTTTTGGCCTGGCTGGTCGCAACGCTTTGCGATGTCGAGGCGGGGCGAGCATCGGCCAGGCGACTCTTCCTGTTGCCTCCGATATTCGTACTTTGGACCAATGTGCACGGCGGCGCTCTGGGCGGCGTCGCGACCGCTTTCATCGTCTTGATGATCTGGTTGCTGCGTCCGGTCCGTATGCTCAGAGTCGAAACAGATCCCAAACGGTCAGCCTCTCCGCTCGTTACGGCGGCGGTGCTTTCACTTTCGTTCGTCGCCGTTCTGATTAATCCCTACGGGCCCTCACTGCCTCGGGTATGGCTGAGCTTGATGAACTCCGACCTCCTTCCAAAACTCATTATCGAACACGCACCACTGGACCCGTTAAGCATCGAAGGGTTGATGATCCTGGCCGTAGCCGCGGTGTACCTCGGCCTGCTGTTTGCATCCCGGCGAGACGGCCTTCGCGCGACCTGGTTTGTCCCGCTCATCTGGTTGTTTCTGGCGTTCTCCCGTGTTCGACACGGCCCCTTGTTTGCGATCACGGCCGCGGTGGCCGTGGCCGACATGCTGCACATGAAGAATGTAAGATGGAGAGCGAACAAGTCGACTTTCGCATCCTTTCTTTCTCCATTGCCGATCCGACATCCACATTCGTTTCGTCCGGCGGTTATTCCGGCAATGTTCGTGCTCACCGCTTTGGCGCTACAGGCCGCCGGTATTCGGTGTCCGCTCATCGGCGCCGGCTGGTGTCGACTCGATTCGACGTATTGGCCGATCGAGGCGACGAACGCCTTACGCCGTCACATGACAGAGTATCCAGAAGACCGTCGTGTCTTCAACGACATGCGTTTCGGCGGTTACTTGATCTATCATGTTGCTGATGCCGAAGTTTACATTGATGACCGTTGCGAGCTTTATCGGGAGGCCGGGCTCCGGCGTTATGTCGAGCTTCGCAGGACCCCCCATTTGATGAAGGGCCTTGCAGACTATGAGGACGTTCATTGGGCGCTTGTCCAAACCCGTTCGCCGATGGCAGAATATCTGAGTCATAGCCCTGATTGGGTTGAATTACATCGGGACGGTACGGCCTCACTCTTTCACCGACGACGAAACGGACTTAAATCCTGAGGCGAGGCAGCAAGGGGACCATTTGCCATTCATGATTCGCCGTTCTATCCTACCGCCGGACGCCAGGAGCGCTCGTGAACAAGTCAGCGAAAAAGTGGATTTCGAGACTGGTCAAATTCGCCGTTTGCGCCGGCGCACTGTGGTATCTCAGCACCAAGGTCTCTCTGGACGATTACGTTCGCCTCGCCGAATCACCTGAGACGAAATATAGGCTCGTTTCCCAATCCGAGGAGACGCTGCGGATTCGTGATGTCGATGGTGGACATGTGAGGGAAGTTTCGCGTCATGCCGTCGCGAAGCAGGAGCAGCTCAAGAAGGACCAGCGGCCCATCGAACTCGGTTTGAAGACGATCGTCCGCACAACAAACTGGTCGTGGACGGGATGGGCGCTGCTCTCGTTCGGACCGGTCACTTTCATCCTGTCGTGGCGACTTCGTTTGCTGCTGGCGACGCAGGGCATTCAAATCAGCTACGTGCATACTCTGCTGCTCACCTTTGCGGGCAATTTCTTTAATTTCGCGATGCCCGGGACGACCGGCGGTGATCTTTACAAGGCCTACCATATCGCCAAGCGCACGCACAAACGGACGGAAGGCGTTACGGTCGTGATTCTCGATCGTGCGATCGGCCTGATCAGCTTTCTGTTGATCGCCGTTGTGGCCATCGGTGTCGCGGGGGTCACGGGCACCACGATCATCGGCACCTATGGAACATGGGTCGGATTAACGATGGTCGCATTGATGGTCGGAGGCATGCTGTTTTTTTCCAACCGTGTTCGGCGGTGGATTCGATACGACGCCTGGCTGGGCAAGCTGCCGTTCGCCGACAAGCTCAAACGTATTGATGAGACGGCGTTCAGCTTTCGTTATCATCGGCCTCAGGCGTTGATTTCGCTGGGTGTCACGCTGCTCAGCCATTGCTTCATCGTGACGTGCATTTATTTCCTGGCGCGCGGGTTCGGAATTCATCCGAATCTCGGTCGCGGTGCGAATGAGCTGTACATGGCCTGTACAATCTCGACGGCCGTGGGATTTCTCTTCGCGGCAGTCCCCATCAGCGTCCAGGGGTTCGGTCTGCTGGAAGCGGTCTTTTTCAAAGTGATGGTCGAAGGCCAATGGTCGAATGCTTCGCAAATGCTCGCGCTGACGCTCGGGGCCAGACTGGTTCAGATCGTATGGTCGCTTCCGGGTCTGCTGGTCCCCTGGCTTGGTATGGAGCGGCCGTCCGGCGTTTCGGATCGTGCACCGTTGGGTTCGAACGAGGTATCCGGCGCCGACATGCAGATGACATCCCTAAAACCGTCTCAACCACGACTGAGCGTGCCGAAACATCGGACGTTTGCCGCGTCGGAGAGCGACTGAATCGGACAAACGATTGATTCGCGTTTGAGATCTCAAATTTGAAATCTCAGAATTGAGATCTCAGAATTGAGATCACTCACGTCGAGGCCGACGACATCGCATCTTCATACAGGTGATACCGAAGAGCGTGAGCGACATCGTCGCGACACTCATCGGCGCACACGGGCCGAACAGGAGAAAGAGAAGGAAGTTGAGAGGATTCGGGGCGGGTTCTTCGCAATCGTCCGGCACGCCGTTGCCATTGGTATCGATCCCGTCGTCGAAACCCGGGCAGACGTCATCGCTATCGCAGACGCCGTCGCCGTCCGTATCGTTCGGATTGTCCAACGGACACGCATCACAACCGTCAGCGACGCCGTCACCGTCACTATCGACGTTATCGTCAGCACCGGCGCAAACATCGTCGACGTCGCACACGCCGTCGCCGTCCGTGTCGTCAGGATTATCCTGCGGGCACGCGTCACAGTCGTCCGGCCGACCGTCACCGTCGGCATCGGCATTGTCATCAAATCCGGCACAGGCGTCGTCCGAGTCGCAAACGCCGTCGTTGTCCGAGTCGTCCGGATCATCCTGCGGACAGACATCGCAGCCGTCGGGCCTGCCGTCCCCATCGGAGTCCATGGCGTCATCGAAACCGGGGCAAATGTCGTCGGTATCGCAGACGCCGTCGTTGTCGGCATCGAGGGGAATGAACGCAGGCCCTAAGGCCTCAGCCGCCAGATGCGTCGGCGTTCCGGCTTTGAAATGGCCGATGGTCAAGTCTGCATCCGTCACCGGCGGCGCATTGGTTTCAAAATGGAAATTGTAGAGTGTTCCCCATCGGAGGGGATTTGTGGTCGTCGACCAACACACAAGGTTATACGTTTCGTCATTCGAGAGGCTGAGCATCGGGGTGATGCTTTCATTCCAGTCGCTGTTATCAATCGGTACTCCGCCCGGCGCATTCATGGATTCATCATGATGTGGAACGGCATGAAAGCCCATGTCGCGCACGTTTGCGCCGCACGGAACCGGTACGCAAAACGATCCGACTTGTCGATCCATGTCGATGTTCAAGAGGGCGTATTCATATCGCCAATAGCCGTCGTTGAGGTCGGTGGCCTTGCCCGCGAGTACACAGCGGCCGTCGGGCGAGCTGAATTCGACCGGCGGCACTTCCTGTGCGAAGGTGGTTTGGGTTGCCCCTGCCCACGCGTCGATTGCAAAGCCGATGTTCGGCGGATCCGATCGTAAAGTCATGTTGAAGGTCCAGGTGCCTCCCGGTGTGCCGATGGGTGTCACCTTTTTCCATCCGGCGCTGTTCATCACGTCGATGTCATCCAACATGACGTAGTAGCTTTCGACATAATAATCCGCGCCTGGATTCATGTCAGGATCGAGGTCGTTGTCATGAACCTGCAGGCGGTGGGAGATGGCGTCATGGTTCTGCTCGATCGGATCAAAGTGCGACCCCGTGAACGACCAGTCGCCGGTCCAGGGGTTGACTTCGTATCGCGGGCCGAGTCCATCCGGATTGGCGTTCAGTCCTGCGCTGTAGGTATCCGTGCAGCCTACGCCGAGCCACTTGAATGCCAGGTGGCCGGGCTCCAGATCCTGGCAGCCGATTGAGCATTGGTCATTGTTCAGGGCAGCGAACCCGTGCTTGACCCACGATTGACCGATTTGCTCGAAGCGATCGTCTTTGAGTCGATACAGGTTCATCACGATGAAGGGGTGCTCCGGATCGGGCGCGATGAACCATTGCAGGTCTTCGTCTCCGATGTTCAACGACGTGGTTGCGACGGCAAGGCCGACGACGTCTCCGACTCTGCCGAACTGGCGGAGGCCGAACAATTCACAGAATGTCATATCTCCGCCGTTGTTGCGCGTCACGGCGTTTTCATCCGCGATCGCCGGGTGAAAAGACAGCACTCCAAGAACCGTCCATGAGATGAGCGTGTTTGGTCGTATCAAGGTTTCGAATCCCCGCGAACTTTGTTCGATGACTCTGAAAGAAAGGCCACAATCAGATTAAGAAAATAGTATGCCTTTCGCATTCTCACGACAAGCCGCGGGTCGAGATTGGGTTTACGTTTCGGGCTGAAGAAGTCGCTTGAAAAAGGGCGCGGTCCGATACGACCTTGCGCGAAACGGCTCCTGAAATGAGACGTGATCGAGTCGTCTTTTTGGGGCACGACGTTTTTGGGGCACGGTAAATTATCGGAACGTTTTCTTCGAAAAAAGTGCCGAAACAGGCTTGCAGCAGGTCCTATATGCCACATAATAGGACCTCGGTTTGAAGGCCACGTCACTTGTTCGAGGGGTGGCGAGACGAGTTTCCTTTTCTTAGCTCTATGGGGAGCGATTGAAGCAAGGGCTTCGGGTTAATACTAAGACATATGTCGAAATCACATGGAGGTGACGTTCGTGAGTCTGAATTTCTCTTAGTGTCTTTTTTCAAGGCGCATCGGGCGCTCAATTTTTGAACGTGAATTATCTGAACGGGACTATAAGGAATGAAAGGAGGAGGACACAAATGTCTTCTAACAAGATGAGTGTATTAATTGGGGCGGCCCTATGTATGGCCGGACTGGTGTGGCCAGACGCGGCCCACGCGCAGCGTGACCCGGTCAGCGCGACGCTGGACGGTGGTGATCCGTGGACGCCGACCAGCGGCGACACGGGAAACCGCGACAGTGACAACGGCGAAGCCTTGACGATCTGCCCGGGCGGAACGATTTCCGTCGAGTTCGAAGTGTTCGTCGAGTCGGAATGGCGGACGACGAGCTATCGGTTCTCGGGGCAGTCTTCCAGGTGCGTCGATACCCTTAACGCTTCCAACGGCACGTTTACCCGGTCGTTCGAGATTACGGCGCCCGAGGAACCCGGGACGTACAGTCTCAGGCTGCGTGCCCATCGTTTTTCAAATTGTGGGGACGATGGCTCCGGTGTGTTCGATTTGATTGACGCCGTCACCGTGACGCCGCTGGACGGCGAGCCCCCCGTTGCGGTTTGTCAGGATATCGAACTCTGTCTGGATAAAGACGGATGTGCCTATCTCACGCCGAACCAGATTGTCGGTGAAGGATCGGGCGACCGATGCGGCGAGATCACGGCCGTGTCCGCGCTCAGGAAAGACGGGGTGGAGCCCGGCGACAAGTTTACGTGCGCCGACCTCGCACCGCCCTGTGGTTCCAACGAAGTCGAGGGTGAACCGGCCCTGTGCACCGGTCCGAGTCAGGTGCAAGTCGAGCTGATGATTCAGGACGAGGCCGGCAACATTTCGTTGTGCAATGCGTGTGTCACCGTGGTGGACTGCCTCGCTCCGCTCGTCGCCTGTCCGGATCTTTGCTTTGATACGGACGCAGGCGAGTGCTACAGCATCCAGACCATTCCCGTCCCCACGGCGGCGATGATCATCGACAACTGCACCGAGTATGACGATCTCCTGATCGAGCACCGCATCTACTGCGGTGACGAGGAGCTTCGAGACTGGCGGGAAGGTCCCGTCACGAACGACGGCAATAATGGCGGCTATCAGTTCAACGGCGGTGACACTCGCATCGAGTGGCGCGTAACGGACTGCAGCGGCAACCGCTCTGAAATCTGCAAGCAGGTCATCAGCGTCCGCGACACGGAAGCCCCGACCCTCATTTGCCCGACGGGCGACGAGACAGGCGATGAAGGCATCCAGCGGTTCGTGGTTGAGATCGGCTCGGACGACTGCTCGGCCTACGTCAACATCCCTTATCCGGAATACTCGGACAACTGTTGCATCCAGTCCGTGACTCACGAGATCGAGGCGCCCCCGTGCCTGCCGTTCGATTTCCTCAAGACTCCTTATGACACCAACTGCTTCGATCAGGACGGTGGTTGTGAGAATGATTATTGCTGGAACAAGGTCTGCGAATGTGACCCGTTCTGCTGCTCGGAAAGCTGGGACGAATACTGTGCCGGCGACGGTTACATGGGCAGCGGCTGCGGCGCGGCGCGCCTTTGCGGCCTGAAGTGCTTCGACGATGAGCCGGTTTGTGACGGAAACGCCTCGGGCCTGTACCCGCTCGGCACGACCGTCGTCACGTTCAAGGCCCAGGACTGCGTCGATCGAGAGATCGTTCTGTGCCTCGATGTGTCGTCGAGCATCGACGAAGGTGAACTCGAAACGGAAGTCAACGGTCTGAAGGCATGCCTCAAAGAGGACCTGCTGGATGAGCGAGGACGGCAGCGCGTGGCCATCGTTGTATACGGTGCGACGGCAGCCACGATTCTCGATCTGACGGACCTCACGCCAAGCAGTCTTCAGAACGTTATCAACCCGGCCTTGATGGACCTGATCGACGAACGGCCCGTCAGCGGCGCTGCGACCAACATCGGCGCGGGTCTTCAAATGTCTCGTGACATCCTGACAGGCGACCAGTCCAAGACGAGCAACGACACGATCCTGCTGGTCGGTGACGGCGGCGCCAACGTCGGTCTCACGGGCGAAGACCTCCTTGAGCTTTGTGAGGATATCGGCGAAGACGATGAGGACGACTGTGGCGACATCATCATCTGTGCCATTGCCGTGTCACCAGAGAGCGAAGAGGACTCCGACGAGCTTCGAGACTGTGCCGAAGCGACCGATGGACCTTTTGCCGAAGCGGAGAGCTACGAGGACTTCCTGCCGGTGTGCAGGCGGTGCTTCGACGTCATCACGGCGTCCGGCGGCAATTGCAGCTTCTGCAGCATCGAGGTGGTCGTCCGGAAGCTGGACGACAACCCGTTCCCGATCATCAAGTGTGCCGTCGATGTCTGCGTCGAAGCCGATCTCGGATGCATGCCGACAGGCGGACCGCGTGGTGTACCGTATGAGGAGAGCGGCCAGTGCTGCTACGCCTACATCGATTTCGATGACGACGACGAAGAAGACAACGATGATGTGCCGCTCAACCCGGCCTCGATCGATTTCTGCACTCCGGATGAGTGTCTGGTGATCACGCACACCACGATCGGCCCGAACGGTGAGCCGGGGCCCTTCTCGGACACGAACGGCAACCGCTGCTTCGATGGCGGCCATTGCTGGGACTTCAACGAGAACGGCATTGGCGACATGCCCGGCGGACCGGGAACCGGTGAAGACCGCAACGGCGACGGCGTGGTCAATGATGACGACTGCTTCGATGATGAAGGTGAGTTCGTCGGACAAGACACGGGTGCGTGCGACGACGACGCAACCGGCTACTATCCGGTCGGCACGACCATCATCACCTGGACGGTCACCAACACCGTGACCGGCGCCAAGTCCACGTGTGAGCAGAAGATCACCGTGCTGGATACGCAGGAACCTTCACTGTTCTGCAGCGGCAACGGCAAGATCTTCGTCACGACGAGCGAAGATGATCCGGGTTGCGGCAGCATCTGCCGTGACGACATCCTGGCTCAGATCATGGAGCTGGAAGGACGCGGTCTGGATCTCTTCGATCGTGCCGACAACTGTGCGAAGGAATTCCCGAACTTCAACAGCGTCAGAGACACGCGGTTGGATCCGTACTACAGCGCGGCATGCAACCAGACGGAACTGGTCATCATTGATCTCGATGCCGAACTGGATCTCGAAGAAGAAGGGATTTGCAGGGACGACGACGACGATGATGATGACGACGACGATGATGACGATGACGACGACGACGACGATGGCGATGACGATCGCGATAGCGCCGGTCGCGAGGCGGAAGCTGACTTCTGCCTGCCGCTGGGCGCATGGCCGGTCACCTTCGCCGCCAAGGACTGTGCGACGGATTGCGACGGCAACCCGAGCCCGAACTATTCCGAGTGCTGCACTGTTCTCGTAGTCGTCATGGACGGCTGTGCTGAAGACCCGGTGGGCGCCTGCTGCTTCGACGACGGCGACTGCATGCTGATCTCCGAAGCCGCGTGCGGAACCGCCTCCGGAACGTACCAGGGTGACAACACCGGTTGTGATCCGAATCCGTGCGTGCAGCCCGCCACCGGCGCCTGCTGCCTCGGTGAGGATGACGAACAGTGCACCGTTCTTGAAGAGGAAGACTGCGATAACAACGGCGGAAGCTATCAGGGCGACGATACGGACTGTGACGACGATCCGTGTGCGGATTCCGACTTTGGCGCCTGCTGCTTCGAGATCGAAGGGACGTGCGTGATCCTCGACAGGCTCGGTTGCGACGTCAACGGCGGCTCTTATCAGGGCGACGAGACGGATTGTGACGACGATCCGTGTGAGCCTGCCTTGCAGGACGACCAGGACGGCGGCGACGTACAGCCGACGCCGACGCAGGTTCCTGAGCAACAGCCGGAACCGCAGCCTCAACCGGAACCGACCAACGGCGGGACCACCAACAACGGTCCGGATGGCGGCGTAACCGGCGGCCTGTGCGCACCGGCGAACGCAAGCGTCATGTCGATGATGCTGGTCGGGCTTCTCGCCATACGAAGCGGCCTCCGTCGCCGACGTCGCTAAGGATTGCACGACTCTCCCGGACGTCGCATCCGTGACGCCGGAGTGAAATGCTTACAACGGCCGCCCTGTTCGTACTTCGAGCAGGGCGGCTTTGTTTTTGCGCGAGTTGGTTCTGAGTGGAGCCAGGGATATTGTCGTTCTTCCGGCGAACCGGCGACTGTAGTTGCGCGCTCAAGAACCCCGGGCAGGGTGGCCTGGGTTTTTTGGGGGGAGTGCTCGATGATCAGCCGGGATTTAGGGCTTTTTGCACGTTGCGCCGTTTAGCGCCGCGTTGATGAACGGAGAAATATCCGCATTGTCCACGAGGCAATTTTCGTCGGAATCACCTCGTAAGATTTGATCGAGTTCGGCTGTGGGGCCATCAAGGATGGCCTGAACAAAAAGCCCGATGTCCGAACCGTTGACCTCGCAACTGTCGTCCATATCACCGAACAAAGGCAATTCCGGCGGCGAGGCCGGTAACAAGTTGACATCCACGGCGACAGGAAGATCGGCCACGGCAACGAGCACATCCTGCGTGACGAACCCCGGCTTCGTCACACGAATGGTGTAGGCGTCATTGGCGGGCACCATGAAAGTCCAGCGGCCGAAGGGAAGAAACGTCTCCCGCGGCAGTTCGCCGGTATCGAACAGGTAGTCGGTCAGGGTCACTTCCGCTTCCAGGGGCTGACAGTTGCCGGTCACGTGAACGTCGATCCTCGCCCCGCCCAGCCTGTCGTAAAGATATCGCCAGCCTGCCCGGTTGCGATGAACGATGTTCGCCACTTCGCTGAAGGGAGGTTCAAAACTGGTGCCGACTTCGACAATAAAGGCATAGGTGCCTTTGTGCGCGTAATACCAACTTGTGTCATCGCCACTTAAGGGTCCGAAAGAACCGTTGCTGAACGACGTATAGTTCACTCCGTCCACGGAGGAGATCGCCGACGCCATGTCGTCCATCATCTCTTTGATCACATCATGTTCCGGCATCGTTTCCGCACCGGGCTCCCAGTTGTAACAGGCATAGGGATAATCGATGAATCGCCCAAAGGAATGGTAGGAGGTGGCCATCACAAAATGATACTGGTCGGCCAGCCCGATCATGCTTTGGGTTTCCAGTTCGGAGTTCGGCAGCGGGCCACGATAGGAGATACTGCTGCACGAGGCGCTGGAGCCGCAACCGGCAGGTCCCCAGCGATAGGGGTAATTTCGGTTCAGGTCGGTTCCGACGTTTCCGGTGCAAGGTTTCCGGTTTTTCCGCCAGTTACTATTTACGTCGAAGACATGTTGAGTGCCGTCAGGGTTGACCATGGGGACACAGACGGTCTTGTACCGATTGACCCAATCGGTCACATCCGAATCGACACCGTAGTCGTCGGTGAGCGTTTCGATGAGGTCCATAACGATGTGACTCGTTTGAACTTCGCGGGCATGATGCTGGCTGTTGAACTGGATCGCGGGCTCATCTTCATCGATGCCGGGATTGTCGGAAATCTCGATCGCCCAGATCGTTCGTCCTTCATGGGTCGTGCCGACGGAAAAGCGGTGTGTGATCGCGGGGTGGTCGTTTTCGATCTGCATCAGCATCGCTTCAATTTCGCCGGGGTCAAAAAACTCCGACTGCGTTCGTATTTGCGTCCGGAAGGGATCGGCTTCGATTTCACGAACGATCTGAAAACCGGCGTCGAGGAGTGTTTTGGTTTGATCGGAACGCTCGAGGTCCAAGATCAAGCTTCGTTTTTCGAGGTCGATTCCACAACGATGAATCGTGAAACCATTGCCTACGAGCCAATCTCGCCAGGTGTGCATGGCAGCGAAACCGCCAATTCTCACTTCGCCGTTGTCCGGCAGAACAACTTCCACCGTTTTCGGTTGGAACGTCTCGGGCGACTCCTGGGCCCCGGCGGCGGAACACCACAACAATCCGATCAAAGTCGCACATCGCACGATAAGACCCTCCTCTCGACTTCGTGTCACGGCTCGCCGGCTGTTGTCCTTCCCCTGATAAGATTTGTCGGTCTACGATCAAGTATAGACGTGCTCTCTCTGCCGACCAAAATGCGCGAATGGTTTTTCGGGCCATCCGGCCTATGATATCGGGTCTGATTGACCGGTGAGCCCATTGAACGAAACCTGAGACATGTCCGACTCATTCGTGAACGAAAAGCCCGCAAGACGATCATTTGCCGCACATTACGTTCTACTCGGCGCGTTGGTCATTGGCCTGTATTGGTTTGTCAATCAGCGTGCTGAGTCGCAATTGGAATGGCTCAACGATTTGGACACGGCCGTCGCGCGCGCGCAATCGAAAGAGATTCCGGTTCTTTTGGATTTCTGGGCGGATTGGTGCGGTCCTTGCCTCGAACTCGACAACAGGATTTTCTCCTCGGACGCTGTTGCATCCGTTGCGTCGAAGAACTATGTGCCGATGCGCGTAGACCTGAGCGGCAAGAGGCCGTCTCGGTCGCATGAGGAGATTGCGAAACATTATGGCGTGGAGACCATCCCAACGATATTGGTGTTGGATGCCGTGAGCCGTAAAGTGATTGCGAGAGCGTCCCATGATGACGAAGCCTCGCCCGAGGCGTTTGTCAGGTTTTTGAAGCTTCATTCGCGATAACGTTATGAAACTGGAACCCCGGGCAGGGTGGCCCGGGGCTTTTTTTACGATCGCCATGATTCATGTGATCACACGGTCTGGGGGGATTTGTTTTGGCGGCTCTTGACGTCCACGGCTGCCTGGATCAGGCCGAAGAAGAACGGGTCCGGGCGTAACGGGCGACTGGTGAGCTCGGAGTGGGCCTGTGTGGCGATGAAATAGGGATGCGTGCTCACAGGCAACTCCAGCACCTGCATGATCGGATAGTCGGGCGCCTTACCACTGAAGATCATCCCTGCGTCTACGAGTTGATCGATATAGCGCGGGTCTACCTCATAGCGATGCCGGAACCTCAGACGAATCTCTGGGGCGCCGTTGAAGAGTTGCGCTGCGAGGGAACCTGGTGTGAGCACAACATCCTGCCCGCCGAGACGCATGTTTCCGCCCAGTCCTTCGATCTGCTTTTGCTCGGGCAGAATATCGATAACCGGATGTTGGCTGTTGTCTTCAAACTCTGTGGACCCGGCGCCGGCCAATCCGGCCATATTCCGGGCATACTCGATCACGGCCAACTGGAAGCCGAGGCAGAGCCCGAGATACGGCAGCCCCGACGTCCGCGCATGATGAATGCATGCAATCTTTCCCTCCGCGCCCCGGGAGCCAAAGCCGCCCGGAACGATGAGGCCGTGCAAGTGGGCCAGCTTGTCGACCGCCTGGTCCGCTTTCATGCCCGAAGCTTCAATCCAGTCGATTTCGACCCTGACGCCGCAGTTTGTGCCGGCGTGTTCGAGCGCTTTGATGACGGATGCGTAACTATCTCGTACCGAAGTGTATTTTCCTGCAATTCCGACGGTGACGGTTTCTTTGGCATGACGAAACTTGCTGAGGTAATCATCCCATGTTTGCCGGGCGGTCTTTTCCGCTTCCGGATGGAGGCGCTCGGCGAGATTTAAGATGTCGACCACGGCCGAATCCAAACCGGCTTCGCGAACCATTTCGGGAATGACATAAACGGATTCGCAGTCGTGCATGCTGAAGACCCGTTCATAAGGCACGCTCGAATACATCGCGATCTTTTCGCGGGCTTTCTTTGTCACGGGCTTGATCCCGCGGCATGCGATGATGTGCGGCTGGACGCCGGCCTCCAAGAGCTGCTTGATCCCCAACTGGGCCGCCTTGGATTTTTGCTCTCCGAGGGCCGGTGGCTGAAGGATGTAGGTGAGTGCCACCCAGCAAGTGCTGTTCGGACCTTCTTCGAAGGCGAGTTGCCGCAGGGCCTCGATGTAATAAGCGTTTTCAACGTCGCCGACGGTCCCGCCGATCTCGATGAACACCACGTCGGCATCCGACTCCACGGCCAGTTGCCGCAGCTTGGACTTTACCTCGCCGGTCACGTGGGGGATCATCTGCACATCACGTCCCAGATATCCCCCGCGACGCTCCTTTTCCAGGACGGCTGTAAAGATCTGCCCGCTGGTAGAGAAATTGGCCCGACTCATGTTCTGATCGAGCATTCGCTCATAGGTGCCGAGGTCCATGTCGCATTCCATTCCATCGTCGAGGACGAAGACTTCACCATGTCGAAATGGATTGAGCGTGCCGGAGTCGAGATTGAGGTAGCCCTCGAGCTTGATCGGCGCGACGGTCAGGCCTTTGTCTTTGAGCACCCTGGCGAGGCTGCTGGCGAAGATTCCCTTGCCCAGTCCGGACATGACCGTGCCAAACACGCCGACGTACTTGGTCTTCCCCGGCTTATAACCGCCGGGCATGGGCGTATAGAACTCGGTGTCGTCGGAGATATTCGCGATGGAAGACAGCAGATTCTTGGAGTTCATGAGCAGCTCCCCGATAGGATTGTTCTGACGAAAGGACTGACCAGGAGAAAAAGAAATAGATGCCAACGATCCGGAGCACTCAAGTATGGCATTTATGAATTATACACGGGATGTCAAGGCGCGCCTTGGAGAGCGTACCGGAGTCCTGATTCAACATGCCAACCAATGAACAGGGGATCAGCGTCCGGCCAGGTCTCATATTCCCAGAGGACCAACCGAGAGCAATGATAATAGATGACACGACTGGGCGGTTGCGGCAAGTTCAAGCCGAGTTCAATGGGAGGCTCCGCGCCTTGCACGCCGATCAAATCGAAACGGCTGGCTGAGCCTTTCACGACCTTCAGCGAGACCTTATCGGTAAGTTTAAGAACCGCCCGTTCGGGCCCCACGGTGAGTATCTTGGATTGCCGATTGTCTCGACGACACCACTTCTGATGATGGCTGAAGGACTCCTCCGTCAGTGAAAAGAGAGGTTCGTCTATCAGCAGTGTTGCGTATTTGACATACACATAGTCAAGCGTATCTCCAAGCCTCCCGTCTGCGATCCTCGACCTTATTCCATCTTGATAACCAAACCTGACAGGGTCACGGGTTGTAGAGGAGCGGACGGAACTGTCGTTGCACAACACGTGCATATCGGGTGCGTGACCGCGTAGCAGTGGAAGGATTCTCACGCTGTGCTTATCCCAATTTCGCCCCGCGGCCTCCCTGCCACGGCAATAAAGGTAGGCGATGGCGAACGCTTGATCAGGCAGCTTTGCGCCAGTTTTTGAACGCATCTCCTCAATGTAACCGCTAAGTTTTCTGTTTGATATTCTATCGTATCGTCTTGATAGCGCAGCCAAACGGAAATCCAACTTCGGATTAAGAAGCTTTTGTTTGGCCCATTGATCTTGAAGACTTGCTTGATCCATCCAGCCTTTTTTTAAGTCTTGACGAGCCAGCACCTCACCATTTTTAAAAGACCGCCAGTCGTTGAAAGAGCGAACGAACCAACCGAATGATGGCACCAGGAGCGCACAGACGGCCATCCCACCTACAATGAGCAAACTCATTCTCAGCAGCTTCGGCAAACGCTTTGGACCTGATGCGTAGGTCAGTTGAATAACACGCGCTTCATTAGACATGATTTTCCTCAATGATGCGCTAAGTCGTGTGCTTTGCTCAAACTGTTTATCGATCCCTTATCCTTCGGACAAATGCCTCATAGTCCTCCGGTGTATCGATCCCGATCGCGGCACGATCGACCACGGCCACGCCGATGGCGTAGCCGTGCTCGAGAACTCGAAGCTGTTCCAATTTCTCCCGTTGCTCCAACGGTGTGGGGGGCAGTTTCGCCAATTGCAGCAGAAAATCTCGCCGATACGCGTAGAGACCGAGATGCAATCGCCAACTTTCAGAATCATCGACTTTCCCCTCTTCATCGCGGGGATAAGGGACCAATGCGCGAGAAAAATACAATGCGCGACCTTGGCCATCGAGAACAACTTTGACCGCATTGGGATCGTTCGGGTCGGAGCCGTTTGGGAACGGACAGGCGAGCGTGGCGATCGGCACGTCCTGATCCGTTGTCAATAACGCAATAAGCCTGTTGATGTGGTCGGGGTCGATTTCCGGTTCGTCGCCCTGGACATTCACGATGATTTCGGCGTCCAGGCCTGCCGCCACTTCAGCCACCCGATCCGTGCCGCTTGGGTGATCCTCGCGCGTCATGGCGACTCGGCCTCCGAACGATTCCACGGCTTCGGCAATCCGCCGATCGTCGGTTGCAACGATGACTTCGGAGATCAACGATGCCCGACAGACGTGTTCATAGACGTGCTGTATGAGGAATTTCCCGGTCTCCCTGGCCAATGGTTTGCCGGGGAATCGGGTCGAAGCGTATCGAGCCGGAATAATCGCGACCGTTTTCACGATTCCGAAGGGTATGTTGCTCGGCAGTTCGTGTCAAAAAAAAGCACCGGATTGACGTCATCGGATAGGCCGCGGAGAATGCCGACACTACAATTCGCAAAAGGCGCGAGCACCTGGACAGGACGGTTTGGAGGTTGAGATGGTTTATACACGACGGGTCGCCACGGCTTCGTTCATCATGGCCTTAGCTCTGGCAGTGCTGGCGTCAGTCACGGGTTCAGATCACTTGAAAGCGGCGCCCCCCACTCCAGAGATGAAAACCAAGACGCCGAAGAAAAAGAAGACCGATAAGAAACAGGACGACATGGAAATGCCTGCGCTGAATTTCAAGATGAAGGACATCGACGGCAAGGAACAGGACCTGAAACAGTATCACGGCAACGTGATCCTGATGGTGAACACGGCGTCCCAATGCGGTTTTACACCACAGTATGAGGGGCTGCAGAAGCTGTACAAGAAATACGGCGATCAGGGTTTTGTCGTTCTTGCCTTTCCCGCCAACAATTTCGGCCGTCAGGAACCCGGAACCAATCCGGAAATCAAGCAGTTCTGCACGTCGAGATTTGCCGTAACCTTTCCGATTTTCGGCAAAGTCTCCGTCAAAGGGGACGACGCATGTGATCTCTACAAGTATCTGACGAACAAGAAAGTGGGCCACGAATACGGTGGATCGATCAAGTGGAATTTTTCGAAGTTTCTGATCAACCGACAGGGTGAAGTTGTGGAGCGCTTCAGCTTCAAGACCTCGCCTGAGCATAAGAAAGTCATCGCCGCCATTGAAAAAGAAATGGCCAAGCCGATTCCCGACGATTCGCCGCTGGCCGAAAAGATGAAGCAAGAAGAAAGCAAAAAGAAGCAGAAAGACGGGTAAAGCTCAGAATGAAAATCCGCGAGCTGCTTTCGTCCGGTCGTCCCTGCTTTTCATTCGAGTTCTTCCCTCCGAAGACGGAAAAGGGCCTGGAATCCTTACGCGATGCAGTGCGCTCGCTGCGCGACCTGGACCCGACGTTTATCTCCGTCACGTACGGGGCCGGGGGCAGCACGCGGGACCGTACGATCGAGCTGGTCTCCGAGATTCAGCGTCACTACGGCGTTGAAACTATGGCGCACCTCACCTGCGTCGGGGCGGACCGGGATGAAATCACGAACGTCCTCCGGCGATTGGAGGCCGGCGGCATCGACAACGTCCTTGCCCTTCGCGGTGATCCTCCCAAGGGCGAGGACAAGTTCGTGCCGGTCGAGGATGGGTTCCACTATGCAAACGAGCTGACGGCCTTTGTCAAGGAGAACTTTGCCTTCGGGGTCGGCGGCGCATGTTACCCTGAAGGCCATGTCGAGTGCCTTGGTTCGGAGAACGGCCGCGATCTGGAACGGGACCTGGAAAATCTTCGGCGTAAGGTGGATGCTGGGGCCGAGTTTCTCATCACGCAGTTGTTTTTTGACAACGACGTTTATTTCGATTTCGTCGCCAGAGCGCGAAAGGTGGGCATCGGCTTGCCGATCATTCCAGGCATCATGCCGATCACCAACGTCGATCAGATCAAGCGTTTTACCGACATGTGCGGCAGCAGCCTGCCCGATACGTTGATGCGCGAAATGGAGAAGCTGAAGGACCAGCCGGATGCCGTTTTGTCGCAGGGCGTTGCCTACGCAACGGCCCAGTGCTTCGATTTGCTGCAACGCGGCGCTCCCGGCGTTCACTTTTACACTCTGAACAAGTCGGCAGCCACGCGTACAATCCTGACGGCTTTGCGAACAATCTGGCCCCCGGCCACGCGGCCGGCTTAGCGGCTTGTTCAGCACCGCTTAAACTCGTGGAACAATGGCGATGAAGATAGTCATTCCGGGTGGTTCCGGTCAGATTGGGTCCTTACTGGCGCGCGTTTTTCGCGCCGACGGTCATGAAGTCGCCGTCATCAGCCGTGATCGGACAATCCCGAATGCAATCGTCTGGGACGGCGAAACCAGCGGGGCATGGGCCAAGGCGCTTGACGGAGCCGACGTGGTCATCAACCTCGCCGGCCACACGGTCAATTGTCGTTATCACAGCAAGAATCGCGACCGAATCATGAACTCGCGCACCAACTCCACTCGTCTTGTGGGAGACGCCATTGGTCACGCGACTTGCCCGCCTCGTGTCTGGCTCCAGGCGAGCACCGCCACGATTTACTCCCATCGCTACGATGCCCCGAATGACGAAACGTCTGGAATCATCGGCGGAAAGGAGCCGGACGCGCCCGATACGTGGAAATTCAGCATTGAGGTTGCGACTGCATGGGAACGGACGCTGGACGCCGCCGATGTGCCGAACACGCGCAAGGTCAAGCTTCGTTCGGCGATGACCATGAGCCCCGATACCGGCGGCATCTTCGACGTGTTGTTAGGCCTTGTCCGGCGCGGTCTGGGCGGCCCCTCGGGCGACGGTCGTCAGTATGTATCGTGGGTGCATTACGAGGATTTCATCCAAGCCATCTATTGGCTCATTGAGCACGAGGAAATCGAAGGAGCCGTCAACGTCACGTCCCCCAATCCGTTATCGAATGCTGAATTCATGCAGGCCATCCGAGACGCCTGGGGCACACGAATCGGATTGCCGGCGACGCGGTGGATGTTGGAGCTTGGCGCTGCATTCCTGCGGACTGAAACCGAACTCATCCTGAAGAGCCGACGCGTCGTCCCCGGTTTGCTTCTTCAAAAGGGTTTTGTCTTTCGACACCCGACATGGCCTGAAGCTGCACGCAGCCTCTGCCGTGAATGGCGCGGCCGATCGGCGACGAAATCACACGATGCGTCGCCGTCGTCTTGAGATGGCGAGCAATCCCGCGGACAACATCGCGAAGGTGGCCGGTTCCGGAATCGGCGCGAGTTCGACCTCGATGAAGGAATTGGAGAACTGACCGCCCAACGCCGGGTTTGCGTCATCAAGACTGAAGATCCGGGCAAACCAGAGGACCAGGTCGGGGGGAGGATTGCCAAAGTCAAGAAACGGCTCATTCAGTAGATCGGTCTCAAAATCAGCCGTGAATTGTCCCTGTCCCTGCCAGCCCAAGTCTGCGCCCGACACTTGAAGAATCGGCAGGTTGATCGTGGGAGGCTGGAAATCAATCGCGATGTTCGCAGCGTCGCCTAAATCGCCGCCGATGGGACCGCTCGTGTTGAACTCCAGATGCATCCGCGTTTTCGTAATCACCTTGTTCTCAATCTCTGCAAAGTCTGTCGCGTAATCGACCGAGAACTGCTGGCCGAAGAAGCCCAACTGCAAATCCGTGATATCGAATCGAACGGCCTCTGCCGAAGCGGGACGAGCGTTTGCGGCGATCGCCAAAATGATCACCATCGATGCCGGAAACAGCGTTCTTAGATTTTTGAAGACCATGGTCCCCTCCTCCATATTCAATTCTTTCCCAACGCAAATCGCGGCTCGCCAATTCCCCCCGGGCGATGCGCGAAAGCCGTGACAAGTTCCTCAAGCGACAACGGTCCCCCCTTTGACGGAATAGAAGTGAGGGAACCGGGAAGTAATGCAAAAACAGTCGTGTGGACGCGCCAAAAAAAAATGAAGAATTACACTAAGACCGAGTCCTGCGTCCTAAAACCCCTGTGGAATGTCCCGGGAATGCCGATTCGCCGCGGTCCGAGCCGACGCACGGACGTCATCAAGAAGGATTTCGCTCGCTTGAAGCCGTTGGTGCCCATCGGGGAAACGAGACCTTTCGATTTCGACGGCCTTGAGGATGAGTGGTTCTGCAAGCTCGGGTTTGCCTTGGGCCAAGAGGTTTCGTGCGATGTCGCAAAGCGTCTTGGCGACAAACGGATGGGACGGCCCGAGCATCTGTCGCCCTTCCTGCAAAGCGGTCCTGAGAAGCGGTTCAGCTTCTTCGAATTCTTTCATTTCCGACAAAACCACGCCGAGCAACCTCTCGGCCGTCGCGATGAAGGCGTCCGGCCGGTCAAACAGTCTTCGACTCATGGACACGGCCTCACGTCCGTAAGACAGCGCTTTGTCGGGATGACCGGTTTTCAGTGCGTATTCCGTCAAATGCTCCAGACTGGACAAGACCTCGGAATGACCCTCGGGATAGATTCTTTTTCGAGTTTCATAAGCTTCATGAAGCGCCTGTTTCGCTTCGGCGAATTCACCCTTGACCATCATGATATGGCCCAGGCCATCCAGACTTGTTGCAAAATAGGGATGTGAATCCCCCAGCAGCTCGCGGCGTATGGCGAGGCCTCGCCGACAGCGTTGCTCGGCTTCCTCGAGTCTCCGCTGAATCAAAAGGAGTCTCGCCAGGTTGTGCAGCGACGTCGCGGTTCTGTGATGTTCTGCGCCGAGTTGAGTTTCGTTGATTTCGAGGCTTTCACGAAAGAGCGTCTCGGCCGCGTCGTACTCGCCGAGTGTCTGGAGGAGGGCGGCGAGGTTATTCGCAGCGATGGCGATCCGCGGGTGCGAAGGGCTGAGTAGCCGTCGATTGATCTCAAGCGCCTGGCGGAGCAGATCAAGCGCTCCCTGATAGTCGCCCATAGCGTGCCGCAAGTTAGCCAGGTTGTTAATCGTGTTGGCCGTGAGGAAATGATCGTCTCCAAAATTCGTTCTTAAGATGTCGAGCGCGCGTTCGAAAAGCGGATGCGATTCCTTGAATCGCCCCTGCACTTTGAGAAGGACGGCAAGATTATTTAACTTTGAGGCGACATCGTGGTGCTCGGGACCGAACAATCGCTGGCTCAGTTCAAGGGCTTCTCTGTACAGCGGTTCGGCTCGGTCATAGTCACCTTGCGATTTGACGATCACGCCGATGTCTGAAATCAACGAGGCGACGGATTCGTCGTCCTTGCGAATGAGACTTCGGCGAATCTTCAACGACTTACGGCTCAGTTCTTCGGCTTCATCATTCGTTCCTTTGATGTGGAGCAACACGGACAACTCGTGGAGGCTTTCGGCAACCTCCAGATTGTGCTCGCCGTATTGCTCAATGTGCAGCTCGAGCGATCTTTTCAGTTGCTCTTCCGCGGGTTCGAGACTACGGAGCCCACGGTAGGCTTTGCCGATCGTCGACCGGAGCGACGCCTCCACCTCAGGATGTTGTTGGAATTTTTTTCCGACTCGATCCGCGGCACGATCAAGGACCTGGCGCATGGTCAGGTCTTTTCCGACGACTGCTATGTCGGTGTCCGCCAGGACGTCCTGCAGGAATTCATTCATCAATCTCGATTTTTTTTGGGCGGCGTTCACTCGAATCAGCGCGACGCTGGTCCCGATGATGCCGCCGATGAACGTCAATGCGAGGACCGTCGCAGCGATGACGCTTGCCCTGTTTCGTTTGATAAACTTGGCTGCCCGATATGACAGTGTGCTTCGCCTTGCAATCACGGGCAGCCCGACAAGGTGGCAGCGGATATCCTCGGCGAACTGTTCGGCCGATCCGTATCGTCGTTGGGGTTCCTTCTGGAGGGCCATCATGGTGATGTTGTCCAGGTCGCCTGTGAGCCGGCGTTGAAGGGCATCGGGTTCCGTCCGCCGGCTTTCAGCGATTTGAGCCTTGGTGGGCATCCGGGTTGAGGTGAGTGAAAGCTGATCCTCTGAGGATCTGCGAAGCGTGGCACTGGGGAAAATCGGTTCCTGTTCCCAAATCACTCGAGTCATTTCGTGATTTGAGCGCGTTTTGACTCGATAAGGCGATCGTCCGGTCAGTAGTTCAAAGAGAATGACGCCCAGGGAGTAGACATCGCTTGCGGTCGTGATGGCATCCCCTGCGACCTGTTCGGGGCTCGCGTACCTGGGGGTCAGAAACGGAACCGTCGCACCTTGTGCCGCGGCATGATGAGAATCGTTGTCCAGTAACTTCGCAATCCCAAAGTCCAGGAGCTTCGGTGCGCCTTCCGGCGTGACAAGAATGTTCCGCGGCTTCAAGTCTCGATGAACCACCAAGCGTTGATGCGCATAGTGAACCGCTCCACAGACTTTGCGAAACAACTCCAGTCGCTGACTCGTATCCAACCGAACCCCATCACAATATTCGTCGATTGGCCGGCCCTCAACATATTCCATGACCAGATACGAAAGGCCGTCGGCGGTGGTTCCGCCATCCATGAGCTTGGCAATGTTCGGGTGATCCAGACCAGCGAGGGTGCTGCGCTCCCTGCCGAAGCGTTTGACCAACTCGGGCGAACAGTGGTTGTGACGCATGATTTTGATGGCGACCTGCTTTTCGAACTCACCGTCCGCACGTTCGCCGAGGTAAACGTGGCCCATTCCTCCGGAGTCGATGAGCCGCACCAGACGATAAGGTCCGACCAGCCTTCCGACGAGTGACGCAGTTTCAGCGTCTTCAAAGATATGCGCGACTTCACCCAAATCAGGAGGCTCGATAAAGTTGTCATCGCGGTCGTTTTTCAGGAGTGAACGGACTTCCAGCTTGAGCGTTTTGTCGCCACCACACTGCTCATCCAGAAAGGCGTCGCGCTCTTCGGGCGGATGGGTGGTCGCTTGCTCAAAGAGATCCTTGATCCGGTTCCATCTGGTTGGCGTCATGCTGTGCGATCATCAACTCGTGCTGATTTCTCGTCGGAGCCAGGCCCTGGCGACGCGCCACTCGCGCACCACCGTTCGGACTCCCAGGTTCATCACTTGAGCAACCCCGCGAACGCCCAGTCCGCCGAAAAAACGGAGTTCGACGATTCGGGCCTGCCTCGGATCGTTCTCGGCGAGTTTTTGAAGCGCTTCATTTAAGGCAAGAAGATCGACCGAGCGGTCTTCAAAAATGGTCACGGCTTCATCCAAGGCCACTTCACGCCAATCGCCCCCGCGTTTCTTGGCCTTGTTTCTGATCGCATGGTTGACGAGCACTTCGCGCATGGCTCTCGCGGCGATCGCCACGAAATGGGATCGATTGTTCCAACTCGGCGGGCAATCGGCGCTGAGCTTCAGGTAAACCTCGTGGATCAAAGCGGTCGGCTGTAGCGTGTGATCGCGTCGCTCGCTGAAGAGGTATCGCTCGGCCAGCGCGTGCAATTCATCATAAACCTCCGGCAGCAGTTTCTCCACGGACGCATCGTCCACGGAAACTCTGCAATCGAGCGCATCCAGACTCGTTCTGCCGGACTCGGTTGCCAACGGCGTGCTCCCCAAAGAAGATCGTGTTCGCATCACGATTATACCCGGAGAGGCACGAGATTGGCCGAGGGTGCAGTCCGATAAACTCCCTAGACTCCAACCGTTGTTATGGTGGCGAACGAATGCGGACCTGACTACGAATTGCCTCCCGGCGGCGCAAGGATGAAACGGAGCGTAAAGTCGCGCAATTCAAACCTGCCTTTGGTCCCACCGTTGGCATCGAAGACAAGATTCCAGGTCCCGGCCGCCTTCTCGCCGTTGAAGTCTGCGAGTCGATTCCGTCGATACGGCGGATTCGTATCATCGTCATACACCGTGTCGAGCACATCTCCGGGATCCAAACGATCCTCATGCAGCGTGATGCTCGTGCCCTCCGGCGAAACCAGTCCCAGCACGAGGCCGTTTACATCGCCGTCCTGGTACTCAATGTTCAGGGCGACGTCGAGGTCGACGACTTCGAGCAAGAACTCAGGCAACTCAATCGGAACGAGCACGGGATCAAGCCCTTTGATCACAAGCGGTGCATTCGGAAGACCGAAGAAGCGACGTCCGACGTCGATGCGGACTTCACGGAACACGGGGGCCGGTGAGGGCTGTCCGTCAAACATCGAGACGAACTCCACAGTTCCGACATGAACGCCGTCCGAAAGTCCTGTCGCATCCAGGGAAAGCTTTGTCCACGCCACGGGTTGGTTCGGGACGAGCCCCGACGAACCATTTGCCGGCAAGATGATGTTCGGATCGATGTTGTAGGTGACAGGCCCGGGTCCGTCGTCGACTCGTATCCACGAATCGCTTGCGCTGACTCTGACCTGTTGCGAAACGGTGTACTTGTTAGTGATCGAATAAAACTTTTCTTCGTCGGGTTGAGCGCCGGGTCCGTCGCCGGCGAAGCGCTCGTCCGGGTCGACGTCGAATCCTTCGACGCCGACCAGAATACGATGACGTCGGAAATCCGATGCCCGATAGGCGCCGTCAAAAAAATGAATGTCGGCATCATAGGCACCAGCCGACAAGTTGAGGACGGGCGTCATGAGTCCGGCGACGACACCCCGGACATCGCCCGGTTCCAAGGTTCCGCTGATGGGCCCGGTCTGCAACGCTCCGCGTCCGGGGTAGCGCACACCCACGAGTCCGTTCGCATCCGGTGTCACCGTGAAATCAACCGTGCGACTCGGCAAGAAGCCCGGCTCCGGCAAAGGCACATCAATCTGGTACGTAAAGCCCATGACGATCTGCGGTTCGCCATTCGTGAACGGCCCACCGGGCGGTCCGTGATGTTCGATCGGTCCGATCGGCGAGACCTGCATGCCCACCGGCGGGACCCCCTCCTTGGCGGTTGCGAAGCTCAATGCAGACGCCACCCTCGTAAACTCGGGATCCGCACGACAGTCATTTTCCTCATCGCATTCCAGATAGGTCGGACCCGATCGAACAAGACCTTCGGCCTTCCCCGTGATTTCATTCACGATAACGCCTCCCGAGTTTCCGACTCTGACGAAGGCCGGGACTCGAACCGTGCCGCCTGACACGGCGGATTCAATCGCGCTGCGCTCAAGCTTTAAGGGAAGACGATCGGGGAAACCAAGAAGCGATGCGGGTGCTCCGGGCTCGGCCACGCCCTGTCGCCGAATTCGAAACGGAATGCGCTTTTCCGGCACGGGTCGATCCAAGCGGACCAACACCCAGTCGTTGATCACGCCGGGCGAAGGTTCCCACGTCACGGCCTCTGCGCAGAAAAAAACGTTCTCTGCCGGAAAAATCACGACGCCGTTCGAGCCCGGATAGGACGCCCGAATTGCATATTGAAAATGGTCAAAGATGAAGGCTCGGCCCGATGCGCAAATGGCAACCGGATCGCCGTTGTTGCCACCGAACGTATGCTTCGCAACCAAGACAAGATCTTCACCGACCAGAAACGCCGATGAGCCGTTCCACGGATCGGCAATGGGCTGGCCGAAGAAGCGCACGGACGGGCAGAGATTGATCGAGGCCGTCGGGCAGGCCACGGCAAAAAGGTCTTCGGTCCAGGGCACGACATTAAAGCTGAAAGTGCCATTGCCTTCGTCGTGCAGTCGATTGGTGAACGTATGGAATGCCACAGCTTTGGCATAGCGCACAAGGAACTCGTCGTCGGCGTATTCCCAGAAATCCATTCGGCTGTCGACGTGGCCACCCTGGGCGTTTTGGATCCCCTCTTGCTGATTTGCCTCACCCGACTGAGCTTTCAGAACAGACGTGGCCAAACACAAAATCAAGAAAACATACGCCAGACTTGAACGAGCGCAGGAACCTCCATCCATCAAACACCTCCTAAGGTTGATTGAATTAGTCTCTCCGGCAATGAACACAAGATATTGCTTGCGGTATTTCCTTGGCGCGCAACCCACCTTTCACATCATTTCGAAGACACGACTTCCCGAAGTAAGTGCAAAAATTATCGCGCTGTCGGTCAGAAATTTTCAAAAAATTTTTTAACGGCAAATGAGAATCTCTTGTTTAAAAAACGAACGAATACTTCACGCAAAAAACCTTGGCGCGCGACAAGGCATTTTCTATAGTCCATTCCATCGGAGTAGTTGAGAAGTCTTTCATCTTTAAACCAAAAGGAGTCTCTGCCATGTCGAGCGAGCATCGTTCAGCGCATTCTGTTTTGCCGTTAAGTCTTGCATTGGTGCTGTTGATATTCACACCAGCGGACGGATCTGCATTGTCCGTCGGACTCTGGGAACCCATGGCTGAACAGGCGCTCAGCGTCTCTGATAGTGAGATCATTCAAATCAATGCGGCCGCCATTGAAGGAAATCCCTTCCAGGCAAGCTTCCTCCTGGCCGGGCAAAATGTAACACTCACGTTGACCCCGCATTCTGTAAGAGCGTCGGGGTTTCAGGTTCTTGTCAGCAATGCAAACGGCACGCTGACCGAAATTGATCCCGGCCCGGTCCGCACGATGCGTGGACAACTGACGAATATTCCAGGCTCCGTCGCAACGGGTTCAGTTCTGCCAAGCGGTCTCGAAGCGAGAATTCAATTCCCCAATGGCAAAGCTTATGGGCTGGTTGCATTGCGCAGGCTGTTTCCATACGCGGCCGCAAATCTTTATGCACTCTATGATGAGAGCGACAGCACCTTGCCGGCGGGTCAGTGCGGAGCCGTGGCAGGATTCGCCCAGGAGGCGCGGCAGCAAAACGAAGGTGCCGGCAATCCCTGCGAACCGGTAGGTCCTTTCGTCACGGGCTTGGGTTGCGACGGCGATTCGGCGTTTGTTGCGAGCTTTCCGGGTACACCGCCGGAAGAGCTGATGGCCGCTCAGCAGTTCATCGAAGATAATGTGAATGAGATTAATACGTTTGTATATGAAGTGCAGTTGGACACGACGCATGAAATCGTCAGGCTCATTCTTCGCGATCAGGCGAATGACATTTATGCGGACATCCCCGGCGGTTCCGCCGTCTTGTCCGCAGTTCGAACCGAATGGCGCACCACCCAGGCCGATGCAGATGCCGACCTGGCATCACTCTGGACCGGGCGAAACCTGGACGGGAGCGTCGTCGGACGAGGGTACGTCGGCGCGATCTGCGGCCCCGGCGCTTGTTGGGTTGAGAAGCGTCTTGGAAACCAACGTCTAACCCTGCTGGCACATGAACTCGGACACAACTGGGGTGCATGGCATTGCAATCAGGATAACTATCCGGGAGACATGTGCACAACGTGCACCGTCCCCTGCTCGATCATGCGCTCCACACTCTCAAGCTGTGGCGGAGCAATGTTCAGCCAGTGCTCGTTAGATGAAATCCTCAATCGACGCAGGAATTTCTCCTGTGTCGAAGACCTGGGATTCACACCGCCTGTTCTCACAGCGGGAGGCCCCCCGCTTGACGACGGCGACACGGTCACGTTTGAGGAAGTGTTGACCGGTGAAACCAGCAAGAGAGTTTTCCAGCTTGAAAATCTGTTGAATTGTGAGATGCCTGTCTCCGCATCACTGGTCGGCGCCGGCGGCCGCTTCCGTATTCCGGAGCCTCCCACTTCGATTGCTCCGCTCGGCACGGTGAATTTCACGGTCGAGTTTTCCGCGGATTTCGCGGGAAGTTACTCAGCCGGGTTGAGAATACGAACGCCGGGTCTAATCGGAGGCGTGGACTTCACCGTGAATCTCGAAGCCACGGCAGGCGTCGGCGCCAACCTCCCGACGGCGCCGGAATTGCTCTGCCCTTTGAACTGGGCGACGACACCCCAGCCCGATCAAATGACGTTCAGTTGGACGCCGGTCGAATTCGCGGAGAGTTTCGAGTTCCGCATCATGAACTATCCGGTTTGCGACCAGCTCGTCTTTGGACGAACCGATCTGCAGCAGTTTGTGCTAAGACCCACTGGGCTGATCTTGACGCCCGGCATGTCATACTGCTGGGTGGTCATCGCACACAACGCCAACGGCAGCACGGCTTCGCCCGTCTACATCTTCACCGTGGACCCGGACAACGCCAACCCGATCATGGATTCCACTTACACAAACATACCCGTTCGGGATGGCGACACGCTGAATCTACCGCTCAACCCACATTCCTTCGTGTTCAATTTCGATTTCCACAACTCCGGGGCCGTTCCCCTTCTTATCGGTAATCTCGTCCTCCCTGACAACTTTTCCGCGAGGTGGGTCAAATTCGGCGCCGGGGGAATTGGCATTGGAGGACCGGGCAATGAACCTCCGACAACGGGGAGAATCCAGGCCTGCTCAAGCAGCACGCTTCGGCTCACGTCGACCCTCACCATCGAGGAACTGCTACAGAACAACATTATCATGGATACGTTGGAATTCGACACGAATGATCCGAGCTCGCCGCATTTCGCGATCAATCTCTGCTTCCGATGTGATCCTCTCTCGTGTGTCGGTACGCCGTTTTCCGGATGCGGTGAGCTGAACGTCGTGACTCAGGGGTGTTATCATTTCCTGGCGGACTGCGGGACCGAGTTCGGAATCTGGAACCCCGGCAACTTCAATCTCGGCGATCGCGTCTGGATATCGGGGACGGTTGACCTTGATGCCCAGTTCTGTTTCCCGTTGGTCGATCTCCCTCATATTCCCGACAATAAGATCGGCGCATGCTTCAATGAATGCGGCACTCTCGTGCAAGGGACTCCGTGCGTCTTGTTGCAGTCCGACTCCGGCGGCCTCTACGAGGTCAACAACCTGGGTGATTTCCAGGTCGGCGATCATGTTCGAGTCATCGGAGGGTTGATTTCCGAAGGTTCCTACTGCCAACAGGGCGACGGTCAGGTTTTCGATAACACGATTGAGCCGTGTCCCTTGGGGCGGTGTTGTTTCGTTGGGATTGTGCCGGCCCCGCCCTTCCTTTGCGAGGAAACGACCGAAGAAGAATGCTCTTACTATGTTGGAGGCACCTGGACCGAAGGATTGAATTGCGTCGATGATCCTTGTCCCAAGAGGAAGGGCCAGCAAAGCCTGAACGGTGGGTAGTCAACGCCTGCTTTGTGATCGCGCAATGACATCGCAGCGTTTCAAGAATCGACCACACCTTGCCTGTTTCCTCGGCGAGGTGTGGTCGATGACATTATATCAACGATGATATGAACACCCTATTTCGTTGCATTGCAAAGCGTGATTCGCTTCTCGATCGACAAACTGATCGGATGGTCTGAGCCGACGACTTTAACAACCCGTTCGTGGCTATTGAGCATCACCTCGCATCCCTCCGAACACCGGCCCGCCCGGGCCATGCACAGTCCGAGGACACTTCTCGCATCAAGCGTTGACGGGTTTTCCTTCCCGTAATGCTCTTCAAGGAAACGAATGCTCTCATAAAGGTGTGACTCGGCCTCGACGAACTCGCGGTTTCCAATCAATGCGAGACCAAGAAGAATCATACTATTGCTGACATGCTGTTCTTTTGCCGGCACTTCGCCTCGAATCATGGACACGGCCCGTCTAAGGGGCACGGTAGCCTCTTCGTACTCTCGCTGATCCAGCAACACCGACCCGAGATTCGTCAAAATGGATATGAGGAAAGGATTCTCCGCTCCCAGCTTTTTCTCATAAATCTCCGCGGCCTTTCGCAGACAACGTTCCGACTCATCCAATGCCTTTTTCGTGCGCAAGACTCTTGCGAGGTTGTACATTCCCCGGGCATACTCAATGTGCTCTTCTCCCAAAGTTCGTCGCAGAATTTCGATCGACTCGGAAAACGCCTCTTCAGCGCCGGAATTGTTACCCGTCGTGTACAGGATATAGCCCTGGTTGTTGAGAGTCCTGGCAACTTCGGGATGCCAGGGTCCGAATTCCTGTCGCTGCAGTTTATAGGCGCGTTTGAGATAATCGAAGGCCTCGACAAACCGACCGCGCAGGCTGAGTAGCTTGGCGTAATTATTCCAGGCGATACCGATCGTCGGCACGTGCTTTTGATCCTGCAGGGCATCTTCCAGCGCGCTTTCCAGGAGACGGTGTGCTTCCTCATCAGCACCTCGCGCATAAAGTGCCATCGCCAAGCTGTTTCGAATCACGGGGAGCAGCTCGGAACACTTTGAATTCGATTCCGAGATCCGGATCGCTTCTCGAAGCAACGGCTCGGATTCCGAATGCCGGTTGGTTCGCTGAAGAACAACGGCCAGATTATTCAAGCCCAACGCAACGTCGTACGAATTCTCGCTTTGGGCAGCCCTGTACAGGGCCAGCGCTCGTCTCGCGGAGGCCTCTGCAGACAAAAAATCACCCAGACATTGCTGGGACTCGCATAGACAAACCAGACTGTTCGCCGTCTCCACCATCGAGTCATCGATTTCGTTTTGTCGTATCTCAAGCACACGATCAAACTGGCGTTTGGCATCCTCACACCGTGCCAGATTCAACATCGCCTTGCCCATCGTTGTGCGTATCATGGCCTCTACGGCAAGATCTTCCGGTGGATTCGCGGCGAGCTGATCCTCCGCGATTTGGAGAACGTCCATGACGTGTGCCCCGGCATCGCTGTCGCGCAATTTGGGCTCACTCAGCAGCTTCGAAAGAAAACTGAGTGTCTCCTGGGTTTGGACACGTGCCGACTGAGCCTGATCTCGCTCCGTTCTGGTTTGAATCAGGGCAACACCGATGGCGGCGGTCGCGAAGATCATGCTTCCCAGCGCAAGGCAACTCGCGAACGTGGCGATCCTGTTACGGCGAGCAAACTTCGAGATTCGATAGCCCAACGTCAAACGCCGCGCCGTCACCGGCTGATTGCGAAGATGTCGTTGGAGATCGCAGCTCATTTGCTGTACTGACCGATACCTCGCTGAGGGGTCCACCTGCAGCGCCATGGTCACGATATCGTCGAGGTCACCGCGTAGCTTCCTTGCGAGACGACGAGTGGTCATGGAGCGCCGTGCAGCAATGCGCACCCAATCAGGTTCTTCGTGACTTCCAATGCGTCGACTGGGAAGTCGTTCGCGCGTCGAAACGCCTAAATCCATTTCAGGCTCCCTCGACGCCGGAGGATGCGCCAAGGCGCCCGTAAGAAGCTCAAAGAGAATGGTACCCAACGAATACACATCGCTTGCCGTCGTGATCAGATCCCCGGCCAACTGCTCCGGGCTCGCATACTGGGGTGTCATCGCCGTGGCGACCGTCGAGGAATCGGAGGCCGGTTGTCCAAACGCCGCAAGCTTGGCAATCCCGAAATCCAATAGCTTCACGACACCGTCGGTCGTGACAAGAATGTTGGTCGGTTTGAGGTCGCGATGCACGATCAGATTCTGATGGGCATAATGAACGGCATCGCAGACTTCACAAAAAAGTTCCAGACGCTTCGTGATTGTCAGACTTTTTTTGTCGCAGTACTCGGTAATCGGCCGCCCTTCAATGTATTCCATCACCAGGAACGGCAGCCCGTCCGTCGTCATACCCGTGTCACACAACTTGACGATATTGGGATGATGCAGCCTTTCAAGAAGTTCACGTTCCTCTTGCATTCGCTCAAAAAACGTGGAGGTGAACAACGAGCGACGCAAAACCTTGATGGCCACTTTGCGCTCCAGGCGCGTGTCCGTCCGACGAGCGATGTAAACATCGCCCATCCCCCCGGCGTCGATCCAACGCTCGATTCGGTACGCACCGACATCCTGCCCGATCAGTTCCTGTGGAGAAGGATCGATAATCCGGTCAATCACCGCCCCCGCCACCGGTTCCAGAAAATCGGTTGGCGGACTTGCCTTCAACAGCCTCCGAACCTCCGCCACAAGTTCAGGGCTGGCTTCCTCACACTTCGTTAGGAAAGCTTCGCGTTCTCCCGGGCGGAGCGAAAGTGCACGCTGGAACAAAGTCTTGACGCGACTGAAGACATCGGGGTCAGTTCTCGGCCCTTTGTTCATCGGGTTCTCCAGATAGACGCTGATAGAGCCAGGCGCGGGCCATGGCCCATTCACGTTTCATCGCGCTTTCCGACAATCCCAACAATTCCGCCGCCGCTTTTGTGGAGAGGCCGCCGAAGAACCTCAGTTCAACGGCACGGAACAGACGGTCATCCAACTTCTTGAGATCCGTCAGAGCTTCGTCCAGCTCAAGCAAATCCACTGAACGGGTTTGAAGATCCGTGAAGCACTCATCAAAGGAAACTCTTGTATGCTTGGAGCCTCGTTTCACGGCCTGCCGGGCTTTTGCGTAGTTCACCAGGATTTGCCGCATGACGCGTGCGGCAATTCCGATCAATTCACGATATTGCGCCGTGAGCCCGGGAGGATGCCTCAGCAAACGCAAGTACAACTCGTGCACGAGTGCCGTGGGTTGCAGTGTATGATTCTTGCGCTCGGCAGCCAGACAATCGTTGGCCATCGTACGGAGTTCGGCGTACAAATCGGGCCAAAGGGCGCTGAGTCGAAGGCGCGCCTCACCAGCGACGTCCTGCGCCGTTGTCATCGAACCATCGATAGAACTCTCTTTCCCGATATTCATTTTTTTTTGATTATCGATCCGGGCAGGCTTCACCCAGGGTGAGCAACCCTCCTGTCTTCGGGGAAATATCTTACTTTCAGACGCTCAGCCGTTCAAGCTTGTCAGTCGGCCAGGCACAGATACCGCCGCTGTTTAGTCATAATTGCCGAGTGACTTAAGAAATCCGCTGCTGAGCTTTCCACGATCTCGCAGCAACTCTAAGAACCGAAGAATCGCCCATACAATTTATTAATACCATGGTATAATAACGTCATGCATTGAAATGAATACCGACGACGACGGAATCCGAACCACAGCCATTTGACGCGACTCCATTGTTAAGACCCCGGGCAGGTAGGCCCTGGGCTTTCTTTGGGTTGGGTGATGATTTTCCTTTGGGGGGCGGCGCGGTAGCGCATAAAAATGAGACTGCCATACAACGCCTTGCGGAAATTATACGGCAGTCTCTGTTTTAGCACCCCCAAGGGGAGTCGAACCCCTGTCGCCGGCATGAAAAGCCGGTGTCCTAGGCCACTAGACGATGGGGGCCTCGGTCCGCCCGAGCGCCACTCGGCCGCCCCGGCGTGACTTAAGGGGGACGGGTATTAGAATCGCAGTTCGCCATCTTCGCAAGCGCCGGTCAACTCCGGAAATTACCTTCAGGGGAGCGTCCGGGCGCAAAGCCGTTACAATGTCGGCATGGACGTCGGCACTTGGCTTCAGGGCAATCGGCCCCTTCTGCTCGGCATCACGATCGTGCTGCTCGTGCTGCTTTTGCTTCAGCGGCTCATCGGCAAAATCCGCCGGCGTGGAAAGGCGGCCCCTCTCCACCCCAAACTCCAGGCTTATGCCGGACGCACGGAAGCCGATCTTCAGGCCGAACAACAGGATGCAGCGAAGATCATCGCGACGAGTTCGACCGGGACGGTCGCGGGCTACAAGATCATCCAGCAGATCGAAGCGGTTTTTGTGGAAGGTTATCGCACACCCCAGGAGGCCATCACCTCACTGAAGGCTTCTGCCGCACGCTCGGGCGCCAACGCCATCATCAACCTCGCCCAACAGCGCACCGCCGCCGGCCGCTGCACGGCCCAGGGCGATGCGGTACGCATCCGCCCCGACGTCGCGGAACAGGGAAAAGCCTCCTGACGGATCAATCACCGAAACAAGTGCCGACGGACCTGGCGATCTTGACCAGTTCGTTGTCCGGTTCAACCTGGCGTTGCCGATCGGCCACTTCAGCAATGGGAACACTGGTGATCTGGCCGCTTTGCACGACGACGAGACGGCTGAATTCAGCCCTGGCCAGCAGCTCCGTCGCGGCATGTCCGAAGCGTGTTGCCAGCACTCGGTCCGCAGCACATGGCGTTCCGCCGCGCTGCACATGCCCCAGAACAACAGCCCTGGTCTCGATGCCGGAGCACTTTTCGATTTGGTCTTGAAGTTGATGAGCGATCCCGCCGAGACGAATCGGGTCCGGGCTGTCGGCGATCGTCTTGTGCACGAATTGCTCGCCGCCCACGGGCCTGGCGCCTTCCGAGACCGCGACGATGGTGAATGCCTTATGGTGCTCCATCCGGTCCCGGCAATAATCACAGACCTTATTGATATCATATGGAATTTCGGGGATCAGAATCACGTCGCTTCCGCTCGCCAGTCCCGCAAAGAGCGTAAGCCAGCCGGCGTTCCGCCCCATCAGCTCGACGACCATGACGCGGTTATGGCTGGCTGCCGTTGTATGCAGTCGGTCCAAGGCCTCCGTTGCAATTTCCACGGCCGTCTGAAATCCGAAGGTGACATGCGTGTGCATGAGATCGTTGTCGATTGTTTTCGGCACACCGACGCAGCGCAGACCCATCGGAATCATCGTTGCGGCACAAGTCATGGTTCCGTCTCCACCGATAACGACCAAAGCGTCCAACTTGTGTTTCCGGTAATGGGCCATGGCTTTTTCGCGCACGTCCTTGAAAATCGGATGGCCGTCGGCGTCATGCCCGACGGCGAAGCGAGAGGGGTTGGCTTTGTTTGACGTCCCGAGAATCGTACCGCCGCGTGTGAGAATGTTGCTGACGTCCTGGAAACTCAGAGGGCGGATTCGGTCCTCGATCAATCCCAGAAATCCGTCTTCGATTCCGAAACACTCCCAGCCGTGGTCGAACATGGCCGTTTTGGTGACGGCACGCAGAACGGCGTTGATCCCGGGACAATCGCCACCGCCTGTCAGAATACCCACTCGTTTGATTTCTTGCGTTGACATGATCGACGGCCCTCGGGTTACCGCTCGTTTCTCGCCAGGAGTTGCGGGAAGTTTAAGTTTTGCCGCTTGGCAAGTCCAGCTTTAACATTCGTTCATGGCGGTGACGACAAACGAACAAAGCAGCGACCTGTCAACGCAGGGAGGGCGATGGCAATGCGGTATTCTGCTTGTGATTATTTTGCTCGTGTTGCGGATTCCCTTTTGGAATCACCCGACCCCGGTCCATCCGGATGAATTGGCCTTCGTGGCCGGGATCGGATTTCCCGTGCAATACCCGGTGCATCCTCCCGGCTATCCCCTCTGGGTCCTTCTGGGCACGCTGCTGACCTATACCGGCGTGTCAGCGTACACAGCCTACCAGGTATGGTCCGTCCTTGCCTCAATCCTCGCACCACTACTCCTATTCTCAGGATTGCGGTGGCTTCTCAACAGAGGTATCGCCTTTTGGCTGGCCTTGGGTTTTGGCGTCAACCCACTGGTCTGGTTTCAATCGACCGTCGCGCTGACGTATCTCCCGGCAACCGTGATTGGACTGCTTGTTGTCGGACTATGCCATCAAGCATTGGTTCGAGAATGCGGCACTCGATTGTTGTGGGCCGGCGTGTTGTTATCATTCGGATTACTTCTTCGCTCTGATCTCCTTATCTACCTCGGGCCTCTTTTTGCCTATGTCGCGTGGCGACGACGCCGTCAAGGAGGTCTTCGATCAATGATCATCCTTATGCTGGGATGCCTGATGCTGTATATGCTCACGCTCTACCTCTATTCCCGGAACGAAGGCGACTCGGCCGGTGACAGACTGGCTCATACACGGGACTTGATTCTTGCAACAAGTGTCTTTCGACTGGGTCTGGCGGACGGTCTGCTCCGCAATCTGATCAAGATTGCGATCAACGTGACCTGGGATTTCGGCCTTGGGACGATCCTTCTATTTCCCTCGTTATGGATTTGTTGGCGCAATCGACTGCGGAATCCCCATCTGTCGACGTTGCTTTTGCTCTGGCTTCTACCCGGCGGCCTCTTTCTCCTCCTGATGCACGTCGTGCAGGGCTACTTCATGCTGCTGGTACCCGCGGGCTACGTGATTGTCGGTCTCGCTTTGCAGGCCCGGTGCAAGCCGAACACCGCGTTGCGAATCGCGGCGTTGACGACCCTTGCTTCGGCGAGCCAGTTCATATTTTACCCCTGGTCCGGCGAGAGTTCGGGTTTTAAACGACTGCTCGACGCGAAGATCGCCTTCCAGAGTGCTTCCGGTCTCCGGCACATCGATCAGCGGAAAAAAATCCACCGTCAAGGGGACTACTGGCCAACCCGTGCTCACGAATAACGCTCTAGACGATCTCTCCTCGGGTCCATGTTGATCACACGTCATTTCAGGCTATAGTCGATATCCATGAAGAACAAGGAACTCAGCGTGATATTCAACGAGATGGCCGACCTGCTGGAGATCAAGGGCGAGCAGGTCTTCCGAATCAACTCTTATCGCCGCGCCGCCAGGACCATCAAAGATCTCGCAGACGATATCGAAACGGTGGCCGGCGACGGCGAGCTTGCCAAACTTCCGGGCATCGGAAAGAGCACGGCCGAGAAGATCGAAGAGTACTTGAATAAGGGTAAGATTTCGAAACATCAGGCTTTGCTGCAATCGGTGCCCGCCGGTCTGCCGGCTCTCTTGAACATTCCGGGCATGGGTCCCAAGAAAATCGCGCTGGCGTGGAAAGCGTTGGACGTCACGGGTGTTTCGGACCTGAAGCGAGTGATCGATTCCGGCGAACTCGCGCAGCTCAAGGGCATGGGCGCCAAGAGCGTCGAGCAGATTGCCGCCGGTCTTCAGTTCGCGGAAGGCGTATCCGATCGAACGCCACTGGGACTGGCGTGGCCACTGGCAGAGGAATTGGCGGAGCATATGCGTAAGGTCAAGGGCGTACGCCGGGTCGAAATAGGCGGAAGTCTTCGCCGGGGTTGCGAGACCATCGGTGATCTGGACCTCCTCTGCGAAGCGAAGGACGGCGAACGCGTTGTCCAGGCATTCACGAGCCTGCCGCACACGAAATCCGTTCTGGCCTCGGGCAAAACAAAGGGATCGATCATGGTCGACCGGCGCGACGGCGCGGAGATTCAGGTCGATTGCCGGGTTGTGCCCAAGGAATCTTTCGGAGCGGCGCTTCAGTATTTCACGGGCAGCAAGGAGCACAACGTTCGCCTTCGTGAGATCGCGGTCAAGAAGAAGTGGAAGCTCAACGAATGGGGGCTGTTCGACGGCGACACTCAGCTCGCCGGCAAAGACGAAGCCTCCATTTACAAGAAGCTCGGCGTTCCGTTCGTTCCCCCGGAACAACGCGAAGACCGTGGTGAGTTCGATCTTTCGAAGCCCGAGCGGCTGATCACGCTGAAGGACATCCGTGGCGACCTGCACAGCCACACGACCGCCAGCGACGGGAAAACCGACGCCGAGACCATGGCCCGGGCGGCCGCAGACCTGGGTTACGAATACATCGCCATTACGGACCATTCCAAGTCCAGCGCGGTCGCCAACGGTCTTTCGATCGATCGGATGTGGCGCCAGATCGAGAAGCTGCGTGAACTCAACAAACGGCTTGACACGATTACCGTTCTCGTCGGTTGTGAATGTGACATCCTCGCCGACGGCTCCTTGGACTATCCCGACAAGATTCTCGCCGCCTGTGATTTCATCGTGGCCAGTGTTCACTCGGCGATGCGGCAGGATCGCGAGAAGATCACGGCTCGTGTCACCATGGCCATGGAAAACCCCCATGTTTGCGTGCTCGGCCATCCCACTGCGCGTTTGATCAACCGCCGCGAGCCCATGGACCTCGATATGGCCGCCGTGGTTGCGAAGGCCGCCGAAACCGATACAGCTTTGGAACTTAACGCTTCCTGGCAACGTCTCGACCTGAACGACCGTCACGTCCGCATGGCCGTTGACGCGGGGGTCAAGATCAGCATCAACACGGATTCGCACTCGGTCGCGCAGTTTGATCAGATGAAACTCGGCGTCGCCACCGCTCGCCGGGGGTGGGCCCGAGCAAAAGACGTGATCAATACGCTGCCCCTCCCGAGTCTGCGTAACTGGATCGCAGCGAAGCGGGAGCGGGCGTAACGACAAACATTCGCTACCGATCCGACGAATAGTCCGCCTGCGCCTGTGTGATCGGGGGCAAATAACTTGACGCCATCAGGCGTATGTAAGGAATGGGATCGGATTGGCTGACCTGTTCCAAAACCGGTTTAAATCGATCTCCGTGCTGTTCAGCGAAGAGTTGAATCGCCATGAGGCGAGCAACGGGCTGCTGCTTGCGAACGTGTTGTGACGCAGCCATGACGACTCGATCATCCAAGGGCGACCAGCCTGAGGCGCACAGGGCGTGGGCGACCACTTGCCATGCATGGTCCGACAAGAGTGTCGAGAGCGCGGCATTCAATCGATCAACGGGAATCGCTTCTCGAATCCTTGCGGGAACACCTGCACTCAAGCTGGCCAGGATCGCCCCGATCTGTTGGGCGGCGACAATTCGCTGCTGAAGATCAGGCGAGCCGGCGCGATTCAGAATGGCCGTGATGCCTTCCGTCGACACATCCAAAGGAAGGCGAGTCGTCTTGTACGGGCCTGTGCGAATGGTGCCCAACCCCGCAACGAGACCTTCTTTTCCATAAACCGGATCGAACATCGCGGTGATCTCGATCGGCATCGGCTCTGTGATCGTCCTTATCAAACGATCCCGCAGGGGTCCGACGTCGATCCCGACGGTTTTTTCCATCACCTCGCCGGGAAGCAACATCGTCCTGGAGTTCATCATCACCTGAAGGTAGTTGTCATGGTTCTCAAGCACTTGGCTCCCCACCTTGGCACTGAGGGCAATCAGCGGTCTGGCCATAAAGCCTTCGCCGAAAGTGATCGGAAACGGCCCGATGTTTTTGAGACGAAATCGGACATTCACCGGTCCGACGGCCGGCTGAGGGTTCTGCTCAAACGCCACGGTGAATTGGAGAAATTCGTTCGGCCTGTGATGATAATCGAGCACATCCCACTGGAACTTGTCCAGCGCCGCGATGACATTGCGGTGCAACGGCGGCTGTGGGAGAGGTTCGCCGTGCTCCACAAGGAGTTCGCAAATCAAGTCGTAGGCGATGCCTGAATATTGGAGTTCCGTGGCCCTGCTGAGTGTGGTCAGGGCGGCGACTTTCTCACCCCGGTCCAGCTGCAATCGGCCCAATTCGTAGGCTGCGAGCTGGTCGGAGCCGGCCAGGGGCTTCAAGGCCTGAATCGCTTCATCCGTTCGACCGTTAAGACGCAACGCAAACCCATGGGCGACTTGCGCCAACGAACTGGGTTGTGCGTCGGACATGGCGATTTCGGACAATGTCAAGGCACGGGCCGGGTCCGGCTTGTGATAGGCATAGAACCAGGCGATCTCGGCGGCCTCATCGAAATTCTTGTCGGTCTTCACGTCTTCAATCCTGGAAGCATAAGCCTTCGCGACGTCCTCGAGGTCGGTCCCGGCTTCGTGTGTGTGCCCCAGTTTGGTCAGCGCATGCATTCGAAGAAGTCGAGTGACGTGAAGCCGAGGAGCAACAGCCAGTGCCTTGTCAGCGGCCTTGACCGCCTGTTCGAAGTCCTTCGAGTTCACATAAGACACGGCCAGTTTGTGCTGAAATTCAGCGGGGATGGGTCCGGCATCCGCACGACGATGAAGATCGATTGCACGGGTGTACCATGCTTGAGCGCGTCGATGCAGCGACAATTGGTCGAGAAATTCGGCAAGGTCCCAGACAAGATTGGCCTGACTCGGATTGATGCTGATCAGCTGCAATGCCATCTCGACGCGTTGCAGGTCCGGCTCGGTCGCATTGAACATCTCATAGGCCAATTCACGGGCCGACACGTTCAACGGGTTCAATCGCAGCGCTTGCTCCACTTCCCGGGCCGCAGATTCGTTTTCTCGACGCTCGTAGAAATGATGGGCCAACCATCGATGCAACTCACTCTCCAGCGCTCGCGAGCGTTGTTCACGTTGGAGTTGGGCCTTGACGAACTCGGTTCTGGCTTCCGTGGTCTGGCGTTCCTCCAATCCAAGCTCGAAGTAGCGTATACCGGCGAAATCGTCATCGGGTCTGAGGCCCACATAGCGTGCCAAGGCGTCGAACGCCGCATCCTGCCGCCCCAGCCGGTGCTCCAGGTCATAAAGCCAGTAATACGCCTCGGCATCCTCGGGGGAGGTGTCGATGGCGGCCTTCAGCAGAGCCATGACGTGCAGCGAAGCGCGCCGCGGGTCGAGCCTGCCCGCAAGATGCCCTTGGTGCCGTGCCAGGTGGGTGAGCCATGGCCCCATGTCCGGCCCGGCCACTCGAACCGGGGTGCGAGAATCCATCTCAACGGGTGTTCTGGAAGTCTCGATGGCGTTTGTTTGCCCTATGACACATAAGGCCGCCGCGGAAACAAAGGAAAGAAGCATGAATCAACGCCTCCTGGCAGAAAGTCGAACGTCTGTCGGGCGGACGATTTCGCGATCTCCGCCCTGTGCCCGCCCCCGGCAAAATCTGGTCTCAAGCCTATTTATTATCGGCACTTGTAGCTTGTGGGGCTGAGTTCTTGCCGGAAGAGCCCTGCGCCCTTTCCCGCAACACGTCGTAATCCTCCGCCAATTCGTCCAAATCGTGATAAAGCTCGGCCCGCCGTTGTAAAAAGGTCGCGTTCTCGGTTTGCCCTGTCTTTTGACAGGCGACGGCCAGCAAGGCATGGGCCAGGGCGGCCTTTGGTGAATCCAGCAGTTCTGCCCGACTCATTTTCCAGGACAATGACGACGCCGCTCGTTCGTAGTGGTCGCTGCCGATTTGGCAGCGCAGCTCGATCGGCAACACGAGGAGTTGCTCCGCCAGGCTCAAATCGGGGTCTTGCGACGAAACCGGACGAAGGGCGCGGATGGCGGAAGTCACGTCGCCGAGGAACAAGTGACAATCCACGAGCATGATTCTACAGAGACGGGAAATCCCCTTGGACAGGCCTCCCCATGCTCCGAAAGAGAGGATGCCGTCGCAGAGTTCCGCAGCGACCTGATATTGCTTTTGGCCGTGCGCGATAAGAGCCAATTTATGACAAGCCAGAAGCTTACCGTTGCGGTACAGGCTGAATTGCCGCAAGGCATCCATTAATTGGCCCTCGGCGAGGTCCAACCTTCCCGATGCAATGTACGCAGTGGCTTGATTGGTGGACCGCACCTGACGAACGCTATAGAACGTCAACGCGACCCAAACGACCGCGGCGAACGTGGCCGCGAGCCATAATGCGTTCGTCAGGGGGTTTGCGCTGAGGATAGAACCGGGTGCGTCAGACGGGTTCCAGAGGGTTCCTAGAAACCCCACGGCCACGGTGGTCAAGAGAAGACAACGCGTGACGGTCAGCAAGAGAAACTGCCGTCTCAAGGATCGAATGAGCCGATGGGCCTCCTGGCGCGTCATGATCTCTGCTCCAGCGCCGGATAGTTTTGCGACACGACCGCAAGACAATCGTACTCCTCGACCAGCCTTTCCGGGTGAACGAGGGTTGTCGCGTCGAGCCAAAGCCGGGCCGCCTCGTCAAGACGACCTAAGCGGTGGTGCGCCGCGGCGAGAAGGCCGTACCCGTATCCTGCCTTGGTTGACAGGAAACGGCGAAAGAGAGATTGCCGGTCGGCCATGTTCTCAACGGCGTCCTCATAATGCCCCATGAACACCTGTTGGGAAAGCCTGATCAACTGGCAAACGGCCTGCAATGCCGGAGGCATCGATATCTTTTCCAGCCGATCCAGGAGATTCACGGCATCGGCGAGTTCCTCGTTGCGCAGTTTGGCGGAAGACAGCCCCAGTTGAACGCGCTGGAGTTGATAGCCCTCGCCGATTCGTTCAAGCAGAAGCGTTTGATAGATTCGAGCAGCGGATTCATACTGGCGGTTGTGCTCAGCCAAGGCCGCGAGCACCATGAACGCCTGACACCGATCGTTGGAAGACCGAATCGGACTTTGCAGCGCCGGCTCCAGGGTCCGTTCAGCCTGTTCCCAGGCCTCCAACTGTACATGCTCCTCCGCCTTCGTGATCATCCGACGACGTTGACGCTGCTGAAGCGTTGTCCACCAACTCACGGCCAAGAGCAACAACAGCACAAGCCAGGGCAGCCCCAGGACCAGAGGTCTAACCAAGTGCCATGATTGGGCTCGAAACGCCCAAACAAGAACAAAAGCCGCGACAACCCCGATGAGCGCATAAAAGCCGGTCATCCGACTTGGGCGTGGTGCAGTGGCGGCAAAATGGCGCTCAATGAATTGTGCATCGATTTCTTGCATTCTTAAATCATAGCTATCATAGCATGTTCCACGACATCCGATATCGTGTCGCAATGTCGCTTTCATTGAGATTATGGCAAGCTACGGTGATTATGATGACTCTACCCGTTTACTATGAGAACGATGCCGACCCGCTCCTTCTCGGCTCGAAAACCGTGGCCGTTTTGGGCTACGGAAGCCAGGGTCGGGCCCATGCCCAAAATCTGCGGGATTCCGGCAACAACGTGCTGGTCGCTCAGCGCACCGGCAGCCGAAATCACGAATCCGCGGTTGACGACGGCTTTGATCCTCTTTCGCTGGAGGAAGCCGTTCGCCGGAGTGACCTTCTCATCTTCGCATTGCCGGACGAAACGATGGGCGACATCTATGCGAAACAGATTGCGCCATTCCTGAAACACGGTCAGGCTTTGGGCTTCGTCCACGGTTTCAGTGTTCATTTCCGCCAGATCAACCCGCCCGCTGAGGCGGATGTGATCATGGTGGCCCCGAAAGGCCCGGGCACGCTGGTTCGCGAGGCCTACACCCGTGGCGGTGGACTGACCTGCATTCTCGCCGTTCATCAAGACGCCACGGGCCATGCCCGGCAACTTGCCCTCGCATGGGGCGCCGCCATCGGAGGTGGCAGAGGGGGCATGATCGAAACCACGTTCGCGGCCGAGTGTGAAGCCGACCTTTTCGGCGAACAGACCGTCCTGTGCGGCGGTGTCATCGAACTGATGAAGGTCGCCTACGAGACACTCGTCGAGGCGGGTTTTCCGGAAGAGGTGGCCTACTTTGAGTGCGTCCACGAAGTGAAACAGGTTGTCGACCTTCAGTACGCCGGGGGCTTGGCCGCGATGCGACAACGGATTTCGAACACGGCGTCTTACGGTGGACTCACCCGTGGGCCGCGGCTTGTGAATGAAAAAACCAGGACGGAAATGCAAGCGATTTTGCAAGAGATCCAAACCGGCCGTTTTGCCAGAGAATGGCTTGATGAGTGCCGATCGGGGAAAAAACACCTCGACGAACTTGAAACGACGGAGTCGCAACATTCCTCCGAAGCCGCGGGCCGGACGGTCAGAAACCTAGCGAGAAAGGCGAAGTCGGGATGAACTGGAAGGTGGGACGCGCCTATTGTGACGTCTCTATTTCAGACCCCGGGCAAGGGGGCCCGGGGCTTTTGTGGCTGGGGGCAGGGCGCTCGAGTGTGTGAACATATTCCGAACATTTGGTCGAGAAGACAGTGAGCCGCCCCGGCTCGTCCGGCATCGACGTGGCGTGTTTTCGACGCTTGAATCGTGGGGACCGTGATCGCTACAATCTGTCAGAACTCTCGAGCCATTGGATAAACGGACCGATGTGTTATAGATCCGCTGATTTTCGCTCCTATCGCACACACCGTCAGGCCACGGCCTGTGCCCAGCCCTGGCGGAGACTCCGAATCGGCCTGGCCGATTTCATGTCAAAGATCTTCGACGAATAGCGATTTTTCCCTCCACGGACCCGTACGGCGGGCCGCCTGCACTGAATCAATCATTGAGCCGTCCGCCGCGTCAACCGATGTTGTATACGTAGTCGCCTGACTTTCGAACCTAACGACCTTTCCGTGAGACTCGCTATGCTTACTCCTGTGTCCGAACCGATTCGTATCAATCCCACTGATGTTCTCAACGAGCTGAGAAAGCACATTCTTGTCGACGGCTTTGAACTTGTCGTCGATCTTGAGCGCAGCCGGGGCTGCCGCTTCCACGATGCCAACGGCGATCGCACTCTGCTCGATCTCTACGGCTTTTACGCCTCCATGCCGATCGGCTTCAACCATCCTTATTTCGAGCGTCCCGAGGTCCGCGAGGATCTTTTGAGCGCGGCCATGTGCAAGGTTGCGAACTCTGATGTTTATACGTCGCAGATGGCCCGGTTCGTGAAGACCTTCGATCGCGTCGTCGGATTGCCCGAGCTGCCTCGGCTGTTTTTCATCGAGGGCGGCGCCCTTGCGGTCGAAAATGCCATCAAGGCCGCCATGGATTGGAAGATCCAGAAAAACCTTGCTGCGGGTCATGGCGAAATCGGGACTGAAGTTCTCCATTTCAAGAATTGTTTCCACGGTCGCACCGGCTATACGATGTCGCTCACCAACACGGACCCCAAAAAGGTCAAGTACTTTGCCAAGTTTGATTGGCCGCGCGTTTCCAACCCGAGGATCGACTATTCCCTGGCGGAACCGGATCGCACGCAAAAGGTCCTCGAGGCAGAGAAACAGGCCGAGGCCGAAATCATCGCCGCGATTCGGGAACGTCCGAACCGAATCTGCTCCGTCATCATCGAACCCATCCAATGTGAAGGCGGTGATCGCCATTTTCGACGGGAGTGGTTCCAGACCCTTCGGCGGCTGTGCGACGAAAACGAAATGCTGCTCATTTTTGACGAAGTCCAGACAGGCATGGGCGTGACGGGGATGAACTGGTGCTTCCAGCACTTTGACGTCCTTCCCGATCTGCTTGTTTTCGGCAAGAAAGCTCAGGTCTGCGGCGTCATGGCAGGCGAGCGTCTCGACGAAATTCCCGACAACGTCTTTCGGGTCTCCGGCCGCATCAATTCCACCTGGGGAGGCAACTTCACGGACATGGTCCGTTCGACCCATTGCCTCAACATCATCGAACAGGAGCAACTTGTCGAAAATGCCCGGGCGATGGGCGAGCAGTTTCTCGATCAGCTTCACGGACTCGCTGCAGAGGCCCCTGATCTGATTCAGGCGGTCCGAGGCCGTGGTTTGCTTCTGGCCTTCAGCCTGCCCGATGCGGAAACTCGAGACCGCTTCTGGCGGGGGTGTTACGAGGTTGGCCTTCTGACATTACGCTGCGGTGAGAAATCCATCCGGCTACGCCCTGTCCTCGACGTCAAAACCGACATCATCGAGGAGGCGGTCGCTCTGATGCGCAAAGAAATCCGTCGCATAAAGGCCTGATCTCCGCTTACAATACGCCGCGTCGAATCCCGAGGGTCGTGGGTCCCATCCACGGCCCTGCGTACGTATGTTCCATCATCGTTGTTTGGATTTGGTCGACGTCTTGATGTTTTGACTTTTTGGCGTTTTGATGCTTTTTATGTTTTGACTTTTTGACGTTTCATATGTTTTGACGTTTTGACTTTTTGACGTTTCTTATGTTCTGACTTTTTGACGTTTCCAAGGTTCCCCCCATGCAATCCATCCTCAAAAATCTCGGCATTGATTCAACAAACCTCGGCACTTTCAACGGCCGGTGGATGGGCTCGGACGCGAAGCTCGACGCCGTATCCCCAATCGACGGCAAGGTCATCGCGACGGTCGCCCAAGCCACGGTGGAGGAATATGAGCAGACCGTCGCGGCGGCGCAAGAGGCCTTCGAGTCCTGGCAGTTGCTTCCGGCGCCCAAACGTGGTGATGTCGTCCGTCGTTTAGGAAACGCCCTGCGCGAGCACAAGGCCGACCTTGGCGCTCTCGTCACGATCGAAATGGGCAAGATTCGCGCGGAAGGCGAGGGCGAAGTTCAAGAGATGATCGACATCTGCGATTTCGCCGTCGGTCTTTCTCGACAACTCTACGGCCTCACCATGCATTCCGAACGGCCCGGGCACCGTATGTACGAACAGTGGCACCCGCTCGGTGTTGTGGGCGTCATCAGCGCGTTCAACTTTCCCGTCGCCGTCTGGTCCTGGAACGCGGCGCTCAGCGCCGTTTGCGGAAACGCAACGCTCTGGAAGCCTTCGAGCAAGACGCCTCTGACCGCCATTGCCACGACGAAGATTGCTCAGCGTGTTTGCGAACAGTGTGGCGTCGATCCCGCGATTTTCAGCCTCGTCATCGGCCGCGGCTCGACCATCGGAGAAGAGCTGATCAATGACAAACGCATCCCCCTCGTGTCTGCCACAGGCTCCTGCCGAATGGGCTATCGCATCGGCGAGGTCGTCGGAAATCGTCTCGGCCGAACGATCCTGGAACTCGGCGGCAACAATGCCATCATCGTGACACCCAATGCAAACATGGACATGGCTGTTCGGGCGATTCTTTTTGGAGCTGTGGGCACGGCGGGCCAGCGCTGCACGAGCACGCGTCGTATCATCGTGCACGAATCGATCGAGCAGGATCTCGTCAATCGACTCCTCGCCGCTTACAAGCAGATCAAGATCGGCAATCCGCTCAATGAAGGCACCCTAATGGGTCCGATGATCGACACCGACGCCGTCAAGACGATGCAGTCGGCCATCGGCCGTATCAAAGAAGAAGGCGGGGAAGTCCTCTACGGCGGCGAACCGCTCTCCGGTGACACGTATTCCGGCAACTGCTATGTCACACCGTGCATTGCTCGAGCGAAGAACGAGTTCAAGATCGTCCAGGAAGAGACCTTCGCACCGATTCTGTACATCATTCGATATTCTGATCTGGACGAGGCGATCGCCAAGCACAACGGTGTTCCACAGGGTCTGAGCAGCGCCATCTTCACCGAGAATCTGCTGGAAGCCGAGAAGTTCCTAGGCTGCGCCGGCAGCGACTGCGGCATCGCCAACGTCAACATCGGAACGAGCGGCGCGGAAATCGGCGGCGCTTTCGGCGGCGAAAAGGAAACCGGCGGGGGTCGCGAGTCCGGCAGTGACAGTTGGAAAGCCTACATGCGCCGTCAGACGAACACGATTAACTACACAAGAGAGTTGCCGCTTGCGCAAGGGATCAAGTTCGGGGATTGAGATAACTAAAATCGTATCACACCCAAAAATCATCGACTTGCCAATTGGAGTCATTTATGAACCCTCAAGACTGGCGTCAGCGTATTGTGTGCAATCCGGATGTCCATCACGGTGAGCCGTGCGTTCGTGGAACCCGAATCGCCGTGTCCGTCATTGTCGCAAGCCTTGCAAACCTGAGCATTGACGAATTGCTCAAGCAATATCCTCAACTATCGCGAGAGGATGTTCAAGCATCGCTTTATTTTGCATCAGAAGCAGCGCATACGACGATGGTCGCTTGAGAGATGGCTGTTAGAGTCAAACTCGATGAAGATCTTTCCCCGATGGTGGGCGAGCCACTGCGCAGTTCCGGCCATACTGTATTGACGGTGCTTGAACAAGACTGGGCTGGGCTGGATTGAAAGACTCTGAACTTTGGCCCAAAGTCGTCTCCGAAGACATTTTCTTCGTGACCGCGGACAAAGGCTTCGGTGACATTCGGGCGTATCCACCCGGAACGCATTCCGGCATTCTGCTTTTGCGTCCGGATAGCGAGAGTCTTTTGGAATATCGCGCGTTGTTGGCGAATTTCGTCGAAAAACACGATCTTGAATCGTTGATGGGCGCAACCATCGTTGTCACGCCAAAAGGAGTTCGCATTCGTCGAAGTCCTTCTGATACGCAACAATAAGTTGTTTCGATATTCACGAACATAACAGCTTTCACTGATTTTTTCTCGAACAGTCAAGCATTCGGTTGTTTGGAACGATCTGCTGCGTCATCGACGCGCAGCATCCCGAATCGCCAGGACGCCAGGCCGCCCACCAACAACAAGGCCGCAAAAATCGCAATCATATAGATGGCCGACAAGTGAATCATGACGACGCCCAGGGTCGCGAAGACAAACGCCAAGCCGTAGCAAATCAGGACGGTTTGCCGGACACTGAGACCGCGATCCCGTATCTGGTCGTAGAAATGGCTACGGTCGCCGACGAACAAGGGCTTCTTGTTCAGCCCTCGTCGTCCCAGTGCCAGCGCCGTGTCATAGATGGGAAATCCGAAAATGGTCAGGCCGGCCAGCAGCCCCCGCCAGGATGCGTGCTCGGCGAAGAGGACAATGAACACGGCCACATTAAAGCCGAGCAGCAACGATCCGCTGTCCCCCATGAACATCGATGCCGGGTTGAAGTTGAATCGTAGGAAAGCGAGACAGGCGCCGAGCGTGCCGAGCGGGAGCACAATGATCAGGATCTCGTGTTCCGCTCCAAAAGAGAAAACAGTGTCCACGGTGATGTAAGCAACCCAAAAGCCCAGCGACGCGATCGCCAAGACCCCCGCGCAGAGTCCATCCAAGCCGTCGATCAGATTCGTCGCATTCGTCGCCCCTGCCAGCACGGCTGCGCAAAACGCGGCGCTGAGTCCGATTTCTGTCGTCGGGCCCAACATAAACTCGGGGAGCCCTTCTCGGCAGGGCTCCAGCAGTGCCGTCGCGACCGCACGACCAACGCCTGCAAAGAGCAGGCAGCCCGCCACGGCGACCTGAATGAAAAGCCGCAGGACAGGGGACAAGTGCCGAATGTCATCCAGCAGGCCTGTCAACATCAACACGGAACCACCGATGATGATCCAAACGATTTCAGATCGCCCCGTCTGCTGAAGAATGATTGTGATCAGAATCGCGGCGAGCCAACCGCAATAGATGGACACGCCGCCAAGAAAAGGGATCGGCTTTTCGTGCGGTTTCAGGCCTGCGTCGGGCCGATCGTACAATTCGGAAGCGGTGGCGATTCGTCGGACCAGGAGACCCGACAGCACGCCAACGACCATCGCGGCCCCCAGGGGCCACAGGACCTCTCCGAAAAGATCAAGGACCGGCGCATTGGCCAGGATGCTGAATCGTTCAGGTCCCTGCATAAAAAGACAGGATCGTATTTGCGATCTGCTGTTGATCGGCCTCGGTGAGTTCGGGATAAATCGGCAACGCCAGGACTTCCCGGGCGGCTCTCTCGCAATGCGGCAGGTCGCCCGCCTTGCCGCCCAGATCGGCAAAACAATCCTGCAAGTGCAATGGAACCGGATAGTAGACTTCGGTCCCGATGCGTTCCGCCGTCAGGTGCTTTCTCAGTTCATCCCGGTTTGGAACTGCAACGACATACTGATTGAAGATCGACACGTTGCCACCGGCGATTCTCGGTGTCTTCACGACCGAGTTTGCGAAGAGATTGTCATAGCGCCCTGCATTCTCGGCACGCTTTTTCGACCATGAAGGCAAGTGCTTCAGCTTAACCCTCACGACGGCGGCCTGAATCGCATCCAATCGGAAGTTACCGCCGATGAGCTTGTGGTAGTATTTTGGCTGACCGCCATGATTTCGAAGTATGCGACAGCGCTCAGTCAGCGCTTCGTCATTGGTGACGATCATGCCGCCGTCCCCGAAACATCCGAGATTCTTGCTTGGGAAAAACGACAACGTTCCGAGACGGCCCATACTCCCCGCCGGTCGGCCGTGGTGCGTCGCGCCGATCGTCTGCGCCGCGTCCTCCAGTACCGGAATCGACCGGGATTCAGCCAGTTCGAGAATTGGCCCCATGTCGGCGCACTGGCCAAACAAATGCACGGGGATGATCAGTTTCGTTTTTTCCGTGATGGCCGGCTCGATCAGTGCCGCGGTCGTGTTATACGTTTCAGGGTCAATATCCACAAAGACCGGCCTCGCGCCGAGCCGCGACACACAACCGCCGGTGGCAAAAAACGTGAAACTCGGCAGAATGACTTCGTCACCGGGTCCGATCCCCAGCGCCATCATGCCGCAAAGCAACGCATCCGTTCCCGAACTCATGCCGACGCCGAACTTGCAGCCGCAGCAAGCTGCGATTTCTTCCTCGCAGGCGGTGACTTCAGGTCCGCCGATGAAGCGCTGAGATTCGCACACGGCTTCGACGGCCGTGGTAATCTCCCCACGGATCGTTTCATATTGGGCCTTCAGATCCAGCAAGGGGATGGCTGACAAGGATTTCGTGACGTTTGACATAACTCCATCCGGGACGCGACCGAGACAGACCGGCTCGCGTTTCTCAATCTGGAAACACGCTCGTCATAGAGCAAATATAGAAGAGATGCAAGGGGGGCGTCTAATTCGGGGCAGCCGCCCGGCCTTAGTCCTCGATCATCCAGGTGTCCCCGGCATTGAGAAGGTCTTCCAGGGTGCCTCGTCCTCGTTTGGCGATCGCTTGATCGACTTGATCCTGGATGCCGATTTCGAAACGAGGCTGATCCACGCTGCGCAGGACGCCGACGGGCTCGGGGAACTCCGGGTATCGCATTCGGCTGAGCAGATAGGCCAAGCTAGGCTCGGGGGACTTTTCGTCGTGGAAGAGCAGATCATCTTCTTTCATGCTGCCGTCCGCGAGGGACACGATCTCCGGTTCCATCCCGTTCAGCCGGATGCCCTTGTCTTTCTTTTCTCCGAAGATCATGGGCTTGCCGTGTTCAAGATAGAGTGTGGTATCGTGCTTCTGGTCTTTTTCCGAGGCGTAAAAAAAAGCGCCGTCATTGAAGATATTGCAGTTCTGGTAGATCTCGATAAAGGCCGTGCCTCGATGGGCGGCGGCGCGTCGCAAGACCTCCGCCATGTGCTGCACGTTTCGATCAATGGTCCTCGCGACGAACGAGGCCTCAGCCCCGATCGCAATCGAGAGTGGATGAATCGGATTGTCCACGGAACCCATCGGTGTGGACTTGGTCTTCTTGCCCAATTCCGACGTGGGTGAATATTGCCCCTTGGTCAGCCCGTAGATCCGATTGTTGAACAACAGAATGTTGACGTCGAGGTTTCGACGGATCGCATGGATCAGATGATTGCCTCCGATGCTCAGGCCGTCGCCGTCACCCGTGACGACCCAGACGGTCAGTTCCGGATTGGCGACTTTGATGCCCGTGGCGACCGCAGGCGCTCTGCCATGGATCGAGTGAAAACCGTAGGTATTCATATAGTAGGGAAATCGGCTGGAACAACCGATTCCGGAGACGAAGACCATCTTTTCGCGCGGGATGCCCAGTTCCGGCATGACCTTTTTGACCTGGGCCAGGATCGCATAGTCCCCACAACCAGGGCACCATCGTACATCCTGATCGCTGGCAAAATCTTTCGCTTTTAACTGCGGTAGTGCTTCGGTAGACATTCTTTTTTACTCGTTTGCCAAAACTTGGTTGATCTTCGTTTCGATTTCAGAAATCAGGAACGGCTTGCCCTGGACCTTGTTAAGACTGATGGCGTCCACGAGGTATTCCGCCCGGATCAGTAACCGCAATTGACCGGAATTCAACTCGGGAATCAGCACTTTCTTGTAATTCGCCAGGAGTTGACCGAGATTTCGCGGGAACGGATTCAAATACTTGATATGTGCATGCGCCACGGACCGGCCCTGCTGCTGGACTCGTTCAACGGCGCTCCGGATGGCCCCGGCCGTGCCGCCCCAACCGAGCACAAGGAGATCCCCCTGCTCGGGTCCCATGACCTCTTGCGCCGGGATATCGTTGGCGATGAGTTCAATCTTTCGGGCACGGGTGTTGATCATGTGCTCGTGATTGGCCGGCTCATAGTTCACGTTGCCGGTGACGTCCTGTTTCTCGAGACCACCGATGCGATGCTGCAGTTCGGGGGTGCCCGGGATGGCCCACGGCCGAACCAGGTTTTCGTCACGCTTATAAGGGAGAAAGCCGTCGCCTTCACCGTTGCCGTTGGAATTGGTTTCCGTGGTATGGACGACGTTGATCTTCGCCAAATCCGCCGGGTTCGGGATCGCCCAAGGCTCTTCACCGTTGGCGATGTAGCCGTCCGTCAGCAGAATCACCGGCGTCATGTGCGTCATGGCGATTCGCCCGGCCTCAATCGCGGCATAAAAGCAATCGGCGGGCGAACTCGCAGCCAGGACAGCCACGGGACACTCGCCGTTTCGGCCGTACATGGCCTGCAACAAATCGGCCTGCTCCGTTTTCGTGGGCAACCCCGTGCTGGGCCCGCCGCGTTGAACGTTGATGATGACGAGCGGCAACTCCGTCATGACACCCAGACCAATCGCCTCGGCCTTCAAGGCCAACCCCGGACCGCTGGTGCCCGTCACGGCGAAATCACCGGCAAACGAGGCGCCCAACGAAGCGGTCACGGCTGCGATCTCATCTTCGGCCTGAAACGTCTTCACACCATAATGCTTGTAACCGGACAGATGATGCAGGATATCACTCGCCGGGGTGATCGGATAGCTTCCGTAGAACAGGTCTTTGCCAGACTGATGTGATGCGGCAATGATGCCGAGAGAAACCGCTTCATTCCCACTGATGCGGCGGTACTTGCCCGGCGGCAACGTGGCCTTCGAGACACGATAGCTGCTGTGGAACAGCTCACACGTTTCGCCGTAGGCGTGCCCCGCTTTCAAGACCAATCTGTTCGCTTCTGCGACATCCGGGTTCTTCCCGAACTTCTGATCGATCCATTGAAGGGTCGGTTCCAGAGGTCTTCCATACAGCCACGAGACCAAACCGAGGGCAAAGAAGTTTTTGCACCGTTCAACCTGCTTGGTCCCCAACTTGGAATCCTTCAGGGCCTCACGAGTAAGACGTGAGACAGGCACCCGATGGACTTTTTGCTTGGTGATGCTACCGTCTTCCAACGGGTTCTGGTCGTATCCCGCCTTGCGGAGATCGGTTTTTCCAAAGGACTCATCGTTGGCGATGATGATTCCGCCCTCGCGGACGTCGCCGATGTTGACTTTCAGAGCCGCCGGATTGAATACGACGAGGGTGTCCACCATGTCACCCGGTGTGTGGACATCACAATTGCTGAAATGCACTTGAAAACCACTGACACCGGCGAGCGAACCGGCCGGAGCGCGAATCTCGGCGGGAAAGTCCGGGAACGTGCTGATATCGTTTCCGAAGATTGCCGAGGTCCGTGTAAACTGACCGCCGGTCAACTGCATGCCGTCGCCGGAGTCACCGGCAAACCGCACCGTCACGTCGCTCAACTCTTCAATCGGTTTGTCTGCCGTTTGCGTAGCCATCGTCGTTGTGGTTGCCTCTTGTTTGTCCAACTTGGTTCAACTCCGTCAAAGCCAAGGTGCTTTGCTTAAATCGGCGAGGTCCATTCACCGTGGACCGAAGTCACTGTTTATGTTTGATCGTAGTTCCGAGAAACGATCTCTTCCGTTTTATGTTTGAAGCGCGTATTCATCGTGGCCCTCCACTTCTTTCGGCTAACCGATCGACCGGAATTGATGAAGAAAAGAGCACGACCGTTTTTGTTAATTCGTCCCATCCCCTCGACAAGGAAGGTCCCATGAGGTCGTCGACGTCCCGGCCTCAGCATTTATTCGGAGGACTCACCCTTCCCGATTTGATAACCCAAATAAGAATACCCCTCTTATGCGATGAATACCACCCCAGTCGCTTGGCAATCAACATTTTTCGGGACGATTGGTCCGCGCGAGCGGCAACGACACTTCCCGGTCGCCAAGGTGTGACGGCCCGGTCCCATAGTCGTCAAGGAAACCTCGATGGGTCGGCTTTGTTTGAACGACCGATTCCGCCGAAGGCCCGCTCCCCCCCCGACTTGTCCGCCCCCAATCGGGTCGTTAAACTCATGCTCGTCGCGTGACAAGCTCTAAATCAGGGCGACGTCCGAGGCAGGCCGCGGCCGTGGCGGAATTGGCAGACGCGCTGGCTTCAGGTGCCAGTGGGGGTAACCCCGTGGAGGTTCGACTCCTCTCGGCCGCATTTCTCCGATCAAATCCCTCAGACCGTCGTTGCTCCCCTTGGGGTGGGGTGACTTCTTTCTTCTGAAATGAGTGGCCCCTGTAAGATGTCCGAAGTGACTGTGCGGGCTTGACTTGGGCAAATGGCGGCAGAATGGGGGTAAAAAACGCAAGGCCGAGTTGGCGTTCCGGTAAACACCAACGCGGCCTCACATTGCAAGAGATTGTGATCGGGAGTTAGCCTCCCAGAAGGCAACGCTGGACGAATTCTTTCACGTCGACCCGCGTGCCTTCATTCAGATGAAGATCGACAACACACTGAATGTCATTGCCATTTATCAAACCGTCGCCATTGTAATCGTCGCACTCCGGTGTTTCCGCACTCGGTGTCAACGACGCAATGGGTTGTGGCGTTTCCGGACGCCCGGTATCCAAATGGCTATGGACAGTCGTTGCGATGTCAGGCCTCGTCTGACCGGGGAACAAATTCGGACGCACGAACAGAACGGCGACTACAGCTGCCGCAGCCACAGGACCGCCGATCCGGAGCCAGGCAAATCGCCGGTGCGCGGGCCTCTGAACCCGGACCTGCTCGTTTTGCCATGGATACCGAGCCGCATCACTTTCGAAAGCACCCGCCTGGCGGGCCTCCCCAAGCTTTGCGAGCCAGCGTTCCATATTGTTCTGCTGAGAGTCCATCATCATTCTCCACTAGGCCATTGCATCTCGCCCTGCTCTTGCGCAGAAAAAAACTCAGAAAATTCGATTTCTTTTTTTTCCAGACGAAAGCGAAGGCTCTTGAGTAACGCGGGCAGCGTCGTTGCCCTCAACGTGGACTCGGGGATGTTAACTTCTTTAGCCACAGATCTTAACGTCTTCCCTTCAAAGAACCGCAAACGGACGATTGTGGCCTCCGGCTCGTCCAGGGACTCCACACACTCGTTCAACACGCTCAGAACTTCCGCCTCATGGACAACGGTTTCGGGGCTGAGGTCGTCGATTTCACCCACTCGGTCCTGATCCGGCTGATCCGAGGCCAGGGTGATCGGTGACTTTCGACACTGCTCGCGATAGACGTTTCGAAGAATGCCGGCCATCCACACGAGAAAGGGGCTTTCAGTGTTATAGGTCGTTCGCTGGTGAAACGCCCGGCACCAAGTCTCATTAAGAAGGTCATCGATCCAGTCCGATCGGTGTGAGACCCGCCAGGCGACGAGCCGCATTCGCTGATGGTAAATGTCATAAATCTGCGCAAAGGCCCGCTCATCGCCGGAGCCGATGGCCTTGAAGAGTTCACTTTCCGAGCGACTGGTCATACGTCACATGAAACGAAGTGGACGTGAGAGATCGGCCATCCGGCCAAGCACCGAAAACGACGATTCTCAAAGATGGTAGCAAATTATGGCGATTTGTGTACCGATGGAGTTTGGGGCGGGAGTTGTATTTGATTCGGGTTGGCTGTGCCGAGAAAGTCGCTACACTCGGAGCATCCTGCCACGTCCTTAAAGATGTGCAACCATGGATCTAAATCACTGGAATAACAAGGACCCATTCGATCCAAGACACGATTTGCCCAAGGCGATCACGCAACAACGAGCAATCCCATGAAAATCGCTGTCCCAAAATCCACGATTGAAAACGAAGCCCGAGTGTCGATCATCCCGGAGACGTGTGCCCGGCTCAGCAAGGCCGGTCTCGAACCGATCGTTCAGACCAGTGCAGGTGAAGCCGCCTCATTTCCCGATTCCGAATACGCCTCAGCCGGCGCGCAAATTATTCCGGACGCCGCTTCGCTCTTCGATGAAGCGGAAGTCGTCGTGATGGTCCAACCTCCGACTCCCGACGAACTTCATCAAATCAAGTCCGGTACGATGCTGTTCAGCGTGCTCAGTCCGTTAACCAATCATGACGTTGTTCGTCAATTGGCTGAACGCGGCATCCATGGCCTGGCTCTGGACATGATGCCACGAATCACGCGCGCGCAGAAAATGGACGTCTTGAGCTCCATGAGCACGGTGGCGGGATACAAGGCCGTTCTTCTGGCCGCATCTGAGTTGACCAAAATGTTTCCGATGCTGATGACGGCCGCCGGTACGATCACGCCGGCGAAAGTCCTCGTCCTGGGCGCAGGTGTGGCCGGTTTGCAAGCCATTGCGACGGCACGCCGGCTGGGCGCCGTGGTCGAGGCGTTCGACGTTCGCCCGGCTGTGAAAGAGCAGGTCGAGAGCCTTGGCGCACGGTTTGTCGAAGTCGAAGCGCCGCAGGAAGATGCTGAAGACGCCGGTGGTTATGCCAAGGAGATGTCTGAAGCCTACAAGATCAAGCAAGGCGAAACGATCGCCGCACATGCCGCGGAGTCTGATGTGGTCGTCTCGACCGCTCTGATCCCCGGCAAGCCCGCTCCGATCCTTATCACGGCCGATACGGTCCGCAAGATGAAGCCCGGTTCCGCCATCGTTGATCTCGCGGCGGAAGGCGGTGGAAATTGCGAGCTGACGCGTCTGGGCGAAACCGTCGTGGAAAACGGGGTCTCGATCATGGGACCCAAGAACCTGCCCGCATCGGTTCCATACCATGCGAGTCAGATGTTTTCGCGAAACGTCGGCGCCTTTCTGCAAGAGCTGATTAAGGAGGGCCGGGTCGTTTTGGATATGGAGAACGAATGCGTAACGGGCACGCTTATCACGCAGAGCGGTGAAATCGTCCATCAACGCGTTCGCGAGTCGATGGGGCTTGAACCACTTGCCACTGTCCAAGGGAGTGCCGTCTAGTGACCGATCAACTGATCTTATTGCTGACGATTTTCGCGTTGGCCGTCTTCGTGGGATTTGAGATCATCACCAAGATTCCGCCGACGCTGCATACGCCGTTGATGTCGGGATCCAACGCAATCTCCGGGATCACCATTATCGGAGCGATTCTTTCCACGAGCGCCGGCTCGCCGTGGCTCACGGGCATTCTTGGGTTTCTTGCCGTCGGCACTGCCACGATCAACGTCGTCGGCGGTTTCATGGTCACGCACCGGATGCTCGGCATGTTTCGCAGGAAGGATTAAGACGTGTCATCCAACTGGACCAACTTTGCCTACTTAATCTCGGCGATACTGTTCATCCTGGGCTTGAAGGGCCTGACACATCCCAGGACTGCCGTTCGGGGCAATATGCTGGGTGCATGCGGAATGCTGCTCGCAATCGTCGTGACGCTGTTGGCTTACGATATTGTTTCCCCCTGGGTCATCGGAATCGGTCTCGTCGCAGGCGCCGTCGTCGGCGCCGGTTTGGCCATCAAAATCGAGATGACCGCGATGCCCCAACTCGTCGCCTTGTTCAACGGGTTCGGCGGCGTCGCATCCGTGTTCGTCGCCGGCGCCTGGCTGGCGGCGCGGACCGTTTCGGATGCGACGACCTCTGATGAAATCGTCGCGGCTTCCGCGTCCGGCTTGATCGGCTCGGTGACGTTCCTCGGCAGTTTCGTCGCGTTTGCCAAACTGCAAGGTCTCAAATGGTTCCCCGACGGCAACGTCATCCCCGCCCAGAAGCTGGTCAACGCGCTGCTGTTCGTCCTGTCCATCCTGCTCAGTGTTTTTCTGGTTCAAAGTCCCAGTGCCGACTATTACTTCTGGCTCATCGTGATCCTCGGCGCCGGCCTCGGTGTCTTCCTGGTGACACCGATCGGTGGTGCGGACATGCCCGTCGTCATCGCTTTGTTGAATTCCTATTCAGGCCTCGCCGCAGCCGCCACGGGGTTCGTCATCGGCAACAACGTTCTTATCATTGCCGGCGCGCTGGTGGGTGCATCGGGTTTGATTCTGACCGGCATCATGTGCAAGGCGATGAACCGATCCCTGACAAACGTCGTCTTCGGCACGCTGGCCCCCAGTGAAAGCGGCCCCAGCGCGGACGAAGTTTACGCCGGCAAGATCAAGTCGACATCCGCGGACGAGATCGCGATGCTTCTGGAAACCGCCCGCAAAGTGGTCATCGTACCGGGCTACGGGATGGCCGTTTCCCAAGCTCAGCACGCCGTGCGCGATTTGTCGAACCTGTTGGAGTCCAAGAACGGCAGCGTCGTGGACTACGCCATTCATCCCGTCGCCGGCCGCATGCCCGGCCACATGAATGTGCTCCTGGCCGAGGCGAATATTCCTTATGACAAACTCCGCGAGATGGATGACATCAATCCGGAGATGGAGCAGGTTGACATGGCCATCGTGATTGGGGCCAACGATGTTGTGAACCCTGTGGCCCGAACCGACCCGAAGTCCCCCATCGCCGGCATGCCTATCATTGACGTGGACAAGGCCCGAACGGTGGTGGTCGTTAAACGCAGCCTGAGCCCCGGCTACGCAGGCATTCCGAATCCGCTGTTTGCCGCCGACAACACGCTCATGTACTTCTCCGACGGCAAGAAGGCCTTTCAGGAATTGTCGGAAGCGGTGAAAGAAACGTAGGGATTCGTGAAAGTCTTGCGGACCCCGAGCAGGCCTGCCCGGGGCTTTATGTCGTCATGATTGACGTTTCCATTCGCAGGCACAGCTCTGATCGATGACTCGCACTTTTTATTATTGGGACGCCGTCAGCCTGGAGCACGATACCGGCGCGCACGTTGAATGCATCGAACGGTCTGAACGGCTTCGCCCTGAGAAGATGCGAAAGCTCGTGCCTGAACTCGACGCGCGCCCGATCGAAGTACACAACGCCCGAGACTGGATTCTAAAACTTCATTTGCCTGATTATCACGACTTCGTTGAGAAGACCTGCGAAAACGGGGGCGGCCTGCTTGATCATGGCGACACGGTGACGAGCCCGCGGAGCTATGATGCGGCGCTGGCCTCGGTGAATGCCGCGCTTACGGCCGCCGATGCCGTGATGACCGGCGAGGCGGACCATGCGGTCTCCGTGTTGCGGCCGCCCGGCCATCATGCGTTGCCCGATTGTGCGATGGGCTTCTGCCTGTTTGGCAACGTCGCCATCCTCGCGCGCTACCTTCAGGAACGGCACGGTCTCTCGAAGATCGCGATCGTCGATTGGGACGTTCATCACGGCAATGGAACGCAACATTTTTTCTACAGCGATCCCGACGTCTTTTTTGTGTCGCTGCATCAGTATCCGCTCTGGCCCGGCACCGGCCGATCACATGAACGCGGTGAGGGCCCTGGTGAAGGCGCGACGCTCAACCTCCCCATCGCCCCATTCACGACTGAAACCGACTTTCTGTCTAAATTTGAGACCGTTGTTCTTCCTGCCGTCACGGACTTCCGTCCCGAGTTTCTGATCGTCTCCGCCGGCTACGACGCGCACCGGGACGACCCTTTGGCTCAACTTCAACTGACCGAGGACGGCTTCATCAAAATGACGCAATGGCTGAAGGGCGTAGCCGGAGATGTTTGCGACGGACGACTGATCAGTTGCCTTGAAGGCGGCTACAACCTTGACGCCCTTCAGAACAGCGTTGCGGCCCACACGCGCACGCTCATGACGTCGTGAAAAGCCACGCGTCTTTCGACGCCAAACGTTGTTCGCACATTGTTCAACGCAATACGTTGTCCTGCTCGCCTCGACACACATCAGGCGACATAATTTTCGGCGGCCCGATCATCGTCAACCTGAACCAAGTCGGGATGTTTACTGCGCGAGTCTCCGTGAGACCGGGAGTACACCTCAGGGAGCACCAACAAGTAGCAGGCAACGGGCGAAGGCAACACGACAAGCGCTGCTGGGAGGTTCTCGATCGTTATGCCTGCGTCAGATTTCGACGTTCTTTTCGGCATCCCGACGATCCACGTTTAGCATCCTTTCGTTGAAGTGATCAAGTTCTCTTGTTTCCAGGCGACGTCATTGATGCGAGGCAACTCCTATGACCCTATGGTGAATGCTTGTTCAGTTTGTCGTGCGAATCGCGAGAGGGCAACGAGCCCTTCTTAAGACGGCCTCAGCAGCTCCGGGAAAATGCGGTCGCGGGACTGTCGATAAGGTTGTCGTCCCATTTTTTGAGGTTGCCTATTTGCCTATGACCCAATAGCATGAAAGCATTCGCTGGCGTAGCTCAGTTGGCAGAGCAAGGGATTCATAAGCCCTGGGTCGCTGGTTCAAGTCCAGCCGCCAGCAGTTTCCGTTGTAACCCAATGAGATCAGGGCTCCCGGATCACGTCGCTTCAATGCGCCTGAATAAATACAGCCGTCATGATACAACTAAGAATGACAGGAAACGGAAAGGGGGGGGGATTCGATCTGCCCCGATTCCTCAACCTCTTTCGAAATCTCAGTTTATCACCCAACCTTCGCATCGACAACGATTTCACCCGTCTCGCCGATGTGCTGTTCCTCCACGGTTTCTTACCGTCTCGTGATGCGATTTGAGGGCAATTTGAGGGCAGTTCGTTGTGGGGATGCGCTGTGTGGCAAGTTGGTGCGTTTGCCTGTCGAGACGAATTTGGATGAACTCTGTTAGACGCGCCACAGGCCCCCGTTTGTATCAGCAACAGGAAACTTTTTAGATGGTTGTTCGGCGAAATGACAGTCTGAAGAGTTCGCCAAGACCTTGGGGGGGTATGCCAGTTACACAGCATCGAGTCGCACCGTTCATCGTTGAGGGGCGCTCACTTGATCAACGATTATTTCGTGGCAAGATACGCGATTTCCTGAGCTTTATCTGAGTCCTTGGCGCTCGGTGGAAATGCTCTGATTTTTACATCGTGGAATCCACATGCGTGAAGCATTTGCCGCATCTCCTCATGGTCGTAGATTCGGATCGAGTAAGCTGCCTGTCTTTGTTCATCGTGGGGTCCGAGAATAGTCCACTTGCCCTCGAGGCGTTTGTTTGCGCTGTTGAAACTTTCATAGATGTTCAACTCAGCACCATCTCGCAGTGTTCGAATCGAACGATCAGCATAGGTCCCCGCTTGGATTCTCAACGGATTCACATCAGTATGGATAAGTATTTTTCCACCGGGTTTTAGGACTCGTGCTGCCTCTCGAAGTACCTGTTGATTGTCTTCCTGTGCAAGAAAAAAACCGAACGACAAGAATAGATTCAAGACGTAGTCGTGGGTCGCATCCTCAATTGGTAATTTGCGCATATCGCCTTCGATGAATCGGCAATTCTCCAAACTCTTTTCGCGGGCTTTTTTTCTAGCTGTGTGAATGGCGGTCTTTGAAAGGTCGATGCCGGTCACCCGAAACCTCGGGCTGCTTTCTGCAATCGTCAAAGAGTGTCGCCCGATTCCGCAGGGACAATCGACGACGCGATGACCGGACAAAGGGCGGAGCATTTGCAATATTCCTCGAATTTCTCGTTTGGTGCGCTCGCTTTGATTAAGTTCCGTGTTTTCGACGTGACCCTCGAACGAGTCATCCCCGTGGTAATAAACCGACGGAAAAAAGGCATGGGCGTTTTGTGAATTCCACCAATCTTCGCTTGCTTCAATTCCCATTCAAGATCCCCGTATTTCCGCTTTCCATTCCAGCAAGACTTTTCGGGCTCGTCAACTGCTCGGAGAGCGATTTTATCAGCTCGAGCTTACCGTTGTGGATTCGCAGGATCGCATCGGCACTCGCCACGAGACGCATGTCATGTGTTGTGACAATCACGATGCGATCCCTCGCAACTGCCTTCAGCAACGCCACGATAACGGCGCCGTGTTTTTGGTCGACGCCAGTAGTCGGTTCGTCGAGCAGAAGCAATGATGTATCAGTAATCATACTTCCTAACAGGGCCACGACTGTAGCCTGTCCTCCAGACAAGTCCGACACACGTTGTCGCCAAAAGAGGTGGGAGTATGGATTCAAGCTGGCGTCCTCAAAATAATCAGGCCCGAAGCCCAGCTGTTGGAGTTGCCGTCGAAGTGCAGTGATGACATCGCACTCGTGACGATTCTGATTAAATAAGAGCGCGGTTATCATGAAATCGCGAACCATCAAGGAGTGGCCGATCGTGAGAAATGGATTCTGGGTTACTAAAAAAATGGGTCTTCGGTGAGAGGGAATTCGATCGAGTGATTCGTGATTGAGCGCAAACGAACCGGTGTAGTTTTGAATCTGACCGCTGATTAATTTGAGTAATGTTGATTTACCGACGCCGTTTGACCCGACGAGTAACGTCAAGCCTTTTGTAAACTCCGCGCTGGCACCATCGAAAACGACTCGATGAACCGGGCCATCGGCATATGAAAAGCAAACGTTGTGAATGTTCAGGAGATTTGCTCCGACCGGCTTACGAAACGGCGTCAACAGGCGTCGCATCAGCTTGACGACATTTGCGTAGTCAAGCAGAGAAAGAACGAGCAATGTTGCAAGGACAATCTTCCATGATGAAGGATCGGGAGACGTGGCGAGTACTACATGGACCAGAGTGCCATAAAACAAAGCACCAAGCACGGCGCTTGCCTCTGGTGTTGTGAAAAAACTCGCCATTCGTGGCGTCGCAGCGCTACCAGATGACCCGACCACAGGAATTTCACGGCCTGCGACAATATTGCGAATCGCCTCGGTCGCACGGCGGACACAAAGAAACGCCGAAAGTGCGACCACAAGGAATTCGAAACCACCACCAGACCTGGCGGTGCCAAGTTTGTGAACATAGATAGCACCGCCAAGTCCATAGAGCGAACCCGAAAAAACATAAGCCATCATATACAGGACATTGGGTCCAAGGATCGGGTTGTTGACGAGAACACCGTCGCCACGTTTTCGGACTAGAATTCCAAAGTGCGTGCGATATGCGAACGTCGTTAACGCCAGGATGACCAGGGATAATAACCAAAGCCATGGTGGTGAAGCTGCGCCAGCGATTATGCCCGTGTCCGGAATACGTACGGATTCGCCGATGAGCTTCACCGAGATAGAATGGGCCGCAAGCGAGAAAACGACGCCGCACATGAGCTGTGGTACTCTTAGGCAGGCGGTCAGGGTCGCAACAAAACCAGAAAGCACGGCGCCTGAAACGGATCCCAAAATAATGGATGCAAAAGGACTTCCCGTTGCATTCGCAACCATCGCAGTGACTATGCCAGAGAGAACGACAACGCCATCGAGTGAGACGTCAACCTCGTTCATGCGAACGAACAACAGTCCGAACCCAAGTATGATCGGAAGCCAGACGAGTCCATCACGGATCCCAAGTTGGAGTATGTCAAGGGTCATCCGTTAGATCTCGCGCAAATTGGCTCCAAGTTTCCGATCATGTTCATTCGTATATCACAGCGTTTTTCAAGAATTCGGCGTCTAACGATATGCCGCATTTCTGCAACGAAGTCTTGTTGACGTAAACGCGGGCCTCTTTCTGGGTAGTGATCGGCATCTTCGCTGGATCATCACCATTTAGGATGCGTAGGCACGTGTCGGCGGTCATCTGGCCGAGTTGACTATAACTGACCGATACGCCGATCGCAGCGCCGTTTTTGCGTACTGTTCCGTCATCCAAAGCAAATACGACCACCGGCTTATCTCGAAACTCATTGCAGATCTTTACAATCGCTGAGGCTTCGGTTGTTGCGGCTTTGTCATGCGGGATCACAATGCATGAACTTCCCCGGAGTAGGAGTGATTCCGTGACCGGTGCGACATCATTTGGCCCTGAAACTAATCCGGGAACCGTCTTTAACCCCTGGGATGTCAGAGCCGACTTGAGAGATAGTGCCGTGCTCTTCGAGTTGATTTCGCCTTCGTTGTACAAGATTCCGATTATTTGTTTGGTGCCGATCGCTTTGGCGATGATCTGAGCACTTTGAAGATAAATGTTGCGGTCAGGATTGTCGGAAACAATTGCGACCGCTGCTTTCCGTGGAGGAGTTAGCCCGATAGAGGTCAGTGATTCGACTTTTCTTGGAGCAGAGATGCAAGAAGCGACAACTTTGGGGAGTCGTTCTCGAAACTGGGGACCGAAAGCAGTGTTTGTGAGCTGCGTACCGATCGCGACGAGTATGTCAGGCTTAACACGCAAAGCCTGTTCGATCACGCTGTCGAACTTGCTTGGGTCGCCCTCGGCGCTAAGAACAGCTGAACTGACATTGGCATTATCGAGTTGCTTTTCGAAATCCATGCGAAACCGCTCAAAGGCATCGATAGTGACCGGAAACACGATGGCCACTTTGTGTTTGCGCTGGACCTGCGTATCCTTGTTGCAACCCGACCCGACAGGAAACGCAACGACGAAACATGACATTATGATAGAGGCGACAGTGGTGAAATAGGCTCGACGATTCATTTTTGGTCCCTCGTTCTCCAAATTCGTTGTACTATTGCGGGTCGACGCACTTCCGAAGGCTGGAGAAGTCTGCGAGTGCTTTCTCGCCATCGGTTACATGAATGACAATCCCTGTGAGCGGGCGAGCTGCGTCGCCCGGTACCGTCCAATAGCAGATCAAGTCCTCCGGGCGTTTCACCAACGCAGGCTTCTTTTTAAGAAAGTAGATTTGATTTACGATCTTAAAATGGATAAATGACGTAGGGTTGTTGACTGCTTCATACGCCGGTCCAAATACTCGTTTCAAGACCTTGAGGTCCTGTGCGTAGGTCAAATATGTCTGGAGTTCGTCTACCCCGATTCCTTCCCGCTTCAAACGCTTGTGCATTTCGTCGTGGGAATTTTTTCGAGCAACGTTGTTTGCGATCCACATTCGAAGTAGGACGTTTTTTCCGATTAGGGTCTTAATGGCGCTGTAATATGGATTCTCGTCGCCTTCAGGTTGGTAATGTGCATCGGATCGCGCGAGAAAGAACCAGCCCTCCTGGATTTTTCCACATTCGGCCAGCTTTCTTACTTCATCGGTAACGAGTTTTGCAGTTGCGTATACTTTTCCGAGCCCAGAGGTGAACGCTAAAGAGTCGTTCATTTTCAAATTGTATTTGTCTTCGAGGAGTGCACCCAAAGCATCCTCGTATCCGATGTCATATGCGTTTGCAATTTTCTGCAGTACGCCCGTGCTTGGGTCCCAGATTCGACCGGCTTCGAGGTCCGCGATCCAACTTTGCTTCACGCCGAGGATTTTGGACGCTGTTACTTGCGTGAGCTTCTTTCCTTCGGTGTCGATTTGGCGGGTACGCCACTTGCGAAGTTTGCCCCCGAATGTCTTCAATGGACGCGCCGTCCGGCGGGATTCTTGGCGGGAACGTTTCGTGGACATTGTGGTTCCTCAAATATCGACCCAATGAGCTCGATCGTCCCGATGGGGCGAAGCCGGTTACTAACACGTCAAATTATAACATATATCCCGCTATCAAAGACTATATTCCGGAAAAATACCCACATATTTGCATAAAAGATAATAATAATTTAGGATATTCTATGGAAATCGTGCTTGTGAATTCCTGATTTTGAGTAGAAAAACTCACATTTTTTTGGCTTTACATCCTGAAAAATTAGAAAAAAATGGATTATAACCCTTAATTCTGTAGTATAATAAATGGTATAGGAACCGCCAATGTCCCGTCCGGATTGAGTTCACGGGATCCCAATATCCTTCGATTGGAGGCAAAACAAGATGAAAGCCACCTCTCAATCACGATCTTATCGGTTTCTGGATATGTTTCGTTACGCGGAACGAGAAAAAAAGCAGGCTGGATCTGGCGATCAACCCGGCGAAGCAGCCGATGATCGTGCTTGCCACGGTAATCGTGAGGATGCAGCATCATTGGTCCGCTTGGAATTCAGACCGAATTTTGAAACGGATGAATCTTGGTCTGAGTATCAGTCGTTCGAACTGGCCAAAAAGTTTGTGACATCACTACCGATCACCTTTGACGTGAAAACCGTCTCCAGCGTGTCAGTCGTATTGAGTCTTGGCGAGGCGAATTGGATGAACGGTCATGTAGTCGTTGTCGTGGACGTTAGGATCAATTTTCCAATTAATTATGACGCCATAGATGAGTTGAGCGGAGATGACGACCTCGAACTCAGTCCAGACGAACTGCGCGACGAACTTCTCCGTGAATCCGGGCTCTTCGGCGATATTGATTCGTCCAGCATGTGATCGCTACACCAACCTTAGCATCGATAGTTTTCCACTGCGAGCGTGTGTGCTTAAGAGATCCCTTGGGCCGTATAGATTGAATGGACATGGCGCCTGACGGCGATTACGCCGCGAAAACGGTTACTGCTGATTTCAGCGTGAAACCGTGACAGCGTTTGGTGATAATTTCCGTCAGTTCGAAGGCAGATGGCCGATTTCTCGCTCAGGAATTGGACCGGAGACAGGTACAGGCGCAGTGTGCATCGACGAACGAGTGAATCGCCTGTGAACATTGCGGATGTAGGGTGGAGTGAGAGTGACGGGAGGCACTGGCGTACTTGTCCGTGCGACCCTTCATTATGCCGGAGTGCTAAACTCAAGAATAGTTGTGGCATGAATTTGACAACGTTGCACATAAGGCGAAGCGGATCCTACTTCCAAGCGTGGATGAGTGGGAGGAACAAAGACGGAGCTCCGTTTTAACTTACCGGAGTATCCTGTCGCAAAAGAAGACCCTATGTCGCAAAGTCAGGAACTTTCTGATGGGGCATAGAATCGCTCAGTTTGAGTATTTACTTTTATATTTCATCTCTTCTCTCGGACTTTCGAGCCAATTCCTCGACAAAATGTTGGATAAAATTTGCACCATTGAGGCTTTCTGCCATCGGATATATGTAGGGGCTCATTACGGCAGCTCGGAGGACAGACAAACCGCATCGCTCATAATTCACTTCACCGTCTTCAATTTTCGCTCGCTCGAAGAAGGGTTGCAACAGATTCTTTGAATATCCTGGCTCCTGAAACATCGTGTGGGAAAGGAAAAAAGTCTGTGCATAGCTATGCTCTCGATCTCCTAGCTCAGTTCTAATAGTAAAGTTTCTATATATGTAATCTGTCTCGACATTCATTTTGCGCAACCTGGAATCGCCTTTTCTTTTCGCAACAAATGTTACGAGATTTGAATCCGGGGGACCTGAGGATACGTTAAAAAATTCTACACGTATGTTAAGTCCTTTTGTAATTTCCTCCCAATGTTCAATATATTCATAGAGCATCCGCGCAGCTCTCAATGAGGATAGAATTATTTTTCCGTGTGCATCTCGTGTTGGAGGAATGACTTTAGATGACAACCAAAGACCCGTAGCTACTGCACCAGGCCTTGATCCCTCAAGAATAGTGTTTCCTAACGTTTCAACAACTACTGATCGCTCTCGTGGAAGTTCGCTGTCACCATCCTCATCACCGGCGTCACTCATTACATCGTGCGATTCTCTTTCCTCTGGTGGTAGCGGGTATCTCGGGGGTAGATTCGCTGCTCCCACTCGGAGCGCACTTATGTATGGAATTTCGTGTCTAATACAAGAGCGTACTCTATTATCTGCAAAAAGAATTGTGCCACAAGGATAAACACAGTAGCCCATCTTATGCGGATCACATACAATCGAATCCGCCTTGTTCATCGCCCAAAAAGATTTTAATACACTTTGATCATTCCATGAAAGGTCCGCTTCGAGTACTTTTCGGCCAAAACACTCAAGCTCTTGCCTGGCAGTGAGATCATGCAAATATCCGATCCGTTCCCTTTTCCGTAGTCTGTGCAGACGACGCAACCACGTTTCATACTCGTCGGATTCTAAGAGTCGCAAAGCTAAGTCAGAAAAGCTCTCGTGGACATTCTCAAAATCACCTCGTGCTCTAGATCGTTCCGCCTCCTTTACATTACGGGTCAGTTTTTTTCGATCGAGCGGGTCAGGGACCCTATTAAAAATTGCCTCCTCTAGCAAATGTGACCAACTGTCTTCGTCGAGCCTGTTGATTTTTAGGCGCTCCGCAAGTACAGCGTATGCTTCATCTACGTTTGTTCTATAATCGGCTCTAAATAAAGAACGAATATATCCGCCCCAAGCCGCATCTACATGAAACCAAAATGACGCTTTGCTTGAACGCAACAATTCTTCTCTAAAATCGGCGATGTCAGAAATTGGATCAACGGCACCTTCTTCGGTTGTACAACATACGCCTATTACCATTAAAGGAAATGGAACAGGGCCCGAATGGTTTTCACGAGGCTCACGAAGGCGCCTAATGTCTTCTCTAATCCGCGCTTTAAGCGAAGTCATATTCATGCGAAACTGTGGCGTCATTTCAATTGTGATAACACTATCTTCACCCAAGCCAAGAACGTCAGCGCATTTTCTAACCGAATAATGCGATGCCGCCGTTGCGTAAATAAGGGGGCGAAATTCAGAGTAACTTGCGTTTACTCCTCTTGCTCCGATGTGATACTCATCCTCTCTCAACAATTTCCAGGCCTTCGCGATTTGTTCTTCTCGCTTGAGATTCCTTCCTAAGCACGGCGACACATTTTCTAGGTACTGCTCGAGCAAATCTAGGGATTGGCTCGGGCTCAAAAGGATGAGGTCTGTCGGAAGTATGTTTAGAATATTACGTGCATCCTTATGGGATATGGGATAATTTGCCACACTCCGCCCATCTGTCTTTAAACGGCCATCAAATATTTTTTCAGTGACGCTTTTGATTGCAAGTGGAAGGAATTTTACGGTGCGCGCGACCCAAAAGGCTTCGAGCATTGCAATGGTGCCATCGAAAGCAGTATGCCCCCAGCCAAAACGAGGGGGGAGGCGTTTGGCAAAGGCGTCTAAGCTTTCGTGTCTATGTGGTTTCGGTGGCGGTGTCAAACCGAAAAGATGCAAGAGTCCATTGCACGCATCGAGCTCCATGTCTACGGTGACCGGTGCTGCTTCAGTTGACACATTATTGGGGTTATAAAGCATGCCAGCAAAATAGCCAAGCATTGATGGAATCGTGACGTCTGACAACATATGCGCGACGTATCGTGGGGAATAAAAAGGAAAATTTCGACGAAGTTGCGCCAGCATTTCAGTTACTGCATCACGAACTGTATCACTTTGCGCATCAAGATCACGTGCAAACGACTTTGTCAGGGCGACTTTGTCTTCCGGATGGTAATTTCTACGCCAATGCATGTAATCGTCGGTAATTTCGATAAGCAAGTCTTGGAAGAGTGATCGATTTTCGGCTTTCGGCCCAAGGAACCATGCTAGGTGTGTCGCATTGTCTTTGGCAGTGTCGCGAGCTTGGCTTTGTGATTCCGGTTTTGTTGTATGCAGACTGGGTTTATTTTGAGAATGCAGATTCATTTAACTCCCCTTTTTTTTGCATTTTAATGCAGAACTATTAGTCACTATTTCAATAATTTTTGGGCTGTCTAGGCGGTGTAATCGGAGGATCCGATGAGTATCGTTCGGGCCTCGACTATGCAGCGATACGCTATCTGAAATTTTCAAATGTGAAGAGGAGACATTGGACCAGATTTGTAATCGAATATATAATTGTATGCCGCAGTAAAGTATCACAGGATCGGCATTCCCCAGTACTCTATCACAGATAAGACTTCAATCCCCTGTAGTGCCTGTGGGTGGGCCCGAGTTATTCACCGTATGGCAATATCTTCAGATTGGGATGCAGAGCTGTCAACGTCTAAATCTCAAATCGATGTAAGCAAGTAATGGTCGTTCATGAGTGAGAATAGGTGTGAAGTTTTTTCTTGCGCAACTCATTGAGAGCTGCTTAATGTCCTATAATAGACAGTTTTGGGGTGAGGATGAGATGGCAAAACAGCGCAGGTGAGTGGATGGCCATTCGGTCCGTCTGGTTATGGAATCGCTCTATCAATCAATTCTAGCAGCTCTAACAGGGTGTTGATTGACAGCATCGCGCAGTTTTTTCAGTTTGCTGTCAATGCCATTTTTCCCAAGTGGTGGATCAAAGGCTCGGGGTCGAGGAAGATGTCGATGACTTCCGAGAATCGCTCGATCAGGTTCCAGCCTTTGGAAAGACTGGTGCCTCCTTTGAAGATGATCTTGTCGCCCGCGACATCGTTGATAACCCGCAGCGCTTCAGTGACGTAGTAGTCCTTTTCAATGATTGCCGCGCGCAATCCCCGGGTGCGGAAGTGTTCCTCCGCCCGGAGGATTGCCTGCTCGAAATCATGGTGTTCGCACAGCCGCATGTCATTGGGCCTTTTTGGCTTGCCACGCCTTGGCGTTGGGTAGCGTGGCGAAAATCCCAAAATCAAAACGTGAGAGCGGGTTCAACGTTTCCCGGAGGTGCTTGGTTTCCGTATCGGGTCGGCGAATCAGATCGCCGAATGCACCGAGCAACGCACGAACGCGCGGTGGCTCGGTGTTGGCCACAGCCAGAAGGCGTGCGTAGCGGTTGGATTCGGAAAGTAGCGTTTTCATGCGTTGAATAGTCTCTTTCGCCGACAGTTCACCCGTTTTGCCACCATGGCGCAGAAAGTCAAGGATTGCCGCGTCGGTATCGCTAAGGCGCGACCACGCCTCGGGGCGGCGCGTGTGGATCAAGGCGTCCTGGCCGATGAGCTTTTGCGGAAGGCTCAAAGCGGTCGTGGCCAGTTCGGCGCGCTTGGGATTTTGCGTCGTAAAGCCCAAGTGACTTGCGGCGGAGATTCCCGACGGAAACACCGCCTTACGGCCTATGGCACTGACTCGTGACGTGGGACGACCTTCGCACAGGCCTAAGGTGTTCTACGAGGCCTTCTCGTATCAGGCACAAAGTTGGGGCCATCCTCGCCGCGTGGTGGCGATGGTCGAGTGGCACGAGGGTCAGTTGTTTCCACGCGTTTGGTTCATCGTGACCAACATGACCGGTTGGTCGAGGAAAGTCGTGCATGCCGTGAAGTGGACGCGCCTATCGTGTCGCAACTTTAGAGACAACCAAGTCCGGCTTCAGCTGTTTGCTTTGGCGTACAACCTTGGCAACTTCTAACGTCGGCTCGCATTGCTAAGGAGTCTTCAGCACTGGTCGTTGACCACGTTGCGAGAGAAGTTGATTAAGACCGGGGCGAACGTCGTGACCACTCACGGTATGTGATCTTCCAGATGGCGAAGGTGGCCGTGCCGCGGGAGTTGTTCGCAAGAATCCTTGAACGGATTTAGTGGTTCGGTGTGCCGCCGCCGTTGGTGCAGCATGGTTGAGTGACACGATGGACAGAAGGGCATGACGATCCTGGCTTGCAGATGGTTGCTGTTGCGCCGCATGACGAGTAATCGCCCGGCGCGGCCCCACAAGTAAGGAGAATGGAGCGGATCTGGCGATGCGAAGATCGCATTCCCAGGAAAATGTCAGTCTGCGTTGGAGTCGGCTCATCGGTTCTGTAGAATGGCGGCCACGGAGGCAGCAAATGGGAAATCCTATCTAATACACCAGCGGATACCGCAATGACAGAAATAAGAACAAATCTCGCCAAGCGGCTAACATATCTTAGCGCTTCGATCGCCGCGCTCTGGACTATCTCCATTCTGGCAATGCTCGACAGCATTGGCGCGCGGCAACAACACCTAGAGCTTGCAAGCTTGAAAACGCTTACAGCCTTTAATGGAATCTACGACCGCGAATCTGCAGCCTATGGAAACGCTGGAAAACCCGGAAGGCGCTGGCTCGCTCAGCATCACAATGCTTTGTACAAAAACAGCTTAGGAGTTCGACAGACCATCCATCACTGGCTTAAGGGATTAGACGACGCCATTTGCGCAACCTATGAAACGCAGAGGGATCAATACGCCGAGCGCTTTTCCGCAATAGCCGTGCCGCTGTCCGATGAAGAGATAGCATTGATTGCACCAAAACCTCCTCCACGATGGATGCGCTTTAATGAGACAAAGGAAACAGAAACGCTAACCGTCAATACGCTTATTGCGCGATTTCGCGCTCTCTTTGAACCTCGGACCGTAATAATCGCAACACAGATTTGTCAAGACAACTCGCCGTCAATGCCTCACCGGAAAACACCTGAGTCACAGTATCCCCAGCTCGCCGCCTATTTTATTGAGACGGGGTCAAAGTCGAGTACTGGATCCGGAGGAAACAATCTCATCTTGCGGTTCCAGATGGGGACGGCCGCAGCTGGCCAAGGAGTTGCTCCCATCTACGAAGACATTGCGGTCGCCATCAAGCAATCCAAGCTTCACGCGGTCTCCTTGGCGCAGATGCAAGGCGTAGCGTCAAGTCAACTAGAAGATATTTTCACCGGTGGTAACTCCCTTGAGCGATTAACTTTATATTACGGTGATCTTCCAGTTGAAACGGCAACCGAGCTCGCCTCTGCCAGAGCAATTGCTTCACTTCAAAAAATTTCTGCTATGGGATTCACGTTTCCGAGACGGCAGTTCCCAATCGCTGTTCTAGTCTTAATGTCGCTTTTTGTAACAGGCATATTTCTGACAATGAAAAAGGGTATGCGACTGTCTTTGGACCTGGCTCCTGGCGTATGGTCAGATTCTGCATTTGAAATGCTCATTGATACTGGCTGGCTTCGCGCTTTTGTCTGGATTGTGTTGCCGTTTCTAGCCGTCGTATTGTCGCACCCGCCATTCTGGTTGTCGATTAGCGAATACGTATTTCTCGCAGTTGGTGGAGCTCTGTTGCTCGCCATGGGCATTCAGGTTTGTCGGCGATTATCTGCGCGTCAGTCCGCGCAGGGAGGTGGGGATGTTGTGAGGGGCGGGGGGGGCGGCGTGGCCCATCGACGCGAAAGAGTTTTGCGGCGAAAGCGGAGAATCGCGGTCAGGAATCTGCTGATCTCACTAGTGCTGCTGGCGGCGATGGGATGCGCGATAGTCTTTGCCGTCCGTGAGGCACAACGGCGCCGCGTTGCCGAAGTAGCTTCGGAAGCGGCTAAGGAGGAACTTGCCGTAGCCGTGGAGCGTGAGGCCCTGGCCAACGAGGCGCGGGAGGCCGAAACGATTGACAATCTGGACGCGATGAGCGGCGTGGGCGACCTCCTGAAGTCGATGAGCAAGTACGAAGCGGCGATGCCGTACTACCGGAGGGCGTTGGAGGGTTACCGGCGAGTTTTCGGCAGTGACCATGCAGATACGCTGATGTCTGTTAACAACATAGGGTTTTTGTTGCATTCGATGGGCAAGAATGAGGAAGCGTTGGAGTCTTACCGCGAAGAACTGGAGTGCCGCCGTCGCGTGCAGGGCGACGGCCATCCGGACACGCTGGGTTCGATCCATAATATGGGGTTCTTGCTTCAGGCGATTGGCAGGATCGAGGAAGCGATGCCGTACTGCCTTGAGGCGATGGAGGGGCGCCGCAGTTTGCTAGGCGACAATCACCCGGACACGCTCGACTCGATTAGCTGCATGGGCACGGTACACGCGCTAATGGGTAATAACGAGGAGGCGATGGTGTACTTGCAAGAGGCGTTGGATGGGAAAAGGCGCGTTTTGGGTGACCACGCGAGCACGCTAATTTCGATCTACAACATGGCGCATCTGCTTCATTCGACGGGTAGAAAAGTGGAGGCGATAGTGTATTATCGCGAGGAACTGGAGTGCCGCCGCCGTGTCCAGGGGGAGGATCATCCGGATGTAGCGGACAGTCTTAACAACCTCGCTTCGCTTTTCCAATCCATGGGTCAATATGACGACGCCGAGCCGCTATTCAAGCAAGCACTGGATATTGGGCGAACCGCACACAGCGGGCGGCATCCCGATCTTGCTGCTAGCCTTAACAACTACGGCGAGGCTCTTGCCCACCTAGGCAAGCCACACGACGCCATCAGCCATTTTAAAGAGTCGATCGAGATTTATTCCCATCTCGTTGAGAAACAGGGAAGAACCGAACTCGCTGACAAACTTTCAGCGGTGCAACAAAACCTTCGGCTTGCTCGGCAGGCACAAAACCAGCAATGACTGATCGTGTTCTTCGAATCGTGACCAACTGAAATGCAGCTAACGCTGTGCCCGACGGGCGCTACGTGGTGGTCTCCTGCAATGGACCCGAGGGGGCCATCGCGGGGTCGACCGGCGAAAACATCTGGATCGGGGTATCAAAAGCCTGCATCCGTCATTCGGGGGCGGTTTCTTGGAAGAAATTCACCGATTGTGTAGCTGGACTTTCGCAATTTCGGTCAATCATCTCTAGTCCAAGTTGGCGACGAGCCGCATTGCAGCAGCGTGCGTGGTTCTGGCGCGCGTTCAGGATTTGGTCGAAAGTCCGTTTTCGATCGTTGTCACTCTATGTTCGTGGTCGAGACGATCTCAACGAAAGGGTTCGGAGCAGCCGTCTATTTCGAGATTTTGTCCGTCTGTCCTTGGGCAATATCATCATTTCTCTTGTTATTGTCTTTGTGTTGGTGAAACTCGATCGCATTCTTCTCAAGCATTGGAACCAGTGGGGGATTTGGTTTAGTACATATTACAATAGACCCGATTTCGGTATTTACTCAACATATTTCGCTACACTTGCCGGGATCGCAGGTGTTTTTCTTGGACTCTATTTTACAGCTGTGAGCGTTGTAGCAGGCACCGGCTACGCGAAAGCATCGCCAATCTTGCGCGACCTGCTTCTACGCGATAAAGTTGGGAACGTTTATGTCAAATTTGTCATGATACTTGGCATCAGTTCCCTCATATTAACCGTTCTCTGTGACCTTTCCCCCTGAACTCGATCCGGGTTTTGAATTAGGATTCGAGTCTGGATCAAGGAGGAAAGTCGATGAGCCGAAAACGATTCAAGGCGGAAGAGGTTGTCAACAAGCTGCGTGAGGCGGATGTGCTGATCGCCC
>JAKSDK010001913.1 GCA_022360095.1 Phycisphaerales bacterium
GAACTGAATAATCAGGAGCACATGCAGTTATAACGTTGCCGTACGATCAGGCAGGGAGTATGATTTTGTAGTACTGTGGTCATAAAAAAAGAAGGAAAAAGAAGGAAAAACAGTTTGAGAATGTTTGCGAGATTTTCTCAGATTAAAGAAGTGAGTAGCTCCAAAAAAGTTTACGAGGACAGCCAAGAGCTGAGAGAATGTGAAAAAATGAGCTCATTGCGACTTCAAATAATCTAAACAAAAGGAAATATTAAACAACAGTTGCCATCGTGTCATCGCTTCGAGAATACTTCCAGTTTTTATTTATTTATTTTTTTTTTTACGCTATTCTTCTGCATTTATCCACTGAAGGCCTTGAAAAACGTTCGAGTTAAACTGTTTTCAAATAAGATAAAGAGAAAAAGAAAAAACAGACATGAAATAGTGCTTTTCTGAGTTGTAAACTACCGGCCTAAACTGGTTCAAATCCTCGAACAGTCAAGCAGTTCAGCTTTCAAACGAAGCAAGTTTGTCGATATTTCTTTTCTGTTTTGCTAAGTATAAAACGTATAGATTCCATGTTGCCGTGCGTTTGTTCAGTAATAGATCACAGAAGACTTCAACGAGTGGTAAAACCATCAGTGACACCATCGCCCGCGACTAGAGAGCCATTTTTTGGTCATGCCATATTTTAATGTCATCAGCGATGCATCATTGAAAAGACGCACAGGCAACATTGAATCTATTTGTTAAGTAATATTCCATGCGTTTATTGATCTGTCACAACGATGACGCCAATGAAATTATTAAAGTCAATATCAAATTAAGTTAATAATCTTTTATTTTGTATTTATTTTGTACTCATTTTGTTTTTAACACAATCTATAAATTTTATATATGAGATGCAAGTTAAACAACCGATTATACGATTAATTTTCAAAAATCATCTGTAAATAGCAATGTAACTTTAAACTGCAGTTACACCAAATAGAATCTATTATCTCGTTATCCAAAAACGTGATATAAGTTTCCTAAATTCTGTCCTTCACAAATTATTCCACCTTTTAACGAAATCTTGAATCATTCTATAAGACTCCTGAAGTATGGTATATAAAACACATCTTGAGAAACGACAGGCTACTGCCGCAATGGACCGGGTTGGAATGGTTCTTAGTGTCGTTGAGTTCCGCATGACTGACTGCTGTGCGACTGCAGTACTAAGTGGAGGAAGGCCACTGAGTTTTCTATCCTGAAAGAAATTGATTTAAAATAAACAAAATAACAAACACCGGCGATGTCTTTCATTAAGCTTCCTAACAACTCCACGTGGCCGACATATAAGAAAGACCTTCATCTTGGTTTTTCTAATCCGTCAAAAATCAGTTACAAATTGATACAACTATAATATTTAGAAACAAGATAGACTGAAAATAAA
>JAKSDK010001308.1 GCA_022360095.1 Phycisphaerales bacterium
AGGTTTGTAATTTTGACATGTAGGTATTTCAAATTCAGCAAATTACAGAAATTTCTCATGTAGTAGTATAATTATAATATTTTTAGTGTCAATGTATTTAGCTTAACAGTTAGTTGACTGGGGCCACTTTCCTACGTACTGGCACACTAATCTATTGCATGATTTTTAAATTAATGATCTTACCTAAAACCTAAAACTATATACAAATGTACAGGATTCAAAATTTACACACGTCACAGCAGTTACTATTATTATCTACATGGCTCTTAGGTCCACTCCGTGTATATGATTCTTGAATGCTTTGAGGCTTGCAAGAAACATATACGCGGTGTGGACCTTTCGAGCCACGTAGAAACTCAATTTTCCAACTTAAAAACGCTTAGTGCGTGAAACTCCGAGTATCCATTAACTTCTATACTTTTCATTTTTAGTACCTTTGTATATATATATATCTAAGGAGTTTAATAATAAAAACCAAGAGACAGAGAAAAAAGTAATAATACGCAACTAAAAGTAATGACAAAAAAGAAAGCAATGGAATGTTTTTTTTTCTCCTATATAGCTAACGCTAAATAAAACCAAAAACTAAAATGTTGCAAAATGGTTTGGCCTTTCATTCCATTCACATGTCTTTTGAGCACTCACAGTAAACAACCTTGTTTAAGAGGTGGCGTTTGCTTTGAGAACTGCTATTCTATGGAAAGAAGTATGAGGCTGGAGGGAAAACTGATTAAGGCACTATTCTTCCATTGAGAATGGGGAAAGTGAAAGGAAGTGTTAGTATTTCTCTTTCTTCTCCGTCAGTGTGTCTTTGGGTAATTCTCCCCAGCATACTCTTTCGTTCTCCGACATGTATCTATATTTCTTTGTTTATTGTATTAAACATTAATAAGATTCACTATAAGTGAAAAGATTAGTCTCTTTAATTCGATATTTCAATTAAGAATGTTTTTTCAAACCTGTTCTGCACAGGTCAGGTCAGTCATAAGGTCCAGGAACCAGTTCTTGTTTGTTAGTAATAAATACTATCACCACCTCAGTTTCTGATGTCACGTGGGATTATTTGGCACCATGAACTGTGACTATTTCTTGGTTACTTAAGTTCACTTCCTCCGTTCTCATAAATGTCTTATGTGTACTGTACTGACCACAATTATAATTTTTCTAAATACAATTATTAACCACATGATCCATCATTCCAACCATCCAGCCATCGTTCATCAACTTTTGAACAATCAAACTGTGGTTTTCCAAGTCTTTTGTTCACATCATTGTGCATATGACAC
>JAKSDK010000834.1 GCA_022360095.1 Phycisphaerales bacterium
CACATACGTCTTGGTAAAAACTGATACAAAATTGAAAAAAAGCTGGCCGCTGTTTTTTAAGATTACCTGAATGCCATCCGTTTCAGTCTTCTTCATTTTTGCCCATCCTCGATTCTGTGTTTCAGTTTTGTTCTTCTTTGTTTGAATAAGTTAGTCAGAAATTTCCATCAATTCTGTGGTCATTTGGCAAGTGCTATGTTAATTGCCTAAGATCGACTTTCCTAGCCTTTTTTAAAAGTAGTTAACTCATTTGTCGCCAAACGTTTTCCTCTCAGATCGTCCTTTAGACAGCAACGGAGAACCAATGCTTTTGAAATTAAAGGTAAATATGTCGCTTTTATTACTTTAATTATTTGCTAATGTTTTCTGTTGGCAAATCTTTAAACTAATTTTGACATTTGGCATTTCTGAGAAATGTCTAATAATTATGGCATTTTTTTATATTTCAGGATTGGCCGCCGAAGGATGACTTCAGTGAAAAGTTACCAACTCGGTAATTATTTTGTACCGCACTGCCTTGCATTGTAAATGGTTTATTTTTTACACGAAGTGTTTTCATGCCAATTTAATCAGTAACATAGCAATCCGACTTTGATGCGTGTTACCCCAACGACCACTAAAACATTTACACACATTATTGAGGAGAGACCATGAGAAGCAAAGGTAACAATGTGTAGGTCCAGAAAATATCTATACCCTCCCCACGGAGGGAAACGGAAATTCGTGGGGGGGGGGGGGGGGGGGGCAAAAATAGGCAATTCCCGACGGGGTGGAGGGGTGACTTTTTGAGGTCTTTTTTCTGGGAGTTTCAAGTATGATTGGCAAGTTATTGCTCTTCGGCAGTGGCTCACCGTTAATTCTTAGCTAAGAAAGAACTCTACAGGGCAAAATTGAGTTTATTAGACCATGCATTAACATAAGAAAATGTTTTCTCACTTTATCTCAGAAGCAATTACATTTCCATGGGGGGTCCCAACCAAGATGGAAAATCGCGGAAATTCCAGGGTAGGGATATGACAA
>JAKSDK010001286.1 GCA_022360095.1 Phycisphaerales bacterium
CTTCATTTCGCGCTGTCAAACGCCGTTTTGAATGGGGAGCGTGACAGGAAGTGATAGATATGCAAAAGCGCAACAGTTTAGTCTTCAGGCTACTTCGCCAACTGTGCTGCACCATAAAATCAAAAATTAAATAAGTAGAGGATATTGCATGACTACGCGGAGAAACGAAATTTCTCTTCGAGTGTTGGTAAATATTTCAAAATATTTTTTTTGCTACGAAAGGTTCGATCTATTTCGTAGCCATAGCGACGGTGGTCTTTTCACATGTGAAGATATTATTTTATTTTCACTTATGAAGATATCATGTTTTCGCGCGAAAGCTCACCTGGTATTTCATTGGTGTTTAGATAATAACATAAATAAACAAGTGAGGCAAAAATCGATATGCGGCCTTTAAGGCAAGCTATTCTTTCACAGTTAAGGGGAAGGAAAATAAATCAAACAAATTGAGAGTGTTCCCTCTTTTGGCCTAAACATTTCAAGGCATGCTATGCGCAGGGTGTTGCGTAGCCCCTTAAGCCCTAAGAGTGATCGGCATCAAATTTCTCCTTGTAATATCAATGCTTTGTAAAACAGTGATCATGAGAATTACGGACATGATCACACAAGATGAATTTGTTTGATATTTTATTAACTTCTTCCCACTATGTCTATAGGAAATAATAAATAGGGGCAGCAAATGAGAATTCAAATTTTGATCTGAGGTTTTAAAAGGTTAATGTAAGACGGTCTAACCCCAACCTAGCTTTAGTTCCGGAATCCGGAATATAATGCATGGGCACCCACTTCTGCATGCTCTAGTCAAATGTTATCAGAGGATGCCTCAGAAGTTAATTTTCTCTCTGTATTTTTTCAGACATTTAACGCTGCGAGGGCCTCCTTTCTTCCCGAGAATGAAAAACAAGAACTAATCGACCAACTCAAATTAGTACATGGAATTCAGTAACTGTTGTATAGAATTTAGGTGGTGTAAGTAGACCTTATTCATGTTTCCCGCCATCTTTGCACGCGCTTAACGACTGATGGGATAAAGGCGATGTCACGTGGCTTCTCAGGGGCCAAACAAGTGAAAAAAATTGCCTGTGGAAGAAATGGCGGTTGGGTTTGTTTATCCTAGACAATAGGAAATGAAGACCTTTTCTTCTTGAAGAAGATGATGTCAAAATATGGGTGGAAGTGATCATGTCCTCATGGCAAACAGTAATGACGTAAATCTTGCCAAAACTCGATATGTAGATTTTACATAACTATGAAATCGTCGTCTCGTTTTGATAGAATAAACAAAAGCGACCGCGATATACTCGTATTGGTAAATTTTATCACTTGTTTGCCCCCTGAAATACCACGTGACATAGTTTTTATCCCATCGATCATAGAGCGCGTGCAAAGACGGGCGAGATAACGAGCGAGCGAAACAAGCGAACATCCCCCAAAATCGCCTTCCGCGCTGTTAAAAATATTGTGCCGGTCATTGAAAAGAAACTAGACTTCCTGCTGATCTCAAAAATACTGGTGTCTATCAGAGAAAGATTGGGGAGGGTAGGAAGTTCGATCAGTGGGACTGTCGTAGACAACTTTCCCTGTTCAACGCGGTGAAGCAAGAGAATGAATTTTGCGAGGCTAATGTTACAAGTTAATAGCACTATTCAAAATATAATATATTTTGAGTACGCTGTTAATTTACTAAATGGTGATTGAAACACCAGTTAATCCCACTTTGACCTTTCCTTCCCCTCCCATCTAACTCGTCCCCTTCAACCTATCTTACGTTATCGCACCCGCTCATACTAAAGGTACGTTAAGTGTATTATATCTCGACAAAGAACGCTTGCGCAAGCTTTATGACA
>JAKSDK010000608.1 GCA_022360095.1 Phycisphaerales bacterium
TGATAATATGGACACTATGGCTTGTCCCCTTGGTGTCCGTACTTTACATCACACAATTTGTTGTCGCAGAAAATAAATATGCATTATCGACCAAGAGTGAGGTCAAGCTGGCTAGATATTGGCCAAGTTCTTTTATGTGTTTTCACTTGTCTCAGTCGATAAAAATGCAACGAACGAGGACACTATTCAGCCATCTTGACCATACAAGCTTGGTCAGTAAAGGATTTAATATATGGCCAAAAAGTGAACTTTTCATAGTGGGACCAATGCAAGACTTGGGTAGCCAATCAGAATGTAGGATTCACTTCATCTTGCCCGCTTGTGGATTCAGCCATAAATTATAATAATTATCCATACTAGTATTCTCCCCATGATGGGCTTTTAGGTGCCAACTTCACCCCTCATACTTTCCTTTTAAAAAGACTCTTCATGCAGTTGGCATGAATTTTGTCTGAATTTCAGCCTAAGACTTGGGCACATGACAGCCCAATACAAAAAGGGGGCTGGAATGAGAATCTGTCAACAGATGGTTTAGGGTAGTTGTGATTCGAGCGACACTGAAAAACCAATTTATGTAAAGGATACATTCATACACCCATACATTACAAATAATTTGGAATGTATCAGCTACCGGAGTCAAAAAAGGCAGAACTACAATATATTCTACATCTGTGTGTAATACTCCATTGAAGAGTAATTTTTACTCTTCAATGGAGTATTACACATCAATGGGGTATTACAAACACAGGTAGAATATATTATGACAGTTCTGCCTTTTTTGACTCCAGTAGCTGATTCCTGATATTTTTTAAGGCAATAATTATTTTGGAACCATGGGCTGGTCTTCCTGCCTATCTCTAAGAACCTTGGTGTCTTATGTACACAGGGAACTGAGGGATGCCTTAGGATTGTGCATATGATCTGTTTACTTGTTTGGTGTGTTTAAACTTGATAAGTCACCAAAACTTGCTGTTGAAGATCCACGTTTGGCTGCCTTTTGCTGAAAATAAA
>JAKSDK010000770.1 GCA_022360095.1 Phycisphaerales bacterium
CGTCATAAACCACGGGGACTATCGTGGCGACCGTCATCGGCTTGTTCGCGGAGTCATGCATTTCGAATATTAAAATTTTTTCTAAAAATTCTGTCGGAGTGCAGGGCCCGATATCGCCCTTGTTAATGAAGGCTGCTCCCCGTCTGTATTTTATGCCATCCGTACAGGCGGAAGCAAACCGGAAGATAGAACAACAAGACCGAACCGTACAACCAGGCATACCAGTGCCGTCAATCTGCGCGCGGCACAGAGCATCCTTAATATTCTCAAAATGTTCCGCATTCATACCAATCACAATAGCAAGGAGACAAATCATGTTCGAACGGTACAACCGGGCTGGAACGCTCATCGCTGCAATCCTAGTTATCGCCTCCGTTGTGCCGACCTATGCGCAGATCTCCGACGACTTTGAAGCCTATCCGGTTGGAAACCTGCCCTCACCGGACTGGCTCGATATCGGATTACACCATCCGTCACCACCGAATCCGCCCAACCCTTCGGCTGTGATTGTCTCGACGACGGATGCCTTCGGTGACGCGACACAAGCCGTTTCGATCGTCGATGCAGTAGGCCCGTCCGAAGGCATTTATCGCAGCGTTCCGGTCTCAAACTCTTATTTCATCGCGGGTGATATCCGAGTCGATCGCTTTAGTGATGTGGGCAATAGTTGGGCGATGTTCCTCGGCGTCGTGAAGCCCTTCAATCCCAAAGCTGATCTCGATCCTCTTTTTTGGCAGCGAGCTGGTATTTACGCCAACACCGACGATCACAAATGGTGGTTGCGTGTCTTTGGAATCGCAGGGGCATTCGCCGATTTGGAACTCGGTGGGGATGATATTGTGCTAGGCCGTTGGTATCACGTCGAAATGGAACTGGATGCTGTCAATGGCGTGATTCGAAGCCGCGTTCTTGACAAGCTGACTTGTCAGTTGCTGATCGATCGCACGAACATCATCGAGAATTGGAAGCCCGCAGATGGTGCATTCGATCACATTGCTGCCTTTGAAACTGAGACGTTTGCTTCATCAGGCGTGAGTAATCTTGCTGTGATTGACAACATCACGACGATAAAGCCGGACGATTGCAACGGTAACGGTCTCCCGGATGAGTGCGAGTTCATTTGCGAAACGCTCCTCGGCGATTTCAACGATGACGGTGTCGTCGATTCGGGCGACCAGGCCGGATTCAACGCCTGCATGATGGGGCCGGGCGTGCCGGTTCCACCGGAGTGCCGCTTGGGTGACTTTGACGACGATGGCGACGTTGATCTCATGGACTACAACGCTTTCATCGCTGCTTTTGGAAACATACGGACATGCCAAAATGACACAAATAGCAACGGTATTCTGGATGAGTGTGAAGGATGCCCTGTGGAAGGCGTCTGGACCAGTACTTCAGATTTCAACGAAGGTCTTCTGATCAACCTGGATGACGACGTCTCCGGCCAATTGCAGCTTGCCGAAACCACGACGCCGCTACCCTTCGTATGGGTTGCTGCCTCGAGCCGGGACACCGTCATCAGAATTGACGTGAACACCGGCGACATTCTCGGTGAGTATCGTACGATACCTTCCGGACATTTCGGCAATCCCTCGCGCACTTCGGTGGATCTTGATGGTTCGGCCTGGGTTGGAAATCGCAACGACAGCTCTATCACAAAATTCGGACTGGTCATCGGCGGCACGCGCATAGGCGATTTCCTGCTCCCGCCGTTCGACTATTGCACCTGCGAAGACCGTGACGGCGACGGCCTGATCAAGACCTCGAGCGGACTCGGCGATGTCAGAGATTGGCTTAACCCTAATGGCGAGGACGACAACGGCGGCGTCTCGACGGCGGAAGACGAGTGCATCCTACGGTATACACCCGTCAACGGAGCAGGAACACGCACCGTCGCCATTGATTCCAACAACGACGTCTGGGTCGGCGGCACCGCCAACGATGAACACGAGCAAGTAGACGGCTTCACCGGCCTGCCTATGCCGGGCACGCAGTTTAATTTGAATTGCGCCGGCTATGGCGGCCTTGTCGATTGCAATGGCGTTCTTTGGTCTTCCGGCAACCTTTCCCGCTTGCTCCGTTACGATACCAACAAGATGACCGGCGCGTGTCTAAAACCTCCACTACGGGCCTATGGCTTGGGACTTGATCCTCAAACCGGCAACATCTGGGCGACGGAGGGTTTCAATCTCCCGACGGTCTCAGAAATCGATCCGAACGGCACACTCTTAAAAACCTACAACCACGGGAGCACACAAGCACAGGGAATCGCGGTGGATAATCACGGTAACGTATGGGTTGCCCACTCCAGGGACAAATTAACCGTGGGACATCTAAGAACGGACGGCACGTTTGTCGGCAACGTGGACCTTTCCTCTCAAGGCGGCAACGGTCCCACGGGCGTGGCGGTGGATAGCAATGGGAAGGTCTGGGTCACGAACATCAATTCTAACAATGCGATGCGGATCGATCCCAACGCAGGCCCGATCGGCGGCGGCGGTTTCCCCATCGGGGAAGTCGATCTGACGGTCGATCTGAACAATGGGGCCGGCCCGTATAACTATAGCGACATGACCGGTATGGTAGCCCTCCAGACCAGTTCGACCGGAACCTGGTCGGTCGTCCACAATGGCATTGTGCTTGGTGCGCAGTGGCATTTGATCACGTGGAACACAGAGAGTTGTGCCTCACCACACGAACCGTCCGGAACCAGTCTGATCGTGGAAGCACGCGCCGCCGACGCTGAGACGGCCCTTGCTTCTGAACCCTACATGGAAATTAAAAATGGTGCGCCGTTTTTTGGCATGAGCGGTCGATTTATCCAGATCAGAGTACGATTCAAAGGCATGTGTCCCGGCCAGCCGTTTGAAACCCCCGTTCTTTGCGACCTTCGTGTGATCGCCGATCTCCAAAGCGGTCTGGATTGCCAGCCCAACGGAATCCCCGACGAATGTGAGCCCGATTGCAACGCCAATGGAATTCCAGATGACTGCGAGCTTGGCTGTAATACGCTCTTAGGCGATTTCAACGGCGACGGCGTCGTCGATTCAGATGATCAGACCGGATTCAATGCCTGCTTCTCGGGACCTGGTGTACTCGCTCCACCGGAATGCCTTATTGGCGACTTTGACGGCGACAAAGATGTCGATCTGCAAGACTACGTTGCCTTTCTCGCCGCTTTTGGAGAGACCGTGACATGCGTCAATGACTGTAATGGCAACGGCGTTCTCGATGAATGCGATATTGCGACCGGCACGAGCCCTGACACCAACATCGATGGCATCCCGGATGAATGTCAGGGCTTCCCAGTAGGAGCCTGCTGCCTGCCGGATGAAACCTGCATCACCACGACTCAGGAAGGCTGTGCTTTGCAAGACGGTCTCTATCATGGTGACGGTACGGCGTGTGGCGGTGCGCTTTTCTGCGACGCACTCTACCGAAAAAGTGTACTGAGAAAACTGGTTCCCTTGATGCACCCCGTCATGTGCGAAGCTCTCACTGTCCTGGGGCAGCCCGAACGATGCGCCAACCTGAATGACGAATTGTGGATCGAGATTTCCGATGACAGGCTGGATTACATTATCACCGTTTTCATGGAGGACGGCGGCCCCAATCTGCTCCTCAGAATCGATGCATCACCGTCATTCGAAAATCCCGTGCCATTAAGCCAACGGGCGGTCCGAGCTGCCTTGCAACCTGATTCGGCGAATGCACTTGTTGGTGTGAATTTCGATTTTGTGGCCTGGATGGACAATCAAATCGTTTCCGTTTTTGCTGCGGCCAGTGAAACGGTCAAGATATGCAACGTCGTCCAACAGGGTGTCAAAGGACTGATCACCGTCAACAATCCCTGTTATATGCATGATGTGCTCAGGAAGCTGTGGCTCGTGTTTAATCAGGAGGGTCAGAGCGAGTCCTTCTGTCCGCCGGCCTACCTAGATTTCTTCATGTGCATTACATTACCGTTCGACTTCGGTCTCGCGGGTGATGCGCGTAACATCCTGATTCTATTCACGTACTACGACTCCCTTACGACGTGTGAGGCCATCTACGCAAACAGCACTCCAGATGCATTGCTACAGATCCGCCAAGCCATCGAAAGTGTGAGGTTGTCCGTCTTACCCCTTTGCCCCAATCCAGGCTCGGTTTGTCCTTAGATCCGCGGAAAGTGTACGCTCTAACATCTAAGAGCAACTCGGATGTCTCAGATGGTTCTTAATATCAGAGTTATGGAGGCAGGCCAAGAAAAAACACGGAAGTCGACCGTACGGGGTATATGATCTCATATTCATGATGACCGACGCCGATCATCACTCCCAACCCTAATCCCGTTACGCCCTAGAATCCGGGGTTATGTTGGACCCAACTGTGTTCCTCGCACCTGAACCTTGGTGGGTCGTGGCGCGTCCGTTCCATTTTGCAAAAAGAAAGCCCGCCGCTACGGGCGGGCTCGGAGTTTTGCTCGGAAAACCGCTTATGTTTTATGTTTCGATGGTGTTTACAATCCACAAATCGCGCCCGTCAGCAGGTCGTCCACGAAATCGGGCACATCGTTTATGTCGAGGACACCGTCAGTAAAACGATCGGCACATTCGCAGAGCGCGCCGACGCCGACTAGACAATCGACGAAGCCTTGGATGTCTAGGCCATCGATCAATCCATCGCTATTGACGTCGGACAGGCAGGTACATTCGGCGGGTGTCCAGAAGCCACCGTTGAGGATCAAGGTCCCATCGGACATGGTCCCGGCGTCGGCCTGACCAATGGTGCCGGAGAGATCGAAACCTCCACCGCTACTGGTCCCGCCACCACTGTCGATGGTAAACCGCGCGATCTCGAACTGAGCCAACGCGGTGGTTGCCAAAAGCAACCCTGCAAGCAAAGCCGAAAATACGAGCATGTACCTTCTATGGTGATTCCTTCGATTCATGATGGCCTCCCTTCTTACTCCGCCTGCGTCTGGGCAGCGATCGTGGCTTCTAACGCCGCGAGGCGGGCTTCCAACGCTACGATCTTGGCCTCTTTGCCTTTTACGGTTGTACTCAACTCCTTGATCGCTTCAACCATCACCGGCGTCAGACGGCTGTAATCCACCGAATAGAATCCGTCGCTACCTTGGGCGACTGCCTCGGGAAGGATCTCCTTGAGTTCCTGAGCAATGAATCCGATCTGCCGCCGGTCACTGAACCTGTGATCGGGGAACGTATCCCGTCGCCAGTCGAACTGTACACCGCGCAGTTTCGAAAGCTTGTCCAACGAATCCGAAATAACTCGGACGTTCTTCTTGAAGCGCGCGTCTGAGCAGGCCGCGATCGTACCGGTTGCGCAAATGTTCCCGACCACGTGCAAGGCTTCAGTCGGGGTGTTCGTTCCGATACCAACCCCGTTGGTGGCGCGGATGATAAACGTTCTGTCGGCGGTTGACGTAAAATCTGAGTCGACGTTATCAGCCCAAACGAAGGTGCCGTTATGGAGAGCATGGGCCCGGTTTCCCAGGGCGAATGCAGCATTCCCCGAAGCTTCATTCAGGCGACCACCCGGTATACAGGAATTGGGGCCGCTGGCGTCGTTCAAAATACCCCCGCCGACGGTCGCGCGAGTGGCGGTCGCGTTGTTGCTCTCGCCTCCGCCGACCGTTGAACCGCGAGCGGTGGACGTGTTGCTCTCACCTCCAGCAACCGTGGAGGCGCGATCACTGGCGGTATTGCCGAATCCTCCACCGACGACCGCGTCTTGGCCAATGGCATTATTTTGCCGGCCTCCGCCAACCGTGGTCCCCCTGTTCCCACCGGCAATGTTGTCGTTCCCGCCACTGACTGTGGAATCGATACCCGATGCGGCATTGCTGACGCCACCGCCAATCGTCGCTCCGGAACCGATGGCCGTGTTGCCAAGACCAGCGCCACCACCGCCACCGATTGTGGAATGAGACCCGCTGGCGATGTTGTTTTCACCCCCGCCGACGGTGGACCGCGTCCCACTGGCGGCGTTTTGCAAACCGCCTGCGACGGTGGCGTAGTCCATGCCGGCGGTGTGAAGCACGCCACCGCCGATGAAGCTAAGAACCCCAGTGGCTTGATTTGATCGACCCCCGGCGACAGTGGAGTCGTCACCACTGGCGGTATTCTCGCTACCTCCGCCAACCGTCGATGAGGGACCACTGGCAACATTTTGCCCACCCCCACCGATCGTGGATCGGTTCCCACTGGCGGCATTTAGAAAACCACCGCCGACCGTGGCATGCTGCATACTGGCGGTGTTTGCGGCCCCCCCGCCGACCGTCGATGTGTTTCCGGTGGCCGTGTTGTTCAAGCCACCACTGACAACAGGAAACAACCCGGATGCCGAGTTGTTCATGGCACCGGCGTCGCCACCGCCCACAACGACCGCGCCCGCCGATCCAGCTGCGATACTGTTATCGTGATGACCACCGATTAAGTTCGGACTGTCTGGAAAACCAGCGTCACCACTTACCGTATTTTTCAGGGCGGGCAGCGAGATAGCGTACGGCGACGGAGTCAACTCCTGGCGCGGTGTCAGCGGCAAGACCGACCCGCAGGGTGTTGGGCAGCAGACCGTAATCTCAAGCCACCTTCGCTGGCCGCAGAACGCAGGGTCTACTCCGAAATCCAACGGCGCGGTAAATATCCCGTCGACAACGCTTACATTCATAGGGCCGTTCGTTGGGCCAATCGGCGCCCCGCCGACGGCCACATCAAACAGTCTGAACGTAAACGTACAATCGCCCGTCACGGGCAGCCCTCCCGACCGGAGTTGGCCCTGATAAGTAAACGTCGCGGGGTTGATGATATCATCCCCCCAAACCGGGGCGTTCGGCAAACCGAACGCAACCATGATGAAGACCAATATTTTGCACTGTTTCATTTTGTACCTTTCCTAAGAAAAATGATGATTATCAAAAAATACTTTTGTATTTATTAAAAACAAGGCACTCCATTTTTGCCCTCAACAAGAACACACAGTGTTGCGATGTGGTCCACGCACCATGCTTTCAAAATTAATAAACGCAATTTCGATGACCGACCCTTGGAAAAATCCATGAAGAACTGCTGTGTCAAGAAGGTCAGCGCGGTCCGAATCGTCGATAGACCATCTAACCCTCTACGACCGCTTTGCTTAGTTCAATAGGTGTGATGAGTAGCAGAAACGTCTCATCAGAGAGGTGCACGAGATTTCATGTAGTTTTCGTTCATCACATCGGTTATGCTATTGTTACAGGGCAGATTTAGGAAAGGAAGCAGGGGATGGCTCGGGCCAATTACACGATCACAAACGTGCTGGCGGACATTCGGGCAGGACGTGCTTCCACGACCGATCTACTTCCACTGGTGTACGAAGACCTTCGCAAACAAGCCAGCAGCTTGTTGCGTCGTCGCAGGGCAGGTCATACGCTCCAAACCACCGTACTTGTTCATGACGTTGCAATCCGCCTATTGGGACAGGCCAAACCTGATTGGCAGGACCGCATTCATTTCTTCGCGGCCGCAGCACAGGCCATGAGCCAAATCCTGGCCGATTATGCCCGCCGTAAAGGAGCTTCCAAACGAGGCGGCAGTTGGAAACGGGTCGCACTGCAAGATGGAGCCAATCCATCGAACTCAGACAACATTGATCTACTGGCGCTTCACGAGGCCCTCCAAAAACTCGGTGAGATGGATCAGCGCATGGGCCGGGTGGTCGAGTGCCGGTTCTTCACGGGCATGAAGATGGAGGAGATCGCACAGGTATTGTCGGTCTCGATCTCGACAGTGGAGAGTGATTGGAGCACCGCGCGGGCATGGCTGAGTCGCGAGTTGCGCAAGGGCGGGACGACATGAACCCGGAACGATTCCAACACATCAAGTCCGTCTTTCTGCGGGCCAGCGAGTGACCGCCGGCGGCGCGAACCGCCTTCTCGCGAAAAGTGTGTCACGACGATGCAGAGTTTGAGAGCATCATGGGGAACATGCTGTCCGATGATGCAATAGTGAACCTATGTAAGCAGGAGGTCGAGCCGTTTCACGGAGCCTTGAGTTCGTGGTAAACCGTTGGTTTGTAAAGAATCCATCTGTTTCCACACAAGGAGCAAACCA
>JAKSDK010001555.1 GCA_022360095.1 Phycisphaerales bacterium
CGTCATAAACCACGGGGACTATCGTGGCGACCGTCATCGGCTTGTTCGCGGAGTCATGCATTTCGAATATTAAAATTTTTTCTAAAAATTCTGTCGGAGTGCAGGGCCCGATATCGCCCTTGTTAATGAAGGCTGCTCCCCATCCGCATTTTATACCATCCGTACAGGCGGGGGCAAGCAGGAGATAGAACAACCGGAGCGAACCGTGCAACCAAACATCCCAGTACCGTCATGTTAAATTGGAAAAAGTGTGCGAATGATTCGGGAAATCCATCCTCGCGAAAGGATCGTTCTTATCGCCTTGTCGTAGCTGTGGTGCTTCTCGCTGCATTGTTGATCATCGGGACGAAAACATCGCCCGACGGCTTGGACGACCCGGAAAATTCCATCCCTTCCGGCGAATCACCCGCTCAGATAGACGACATGCTCCAGGCCAATATGGGCACCGGTACCGGCGCATGCTGCCTCTGCTTCAGGCTATGCGTCGTCTTCGATGAATAGGAAATGCCTGATGAAAACATCTTTTAATTAGGGGAAGAAAAGCCATGAATATTCGATTCCTTCTATTCTCCGCGCTGATATTACAGGCCACTGTAGAGGTCAGGGCTGGCTTGCCCGATCTCCATGTCTGGTTTGAGGCAACTGGTGCGAATCCGGCCTCGACAGTGACTCAACAGGGCGTCCAAGGGGATGATCTGATCGTCGAATGTGATACCACGGCCGGTCCAACAACCTGCGAATGGGATCTGTCGATGATCATGAGCTGGGACACCGCACCACTGGTTAGTGTCATTTCTTCCGCCGCCACCGATTTCCTCGGCGATTCCAACAAACACACGATGTCCAACTTTCAGGTCGGCAATTATCCCCTCGACGGCTTTGCGTTTACAGAAGTGAATGCCGGGGGTGTGCTTGCTGACACGCGTGCCGTGCAGGTCCCTGTTTCTGGCGATCCTCCCATGTTTGAAGTCATCCCGCAGGGAGAATACACACTCCTGACGGCGCGGCTTACCACGCAGAAGGGACCGGGAGACCTCCAGACAGACGGGATCGATATGCAGATTAATTCGTTGCTCTGGACCTTTACCTATGATCCTGATGGTCCGATCGGATCCCAGCCGCTCATTCAATTTGGAGACGCCGACGCGATTTTTGGAGACCAGCAAGGCGGACTTGCGGATGATGTGATCATTATACGAAATGTCCCCGAGCCCACGACCATCGGCCTACTTATTTTTGGGCTTACTCTAATTGTTCCAAAGAGGCGCATTGGATTCTTTAGAGCTTATTCGTAACTGCCTCAGGGTCGCGGTGCGCGCAATCTTGGGCCCGTAGATTTAACGTCCTTTTCTTGAATGAGGTGACATAAGAATGAACAAAATTCAGGACAATCACGGATACACGGGCTCTTCCACCGATGTGGCCGTTCTCGGTACCGAGGGGCATGCCGTCATTCCCACTGAACCGGAATCTCCTGCCGAAACGAAGTTTCCGGATCCCGGCGAGCCGAACTCCGCAGGCAGCGAGTCTTCTACCTCTAGTCGGAGAGCCATGATGTCCGGCGCCCTATCCGCTGCTGCCGCCTTCCTTTGGGGCAAGTCCGCGCGTGCGTCATGCACGCCGACCAGCGCAGCCGTCAAACTTGCGACCAAAGCGACGTTCGGATACACCGAAGGTGTTGCATGTGAAATTGGCAACACATCCAAGTCTTACGCCAACTGGGTCGATCAACAACTCTACTTTCAGTTGCACACCAAAGCAACCGACCCCCACTACGACTTTCTGCAGGAGTGGATAGTTAACGAAACGAGTTTGGTCGGTACTGACTATCCCTTACTCGATTTCCCCAACCCCTTCAGCTTGAGCTCCAGTGACTACGTCAAAGAATTGACTGAGGCGCGCATCGTGCGTGCTTGTAAAAGCAACGCGCAAGTCTTCGAGCGAACCGTCGAATTTTTTACTGATCACCTCAACGTGTATTTCGGCGCCGTTGCCCGCCCGATGCAAGTGCTCTATGATCGCGACGTCATTCGGAAAAATGCGCTCGGAAAACTGAAAACTCTGCTGGTTGACTCCGCCATAAGCCCGGCGATGCTCCATTACCTGAATGGGCGCCAAAACTCAGACGCAAACGTGAATGAAAACTACGCCCGAGAGCTGCTCGAGTTGCACACCCTCGGCGTAGACAACTGTTATGACCAGGCAACGATCGAAGGGTTGGCCAAGGCGCTAACCGGATGGATGGTGAACAGCGTCGAACTCCAAAGTTATACCTCCAGCTTCGATAAGGATCGTCATCTATTCAATGCCTTATCGATTGATTTCCCCTGTTCCGGAACCACCAAGACGCTCACGATACCCGCCGGCGACTACGCCACGGACACCGAGTCAATAACTGATACGAACTCCGGCGCGAATTCAGTCGTCAAGATTATAGACTTCCTGACTGACCCGGCGCAACTTGGTCGGGAGACGGCTCGGTACATTGGTGGAAAACTTGCGGTGCATTTCCTCGGCTATGACGCCTTGAATATTACACTTCCCGGTTCCGTCGATCTCCTCGATGCAATCGAAGACGCGTACGTCGCCGCGTACAACGCAGGCTCCAACGACATCGCAGCGATGTTGGAGGTGATTCTTAGCGAAGACGCCATGGCCGAAGCCACGCCGAAGCTGAAACGTCCGCTCCATGTGCTAGCCTCGGCTTGCCGGGCGCTCGATGTGAGTATGGAGCTCTTCCGGTATAATGGCAGCATCGCCAGTCGGAGTGGTCCCACCGAACTCGTTCTCAAATACCTGACACCATCGGGGCATGCGCCCTATTTTTGGCCCGCGCCAAACGGATATCCAGACACGATGGAACACTGGTCCGGGCTGCTGTTGCGATGGGATTTCGCGTCGCGCCTACCCGCGGAAAACGAATGGCAGGAACTCAAGTATCGACGAGTCGCACTGGGAGCGAATGTAATCACGGACTTTAACTCGACAGCAACCGATACGGTCACCAAAGCGCTCGACTATCTTAACGATCGGATGCTGGGCAACCAGATGAGCCAAGACGACTACGACGCCATTTTTAACTATGTCGACGGCCTCTCTTCGTTCGGCGAGACCGAGAAGCGCATTATGGCCGGCTTGATCATTGGCTCACCGTCGTTCCAGTGGTATTAATTGAGAATTGTCGAATCTCATTGCTGATCAGTGGATTCCGTCGCGATCCGACGTCAATACAAGAAAAGGTGACAAGATGAACAAATTCGATCCCAACGCTTGCCGTGATTACAATCGTACAATCACTCGACGACGTTTCATGGGCACGTCCGCAGGCGCCCTCGCGGCGTCGGCCGCCACCGCATCGATGATGCCCGATTGGTTTGCAAAGACGGCTCGTGCGGCTTGCTCGATACCATCCTCTAATTCCAGACCGGTTTTTATATTCATACACCTCGCCGGTGGGCCGGATGGACTTGCGATGATTGCACCCTACGGCGACTTGTCTTATTCAGACGTCCGTCCGTCTACGGGACCTCTAACATTGAAGGCCTACGACGTAAATGATGAGCTCACTGCGAGGCCACTGCACGGTATCGGTAGCAGCTTCTTCGGATTGTCCCCGGCACTCGGTCCTTTCAGCAGCGGGACGGCGGCCTCATCAAATGTGACGAACTACGGGTTGCTCGACCTCTGGAACAATGATCGCCTAATTATTGCGCCAGCCACGGCAATTCCCTCGCAGTCCTACTCCCATTTCACGGCTGAAGATCAATTGGCCACGGGCTGTACGACGAGCTGCAGCAGTGTTGTGGATGGATTCATGGCGAATTACCTAAACGCGATATCCGGGTCCAACTTGCTTCGGGGAATCAGCCTGAACGCATCGGTGCTCGGACCGCTGGTCAATGGTGACGCGACCTTGCCGGTGCCGGACCCTGCGAACTTTGGAATCGGCGGCCACTACGCAACGAGGGACGACCGCCTCGCTGAATTCGTTACCATGTGGGACAATTTGGGCGGCACATTGTGGCCCAGCGTTGCAGAGTCTACCGCGTGCGCCATTGACTACATCGACGGCGCGATGGCTTCGGACTCCACGACCGCCGATTTTGGCGCCGAGCGCCTTGATCTTACCATGAAAGATCTCGCTAACATCATTCGTCAGGACATTGGGCTCGAAATGGCATGCCTCTCTTTCGGCGGTTGGGATACTCACTCAAAGCAAGGGAATACCCAGCCGGGCGGCCGTATGTGGAATCTCATGATTGAACTTTCACGAGCAGTCACATCGTTCATCGAAGACATGGACAACGCCGGCAAAGACGTGTGCGTTGTCTTTTGCGGCGAATTCGGGCGAACCGCAAGAGCTCAATCCAACATAAGCGACGCCGGCACGGATCACGGTAACGCTGGACCGCTTTTCATCGCTGCCACGGAGAATGTTATTAATGGTGGTGCTAGTGGTGCAACAAGCACGCATGGAATACCTGGTATCATTGGTGACTGGGGAACGTCCGGTCACGATGATCTGCTACAGACGGGCAAGTTACACGACACCAACGCTGCGTGCGGCGCGGGCGATCGCGATCTCTGCAGCCTGACCGACCGGCGAGACTTGATTTTCGAAGTCCTCGACACTGTCGTCAATCCAGGTACGACATTGAATCGTGGCGATATTTTCCAAGGATACTCGACCGGGCAGACGTACGGCATTGCCAATTAATACCGGTCCGTTCGGAATTAAAACTACAGCCGTTCCTTACTCATAAGATACTTGCACGAGTGTCAGGCAACCAATGGGACGAGGGGGCTGAGGTTGGATGATACGCTGTAACGATTATCGTATTTGTTTGTGACGCACGGCGCACTGCTTCAAATTTGCAGCGGCAACGGTCCAGAGCTCACGGCCTTCGTGGTTAGTTGAAGCGTGTCAATGTCAGGACGTTGTTCATCGAACTGGTGACACTGCAGGACTAATGGCAACCGAGGGGAAAGCCAGATAAGGATATGCGGAGTCGTTCAACGGCAATCCCGTGCGACGAGCTACTGAACCAACCTTGACATACACAGTCTCTAATTACTATCGCGCGCCAATCGTAATCAACGATCCAAAGCTCGGGCCATGACAGAGCTATTCGCAAAATCCTCCGAGTATGCACTCCACAAAGGGATTGATGTCGGCAGGGTCCAGGAAACCGTTTCTATTCACATCCGACGCACAAAGGGCATCAAGATCAAGAGTGCCATTCATCATCACATCCACAAATGGGCCAACATCGTCACCATTGATTAAACCATCGCCATTAATATCTCCCGTCGATCGTTCCGGACAGGCGTCACAGCCGTCCGCAATACCGTCGCCGTCGGTGTCGAGATTGTCGTCGAAGTTCGGGCATTGATCACAAAGGTCACCAACACCGTCATCGTCGGCGTCATCCTGGTTCAGGCTGTTGGGAACGAAGGGGCAGTTGTCGCATGCATCGCCGAGACCATCCAGGTCGGAGTCAGTCTGAGCCGGATTGAAAAGGCCGAAGCAGTTGTCACAGGGGTCGCCTGCACCGTCATCGTCCTCATCGGCCTGCTTGATGTTCAATATGAATAGGCAGTTGTCGCAGTCATCGATGATGGTATCCCCGTCGATATCCGGCTCACACTCGTCGGGAATCATGCTGGCGTTACAGTCCTGGCTGAAGCCGGTGAAGATATCGCAAAGGTCGGGCGTATTGTTCGTGTTGCAATCCTCGGTGCCGCCGGCTTCGCATTCGTCGGGCACGCCGTTGCCGTTGCAGTCCTCGCTGGCGCCGCTCGCGATGTCACAAAAGTCGGGAGTCCTATTGTTATTACAATCTGTTTGCTGCTCGCATTCGTCGGGCACACCATTGCCGTTGCAATCCTCGCTGGTACCGCTCGCGATGTCGCACTCATCGAGCGTGCCGTTCTTATTGCAATCGGTCCGTAGAAAGACTCTCAACTCACCGATGCTGATGAAATCACGGTTTCCACCCGGTTCGCCGAAAATACGAATCGCGTCACCCGAAACAGGCAAAAAATCGAGCCTGAACGTCTCAAAGTTAATCCCATTGTTTCCCGTGTACGGCGGTGTGACGATCAATCCTGGAACGTCGCTCCATGTGTTTCCGTTTCGAACCTGGACCGTTAGCTGATCAAACCATCCACCATCCGAGAAATGTTTGCCTTCTTGGAAGAGAACGGAGTTGAAGAATCGAGCGGTTGTGAACTCGTATCCCATCCAATCCTCATTTCCTTGATCACCTGCATGAAACGTGTCGTATTGGCGCTGCGACTCGTTATTGCCGACCGGAGGGAAGTCATGATCTCGGATGACTTCCGGATCCTGATTGCCGCCGCCGAGAGGCGTAGGCGGCGATAACGAGAACATTTTTGCGATGATGTTGCCGAGACTCGTAAGATCCCCGGTCTCGCACTCATCCGGCAGTCCGTTGGTATTACAATCGCCGCTGACACCGTTAAAGATGTCGCACAAGTCAGGATTACCATTGTCATTGCAATCTTCCGCACCACCGACTTCGCAAAGGTCGTTTATTCTGTTCCTGTTGCAATCGCCAAAACCGAATTCGCATTCGTCGGGTCTGCCGTTGGCATTGCAATCTTCACTGGTCATGTTCACAACGTCACACTCGTCGAGGATACCATTCCCGTTACAATCGGTCGCGGATAGATAGATCGCACCGATCGCTTCAAGATCAAAGCCGTTGTCGCCTCCCGCAGATCCGGAGCCGTTTCCATCAACTCTTACATAACGAATCAAGCTGAGACCGGAACCCGACAGGTCATAGGAGCGTGCGTATGAATTCTCCCCATGTACTTCATCGCCGGGAATGTTAACGGCCGCTGTCTCAGTGGTTGTAATACTCACGAAGCTTAGTCCGTCGTCACTCACGGATATGTCGATCGAACTGAATTCGGGTGTTCCGAAATCGACTTCGTAGACGGTGATGTCGGGCCCCGGTCCGTCAAAAACAAATCCGCAATCGAATGCATACGTGACGATTTGGCCGCCGATGCCTACGAAAATATCATCCGGAGCGCCGAGAAAGATCGCGTCGTCTTGTCCCGTAGTGTTTTCGAAAAGCTGCAGAGGAAATCTGCAAGGATCGCTCTCGCACTCGTCCGGGAGATTGTTGGCATTACAATCGTCGCTGGCGCCGCTGAAAATGTCGCAAACATCCGGCGATCCATTGTTGTTGCAATCCTGATCGCCGCCCGGCTCGCAGAGATCGGTCATCCCGTTGTTATTGCAATCGCCGCCGTTGCCAAGTTCGCACTCGTCGGGGAATGCATTGGCATTACAGTCCCCGCTCGTTTCATCTGCGATGTCACATTCGTCGAGGATGCCGTTGTTGTTGCAATCGCCGGAACGGATGGGGGCACCCAACAGGGATGGTAGCGGGTCGGCGTTGTCGGGAGTCGAAGTGTTGCCTAACGTCCCATCGTGGCTGTTGCCACTGGAATCGAGCGCCGTCTGGCTAAGGCCGTCGTTGAATCGCCAGTAGCCGACCAATCCCAACTCGGTGCCGACGAGATTCTTGTTGAAATTCTCCAGGATGTCCGATGCACTTCGTTCTCTGTTCCAGACACGAACTTCGTCAATGAGTCCGTCCCAGTGGGGACTTCGGCCTATCTCAAAGGAATTAGGACTTGGATTGACAGGGGTCGTGCCGACCACCGTCCCAACAAAATTGCCGTTAACGTAGTAGTTCGCATCAAATGCATCGTCAAACACAACCGCAACATGGGTCCATGCCCCCGCGGACACATAGGGCCCAACCGTCGTGTAATCTTTGATACCGAAGGTTACGAAGTTGAGTCGGCCTCCACTGACGACGGTGAAGCCGTATCCGGAAACGCCGCCCGACCCCTTGGCCATGATCTGACGGTTGCTGTTTACGGTGTCCGGTTTTACCCAGGCCTCGAGTGTAAACGCGTTCACGAGATTGAGACCCTGCGGCGTCCCCACATCGACGAAATCGTTGCTCCCATCGAAGCTGAGCGCCTGATTGACCAAGACAATTTCGCACTCGTCGGGAACACCGTTGCCGTCGCAATCCTGGCTCGTCATGGCAACAATGTCGCACTCATCAGGTGTGCCGTTGCCGTTGCAGTCCGGTTCGCAGTCGTCGGGGATGGTGTTGGCGTTGCAATCGTTATCCGTCAGTTGGCAATCGTCGGGGATACCGTCGGCGTTGCAATCCAGGCTGGTCCCGGCGAAAAGGTCGCACAGGTCGCTCACATCATTGGTGTTACAGTCTTCCAATCCCCCGGGCTCGCACTCGTCCGGCACGCCGTTACCGTTGCAGTCCAGACTATCGCCCGTAACGATGTCACAATCGTCCGGAACCATATTGAGATTGCAGTCACCGACACCCATGTCGAGCAGTTCCACATAGGATGTCGCTACGTTGACTGCGTCGGAGACTTCAAGAGGCAATCCGCTTTGACGCGCCACGAGAAGATAATGCAGTGTGTTGATGCCGCTCAGTCCGTTGATCGTGTGAAGATCGCTGTTTGTATTATTCGGAAAGGATTGGCTCACACCGGCGCCATCCCCGGGAACGATAATGATGTGGTTAACGGAAGGGTCACCTGCGCCGAAGACCCGCTTTAGGAACACCCTATGATCACGCCCATTGACGAGGATGGAGAATTCAAGCCCATCGACACGACCTGCGCCATCCGCTCCCAGCGATCCGGTAATTTCAAAGTAGTCTATGGACATGTCGATGGCCATCATGGCGAAAATGCCCGGATGTTTGACGGTAAAGTATTGGCTGCCGGGGCCGAATTCGTCATCCGAGGGTGTGATGACCCCGCCGGCGTAGGGAATGCTCGTCGTTAGGTTTGTGTTAAGGCGGTTGCCCGTATCATACATGTCGCTCCCGCCGTCCCCAATCGTAGTGCCGCTCTCGCCGCCGGAGAAATTGAAAATGTTCGGAACCAACGCGGTGATCGTGGCATTGCCCGCGTTCAAATTGTCGAGTGCGGGCCCGATGTCCGGACTCCCCAACTCGCAGATGTCGAGGATGCCGTTCGGCTGGCAATCAAGCTCGAGATCTGCGGCAATATCACATTCGTCCGGAATACCGTTCCCATCGCAGTCTTCCGGCTCGCAGGGGTCCAGGATACCGTTGAAATTGCAGTCGTTACCGGCCAGCTCGCATTCGTCGGCTACGCTGTTGCCATTGCAATCCGCTTCACAGTCGTCGGGGATCATGTTGTTGTTACAATCGTTGCCTGCCAGTTCACACTCATCGGGCTGACCGTTGAAATTGCAATCACTGCTGGTCCCCGCTTCAATGTCACAAGCATCCGGTTCATTGTTGGAGTCGCAATCCGTATCCGGAAGCACGTCGAACGCGATGCTGTAGAGTTCCAAATTGCCGGGTGGGTTCGGCCCGAAGTCGACGGGGAACCGATCGATGAATTGGCCGTCCGTTTGAAAGCGAAAGATCTCGCGGGTCGGCCGGCTGGTGACCCAAAGGACTTCGTTGTCGTCGATCGCGATGCCGACAGGGTCCATCCCGGCCTCCGTAATGATGCCCAGCAGCACGCCCTCGCAATTGAACTTCAAGATATACCCGGGTGTCGTCACATAGAGCTTTTCCGCCTTGTCAAAGGCCATGTCCAGCGGATGCGGATTGAACAGCCCGATGGCGATGTTCTGCACGAACTGCAACTGGTCGTCGAAAATGGCGATGTTTCCGTTGCCGTTGTTGCGATTGCCGACGTAGAGATTGCCCGAGCGATCGTAGGCCAGGCAGTGAGGGTCCTGGACGTTGGGGCTGAGGTCACTCAGGAATACGCCGTCGGTCTGAAAGAACTTGATGCTGTCGGTAAAGAAACTGCAGACGGCAATGTCACCCGAGGGCGTCATGGTCGCGCCGTGAGGGCCGTTGAGTCCCCCGCCGGCGATCGTGCGCACCAGTGTGCCGTCGGGACTGACGACAAGAATGTTGTCCTGGTCTAATTGACCGATGAGCAGATTCCCATCCGCATCAAAGGACAGCGTCCCCCGGCTCTGATTGACCTGCCCTGCCAGAAACACCCCTGCGTGGCTGACCGATCGGTCGAAGCCTCGCAGAGCATCGGTCGCAAGGCTCGGGACCAGGAAGAAACGGCCGCAAGGCTTGACACGATCCACGACCATCGAAAACTCGCATTCGTCTGGAATGCCGTTCGAGTTTGTGTCCTCGCTGCCACCACAACCGGGCACGTCACACGGCTCGCCCATGGCCCCACAGTCAAGATCACAATTATCCGAGATTCCGTTGTTGTTACAGTCCTGCGCAGCGGTGCGATCAACGCCACCCGCAAGAACCAGCAGATTGAAAATAACAATTAAAAAAAGCCGCCAAGCTCCATGAGAACACCGTGTCAGCATCGCTTCATTCCCTCGTCAGATCCTTGTCCAAAATATCTCTAGCGATCTTTCCCAATGACTACGCCCGCATAACTTCTAGTATCACCTACAATGAGACATGACTTGTCTCCACCATAGTCGGCGCAGGACGGTCCGCGCAACGCACCTCAAGTTTTTTACGATGACGGACCATGGATGACGACGGCTATCCCTCCCAAAGCCATCGGGGGTGGGTTTTCTCGTAAAAGTCGTACCATTTTCAGTCAAGGATGCTCATTTTTCCTGTGCGCCGAACCATTGATCATTCTATCAAATGTCATCTTGTTTTCCGCGCGCCAAGCGAATGTTTGTACAGAAAAATTTGATTAAAAGAAATCCGAGAAAACCCCTTTAAAATATGTTGTCGCAGGGGATTACGGACAAGAATAGCACCGTCTTGACGTTATTATCGAGCAGCAGAAAAACTCGCTTTGTGATTTGTTTTTTCTTGACCCTCGCTTGATCCATGCGAGCAAAAGTAACCGCCCGGCTGTCGGCCTGGTATCCAAAGAGCTGTCGGAATCAGACGAATAGGCAAACGTCTGATTCCCCGCCTTGTCGTACGCTGGATTGGAGACACCCGAATACGACCCGCTGCCCGTGATCTTCGACATCCGGTTCGCCTTATCGTGCTCGTACGCCAGCGTCGGCTGCTGCAGGAA
>JAKSDK010001504.1 GCA_022360095.1 Phycisphaerales bacterium
AAGTGAAAAACGATCTTTGGTAGGTTTTAAAGCCAGGGATCTAAATGGTAGGAGGAAGTTGAATTTTATACTCATGTAGCAGCGATTACGTCACCGACCGATTTGCTTAAACTCCCTATTAGCCCTGTGGCTCGTAGTTAATATTTAAAACCACATGATTGGCTTTTCAGTCAACCATGGTCATTAGCATACCGTGAGCAAGGACCATTGCCTCTATAGCGTCATTTCCAGCAGCATTTGCACCTGACCTTACATCTATTCTAGAAGCCGACGCTCGTCTAGCGCTATGAATCCCGATTGTGGCACCTGTTAAACAGACAGAAGCTCTTGTAAATCTGAAGTACCACTGTAAACTATGTCTAAGACAACCAAAAAGGGGTTTAGTACTGAAAGTCCTCAGCAGCTAGATGTCAGTGTGCCCAATAATTGGTTACATTGACCAAGACAAATAGCTTGAAACCAAGTAGCCCAAGCTTACAAGATATGAGAGCCCTGAAAAACATTACATCCTGTGCCATTATATATTATCCATACGGCAACAATTATAATCTATTAGTCGTTGTACGAGCATTATTCCTTTTGTCCTATAATTGATCAAAATTGTTTGGCGACATGCGAGGCAAGTTCCAAGAGAAGTTACTCAGTGAATCAAGCAAGCCTAAAGTGAAATTTGTCCCTAATAAAAATGCTGCGCTGCAGAATAACTTCGGGCAAGACAAGTTAAAATGTATTCCATTGTTTAACCTCGTAATTTGGAACTTTAAATTTGATCATTAACGTATCAGATATGTGCTTACCGCTTAAACCCCCGATTGCTCCCAAAAGAAACTGCTGCTCTTCTAGATTTTTAAAATTCTCTAATCCCGCGGGGTTTACTTCCCTTGTAATTCTATAATAGAACAACTGCAACATCACTACAACTGCAACATCACTTGGCTACATTTTGGGGAATGTTTGTAGGATTGACTTCCGTATCTATGCGAGTAAAATTTAAAATAGTTTGATTAGATGAGTAGATAGTCAATATAGTCAAAGAATTCCCTCTTAGATGACCTCGTAGCCCACCTTTGGCTTGAATAGGCTTAAGCAAGACAGTGATCGAGGCGTATGTTTCTCTGTTTGAGATGTCGTAAATGGTCGTATTACCAGTAATATCGTAACTCCATTGCGATAGAAAATCACCACTGATCTGGATCGTCACGGATAATTCCCTGTTATCTTAACAAAAACTTATCGAGAAACCCAACTGCAAAGCAGGGTCGAAACGTGAGATTTTGTGTACGTATGGGAAGAAATTTAAAGAGCCCAAGACGCTCCAAACTAGGGGGGGTGGCGGCAAGTAGTCCCCCCGAAAATATTTAAACCAATGGTTTCAAAAATGCCATTTCGAGCGTTTTGCAGGACATTTTCAGTAAATAAAAACGAAGAAAAATGGTGTGGCTGACACTGTAAGGGGGCAGGGAGAGGCTACTCTTTTGTTGTTGTTTTTCACCCCACTGCAAGGCCTAGCCCAAACGTCGAACTTTTCATGAGACGAACCAAACTTATAGAGTTA
>JAKSDK010000542.1 GCA_022360095.1 Phycisphaerales bacterium
CGCATTTTTCATTCTCAGCGCATGGGTTTTGAGTGCATTCGTCTACATCTGAAAAATATGTATGTTATACAGCAGATTCTACTACTGACAACTGGCCCTTAACAATTCCATTTCGGAGATATGGCAGGAGACACTGATGCTCAACCACAAATTAAACAAATGACTCTGCATTTTAGCCTGCAGTCATCCAATGTCAAACCCATATCCGTTGGACAATAATGGGCAAAAAAGGATAGATCACATGGGGTGAACAAGAGACCTTTGCATCCTAAACACTTTCAGCAACCCAATTCTCACCAGTATCAGCTTCCATCCCTGGGAGATGGGTTCGAATTTACTCCAACCAAAAGGAGATTGAGTATATCTTAGCTTCTAATATTCGAGTCGCTGTTGAAACCTGCCCTACCCAGTTACAAAATTTACTCTATTTCTCTGGTAAAATGGAATGGCCTTACAATCATAAACTTAGCCTGAGGAACAGCCGACATTTGGCGACGTTACCACTGGATTCCCCGCCAAATGACGTCTGAGAAACGACCTCAGAAATTCCATACTGATTACGCGTCACTACCCAGATCTGGGTAGTGCTTTTGATTGGTCGTGCCGCGTGCGAAACATGATTCAACCAATCAGAGGCACTACTCAGATATGGGTAGTAACGCTTCATCAGTATGAAATTTCTGGGCTCGTTTCCCAGACGTGATTTTCTTGGCGGGGAAACCAGTAGTAGTGTCGCCAAATGCCCACTCGGCTGTTTTCTCATGCTATTATAAATGATCTTAAGAATAGCACGGTGCTGCTTAGTGCTGTCCAATAATTGTTGCACTCTGAAACAACAGCAGGGAGGAGCCTTGTTAGCTGAACTTTTTCCCGCAGCGTTTAGGCTACACATACCTTCACAAGTCCGTTCCTGACCGTCTCCTTTAACTACGTAGCCCTTCTTCTCGCAGCGGCACGCGTAAGCTCCATCTTCTTGTTTTAGGCATTTGAGAGTCGGAGGGCACGCATCACCTTGAATTCTGCACTCGTAAATGTCATCAGCTAGTATGTATAATATATTGAGTAAGTATTAGACTTAGATTCTGAAAATCTGCTCCCTTACCCCTTCTCTAACCTAATACGGTGCACGTGATGGTGTTAAGGTTGGGTTAGGGGAGAAGTAGGTTGGCAATTCCTCAGAATTGTGAGATCAGTGTAAGATCCTGGAAATTTTACCACCTACCCCTCCCCTTATCCAATATTTCGCCCTAAAGGAGATGTCAGTGTTAAGGTTGGCTTAGGATAGGATTTTTAGACGGATTTATTTCATAGTCTGAGGTCATGAGTTCTTTTGGATTATTGGCTTTAATTGTCTGAGCAAATTAACGTGCTTAATGAAAGCGAATAGAACAACTATGTGCAGTTCCATTTACGTTGAAAAACATATCCTACTTTTTGTATCATGCCGAAGGAAATGTGCACACGTTTTTCAATTACTTTGATAGTGTTTCAATTTGCGATTTAACACTTATTGTTAACTGCTCAAAGAGAACACCATAAAAACTTTACCTTGACATGTCCTCTCATCTCCTTCTCCCACTAC
>JAKSDK010000823.1 GCA_022360095.1 Phycisphaerales bacterium
CCAGAATCTGGATTACCTAACATAAAGCGATACCTTAGTTGCTTACTAACATTTAAAACCACCCACCTTTACAGTCATTTCCATTCTTTACGAATCCTTGTTTGCATTGGCATTCATATGATCCTGCTCGGTTGATGCATTGTTTACCAGCTCCCACACACGGGTTCTTTTTTTCTTCGCATTCGTTTATATCTGTCAACAGTAAAAGCTAGATTTCGTTAGGTAGGTAAGCGCTCCTTTGAAAAATTTTGATATGTCTTCGATAAATAGATATAAAGTAAAAACATTAGCTAACTTACTAACCGTAGCTAACTAACTAACTAAATAAATAGATGAACAAATAATGATTTATTGATAGGACCTGTACGCTGTCAATGCGGTTCCTCATTTATCACAAACCTAAAAAACAGGCCCCAGTTGTTCAGAAGTTGGATAACGCTATCCGATGGATAAATCACTATCCAGCGGATAACTTAATAATTGGTTTACCCAATAGGTATCAGCTGGATAGTGATTTATCCGGTGGATAAAACTGTATTAAGAAATTATAATGACCACAAGAAAACTTGAAGAATATCAGAGAAGTACAAGATGCTTTAAATCACGGATCTCAATTTTTTTCTAATTATTATACAAGGCATGATACGTACCAATACATTTGTCTTCCTCTTCAGAGTATTTATATCCATCATTACAAGAACATTTTGAGCTTCCTTTTGGACAGTCTCCATTCCCGTATTTCTTGCATTTACAGTCTGCAAAACGTCGACCGCCCAGTGAGGTTTTATATCATATACATTGTTTATAGGTACGGCTGTGCCGGGATAAAGGTGATGATTGTCGAGCAGCTTGACTAATAGAGGGTGGGATGGGAATGTATCAAAATGATGTCGAGCTTTTTGTCCAAGGATAAGCAAAGTTCTATTGAAGGAAAGCAATTTAGTAATATGGAGAACATTTCTAAGTAGTAAAGTAGTTAATTATAGATCTACCCAGTCGTCCTCAA
>JAKSDK010001491.1 GCA_022360095.1 Phycisphaerales bacterium
ATAGAGGTGTCCCTTTAATAAAGGTAACAGTACAAAGATTATCATGGTGAACATTTTTGTTAGACCAGATTTTGTATCCCCTGCAGGGAGGTGTCCCAAAGGAGAGGTTCCACTGTATAGAAGACATTTTCCAACTTCGCCCAATTAAACCCTTTATCTGATTGAATACTTTTTTTTTCAATCCACTTGCACTTCATGTCTCCCGTAACCTGTCATGAGCATATAAGCACCTAATGTACCACTTGTAGCTGCACCAGTTTTAACATTGTGACACCTTTCTTATAGTTTGAGATTAAAAAGTGTTGATTGATATTGTTCAGAGTTTTTATTTCTGTTGCTAATAAATTAACGATCTTTGTATGACAGAACTGCCTATATTAAACAGCAAAAACCCGGGTACAAGAACCTAAAACTGAATTTAAGAACCTGTTAGGCTAAAATTTTCATTTTAAATCCTTTTTTCATAAGAACCTGTTAAGCCTAAAATTTTCAATAGGTTCTTATTTTACAAAAATGAAGGCACAGATGAAAATGCAGAAAAAATTTTTTAGTCTAGGTTTCAGTCAGTAAGAATCAAAAATGTAACACAGCATTTTATGGACACTGCAGCATGAAAGACATGCATACTAGTACTTTGGAAAGATAAACTGTATGGTTATCATCTAGACTGTATTCTAGATAATTATTTAATACAGCAATACATTATATTTCATATCGCATATGCCCTGCAGTAGGTATCTGTGCTGATTGATAGTGTTCCTATCAAATTAAGAACCTAATTAAGAACCAAAGTAGCCTAAAAATTATCCCACTAAACACCATTTCTACAAGAACCTATTTAGGCTAAGTTGAAAAAATCTAGGTTGTTATACGCAGGTTATTACTGTACTGTCTTTTTGGAAGGATCTTTACAATGATATAATTTTGTTGAATACTTTTATTTTTGTTTTAACTACACTGAACTAAACTGAACTGACCTGTGGCCCTTGAGCTGAATCATATTTTGAGCAGCAGCTTCTTCAACAAATTTCTTCTCTAGTTCTTGGTCACCTCCAGGGCTGGAAATTCTTAGAGGAGCATTC
>JAKSDK010001649.1 GCA_022360095.1 Phycisphaerales bacterium
AGTGATACTGCTTAGTGGGTACCCTGTTTTGACAGCTGTCAATTGATCCAAACATTGATGTCCAATATGTGTGCATTATCAGTTTTCCTGTGCTCCCAAACTAGTAAAAGTATGAGACTGAACGTTGTCCGCGATCTAGTAAAACAATTAACTGGTCAGCGGACTGCTTCTAAATAAATCTCGTCACCTCGCTGAGTTGACACATGAGTACGCGATATGAAATACTGGTCAGTGGCTATCCTGTTTTGACAACTGTCAATTGACCATATTGTGAATGTCCTATATTAAAATCCTATATTAAAGATGTGGACTCGCCAAGACACGCCTGAGACGCCCCTCCCTTCCTTTTGATGGTCTCCCCTACCCCACCCGTGCAATCTGTAGACGCGTACGTACGTACGTACGCTCGGTCAGTCACGTGACAAGCAAACGAAAAGAGGTTGACCATATTCCATGAGTATGGGGCTCTGTCCCACGCGCGCTTCGCGCGCGCGGGAGCCCCGCTGTAATGGTTTTCAATATAACAAGAGACACTTTTTTAAAATTTTTTAATATGGTTAATTTTGGTTGAAGATGTATAATATTAGTATTTCTAGTGATAGCATTTAAGGGGGAAGAATTTGTGTTTTTCACAAGAGTTTCGTTTGGGGAGTCAGTTAAAGGATTTGAAAGATTATGGGAGAAGATTTTAAAGTTCCGATGATCTAATTGGCCTGCATGAATCAGTTTATAGTGGTGTTAACTAGCCATCTTCAAAATTGACCAAAGGAGATTCTCTTTTCGTGCTTTATGATCGCTGCCTTAGGTGTAGGTTATGCCACTTTTTGGGCATGAAAGTTTAATGATTTTCCATTGTTTTTAACCTCTTGTAAGCGACCACTTGACCGCTTTTTCTCTGATCTCTAGGTTCGCTGTGTGCACTATGCTACTTAGAACATACGGGGAACTGTAGTGACAACATGGAACTACGCATTTCGTAGCTTAGACATTGCATGCAATAATTTATCTTCCATAAAGTAGATGTGCCTGGACCTCTTCTCGGAAGAGGCCCCTGTGGTTCGATTCTTGTAAACGACCACCTCCCGTAAGCGATCACTCAGTCTTTGCATTTTGGGTGGTC
>JAKSDK010001707.1 GCA_022360095.1 Phycisphaerales bacterium
AACTGAATATTAAATTGTCTGTTGTACATTTTAAAGGTTCTGCTCAACTTTAAAAATTTTCCCTTGCTGAACATAAACTGTACCGAGCCGTATCTTTGTCCGCTATATAGAAGCTACATCATCGTTCAAATTTTAAACTGTAAGATCCCTGACAGAGTTCTCCTCAATGGAGCAATATGCAAAGGGTTTTCAAAGGTTTCACGCCATATAGCCTGTCACCTCTTGCAAGTGTTTACTAAAGATTCCCGCTTTTAAAGATTCCCCCTTTTAAAGATTCCCCCTTTTAAAGACTCTCGCTTTTAAAGATTCCCCATTTTAAAGATTCCCGCTTTTGAAGATTCCCCGTTCCCCGTTCCCCACTCTCATTTTCCGATTCCCCGTTCCTTGTTTTAAAGATAACTGTCAATAAACTCATTTTAGGACAGGTCACAAGTTTGCATCAAATAACAGAGCTTGTCTTCTGCGCGCCGAATTTATACCATCGGAGCCGATATATTTAACTCAGCTATAGTTCTCGTCAAAATCACTTAATGAAAATACTTGAATTCATAGTTGGTGTTAAAAAAAGGTCTTGTTGCAAAGTATTGGAAAAAGAGATTTTTTTTTTTTTTTTTTAAATAAGCGAATGGCAAAATCTAGCGCTTATATGAAGGTCGAATCAAATATCCCTAGCCTCCAAAGCAATATTCAGTACGTTACCTGGTAAGTTACATATTGTAGCCGACATGGTTTCAAACTACTGGTCTGAATGTGGGTCACTTCCAAAAGACCGTGATTCTTCTGAATGATGTCCATTACTGATTAGTAATGTTTTTCACTGTATATTATTCCTATTATTCTAAGCATGTTATCATCATGGATTGTGTTTCTACTTGTGAAGAGATTTGTTAATTGTTAATAATAAAGGTACCTCCAATTCTTTTTGCATTTGTCACTTTAGAGTAAAAGATAGTGTTGCACACAGGCCATGCATTTCAATCAGTTGAATACCCTCCTTTTCAGTATACCAACAAATCTGATTTGAGTTAGCAAATACTCAGCGACACTGATTTAC
>JAKSDK010000221.1 GCA_022360095.1 Phycisphaerales bacterium
CACAAAAGCTTTCAAGAGTTTTTTGCTGGATTTTATCTTGCGTTTCAGATTATTAACAAAGAGATTGACTGTGACTCAGTTGTAGCCGATGAACGATATATGGTTAAACTGAGAGAGGCGTTTTTGTTCATGGGTGGATACCTAGCTTCACAAAGCCACGAAACTGCAGTAACATTGGCTGCTAGTTTAGCGAGTCGTATCAATCTCATTCCCTGTCCCCTCTCCAGATTCGGTGACAATTTTTACGCAAGTTTAACTTGTAATTGGCTATCGGAATGTTTAAGCTCCGAGGAAAGCCTTGAAACTCGCTTAGTTTTTACTATAGGTAATCACCTTAACCTGTCTTTCCTGACTAAAGTTAATTTATCATCAAGTGAGATAAATAATGGTTTTGCTGCAGCAATTTCGCGGGCCCTCACATTAAACTCCACCCTGAATTATCTGGATTTGGGGTTAAACAGTATTGGCGACGCCGGTGCTTCTGGTCTTTCCCAGGCCCTCACAGTAAACTCCACCCTGAATTATCTGGATTTGGGGCACAACAGTATTGGCAGCGCAGGTGCTTCTAGACTTTCCCAGGCCCTCACAGTAAACTCCACACTGAATCATCTGGATTTGGGGGGAAACAGTATTGGTGACGCCGGTGCCTGTAGACTTTCCCAGGCCCTCACAGTAAACTCCACCCTGAATCATCTGGAATTGGGGTTAAACAGAATTGGTGACGCTGGTGCTTCTGGTCTTTCCCAGGCCCTCGCAGTAAACTCCTCCCTGACTTATTTGAACTTGAAATATAACAGCATTAGTGACGCTGGTGCTTCTGGTCTTTCCCAGGCCCTCACAGTAAACTCCACCCTGAATCATCTGAATTTGGGGTTAAACATTATTGGTGCCGCTGGTGCTTCTTGTCTTTCCCAGGCTCTCAAATCAAACTCCTCCCTCACTTGTTTGCATTTGATGGAAAACAGTATTGGTGACGCTGGTACTATTTGTTTTTCTCAGGCTCTCGCAGTAAACTCGTCCTTGACTACTTTGAATTTAAGTGGTAATGATTTTGGCGACAATGGTGCTTCTTGTCTTTCCCAGGTACTCGCAGTAAACACCACCTTGACTACTCTACTTTTGCCTAATAACAGTATTGGCGATGCCGGTGCTTCTTGTCTTTGTGAGGCCCTCAAAGTAAACTCTTCCCTTACTCACTTGGATTTGAATCAAAACACAAATATTGGCGAGGATGGTGCTTTTTATCTTTCCCAGGCTCTCACAGAAAACTCCTCCCTGACCAACTTGAACTTGTCGTATAACGACAACATTGGTGACGCGGGAGCTTTTTTTCTTCCCCAAGCTCTCAGACCAAACTCCTCCCTGACTACGTTATGTTTGCGTAAAAACAACATTAGTGACGCCGGTGCTTCTAGTCTCTCCCAAACCCTCGCAGTAAATTCCTCCCTTAGTTGTTTGGATTTAAGTGGAAACAGTATTGGCGACGATGGTGCTTTTTGGATTTCACAGGCTCTAGGGGCAAATTCTTCGCTGACTTGGTTGAATTTGAATACGAACTTTATCGGCGTCGCTGGTGCTTCTTGTCTTTCCCAGGCCCTCAAAGTTAACTCCTCCCTGACTGATTTGGCATTGTATGGTAACAGCATTGGTGACGCCGGTGCTTCTGCTCTATCTCAGGCCCTCGCAGTAAATTCCTCTCTCAGGGACTTGAACTTAAATGGTAACAGTATCGGTGACGTTGGTGCTTTTTGTTTCTCCCAGGCCCTCACAGAAAATTCCTCCCTGAC
>JAKSDK010000741.1 GCA_022360095.1 Phycisphaerales bacterium
GTGGACGCGGCCACCCCCGCAACTGCTGGAATCTTCCAGGGAACAGAGAACGACACGGACTTCGACCCCGGAACGCTGACGGCAAATACGACCTACTACTGGCGAATCGACGCCGTCGGTCCGGGTGGAACGACCAAGGGAGAAATCTGGGAGTTCACCACCGGCGCCGGACAGGCCACCGATCCGATTCCGGCCAATGGTGCCAGCGGTGTGTCACTGAGTCCGCTGCTGGATTGGACGCCTGATCTGGCCAATGCCACGGACCACGACATTTACTTCGGCACGAGTTCCTCCGCCGTGGAAAACGCCGATGAAACAAGCTCGGAATTTCAGGGTACGTTTGCACTCGCCGACGCCCCGCCGTTCAGCCCCGGTCCGCTGGACGGACTGACCTTCTACTTCTGGCGCGTGGATTCCGTGACGCCGGATGGCAAAACCAAGGGTGACGTGTGGCAGTTCCGCACAGGACCGGGCAAGGCCACGAACCCGATGCCTGCGGACTTCGCCGCGGACGTCGCGGTCGATACCTTGCTCCAGTGGACGTCGGGTGTCGGCACGGCGCAGCATGACGTGTACTTCGGCGACAACCTGGCCGACGTCACCAATGCCGAAATCGGATCCGTCCCGCCGGGCGTCACGCAAGCCACGATCGCGGGCACGATCTTCGATCCGGGCGCACTATCAGGTGATACGACCTATTACTGGCGTATCGATTCCGTGGCGGCCAATGGGACGACACGAACAAAGGGTGACGTCTGGCGCTTCACGACGATCGCGCCGCCGGCCCAGGTGGGCACGCCGAACCCGTTCAACAATGCAACGGACGTCTCGATCGATACCGTGTTGACGTGGGGTGATGCCGCGCGAGCCGACAACTACGACGTCTATTTTGGTACCGACATGAACGACGTCATGAACGCAACGATGGCGGACCCGGAGTTTCAAGGCAACCAGACCCCACGAAGCTTCAACCCGGGAACGTTAGCGAACGCGACGACGTACTTCTGGCGCATCGATTCGGTCAACGATGCCGGAACCACGACGGGAACGGTCTGGTCATTTACGACGGAGCCGTGATCGTTTTGATCTTTCGCATTCGCCAGGACGCCCACATGAAGCCGAGCGCGGCCAAGGCCAGCGGTGGCCAAAAGCTGTCGGCCAGCGCATAGAGACCGACGCCGACACCCTGCATAAAAATACCACGAATCCCGACAAGGGTACCGTGGACAGCCAGGTAATGCGGTGCCCGGGAAGGATCGGGAGCGAAAGCGACGGGGCCGAGCGTCCAGGTCAGATGCACGCCGGACATGCCGATGCCGAAGAGCACGGTCACGAATCCAAGCCAATATCCGGATGACGAAAGCAGCAGGCCGATCGGATAAATCGCGAGCCAAAGAAACGATCCGGCCGCGAGGCGAATGGGTCCCACCCGATCCGCCAGGTGCCCCATCGGGATCAGCAACACAATCAACGTCACTTGAAACGTCACAATGGTCGCCGCGGCGTAATCGGCCCGACTCAGATCGAGCTTGTCCTGACCAATTAACGGCAGAAGGGCCGTGCAAATCATCCAGCCGACGCCGTAGGACATAAAGGCGATCTCGTAGGCAAGGAAGCGCCGGTCTTCCCGGAGGATTCGGCCCATGTCTCGCAAGGGTGCCCACCACGGTTCTCCAGGATTAACCTCAGGACGCGAACGCTGCCGAAACGTTTCCTGATTTGTGATTTTCGCGAGCAGAAGCAGGCCGACACCCATCAAAACCGCAGTCATCGGCAGAAAGATCCGGAAGGCTTGCGGGTCATGGTCGGACCAGGTGCCCATTGTCTGTCCGAAGAGGATGACGCCGCCAAACTGCCCGGCCGCCACGATTCCAAAAGCGCGCCCGCGGACATGCTCCGCGTAACATGTTCGTAACAAATCGGCATTGATCGGCGACAAGGCCGCGCCCCCGCCGGCGCCTCCGAAACCGGCCAGCGCGAAACATACGATGAGGAGATAGACGTTGGTCGCAAATGCCATCGCAACCAGGGGCACGCAGATCAACAAGGCAATCAGCAGAAAGTAACGCCTGATCGAAATCCTGGCATAGAGGTGGTTCCAGAAGATTGTAAAGAACTGCATAACCGGCACTGCGGCCGTCAAAAGCCAGATTTGCCATTTCAAAGCGTCGAAGTCTTTTCGAGCCAGAAAGGGCAAAATATAGGTCAGTGCCCAACCTGAACCGAGCAGGGCCACGCCGATCGAGTGCAAGATGAGAACTCGGCGGGCTTCCGTGTTTAAAGCTACATCGCCGCGCACGGGCCTCAATCCTCCAGCAAAAGACTGATAGATTACCGGCCCCATGATCTGACCGATATGGGCAAACACCAATTGACATTGAGGATACGCGATGCTAATGTTCTGGAAATGCATCGCATCTTGACCATCTTGTTGCCCGTTTGGGCGCTCGTGTTGACGCCGAGCCTGTGTTTCGGCGGTTTGTTGCATCACAGTTGCGCGTGCGACGCGGAGCACGGCTGTGAGGACGGCAACAATGAGGAACGCCGTGGCCACGACCCGGATTGTTCGAGCGATCCCTGCTGCGGCGAGGTCGTTCCCAGCTTCAATCGGTCCGAACAATCCCAAGGGTCCCAAGGCGATCATGAAATCGCGCCGTGCTTCACGGCGACCATCGACCCCGCCCATCCAATGGCAGAGGTCCTCCTCTTGCACGCTGACTTTGATCGGTCCGACGGGTGTTCAGCGCGCCTTCGTCTCGCGTGCCATATCAGCGACCTCCCCCTCTTAATCTGATTTCCGATCCAGTTTTGATTGTTTCTTCACCGCGCCGAGTGTGTTTGCGCCCACGGCCTGAGTCTTTCGTTGAGGAAATGGAAATCTTGATGGTTCGGGAATCAACCATGCAAAAAAGAATCAAATGGATTCACCTCGCTTTTGTCAGCATCGCTTGGGTGAGCGGCTGCGCGAAAGTCGATCCTTCCGCGGATTACCGGCGGGTTGCGGAGCGCGTCAAGGACGCGACCGGACGAGACGAAGTCTATCATCCGGACGAGGATGATCTGATCGCAGCCAAAGTCGCGGACCTGTTGCGAGACGGTCTAACGGTCGATGAAGCCGTTCAGATTTCTCTGCTCAACAATCCCAGACTTCAGGCGGCATTCTGGAATATCGGGATGGCGCGTGCGGACGTCGTCCAATCGGGCCTACTTTCCAATCCCACGCTCGGGTTGTCATTCCGACTCCCTTCGGGTGGAGGCCTTGCCAACTTCGAGGCGGGCATCGTGCAGAACATCGCGGATCTCTGGCAGATTCCCGTTCGAAAACGGGCGGCTGAGCAAACACTCAATGCGGTCATCCTCAAGCTGGCCCGACAAGTCGGCGTGAACGCAATGAACGCCAAGTCGGCCTACTTTGAAGCCCAGGCCGCTGATCGCCAGCGCGAAATCGCCCTGGAAAACCTCGAGCTCTCCAAGCAGCTTCTGGGACTCACGACGACGCGCAGGCAGGCCGGCGCCGGAAATGAAATCGAGGTCAACCTGTCGCGCGCGGAGCTTCTGGAAACGGAACTTGCCGTCCGGACGGCGGAGCAAAATGCCTATACGGCTCGGCGAAACCTGACGATTCTGCTTGGACTCTCCATCCCGCTCACCGACCTCGTGCTGACGGAATCCTTGCCCAATCCGATCGCGTTCTCGCTTCAAGAAGACCGCGTCTTCTCACTGGCGCAGCAATACCGGCCGGACTTGCTGGCCGCGGAAGCCTCGGTCGAATCCGCCCTCGCTGCATACAAGCAGGAGGTCTTGAGAATCTTTCCCACGCTGAACGTGGGACTCGCGTTGGAGCGAATGGAACGTGGACCGTCAAACGGACGGGATCGTTTGGCGGAGTCTGTTCGAAATACGGCTCAAGCCGGCGCCATCTCCGGCCCCGATGTTCGTTTTGACGAAGATAAGAACACGGATCTGATCCTCGGTCCGAGTATCGGCCTCCAATTACCCATCTTCGATCAAAATCAGGCCCAGATTGCGCGAGCCGCGTACGCGCACAAGCAGGCGGCCAAGTCGTTGGAGGCGATGAAACAACAAATCACGCAGGACGCGCGCCTGGCGATCGAGAATGCCCGAATCGCATTGGACATGGCCGGCTTCTTTCATTCGGAACTCCTGCCGTTGAGACAGCAGAACCTCGACCTCACTCGGGAGGCGTTCAGGGCCGGCAGAACACCGCTCGCCATTGTGTTGGACGCCCAGCGTGCCTTGATCGCGGCGCGCGGGCGTTACATCGAACAAACCAAGGAAGCCGCCGTCGCACTGGTGGAACTTGAGAAAGTCGTGGCACTTCCCCTCACTCAAATTCTGTCCGCGAATACGGATCAAGCGTTTGAGAATACCGATCCGGTGGATGAACAGCCTCACGCAGGAGCTGAATCATGAACAAGAAAATGATCTTTCTCGTTTTGGGCATCATCGTGGCATCCGCAGGCACCTACGTCGTCGTAACCATGCTGCCACAGGCGGACCCCGAAACCACCTTGTGCGCTGATCATCAGATCAAAATGATCGACTGTCCCTTCTGTCATGAGAAGCTCGTCGAGGAAATGGGCTGGTGCAACGGCCACGACGTCGAAGAGGCATATTGCACGCTTTGCAACCCGAGGTTCATTCCCGCGTTCAAGAAAGCGGGGGATTGGTGCGAGGAGCACCAGATTCCCCAATCACAATGCAAGGAGTGCAACCACTCAATTGGGGATCTCGGTCCCGATAAGGCCGTTGCAGATTTGCTGAGACCCGAAGGCATTCAGTTGGTTTCGAGTGATTCCACGCTGTGCGCCGATCATCAGATCGAAATGACCAACTGCCCTATCTGTAATAAGAAACTCGTCGAGGAAATGGGATGGTGCAACGGCCACGACGTTGAAGAGGCCTACTGCACGCTTTGCAATCCGAGGTTCATCCCCGCCTTTAAGAAAGCGGGGGATTGGTGCGAAGAGCATCAGATACCCAAGTCACAATGCAAAATCTGCAATCAATCCCCGTCGGCCGATTCTCCGGAAGCCGAGGGAATCCAGTTGGTTTCGGGGACGTCCCCGCCCCGCTACCAACGAAAGCCTTCCGTGACCTGCAAAACGAATGAGCTGCGCGTGAGGTTCCTGTCCGATGAAATCGCGGAGAAGGCCGGATTAGAGTACACCGTCGCCATCGAGCGACCCGTGACGGCCACGCTGACCTGTAATGCGGAAATCGAGTTTGACGGTCAGCACTACGCGCGCATCGCGTCGCGCGTGGGTGGCGTTGTCAGTGAGGTCAGGAAAGATCTGGGAGACCACGTCTCGGCCGGTGAAGTGCTGGCCGTCGTCGATTCGATCGAGTTGGCGAATGCGCAGGGACAGTTTCTCAGGACCCGCGCCTTGTTTGACCTGGCCGAGAAAAACCATAACCGAATTCACAGCCTGGTCGTCAAGGGAATCGCGACCGAGCAGGATGATTTGGAAGCAGAAGCACGGCTGGAAGAAAGACGCATCATTCTCTCCCAGGCTCGGGAACAGCTCATGAACCTTGGGCTGAACACTTCGCAAATCGACGAAATCGCCACCTCGGGAGAAACGACGTCACGCCTTCCCGTCACTGCGCCCTTCGACAGCATCGTTGTCGAACGCGCCGCCGTCCGCGGAGAAGTTGTCGATCGAACGCGACCGCTGTTTGCCGTCGCCGACACCACCAAAATGTGGGCCATGCTCGACGTCTATGAAACGGACTTGTTCAAGGTTCGTATTGGACAGCCGGTGATCTTCGCGGTCGACGGACTGCCCGGTGAGCAATTCGGGGGCAAAATCACGTGGATCAGCGCACATGTGGATCGCCGAACGCGAACACTCAAAGCGCGGGCAGAGATCGACAATACCGACGGCCTGTTGCGAGCCAATATGTTCGGTCAGGCGATTGTGGCCATTCACGATGCGTCGCCGCGGGTCGTTGTGCCAAAATCGGCCGTGCAATGGGAAGGCTGTTGCAATGTCGTGTTCAAGAAGATCAATGACCTCGTGTTTGCGCCGGAGAAAGTTCGGCTGGGCATCGCAACAGACGGATACTACGAAGTGCTCGATGGCGTCGCGCCGAACGAAATTCTAGTCACGCAGGGAAGTTATCTGCTCAAGACGGAAATCCTCAAAGGCAGCATCGGTGCGGGCTGCTGCGAAGTCGATTACCTAGACAAATAAATGAGGCGAACCGGAGTCCGCGCTGATGTTTGATGCCATTATTACATGGTCGCTTCGCAATCGACTGATCGTCATCGTTCTTTCCCTCGCGATCGTCGGCGGCGGGGTTTATTCCCTGTCTGAACTGCCGATCGACGCATTCCCCGACACATCGCCCGTGCAAGTGCAGATCAATACGGTCTCACCCGCCCTGTCCCCACTGGAAATCGAGCAGCAAATCACGCTTCCGGTGGAGCAGGCCATCGCCGGACTTCCAGCGCTGGAGGAAGTCCGGTCCATCTCCAAGTTCGGCCTCTCACAGGTGATTGCGACGTTCGAAGATGGAACCGATATCTATTTCGCCCGACAACTGATCAACGAGCGTCTTCAATCCGTGGAGTTGGCGGAGGGTTTGGGACGACCGGAGATGGGCCCGGTCGCCACCGGTTTGGGCGAGGTCTTTCATTACGTCATTACCGGCAAAAACAAGACGCTTACGGAACTGACCACGATCCAGGACTGGATCATCCGGCCGCAGCTCCTCACGGTGCCGGGCGTCGCGGAGATCAATACGTGGGGCGGCAAACGAAAGCAGTATCACGTGCTGGTCGATCCGACGCGACTTGTCAAACTCGACCTGACACTCGACGACGTCGTCGACGCACTTCGCCGAAACAACAAGAGCGTCGGCGGCGGCAACATCGTTCAATCCGGTGAGCTGCACCTCGTCCACGGCCTCAGTCTGACGACCACCGTGGACCAGATCGCCAACATCGTCATCACCGCCCACGACGGGATTCCCATCCGCATTCGCGATATCGGTCAGGCACAGACAGGCCATGAGATTCGTCGCGGCGCCGTGACGGCCAACGGAGACGGTGAAACGGTCCTGGGCCTCGGATTCATGTTATGGGGGGAGAACAGCCACGAGGTCACACGAGACCTTGCAAAACGAATGGAGGAAGTGCGAACATCGCTGCCGGAGGGCGTCGACATCAAACTCCTTTACGAGCGCACGGAACTTGTCAACCAAGTGATTGCCACGGTCAAGAAGAACCTTATGGAAGGCGCCCTGCTGGTCATCGCCGTCCTGTTTATCTTCCTGGGAAATCTGCGGGCAGGCCTGATCGTGGCGCTCGCCATCCCGCTTTCGATGCTCTTTTCGTTCAGCGCGATGCTGCAATTCGGAATCGCCGGAAGCCTGTTGAGCCTCGGCGCCATCGACTTCGGGCTCGTCGTGGACAGTGCGGTCATCAGCGTTGAGAACAGCGTACGACGACTCGGAAAAGAAGCGGACTCTCGATCCATTGTAGAAATCGTGCGAGACGCGACCATCGAAGTTCGCCGCCCCACGATGTTCGGTGAATTGATCATCATGGTCGTTTATCTCCCCATCCTGCTCCTTGAAGGCGTCGAAGGCAAGCTGTTTCGCCCAATGGCGTTGACGGTGGTGTTCGCGCTGATGGGATCCACGATCCTCTCCGTGACACTTATCCCCGTGCTCTCAAGCCTTCTTCTGACACGAAAGATCAAAGAGCGCGAGAACATCCTCGTACGGCTCGCCCAATGGATGTATCGGCCGCTCATTCGAATCTCCATGCGGTTTCGCGTGGCGGTCGCCTGCGCCGGCGGTCTCATTCTTCTTTTTGGCGCCTACCTCGCAACACAACTTGGCGCGACCTTCATTCCTCGACTCTATGAACAGGCAATCGCCATCAATACCGTCAGACTCGCCGGCGTATCGCTTGACGAATCCGTCCGTTACGGCACCCAACTTGAAAAAGTCATCCAGGAGAAGTTCCCGAACGAAGTCCGGGACATCTGGAGCCGAACCGGTACGGCACAGGTCGCCACGGATCCGATGGGATTCGAGCTCACCGACATCTTCATCACCTTGAATCCTCGCGAGGAATGGACCAGCGCCGAGACGCAAGAAGAACTCACGGAAAAAATCAAACGCGAGCTGGACCTTCTGCCCGGAATGCGGACCATCTTCACCCAGCCCATCGAGATGCGCATGAACGAAATGACGGCGGGCATTCGCGGCGATCTCGGGATCAAGATTTTCGGTGATGATCTCGAAACGTTAAAGAACAAAGCGAAAGAGATTCAGGACCTACTCGAAACGATGCCCCAGAGCGCCGACGTTTCGGCGGAGCAGGTCACCGGCCAGCCGGTCCTGGAAATCGATGTGAATCAGGACGCCATCGCCCGATACGGCGTGCCTGCGCAACATGTCCTGGAAATCGTCGAAGCCATCGGACAGGTCAGAGTGAGCCAGGTTCGAGAGGGTCAGCGCCGCTTCGATCTCGTCGTGCGGCTTTCGGAACGCTTCCGTGACTCACCGGAAGAAATCGGCCGAATCCTCGTGCCGACCGCCGCAGGCGAGCGGATACCGCTTTCACGCCTTGCCGATATTCACCAGGTCGAGGGGCCGTCGACGATTACGAGGGAATGGCAAAAGCGCCGCGTCGTGGTCCAGGCCAATGTGAAAGGCCGTGATCTGGCGGGCTTCGTCGAGAAGGTCAGGCGTCGCATCGCGGACGAGATCCAACTTCCGCCGGGCTACTATGTTCGCTTCGGCGGACAATTCGAACACTTAAGCCGGGCGAGCCTTCGCCTGATGATCATCGTGCCAGTCGCGCTTCTCACGATCTTCATGTTGCTCTACTTCAGCACCGACTCGATTCAAGACGCGCTCCTGATCGCGACAGGCGCGCCGTTCGCCGCATTCGGCGGCATCGTCGCGCTCTATCTGCGCGACATGCCGTTTACGATTTCCGCCGGCGTCGGCTTCGTCGCTGTTTCAGGCGTCTCCGTCCTGAACGGGCTTGTCCTGATCTCCACGATACGTCGAAAAATGGCGGATGGCGTTCCCATCGATCGGGCGATTGAAGAGACCCGGCTGATCCGGCTTCGCCCCATCCTGATGACCGGACTCGTTGCCGCGCTCGGGTTTGTTCCCATGGCGCTCAACACCAGCATCGGTGCCGAGGTGCAGCGGCCCTTGGCCACGGTCGTCATCGGCGGCGTCATTTCCGACAACATCCTGACGCTTCTGATGCTCCCTGCATTGTTCATGATCTTCGGCCGGCATCGGCGGAACGATGCAACGGAACCGTTTTCATCCTCATAGATGCGCTCTGCAGTCATTCGCGCAAATCCCAAAGCCCCGGGCTGCCATGCCTGGGGTTTTCACGACGGGTGGAATCCGCCCTACATGGTTCTTATTTGTTCGCGCAACGTGCAGAGACCCCGGGCAAGCATGCCCGGGACTTTGGATTAAACAAGCAGTTCGTCCGAAGATCAGAACTTAAACGCGTACTGAAAATACAGAAAGTCGGCATCGTCGTCCGGGCCGGTGGAGCGGATGAAGTTGTTTCCCCAGAAATGAGAATAGCCGAGGAGGATACTTTGATGTACGTCGATCACATATTTGATCGTCAGATCAAGTTCGTTTCCGATGTCGTGTCCCGAACCACCGAGCGGATCGCGCCGTGTGGGGGCACCGCCGGCGTTGTAAAGCGCGTCGCGCGTGGAGTCGTTCCAGAATGTGTGCCAGGCCAACCGCGTCGTGACCTTTTTGTGCGGCTTGAACGTCAAATTCACGTTGGTGGCGAGGATGTTCTGGCGCGCGACGAGGTCGAGAAGGCCGAGGTACTTGTGCCCCAGGGGAAATAGCTGATTAAACGTGTCATGCGTCCCATCGCCCGGATCATCATCGCCGCTGGCGTAATCAAAGCCGACGCCGATCCGCGGCGTCCATGGAACGTCTCGAAAAGTGAAACCCGAGTCCAACGCAGCGGACCAGGCATGCACCGTGTCCCCGGCAAACTTGCCCCACTGGCCGGCGAGTTCGCCTTCATAGTCGAACGGCCCCGTCTTGCCGCCGAGTCGCCCGCCGATCGTATACAGTGACAGATCGCCGGCACGGCCGTTGGCGTTGACCAGATCGCCCGTGTCCCGCAGGGCGAGGAAGTACAAATCGAAGAAATGCCGGGGGATGCCTTTGTAGGTTGAATAGAGCCCGTAGAAGTGTTGCTCCTCACGGTATTCGTCCGGCTTTCGGTTCAGTGCTTCCGACAAATCGATGGGAATGGGACGGACATAAAACGCATCGATGTCAAATTTCTCGTGCTCGTAAAAGACTTTGACACCGTCGAATCTTCGACGCGTATTGGCCCAATCCAACGGGCTGATGAAACGCTGATTGCCATATTGCAATTCCTGGCGACCGAAACGAACGGTCAGCGGAATCTCCTCGCCCAACGGCCTGACATCGAGAAACAGCTGGTGGAAATCCCACCGATTCTCCTGGATTCCCAGTAGGCGAAGGTCACGATCCTCGATCATGACATTGACACCCTCGAAAAAGATCCTAGCGAGCTTGCGGTAGCGCAAATCTGCATGAAGAAAATAGCGATGAAGCAGAAGCGTATCCTGCGACGGATCCGAGGCGCCGAATGCCCGGTCCGTCTCGGCCTCCAGGCGCATCTGGAAGCTCCCTCCGATGCTGAGCGTCAGATCATCCGTCAGATGAATGTGCTTGATCGGATCGAAGAAGTCTTTTCTGTAACTGCCCTCCGGGCCGTCGAGATAACTAAAGTCCTCGTCATAGCGAAGGTTGAGGTATTTCGGCCCCGGTAGCGGCTTGGGCTCGGGCGCTTGTGCTTCCTCGATCGGTTGTGTCGGGGACTCCTCAACTTCTTCAATCTCAAGTTCATCCATCGATTCCATCATGATGGGTGCTTGCGACGGAGAAGCGTCATCCTGCGCTCGCGCATCCGCGCTCAATGCAGCAAAGGTGAGCAGCAGTGCAATTCCAGAAAATCGATATATCCTCCGGCGGATTAACATGCGAGACTCCGGTAGGCGACTACATGGTGATGCCGAACAGATTGAACAAAGCCGTGATAATCGAACCAATGACCTGGGTCACGGTGAACTCCAGGACGACAAAAAGACTATCGATGATTCCCTGTATAATCTGCTCACCAATCGACATACGCTATCTCCTATCCATAGGGTTCCATGCAAAAATCGCCTAGCGCTCAAACTCGCCTGCCTCAACAACCGGAACGTGACACTGCAAACACCGCAATCGTTCCGGATGCGTACATCGAATTTCTTCGCGGGCCGCGGGGCCGGTATGGCAGGCCGTGCAGTTTTCGCGCATGAAAACCGGATGCGGCAGGACCGGCGGGGCATGCTCATTCAGGCGTCGTCCCCGGCGAAGATCCTGCCGCAGTCCCCAAAAGGTGTTTTCGACAAATAATTCCTGCGTCTGCACATAGACGTGGCATTGTTCACACCGGCTGAATTTGCCCATTTCCTCGGCTACGTCATGCGGCATCGGCGGAGCAAAACCCATTTCGCCGAATTGGATGCCTGTTTTCGAGTGACAGGCGGTACAGGATGCTCCTAGTTTTTCATGAGGGATCACCGGCGGCGCCCCGTCAAACGCACGCCGTTCGGCACGAACCGATGCCAAGGTCTTTTTCCCGGAAGCGACATACACGTTCGTCGCCTTTTCCGTCGGTTTATCCGCACTGCAACCTTGAGCAGACGACAACGTCACACTCGCTGCCAATGCTGATATTGCCCTTATGAAAGAAGAGCAGCTTCGATTCAGGCACGTTCGATTCGCACTGCGCATTTCTTGTAATCCGGCTCCTTACTGATATTGCACATGGAGTCCAAGGTAAGGCGGTTGATCAACTTGTGCTCATCAAAAAACGGGACGAACACGGAACCTCTCGGCGGCTTGCCCCGATCGTCAATTCTTACCCGAAGTTTGATTTCGCCGCGCCGACTGACGACACGGACCCAATCTCTCGGCTTGACACCCAGTCCGCGAGCGTCGGCGCGATTGAGTTCGACAAAGCCGCCGGGCATCGCCTGCTGAAGCTGTTTGACACGTCGGGTCATCGAACCGGTGTGCCAATGCTCCAGAACACGACCCGTGCAGAGCCAGAACGGATATTCTTCATCGGGTTCTTCGGGCGGCGGATGATAAGGCCGAATCCAAAAAGCAGCCTTTTCACCATAGCCTTTGGCCTTGTAGAAATGAACGCCCTTCTTCTTTTTCACATACGGATCGTGGCCGGCGGCGTAGCGATAATCCGTTTCCTTTCCATCGACGACAGGCCACCGCAGACCACGTGTCTCGCGCAACGCGTCGTAACTCGCCAGGTCCTTTCCCGTGCCGAGTGTGAAGCTGCGATACTCCTCGTACATCGGCTTGTGCCAGTTGTCTTCCGGCCACGGAAACAAGTGCCCCATGCCCATTCGTTTGGCAACCTGAATGATTTGCCACGTGTCTTCTTTGGCCTCGCCGGGCGGGTCCACCAGCTTGTCCCAGTGTTGTGTACGGCGTTCGGTATTGCCGAACATCCCTTCGCGCTCGACCCACCCGGCGGCGGGAAGAATCAAGTCGGCAACATCCGTCGTCGGCGTCGGGTAAATATCACTGACGACGATGAATCGTCCGTCGCCGGGCTTGCGATCGTAACGATGAAGATTCGGCATCGTGACCCACGGGTTCGTCGTTTGTATCCACATGGCCTTCACGTCGCCGCGGCTCAGAGCGCGGAACATATCCACGGCGTGGTAGCCCGGCTTGGCGGGAATCGTTCCGGCCGGCAGCCCCCAAATCTTTTCCGCTTTGGCGCGGTGCTCCGGCTTCATCACAACCATGTCGGCCGGAAGCCGGTTGCAAAGCGTCCCGACTTCACGAACCGTTCCACAGGCTGCCGGTTGACCGGTAATGCTGAACGGATTGTTGCCCGGCCTGCTGATCTTTCCGGTGATCAGGTGCAGGTTGGTGATAAGGTTGTTCATCCACGTGCCGCGGTAGTGCTGATTGACACCCATGCACCACAGGCTGACGGTACCGCGTTTGGAGTCGCCGTAGACATTTGCCAGGGCTTCGATCTGTTGCACCGGGACGCCGCTGATTTCACTGACCTTCTTTGGCGTGTAGTCCTGTAGAAACGTTTCGAGTTCTTCGAGGGACGATTCCCGGCCCTTGTCTTTGAATGTGTAGCGTTCGGCCTGGTCTCCGAAACAGCCGTAGCCGATTTGATCCAAATCTTCGATCCCGCGTTTGAAGACGAGATTCTCCTCGATAAACGATCGGTCGATCCTGTTCTGTTTGACCAAAAGGTGAAGAATGCCGTTGGCGATGGCCAAATCGGAACCGGGGCGGAACTCGATGTAGACGTCCGCGTAGTCGCTGGTCGGTGTACGACGGGTACCGAGATCGATGATTCGGACGCCGGGGTTCTTTCGCTTGTTTTCCAGCATTCGGCTGAACAACACCGGATGCATCTCCGCGGCGTTGTGGCCCCAAAGCACAAAGTCATCGCCGAACTCGAAATCTTCGTAGCACCCCATCGGCTCGTCGCTTTGAAACTGCGTCACGAAACCCATCACCGCGCTGGCCATGCAAAGCCGTGCATTCGGTTCAAGGTTGTTGCTGCGCATCCCGCCCTTGACCCATTTGAGCGCGGCATAGCCGTCGAAGATCGTCCATTGGCCGGACCCGTACATGGCGACGGCCTCAGGTCCTTGTTTATCAAGCGTTTCTTTGAACTTCGCCGCAACGAGGTCCAGCGCCTCATCCCAGGAAACGCGCTTGAGGGTCCCGTCAGGCATACGCCGTTGCGGGTAGAGCAGACGGTCCTTCCCATAGAGCATGGCGGGCAAATGATAGCCCTTGACGCAGAGCAGCCCGTTGTTGACCGGGCTCGCCGTATCGCCCCGAACAGCGACGATCTTGCCGTCATGAACGCCCACTTCAACGCCGCATCCGGTGCCGCAATAACGGCACGGCGCTTTGCCCCAATCAAGGTCCGACGGAGACAGTCCCCCGTTCTGAGCGGATGCAATTTGCTCGGCTCGTCGTTTGTCATCGCAGGAGAAAGCGACCACGCCGCATGCGCCGGCCCCCGTTGTCCCCAGAACCTTCAGGAAATCCCTTCGATCCAGATTGCTCATCGGCGTTCAGCCTCCGTTCTTGCCTTGATCAGAGTGTTTGATCAAGAGCAATAGCATTTTGACCGGTGTCAGCGCGTGAATGCCGTGGCACATCTGCGCCGGCATATGAACCCAGGCGCCGCTTCGAACCTCCATCGTCTCGTGCCCAAGCGTGAGCCGGGCCGAGCCCTCCAGAAAATGCAGCACCGCAGGCGTCGATGCCGTGTGCTCGGACAGTTCCTGGCCTTTTGAGAACGTGAACAGGACTGTTTTCAGGTGATCGCCATCGAAGACCGTGCGCGTCAGAATTCCGTCCTGAGGAATCTCCTGATGCTTCGCCAAATCCTGAACGAGCGTATAGGTCGCGCCTTCAACAGTATTCATCGTTTTCGTCCCACCAACATGATGGCCACCATGTGATCCTGAAACTTCCGAAACACTCGCCGCATGGCCATGACGCGTTTTCTCGCTTCGGGGTGACGCGCCACATTCCACGCAAATCGAAGTGCCCGACCGATGCCTTCGTCTTGGATCAAGCGCCTGGGCTCAAGGAGTCGCATCGGCGAAATCGCCTCGGCGCAAACTTCCATACCGAATAATTCAAAATGACCGATCCAGCCGGTCTTGGTCAGCGGAACCACACGGTGGCGAATCGCTCCTGAAAGCTCGCGCGCAATGCGATCCCTCACGGCACCGTCGAGGTCGTCCGGAGACAGCGCGATTTCGTGAATGCCGTAGTGTCCGCCCGGCCTGAGCAAGCGGGCTGCTTCGGACATGATTCTGCGCTTCTGTTCCGGCGATTGCATTGTGAGCATGGCCTCGCCGTACACCACCGTTGCGCTATGACCCGGTAGCCCTGTATCATCCGCGCTGGAAACGATGCATTCCTGATCGCATCCTCCGAGGTTTTCCCGGACGATATGGGCCGCGGCTTCGTCTCGCTCGACACCGATGTACGATTTCGGCCCGCGTTCCAGCGCGAGCTTTGCGGTGATGCCCAGGCCGGGCGCAAATTCAATGACGTCGTCCGCGGCACCGATCCCCAGGGCATCGATCAATTTCCGAGTCAACTCCATTCCACCGGGGCGCAGAACCTTTTTCCCCAATCGGGCAAGTAACCAATGGCCCGGCATTTTGGCCGTTCTGGCGTGTTCTCCAGACTGTCTTGTTTCAAGGACTGGTGGCATATCGAAGCTTCTGCTCCATCTTTTCTTGGGTGATCCAACGATGTTCGGGACGAGCGAGGATCTCATCGATCACTTCATTGATTCTCTTGGCCTGCGTGACTTTGCCCTCCTCTGCGGCATGTTTGGCGATCTCACGGGCCTGAGGGATCAGCTCCTGATAAAACCGTTCCGCCACCTCGAACATGCCGTGCCAATGCGTATAGTCCGGCGCCATCATGGCGGCGCCGTGTCGCGCTCGACGGCCCTCGTGGTGCCAAAGGTAGAACCAGGTCCACTCGATCTCTTCATCAAACTGGGCCTGTGTGATCAGGCCGTTCTTGCGGAGCGCCGCCATGATCTTCTGGCCCGGTTTGGCAAACTTCTCGTTATAGAGAACAACCAGATCGTCATATTGCTGATAGAACGAATTGACGTAATCCGGCGTATGACAATGCAGGCAAACATCCTTCATGTTGTTCCGCTTTTCCTCCGCGCTGAAAGCGACGAGTCCCCGGCGTTTCTCGGGATCTTTCTCCTTGACAACCTTACCGTTGATGTCGGTATCCAGGACGAGACTGACCGGTGGACGATTCGTCCACGAAATTCGCTCGCCGGGGTTGTGCGTCACCTTGCCGCCGTTGCGCGAGTGACCGGACATATGGCAGGTTGCACACGTCGGTGCGGCAGAGTAGTCCTCACCAAGCACCCAATGCGGTGAATCCAGGTTCAGCTGATCGCGCAAGTCGCGGTAAGCGATGCCGTGCTTGGATTCCTCGTAGATCTCCTTCTGGGGATGGTCGGGACCGAGGTGGCATTTGCCGCAGTTTTCAGGCTGGCGAGCGCGACGTGGCGAAAAGTCGTGACGGCTGTGGCAGGCTGAGCAGGAACCGAGCGAGCCGTCGAGATTGAGACGTCCGATGCCGGTGTTCGGCCACGTTCCCGGATGAAAAAGCGGTTTGCCTTGATCGTCCTTGACGACCTTGGCCAGCGCATCGAGATTCGTCGGTTTTCCCTTGGAATCCGGTTCGAGATCGTCCACGGTGATCATCCCGCCGTCCGTGGACTGCAACCCCACTTTGCTGCCGTGGCATTGCATGCAACCCAGAAAAGCGCTGGCCATGCCGTTCACCATCCTCACTTCCGGTTTGCCCGGGGTGGGCGAGTGCGGATTAAAGGGCATCCGGGAACCCTCCACCGTCTCAGCGAGAAAGTTATCCAGCGATGCGAGAATATTTCCTCCCGCTGCGTGATGGCTGCGCGCGAATTCATCGGCCTCCTGCGGATGACATCTTGCACAGTCGTTGGGAGTCACAACCGTGGCGATATGAACTCCGTAATGATTGAATCCATCGGCGTCACCTTCGTCCGCGTGATGACATTCCACACAGGCCACGCCTTTGGCCGCATGGGTGCTGTTACGCCAATGCGCGACGATGCCGGGCGAAGATTCCGCGTGACAGGTGATGCAGTCGTGACTGCTCTCAGGGACAATGGTCAATAACGTGGACATGGGCATCTCTTTCGGAGTGAGCCCTTTCCTCGTTTCCATCTCCGCGATCATGATCAGTGCAACGCACAGGGCGACGCCCAGGACGAAGACGACAATTCGTTTGGTGTTGAGCGACATGAATACGTTTCCCTAAACGAGCGATTCCCAAACCGTAAAAACCAGGAAGAGCACGAATGCGACGATCCCGATATAAACGCCGATATCCTTTCCGGGCGAGATTCGTTCGATCAACGCATCAACCCAGGGCCAAGCCACGATCAGGACGACGAGCAAGCCGGTCAGCGCAACGGCCGTATTCAGACCGGTGAGTTTCAGCAGTCTGAATTGGAAAAAGAAGTACCATTCCGGCTTGATGTGCTCCGGCGTGACCAACGGGTTTGCCTTCTCGCCCAAGTGCGCCGGAAAGACCAGACTCAAGAGCGTAAGCAGGAAGAGCAGCAACGTGCCAATCATGATTTCAGAGATGATGTGATCGGGGAAGAAATTGAACGGCTTGTCTTCCCCCTTACCCTCAGTGAAGCGATTGTGCCGAGCGATGCCGTACACGACCGTGATTGCCAGGACAACCGAAGCGGCGATCCACAAACCTGTGTCTGCCGCCTCGGAGTTCGCCAGATCGAAGAGCAGCTTGCCCAGACCGAGAATGCCGACCAACAACCAGAGCAACAGACCGTAGGTATGCCCCCTGAATAGCAAGACGGACGACGTGGCGATCACGACGGCCCCGACGATCCAGAAAATGCGACTGCTTTCCATGGTCAGCTCATGAGCGATCGCTCTCACTGGAAACGGGTTCTTCCACGCCATCATCAGACAACCCAAAGCCGCCAGCGCAACGAACAAGGCCAAGAGCTTGACACCGATCATGGATTTTGCCAGCGCTTGTCCACCCTTCTCGTTCCGGGCCTCCGGACTTTCGAACGAGAGCTCGGACACACCGTGGATTCGCAAGACCGCGACATGCAATCCGATGAGAATGATGATCGTGACCGGGAGAATTCCGACGTGAAGATTATACATGCGGGTCAGCGTATTCGGGCCGATCTGGTCTCCACCGCGCATGAATGAAGCCAGAAGATCACCAATCAACGGCGTCGTCGCCGTCAGCTCGGCGGCCACGGTGATGCCCCAATAGCTGAGCTGCTCATAGACCAGGGAATACCCCGTGAAGCCCATGACCAGCGTGCAAACGAGCAATCCGCATCCGATGACCCAGTTGATTTGCCGGGGATGACGAAATGCGCACGAAAAGAACACCCGGCACATGTGGAGAAGCACCGTGATGACCATCAGGTTCCCGGCCCATTTGTGGATGCTGCGGACAAACCAGCCGAACGGAACGGTTGTGGTGATGGCACCGACGCTTTCATAAGCATGGTCCACCGACGGGACATAATAAAACGAGAGCAGAATGCCCGTCGTCAATTGAATAAAAAAGAGATAGGCCGGCGTGCCGCCCAGCGCAAACCACCATCGTTTGATGTGACCGGGGACTGGTTCATTGGTCACTTCCTGGACACGGCCCCAGTCGACCGGCAAAAGTTGCCACAGTCGACCACCGGTCGTTCGAGTGCGGGAAATCATTTGTCCGGTCGGCTTAGACGCCATAGCGTTTGGGCTCCGTCACCATGACATAGACCCGGCCGGTCTCTTTGCTCACTTTCACGTCGAATGTCGCCAGATTCTTATTCTCTTTCGCAGGCGGTCCCGATTGAGCGATACCGTTCTTGTCGAACACACCGTTGTGACAGGGGCAGAAGAACCGCTGGTTTTCGCCTTCCCAGTGCACACGGCAACCCAAGTGCGGACACGTGCTGGACAGCGCCTTGAATCCCTTCGCCGGGTCTGCCGAGTTCTCAGAAACGCGTGCGATGGCAATTTCCTCACCTCGTAGGTCTTTCACGGTAAGGCTCGATCCGACCGGCAGGTCCTCCAGAACACCGACGAACATTTCTCGTTTCGAGTCTTTTCTCCGCAAGGGGATGAGATAACGAAAGAAGTGGTAGGCCCCCAACCCATACCCGGCAAGCAGACCTGCGAGCATCACCAAAGTGGAAACAAATCCTCGCCTTGACGCCTGCGCTTCGGATTGCTCTATCGGACACGTGAATTTATTTCCGTCCGACACAAACACGACTCCCGAACAAGTTGAGAAAAGAACGTGATTTTGGCGAGTCTGCCAAAATTTCTTGAAAATCTGTTCAGCAATCCGCGTTCCAGAAATCCGGAACACCGATGTGTGGTATTCAAATACCGCCAAGAACATGCTTGCGAGTTTTTCCTCCCGGATGAGGAACAATCCACAGCAAGAATGAACGCCTGTCGTTCAATCGACCCGGCCGATCGAGCGCTTGCGAGAACCTGCTGAACCGTAGGCTGGTTCATGACGACGGCACGCCCGTCGCATTCAACAATTCGCGAAGACGCTTCAAGAGGTCCCTCGAACTCAAGATTCCCACAACGTGACCGCCCACGACCACCGGTAATGCCCCGAATCGCTTTCGACACAAAATATCCAGGGCATCTCGAAGATCGTCACCGGGAGAGAGCGAAACGACGCCAATGGTCATGATATCTTCGGCCCGCAAAGCCGCTTCCTTGCTCTCATCATGGTCCGTCGCCGAACAGATGTCACGGTCCGTAATGATTCCAACAAGTCGATTATGCTCATCAACAACGGGAACTTGATGGACGTCGTGGGATCGAATCAACTCTGCGATTCTCGACACGAACTCCCGCTTTGAAACAACGAGTGGGTCCGGCGTCATGTATTCTTGAATCAACATAGCATCCTCCTTGAATCTCCTGCAGTCGGATGCGCGAAACCGTGTCATCTACAATTTCCAATGGCAAAGAAAATGCCAACCCAATCCATCGCGGCCGTAGGCTGAACAAACAATGCCCGAGCAATCATCAGCGGATATTTCCTCACCTGTGCGGATAAATCCACATTCGACTTCATTCGCGCGGGTCTTGGATGAAGTCGCATCCGTTAGATATGGAATTGGCATGCTCGTATTGGGTTTTGATGCTCTGGCACTTGAATTGCCCGCTTTCGGAATCAATGTGATGTTTCACGGACGAGCCGGGCCTGATTCGAGGAAAAGGCGCTTCGGTTGGCAATCCGCATCCGGTATTCGGAATTTCGGAAGTTCGAGGAGATGCAAGCCTGGCTTTGGCCGGCTTGATTGCAGAATCCAATGTCATTAGGGCAATTGCTTCCAACAATCAATACTTGGAGTTTCCACCCGATTTCCACGCGCAAACCGACCTATGGAGCATTCCGGCCGGTTCTACGTCCGATTGCGTATCGCCGATATAATGCGTCCATGCCAGACGACCTGTTTGACGATATGAAGCGCTTTGTGGACTTCGACGAAACGGATGCAAGGGCACTCGCCGAACTCAAAGCCCCCCTTCTGCCCGTGTTGCCGCACATTGTCACGACCTTCTACGACACACTGACTCGGCATCCAAGGGCCCGGGCCGTTTTCGCCGGTGGTGAAGAGCAAATCGAACGGCTTCGGCGTTCCTTTCGAAAATGGCTGGAGGAGTTGTTCTCGGGCCCCTACGACGATGCCTATTTCGAGCGGCGTTGCAACATCGGACGGGTTCATGTACGAGTGAATCTACCTCAGTACTTTATGTTTACCGCGATGAACGTCGTGCGTCTTGCCTTACTTGGGGAAATTCAGACACTGGGTCTTCCCGAAACAGCGAAGAAGCTCGTCGCCCTGGAAAAAATTCTCGATCTGGAACTCGCCATTATGAATCAGACGTATCGAGAAGACCTGGTGCATCGGATGCAAGCACTGGAACACGCCCAGTACGAAAAACGACTGAGTGAAACGAAGCATCTGGCCACCGTGGGAGAGTTGGCCGCTTCCCTCGCCCATGAGATCAAGAATCCGCTTGCCGGAATCAGCGGTGCCATCCAGATCATCGGCGCCAGCCTCGCTGCCGACCATCCTCACAAGGAAATCATTGTGGAGTCGCTTCGACAAATAGATCGACTCGACGCGGCCGTGAAGGACTTGCTGGTTTATGCCCGACCCAAGCCGCCTTCGAGGACGGATGTGAACCTTAATGAACTCGTGGAACGAGCCATGATCATCCTGCGTGAGGAACCTTCGTTCCAGGGCGTCCAATTTCGTTGTGAGGGAATGACCAAGACACATCGCGTCTGTGCCGACGAAACGCAATTGCAGCAAGTGTTGACCAATTTGCTGATCAACGCGGCGCACGCATGCGATGAGCACGCTGAAATCGTTTGCCATATTCTCTCGATCGACTCCGGCGTCCAAATTACCGTGGAGGACAACGGAATCGGGATGGAGCCGGAAGTTGTCGCACGGGCATCGGAGCCTTTCTTTACGACCAAAGCCAAGGGAACGGGACTGGGCTTATCCATTTGCAAACGGATCGTCGAATCACATGGAGGCAAGTTAGTCATAGACAGTGAACCTGGCAAAGGAACACGCATCATCGTCGAAATCCCCGATCCATAGGAAAAACGTTCCAAGCAGGATGTATGATGATGAAGCCGCAGATTTTGATCATTGAAGACGAGAAACTGATTCGCTGGTCCTTGCGACAACGTTTCGAGGAGGAGAGTTATCAGGTCGACGAGGCCGAAACCGGATCCGAGGGCCTCGATAAACTCACCGACAACCTCTTCGATCTCGTGATGCTTGATTACAAGCTGCCGGATATGACGGGGCTCGACGTCCTGCGAAAAGTCCGGGAGAAAGACCAGGATATCGTCGTACTGATGATGACGGCGTACAGCAACGTCGAGGACGCCGTGGAGGCGATGCGCCTCGGCGCGATCGATTACGTCAGCAAGCCCTTCAAAATGGATGCGCTCGTGCTGACCGTCAATAAGGCCCTGGAAACAACTCGGCTGAAACGCGAAATCCGGGATCTAAGAGCCAAAATGCAGGCTGAATTCGGCTTTGACCGCATCCTCGGTCAATGCCCCGCCATGAAGGAACTTTTCGGCCTGATTCGTGACATCGCCGCGAGTGGAGCCTCCACCGTCTTTCTTCGCGGCGAAAGCGGCACCGGCAAGGACCTGGTGGCAAAGACAATCCACTACAACTCGGACCGTGCGAACCGACCCTTTATGAACATCACTTGCACGGCCATCACCGAAACGCTGTTGGAAAGCGAGCTATTCGGCCACGAGCGCGGCGCCTTCACCGATGCCAAACAAATGAAGAAAGGGCTCCTCGAGCTCGCGGAGGGCGGCACGGTCTTTCTTGATGAAGTCGGAGACATGCCAGCAACACTGCAAGCCAAACTCCTCCGCTTTCTGGAAGAAAAGACCTTTCGACGCGTAGGAGGCGTGAATGACATTCAAGTCGATGTACGCGTCATCGCGGCCACCAACCGGGACGTCAACAAACTCATCGATGAAGGTAAATTCCGTGAAGACCTTTATTATCGACTGAACATCATCACGCTGGACCTGCCACCCCTTCGAGAGCGTGGTGATGACATCCATCTCCTGTCCGAACATTACGTCGACGCATTTGCCAAGGAATTTCGACGGCCGGTGAAAGGCCAGACTAAGGAAGCTGTCAAGAAACTGATGCAATATTCGTGGCCGGGCAACGTTCGTGAGCTTCGTAACGCGATTGAGCGTGCTGTTCTGTTATGCAAACAGCCTGAGGTCGGGCCGGATGACCTGGTCCTCGGCCGAAATGAGACAACACAATCGTCTGCAACCTTCGAACTACCGCAAGGAGGCATCAGCCTGCAGGCCGTCGAGGAACAGCTTGTCCGGCAGGCGCTTGCTCGGACCGGCAACAATCAGACTCAGGCCGCCAAGCTCCTGCATCTCTCGCGTGATCAACTACGGTATCGTATGGAGCGCTTCGGAATCGCCTGAGCACCGTCGCGATAATTTACCACTCAGCCCCAAGAATCAGACAGTTCAGCCCACTTCCGATTCCACACATGGCAACGCGGTGCCCCTTTTCCAGAACACCACGCTCTTCCGCGATGGCCCCCGTAATAGGAAGGCTGACGGTTCCAATGTTGCCAAGGAACTCGAACGTCTGAAAATCCTTTTCTTCCGAAACACCGAGTTTTCGCAAAACGGTTTCCCGATGGGGCGCACCGACCTGATGACAGATCGTCCGATCAACCTGCTCCACAGTCCAGCCCATCTCTTCGAGAAAAGCGAACCAGGTCTCTTCACCCAATTCCACGCCATGCTCCATGACGGCGGCGGCATCGGTGATCATTTCCATCGGGACCGTGCCAGGCTCGATTTGCTTCGGGACACCCGTCGCCGGACCCCATCGGCACAAGCCATGAAACTTCGCCCGGCTGTACATGGTCCCGCCGAGCAACCGATGCCCGTTGGGAGCCAGATTTGATTTGGAAACAACGACGGCAATCGCGCCGCTGCCGCCGGTCAAGGTGGCCAGCGACAATCGAAACGTCTCCATGTCGCGTTGTCGCAGCATTTTCTCAATGCTCAAATCAACGATCTGGCGTGCCGTCTCACAGGAAACGACCAACCCGGCCCGAACCTGACCCAGCTCGATGGCATTCGCAACTTGCACGATTCCATTGATCACTCCGAGACAGGCGTTCGAAACGTCGTACAGCTGGGTCTTGTTCGACAACCCCAGACCATCCGCGACCGCGCAGGCATTGGCGGGCTCCATGTAATCCCGGCAGACGCCGCCATAGACCAGCATCCCGATGTCGTGGACGGCTACGCGCGACGCGGCCAGCGCCTTACGCCCGGCACGCGTGGCCCCCTCGGTCATGGTCATGCCTACGTCCCAATAGCGCCGCTCTCGAATCCCGGTCAGCGCCTCAAGTTGCCCGACTTGAATGTTCAGGTCCTTGTATAACGGGGCAAGCCGTGTCTCCAGCGCCGTGGACGTCACGACGTTGGGCGGCAACTCATAACCGATGGTCTCAATATGAACATTGGAATATCGCATCGGCGCACATGATAACGGAGCGACCGGCATTCCAAAACCAACGTGCGAACAGCGTTTCGGCGTCGAAAAACAGCGTGATCAAAGCCCCGGTCAGGCGGATAGATCCAGATGAGGCCGCCCCTCCTCGTCGATCGTGATACCGTCCGGAGCTTCCGGCTGAGGCTGAGCCTCCTCTTCCTCAGGCGGTGCATCGTGGCGGCCCTGGCCGCCGAGACCTCCGGAATCGGTATGGACCTGGGTGTCGGCGTCCGTCGCCTCAACCTCAAGGATGTCTTCACCCGCAGACGTGCGGCCCGCATCACGGGCGGCCTGGGCCTTGGCATTCTCGGCTTTGTCCCGGTCCGTGGCCTGGGTACGCTGAGCATCCCCCGATTGCAGAACTGAACCGATAATATTAGGTGGGATCGCGGACATCTTTGCTCTCGCATATATCGAATTTCAGCAAGGCAACGCCGCTCACGATCACGCGGCGATTTAGACCCTGAATTCCTTGTCGCGCTGCCTTAGCTGAAACCGTAGTCGTTCTACGATCGCGGAGTGCATCTGGCTCACCCGACTCTCGGAAAGATCGAGCGTCATCCCGATCTCCTTCATCGTCATCTCTTCATAATAATACAATATGAGAATGAGCCGTTCGGTGGACGTCAGGCCACGTTGGATGAGGGATTTCAGATCCGATCTCTGAATCTCCCGGACCGGATTCAGCGCGCGATTGTCGTGGAGCGTGTCGATCTCCGAAACGTCGCGTGACGAGTCATTGCTGTAGGCCTTGCGGGAAAGCGAGGTCATGGAGACCGCCGTGCCGTCACGTGATATCCGCTTGAACTCCTCGGCGGAGACGCCAATGCGATCAGCGACTTCCTGGTCACTGGGCATCCGGCCCAACTCACTCTGCAATTCCTTGGTGGCATTCTGGATTTTCTGAGAACGGTTTCGAACAAGGCGTGGCACCCAGTCCATGGAGCGCAGCTCGTCCAGGATCGCTCCACGAACGCGCGGTGAACAATACGTCTCGAATTTCACGCCGCGGTCCAGATCGAACGCCTCGATCGCGTCGATCAAACCAAACATCCCGGCGGAGATCAGGTCGTCCAATTCAACTTCGGTCGGAAGTTTGGCGTGAATCCGCTCGGCATTGAAACGAACAATATGAATGTACTGTTCGATCAGGGTGTTTCGCAATTCGTCCGTGGGCTGCTTCTTGTATGCCTTCCAAACCTTCCGAATATCGATGTCGGTCGCGAGCATCTACGCTACTCCTGTCTCTTACAGCAAAGAACTATCGAAAAGAAGCTGTCGCCACATATTCCTAGGACTGAGCCGGGACCTCGATCGCCACGGCCTCGGATTGTGCTGCCCCATCGTCGTCCCCGGTCGTTTCGCCTTCCGGGGCGTCAACATTCTCCTCGACGATGAGTGTCCCCACCCACCCGGTCAGCATTCCCAAAAGCAATCCACCAAACAGCCCGCCGACCGCACGCAAGATAATCACCTCGACGGCATTTCCTGAAAGCAGGCCGCAGATGATCATTGCGCTGAAGAGCAGCAAACCACAACAGACACCACATAACTGAACCACGCAGCGATTGCCTCACGTTACGGTTTTCGGGCCTCACTCCTTAATTGGCATCGGCGAAGAAAACTGCGCGATTCAGTCAAAAAAATTCAGGACCCGCCGAAAAAAACCGGGCTTGGAATTCGTCCCGTTGAGCGATTGACCGACCCGCTTTGCCAGTGTTGATAGACCATTTGAGGCCGGGCAGCGTGGATATTTGAGGATCAGCGGCACACGCTCGCGAACGGCCTGACCCACGTGGTGATCGCGCAGGATCTGCCCGGTCCCTTCAATCGGAACCTTCAAAAACCGAGCGGCAACGGAGACAATGCGCTCCGTCACCTGCCTGGCTTCTCTCACAGTCGCCGCCTGATTGACGATGAGCCCCAACGGAGGTGCCTTGTTCGTACGGCTGAGCACCTTGACCAAAGCGTAGGCGTCGGTGATGGCCGTCGGCTCGGGGGTCGTGACGATCAGAGCCTCATCCGCGGCTTGAGCAAAGGCGAGCACATTCTGGGAAATGCCCGCACCGCAATCGAGCAGGATGATGTCACACTGCCGTTCGAGGCCGCCCAACTCCTCGATCAGTTCCTGGCGCTCAAATGGACCAAGATCCGCAACGGATTCCAATCCGGACGCGCCGACGATCAGTCGGAGCCGCGCGTCGACCTGAACCGCAATGTCTTCAATGGCGCGCTGCCGTCGCAAGACGTGCGAAAGATCGTATGACGACTGGATGTTCATGACCACGTCAACATTGGCGGTCCCAAGATCGGCATCCACGAGGACGACTCGATGGCCCGTCTGTGAAAGGCGGATCGCCAGATTGACGGCGATGTTGGTCTTGCCGACCCCCCCCTTTCCGCTGGCAATCGCGACAACATGGGCAGCCTTGGCACACGAAGCCGACTCGAAGTCCGAGACCTCGGCCGCCTCCCGCGAACCGACTTCGAACGATTGCATCAGCTGCCGAAGTTCGGCGGCCTGGTCCTTTGGCATCACACTCATGGCCGATTCTTCTCCATGACAACCACTTTTCCATGGACCGGTTCGAGGATCAATCGTGCCACACGACTGGCACTCCCGATCTCGATATCATCAGGAACGGACTGGCCGTTGGTCAGATAGGACAATCGCATGTTGACGGTCTTCAGCACATTCAGGATCACGCCGAACCCTACCGCCTCATCCAATTTGGTGAAGATCAGATGCTCTGCGCCCATGACCTTGAATTTCTCGATCGTCTCGCGAATCGTCGCTTCACGGCTGGTCGTAGACAGGACCAAATGAACCTGATCCGGCTCAGCGACCTGCAGAAACTCGCGCAGTTCAGCCATCCGGAGGTCGTCGTTTTGACTGCGGCCCGCTGTGTCGATGAGCACGAGATCAAGATCGATCATTCGTTCGAGGGCGTTTCTCATCTCCTCGGGCGTCAACACCGGTATTAACGGCACCTTCAGAATCTGGGCGTACGTCTTAAGCTGTTCGACGGCGGCGATACGATAAGAGTCGATCGTAATCAACCCGACCTTCATGCCTTCACGAAGCCTCATGTTCGCCGCAAGCTTGGCGATGGTGGTCGTTTTACCTACGCCTGTCGGCCCAACCATGGCGACGACAGTCGGTCGGCCGACTGCGTTCAATTCCAGCGGAGCCGCCGTGGGCAACATTTCGTTCAACACCCTGCACAACTCCGCTCGAACCCGCTCCTGGGAACAGGTGCCGTCATGGGGCAGGCTCTGATGAACACGGGTGAGCAAGTCCACCGCCAACTCAGCCGCGACATCCTGCCCGATGAGATGTGAGTAGTGATCGATCAGGTCCGCCGGAACATCGGGATGCTCCGATCGTTCGGAACGTTGGAGGAGGTCTCCAACCATGGCGCGAATTTCTTCGACCTCCCGCCGTATCGACGGATCAACGGGCGGCGAGATCGGCGGCGGCGCGGGCTCTACACGATCTTGGGAACGAATGCCGCGAGGTTCCGGCTCCCTCGTGACCAAATCCCGTTGTGTCATCCTTCGATGACCTTGAGCCGTGTTGGCCTTTCGGAAAGACGTGACCTTCCTGTCAGCCGTCGCGGTGATTTCAACAACCGAACGCGAACCGAGCCCGAACACGCCTCCGCGCTCCAGCGTTCGCGTGTGCAGGATGACTGCGTCCCGGCCAAGGTCTTTCTTGACCTTGGCCAATGCATCAGACATTGACCGGGCTTGATACGTTTTCAACTTCATCGCTGATGACCACCAATCCTTGGGTCCGGATGTTGACACCCCGGACCACTTCGTTGTAACCCAACACCGCTACGCTCGGCAGCGATGACTCGATTAATCTTCGCACCCACTGTCGCACCTGAGGTGACGCCATAATGACCGGTTGCTTTCCGCCGGACTTCATCGACGCGGCTTCGAGTTCGTTGCGGATCGCCGTGACGATTTTGTTGGCCGCCGCCGGAGGAAGCGTCAGATAGGAGCCGCGCTCACTGCGCTCGACATGAGCGTTGATCATGTCCTCGAGGCTCGGATCGAGCGTGATTCCGTGGACCGTGCCTTCGGAATCGACATGTTGTTCACAAATGGTCCTGGCCAGGGCGTTGCGGACATACTCAGCCAACACTTCGGGATCTTTGGTTCGCCCAGCCCAATCACCGAGGGTTTCGAGCACCGTTTCGAGATCGCGAACCGGCACTCGCTCTCGAAGCAGATTCGCCAAGACCGCCTGAACCTCCCCGACCTTGAGTTGCTCCGGAATGATTTCCTCGACGAGTTTGGGACTGCGCTCCTTCAGGTTGTCGACGAGGCGATTGACGTCCTGACGAGTAAGCAGTTCCGCCGCGTGCCGTCGGATCAATTCCGTGAGGTGTGTCGCCAACACGCTCGTCGGTTCGACGACGGTATAATTACGATGCTCCGCCGTCGATCGTTCGGCTTCGGGAACCCAGATCGCCGCCAAACCGAAAGCCGGCTCCTTGGTTTCGATTCCATGGACCGGCTCGGTGACGGCGCCGGAATTTATCGCGAGCAGATGACCGGGCATCAGATCACCTTTGGCGATGTGCGCCCCGCGAAGCTTGAAACCGTACTGATTCGGTTCAAGATTAACATTGTCCCGAATACGAATCGGCGGCACGATGATCCCGAGATCGGTCGCAATCTGGCGGCGGATATTGGTGATACGATCCAGCAGATCGCCGCCCTGGTTCTTGTCCACGAGTTTGATCAGGCCGTAGCCGACCTCAAGTTCCAAAGCATCGACATTGAGACATGTCTCGATTTTCTCAGGCTCCTTCGGCTTGCTGCTCTTTGCCTGCTCCGCCGCTTTGATCTTCTTTCGATCCCGTCCGAACAGCATGTAGCCGATCCCCCCCACTCCAAACGCAATGAAAAACAACGGCGTCTTCGGGAGCGGAGTCAACATCAAAACGGCCAGAAACCCACCGGCCAGCATCATCGCGATCGGCCGTGAAACGAGTTGACCGATCAGTTCCTCGCCCATGCTTCGCTCGGCGGTGGATCGCGTGATGATCATGCCCGCGGCGATCGAGACGAGAAAGGCCGGGATTTGGGTGACGAGACCGTCGCCGATGGTCAACTTCGTGAAAACGTTGAGACAGTCCATCAGGGAAAGGTCTTTTTCGACCATGCCCACGTAGATTCCACCAATTATATTGACCAGCGTAATTACAACGCCGGCGATCGCATCGCCGCGAACGAATTTGCTCGCACCGTCCATCGCCCCGTAGAAATCCGCTTCTTTGGTGATATTGTCGCGCCGCCGACGCGCTTCAGTCTCATCGATCAGCCCGGCGGAAAGATCGGCGTCAATCGCCATCTGCTTGCCGGGCATCGCATCGAGCGTAAACCGGGCGGCGACCTCGGCGATGCGCGTGGCCCCCTTCGTGATGACGACAAACTGAATGACGGTAATAATGACAAAGATAATGATACCGACGGCAAGTGAACCGGCGGCGACGAACGCACTGAATTCCTGGATCACTTGCCCCGCCGCACCGGTCGTGCCGTCGGCATTGGTTAGAATCAGCCGGGTCGTGGCCGTATTCAACACCAAACGCAATAGCGTCATCGACAGCAACAGGGATGGAAAGGAGGAAAACTCCAGCGGCCCATTCATGTACATCACCGTCAGCAGGACAACCGCGCTGAGCGTGATGTTGGCAATCAGCATCAAATCCAGCATCCCGGTCGGCAGGGGGATGAGAATCACCAACACCAACGACATGGCCAATAAGGGGAAGGCGATCCCGCGATTGACATGAAGGAAATCGGTGACTCGGATGACGGTTGATTCAGCCATGAAATGTTAAGAAAAAGTCAAAACGTCAAAACTTCAAAAAGTCAAAACTTTAAAACTTCAAAAAGTCAAAACCTCAAAACTTCAAAAAGTCGAAACTTCAAACAAACCGGAGACGTAAGAATCAAAAACGTTAGCGTAGGCATCTTACTCCTTTATGCAGCCGGGGCTGCAGCTTTCTTGGCGGCGGACTTACCCGACAATTGATAGACATAAGCCAGGATCTCTGCGATGGCCTTGTAGAATTGCTCAGGCACCTCTTGCCCGACCTCAACCGCTTTGTACAACGCTTGGGCCAGCGGCTTGCGTTCCACAATCGGCACGCCATGCAGCATGGCGACCTCGCGTATTTTCTTCGCGAGATAATCTGCGCCCTTCGCGACAACTTTGGGCGCCTGCATCGCCCCCGCGTCATACTTGATCGCAACCGCCAATTCCGTCGGATTGGTCACCACGACGTCCGCCGTCGGAACTGCCGTCTGAATCTGCTGCATGGCCGCTGCAAACTGCATCTTTCGACGACGTTGCTTCACAATGGGATCCCCCTCCATACGGCGCATTTCTTCCTTGACCTCTTGCTTGCTCATACGAAGATCGCGTTCGTGCTTGTATCGCTGCCATGCAAAATCCAACAGAGCCAGGACCAATAACGCGGCGGCGAGCTGCAGTCCGATGTCGTACAATACGCTTGAGAAAAGAAGAACCTGCTGCCATCCATCGACGGCCAACGCGAGCATGACGTGGCTCATTCGATTCTTGATTGCAAAATAGGCAACAAACGTCACCACGATGAGCTTCAGAATGTTCATGACAAACTGAATCAGTGTGCGTGTGCTAAACAGACGAGTGATGCCGTTGATGGGATTGAGCTTATCCAGTTTCGGCGTCAGCGGATTCAATGTGAAAAGAAATCCGACCTGGAGCAAATTGGAAATCAGCGCCAACAACAAAACCATGAACAGGATCGGGCCGGCAGCGGAGAGCGCCAGCATCCCGGCGGACGAAACCACCGAAACGACATCCACGCTGGCGAAGGCGGAAGGATCCTCGACAGCGAGGTTTTCTCGCAAAACCTTCAGCAACGACGACGCTAGCCGAGGGGCGAACAGTCGCAGCGCCAATAACCCTCCGAACAACAGCAATGCGGAGCTGAGATCGGTGCTCTTGGCCACTTGACCGCGTTCGCGCGATTCCTGGCGGCGCCGCGGCGTTGGGGCCTCTGTCCTTTCGCCGGCATCATCGGCCATGGATCAAACGCTCCGAAATCCCTTCGAACAACAACCCGATTTGACCGAGACTCCCGAAGAGTGCATCCTCGATCACATCCTGCGAATACGCGATCGTCAACGCGACCACGGACAACGCGGCCGCAATCTTGACGCTGAAACCCACGGAAAGAATGTTCAATTGCGGCATCGTCCTGGTGAGAAAACCCATGACCAACGAGCTTAGAAGTAGCGCGACGATCGCCGGCCCCGCAAGCCGCAGAGCCAACTCGAACATGCTGCGCAAGATGCCGACGGCAAAGTCCGCAACCGTGCCGTCGAATTTCGCCATCATTGGCGGCACGGTCTCGAAGCTGTCGAGCAAAACGGAGACAACGGCGAGATGGCCGCGCAGACCGAGGAAGATCAACAGCGTCGTAAAAAACCAGATCTGATCGAGCGCCGTTGCCTCGGCGTCGAAGATCGGATTGAAAACCGTGCCCAGCGCCATACCGGATTGGTGGCTGATGATTTTCCCGCCAACCTGCGCAGCGAAAAACACCAGGCCTGCTCCAAATCCGACGATTTCGCCGACGACGAACTCCCCGACCATTCCCGCGACGGCCTGACCGGGCGTCAGTGAAGCAGGCAAATACTCAGCGACGGCTGGAAACGTCATCAAAGACAAGGTGACGACCAACCAGACTTTTACAATGACAGGAATCTGACTGCTGGACAACATCGGCACGGCGAGAACCAGCCCGGCTACACGGGCCAGGACCAGAGCAAAAGCGGGCAACAGCATTTCGAACCGTAACAGTTCGACAGGCATAGATCGAAACTTCGAGACAACGGAAACAAACAAAACCGCGCATCAAACGTCAGAACATTCCATGGCCGCACTCCGTTTGGCCATGCCATCGTTTTAACTTCAGCTCCTCACATCGCGTCGCCCCACAGACGCTGCGTGTATTCGATCAGTCGAGTGGTCAACCAGGGCAAAAAAAAGGCCGCGGCGATCCCCATGCCGACAATTTTGGGCACGAACGTGAGTGTCTGCTCCTGAAGCTGAGTCACAGCCTGGAAAATGCTGATCGCCAATCCCACGATCATTCCGATTGCCATGATTGGCCCCGCGAGGGTCAGTGCGACCGTTAACGCTTCGCGACTCATATCAACTGCGGTTCCAGGGTCCAACGGCATCTACTCCGGACAAATGGTCATGAAAAGCTGTTAAGCAACGAGCTGACGACAATGCCCCACCCGTCCGCCAACACAAACAACATCAACTTGAACGGCAACGAGATCAGTACAGGCGGCAGCATCATCATGCCCATGCTGATGAGGATCGAGGCGATCACCATGTCGATCACGAGAAACGGGAGATAAATCCGAAAACCCATGACGAAAGCCGTCTTCAATTCACTGAGAACGAAAGCGGGAACCAATACGCTCAGCTCGACCTCGCGCAGTTGCAATTCCTTGCCGGCTGGAAGCGGGCCGTGAGCATACTCGTGAAACAAGTACACATGTTCCTCGTTCGCCGCGCTTTCGATCTGCCGAAACATAAAATCTCGCAACGGGGTGATCCCCTTGTCGAAGGCCTCCGCCTGACTCAACTTCCCGTCAAGATAGGGGTCCACGGCCTCGGTCTTCATCTTCTGCCAAGTGGGAGCCATGACGAGCATCGTCATGATCAGGGCAAGACCGGTCAGGACCTGCCCGGGGGGCAGTTGCTGCGTGCCGATCGCCTGACGCAACAATGCCAGCACGACCAGAATACGAGTGAAACTGGTCATCATGATCAGGATCGACGGGGCCAGCGATAAGATCGTCAGGAGGATGAGTATCCGCAGTGATGCACTGACGCCCCCGGCGTCCTTCGCGGGCGGTGCGATCTGACTGATATCCGGAATTCCGAGGGGATTGTCGATGGCGCTCCCGGGGACCCGAGCCGTCCCGTTGGCGGACTGCGCAAATGCCGAGGTTTCAGCATGCGAAATACTGCATACCGCGACGGCACAGGTGAGAAGAATTGTCCGCATGCACCGCTGAGGGCGCCGCAATCTCCGCATCGCGCAACTCCTTTGCGCACTTTTTTGCGATCGAGAAGAACCGGCTTGACACAAGCCGGCTCTCAATTCCGTCGCTACGTCGACTCCGCCGACGCTCCAATCCCTGATGATAGGGTTCGCACCCGCTCGACGAGCTCGTGCACCCTATTTCCCGTCCGTGCCAAACCTTGAGAAGAAACGAGCCGTTCATCCTCGATCATGTCATCCCCGCCTTCGTCCTTTTCCGCTCCCGCCAAGTCACGGTCGGTCGACTGGCTGAACAAAGAGGTAAACGAACCGGGCCGGCCGCGTTCAACCGCGCTGACGAGCGTGGCAACTTCTTCAGGATCGTTGATTTCCCCAAGGGTGCTGATTCGATCGGGCGTTACGCCGACCAACACCAAACGGCGTCCCAACCGCAACAAGCACAAACTTTGCTTGTTTGACAAATAGTGACGGGACATCACCTTGATGGCCTGACTGCCGCCCCACCGATTCGTCCGCGGCATCCATTTGCGAAAGCCCAACACACAAAGAGCAACGACGCCCAAGACGATCCCCAAGGGCCAGAACAGATCGAAAAGGCCGTCCGGCTTGCTCAATTGTGAACCTCGACGGTCCGACCCGGACACCTCTTTTTCCTGGCTCCCACGCCGAATAAGGCGCTTGGGCTTGTTCGACGCCGCCACGGATTCGACGGGTCCCGATGAAGCATCCACGGCATAAGACTCGACACCGGGTCCGTCCGTATTCGCTCCAGCCGGCGAGGCCGTCACGGCAAAAGCGAGAATGCCGCCCAATAGCAAGAAACGGATACAAGACATTTGAATCGAACCTTCGGCTCAGAACGCCGGAATCGCGCCTTCTTCTTCGTCAATTAGGATTTCACTGATTCGCACACAGAAATTATCGTTCAACACAAGAACTTCGCCGCGCGCAACCCTACGGTCATTGACCAACACATCCACGGGATCGCCCGCCAGTTTATCCAGCTCAACCACCGAACCTTCACCGAGCTTTAGGACCTCTTCGATACGCATCTCCGAACGACCGAGCTCGATCTTGACATTGAGCTTCACATCGTTGAGAAGCATAATGCCTTCCGTATCCTGTCCTGACGACGAGGATCCGCCAAACTCCGGCAGGTCCATCATCACCGATTCCTGTTGCGGCGGGGCGACTTCCGCTTGGACCGGCACCTCTTGAACCGGCTCCGGTGCGGCCGGCGCTGCTGCAACCGGTGTTTCGATTGGTGCAGCCGGTTCTTCACCTGCGTCCTCGGTTACGCCTCCCGCTGCTGCGGCCAGCGCCGCATCAATATCATCCTGAGATAATGCGACATCCGCCCCCGCCTCGGCATCCGCGTCATCGGATGCTGAATCCGTGGCAGCCGCGGCGGCAGCCTCAGCGTCACCGGATGTTGCATCAGATTCGGGAGCATCCGCAGGCTCAGCATCACCGGGTGTCACATCCGTAGCAGTCGTGTCGGTCGCTTCAGCATCACCGGGTGTCGCATCAGCGGCAGTCGCGTCGGCGGCGTCTGCGTCGCCGGCACTGGCCGCCTCTTCAGAGGAAGCCCCTTCCGGCTGACCGGCGGCTTCCGGCGAAGGGACGGGATCGCCACCGGCTTGGGTCTCTTCCGCCGCAGACTCACCTCCGGACTCCTCTCCGGAGGCCGAAGACGCCGCGTCCATATCCGGCTGAGAAGCATCTTCTGGTTGGCCTGGGGATTCCCCGGACATCGATTCCTGCCTTCCGTGGCATGCAATTAATCAGTTCGTCAAAAACCCGTCGGTAACGGGGTAAACTCTGGGATCAACACCTGCTCAATGATCGTATCATCACTCAACAACGTACTCAGCTCAAAGCGAACCTGGCGCTTGAGTGTTTCCAGACCCGGTTCGGAGAGATGCCTCTCATCGGCGCTACGAATGATACGGCTGATCGCATCGTCAATCGTGGCGCTTCGATTCTTGAGGAAATCCTCGATCATCGCTTCATGGTCATTGTGGACTCGAATGCTGACCCCGACGCTGTAGAGAATCGATCGATCTCCATTCGTGTTTTGGACGCGAACACTGGCAACCTTGAACTCTTTGCTTTCCTCGAAAGGAGCCGTTGTCACCGTGAGGTTCGTGTCCATCCCCGCGGTCGGATCAGGCTCGGCGCCAAAGAACTTCATACAAAAGAAGATTCCCAACCCTTCCAGAATCATGACCCCACCGAAGATCCCGATCGTGGCGATCGGCTTCTTTTTGGGTTTCCCGGCGGCGGGGGTTTCTTCGGTCGTTGCTTCTGCCTGTTTTTCCTCTTCAGCCATGCGGCCCGTTCCCTATTGCAGACATCGATGATTCCCAGAAAACGCGCGATGCAAAGTATTTATCGGTCGAACCTCAAGCCGAGCATGACTTGCCGATGTCAAATCTTGCGCGTTTGTCGCATGGATGGAGGGCCAAAAACGCAGAGATGGCCTGTTTCTTGCGCGGCTCGCGCAATTCCTGCCGGCTCACCGGCGGCGGCCTGATTCGGCCTCGCTCTCGCCATACCGACCGAATCAAGCCACGAACGCGCGAATGCTGCGCCCATATTCGATCGCCCGCTTCACGATCTCCTTGACCGGCTCCTTCACAATCAGGCGTTCGCCATTGAGGAGCGTGATGATCGTATCCGGCGTAGCCTCGATCGTCTTGATCAGTTCAGCATTGATGATCAAGGACTCTTTGTTCAATCGCGTGACAGTGATCATGGCCTTCCTCATCGACGCGGGGTCAGGACGCGAATGAAGATCGGTCCAGGATGGGATTGTCTTTCAACCCCATCCCCCCGATCTTGAACGTTATCGTCTCGCCACTAAGAGCAGTTCCTGCAACAACTGATCCGAGGTCGAAATCACCCGGCTGGCGGCGGAGAACGCGGTGGATGACGTGATCAGCTTAATGAACTCCCGCGACAGGTCCACGTTGCTCAATTCCAACGCCCCCGCAGTGATCTTGCCAGCGCCCAGCACCAGAGGCGCCGTGATCCTGGCCTCACCGCTGTTGGGACCAACGAAATAGACGTTGTTGGATCGTGCGAGCAAACCCTCGGGGTTGGCAAACGTGGCCATGCCGATCTGACCGATCGTCTGGTTCAGGCCGTTGGTGAACGTGCCGGTGATAATACCGTCCTGGCCGATGTTGTAATCGATCAGTGTTCCCGTCGCGAAACCGTTTTGGAAACTCATCACCAGCGCCGAATCACTGACGTTCAATCCGCTGAGCCGTGAGAAATCGAACTCGACCGGCAAAGGGTCGTTGGCCCCGGTGCCGACGCGGTTAATGACCACGCCGTTTTGCGGTGCCTCGACAAACTGTCCGTTGGCGTCGAAGATCAACGTTCCGGTCCCGATGACAAACTCGACGTCGGAATCATCGGCGGAGTTCGCATAGAACCGCCAGGAGCTCTGCGCAGTGGTCCTGGCCTCCAACACCATCGTGAGATCGACGGTGATGGGCGTTCCGAGACTATCGAATAGGATAAATGTCGTGTGCGCGCTTTCGCCGTTCGCCGCCTGAGTCTCGGTGAAGGTGAAGGGCACTTGCGTCGCGCCGCTGCTGATGAGCGTGCCGGGTTGAATCGACAACGTATTTTCCGTTCCGGCGTTCCCACGAAATTCCAAACGGCCGTCGACGGTCATGGCCGTGCCGGGATTACCGGCGACACCGGCGCTCGTATCGATGCCGGAGACTTCGTCAAACCAGGTCAGGAAGTCGGCCACCGTGGTTCCGGTCGTGCCGACGATGAACTGCTCATTCGGAATATCTCGGCCGCCGCGCTTGACACCGTCGATGGTGATGACATCTCCATTGGCGAATAAGGCCGGCCCAACGCCCGCGACGTCACGGATGTTGGTCAGCGCCGTGCCCGGGCCCGTGATATCCGTGAGCTGAACGCCCGTGGCGGCGTTGTAGAGAATCTGTGACTGAAGAATCGTCCCTTGGGTGGCCACTTCACCGGTGGAATCGAGCGTGCCCTCAAGATCGGCTTCAGTCGTGGCCCTGGCGGTTGTGAGGATGCCGACAGGAATGGAAACGTCACCGACGGCGCCCGGAATGAGTTCAAAGTCCGAATTCACCGAGAATCCCTGAACAAAAAAGCCGTCGGCGGAAATGAGCCGGTTGTCGGCGCTTAGCGTAAAGGCGCCGTCTCTCGAATAAACGCTCTCGTTTTCCGGCGTCCGCAACACGAAAAAGCCGTCGCCCTCGATCGCCAGATCGCTGGGCACACCCGTGGTCTCGACCGACCCGGGCGTGAAGGTTCGTTGAATCGCGCCGACGGAAGCGCCAAGCCCGATCTGCGCCGGATTCGTGCCGCCCTGGCTGTCGCCGGGCTTCGTCCCTGCGGTCAAGGTCCGCGCGAACTGCGTTTGAAAAAGCGTTCGCGACCCCTTGAAACCGGTCGTATTAATGTTCGCGATGTTGTCACCGATGATGTCCAACCGAAACTGACTGGCATTTAGTCCCGACAATCCGGTGAATAGTGCTGAAGTCAACCCCATGTCTTATCTCTCTCCATTCTTAATGGCGATAGTCTGTTAAAAGTATCTCAGTTGTGTTTCGAATGTGAATCAGCTTCCGACTTTGATTCCGACGCCCGGTGATAACAACGAGTCCAACAAATCGCCGACGATGTTGGCCCGTCGACCAAACTCGCGAACATGCGCACCGACGGTCGGCTGCTGCCCGGCGGGGCTGCCGAAAATGGATCGTGCGGCCGCCTGCGCATCTTCGCCGTCGCCACCGCTACCGCCCTCTTCGCTTGCCTCTTCGCCTGCCTGTGTCTCACCAGTCCCCTGCGTTGCTTCGAGTTCCTTCTGCAATTCTTCCAGAATCTCGGGCGGCAAGTTTTCGATCAACGTCACTTGCTCCACCTTGTCCGCGGGAATGGCCTGACCGTCGTGGAGCTCAAGAATGGCGTTGTCACCCTCGAATCGAACACCGATCACCAGACCTTGTATCTCCGTCGGAACACCGGCCTGGTCCGTGACGGTGCCTGCGATGTAATGACCGATCAGGCTGGACGTCGCGCCGAACCTCTGTTCGCCCGCAAGGGCGTCGAGCGTCTCGTTCAATTTCGCCGACTGCTCCATCTGACGGATATTCGACATCTGAGACAGTATTTGTTCGTTGTCCTTCGGTTCCAAAGGATTCTGCGACTGCAACTCGGCAATCAGCAGTCCGAAGAAATCTTCGCTGCTAAGGTCGTCAAAGCCCCGCGACGTGGCACGCCGCTCCGCAACAGTTGAAGTCGTGTCCGCAATTGTTGACACATCCATGGTCGGACCTTTCGTCCATCGATAAGGCGTAACCGGCCGATTCCATCGTCCGGATTACACCACCAAATCGAGCGACGACTCCGTCGTCGAGGTATTGTTTACATGCGTTGCTTCGTTGAATTGAATGTCTTCCTCGTCGCCGGCATCGAATTCCTCGAATCCGCCGGCACGATCGGGATCGTGGCCGGGATCATCCATCATCCGATTCTGCCGATGACCGGAGGAATCCGCGCCGTGCTCTTCCGCCTTTGACTGTTGAGCGTCGGAATTCGGCGCATGTTGGTCTCGTTGCTGAAGATCGGTCTCCCCGGTGTCCGGCGACTTGACCACAACGTCCGCCCGATCAATACGAATCCCGTGCGCGGACAGTGCGTCTCGCAATTCGGACAAGCGTGACTCGATCAGCCGGGCAACACCCTGAGTCTCCGTATCCACATGGAGCGTCATGCCCTGCTGGTGCATCCGAATCTGCAACTTGAGTTGCCCCAGCTCGGGAGGATCAAGTTGCATCGTGACCTGATACCGACCTGAACCCCCTGAAGCGTTGAGCACTCGCACGGCCCCTTCGACTGAATCCTGGCTCTCCACTCGCGCCGTCAACAGTTCTCCGACGAGGTTGGTGGATGACACCGGAGAGACTCCGGCCGATTCACCGGTCGCCCCCGCGGATATTGGGGCATTGGGGACGACATCCGTCACCGTCGCTGCGGACGAACGCCCTGCAACGAGAAACCTCGCAATCGCGGTTGCAGGAGCGTCACCACGCCCCTCAGACAGAGAAGCGGACTTCACCTCTGACAAGAGCGCCCCCTTCTCGGGCGGTTTCAGGAGATCATCCGCCGAGACGGCGGTCGGATCAGGGACGAGGCTCTTCTTCGGCTCATTACCCACACTCTGACCGTTGGCCGAGCCTTCGCGGCGAGCAGCGATCGAATCGTTGACCTTTCGCTGATAAACGGTCTCTCTTTGAACAAGCGGGCGAGGACCGTCCTCTTCACCCTCACTTTGGGTGACCTGTTCGGTCGTCTTGGCCTGCGTTTTCACAACCGGCTGGTCCTTTGGCAGTGCATCCCCCTGCTCAACATGGCGCGTGACCTTCTGGACCTGCGAATCGTCGCGGCGCGGTTGCGTGGAGACCGCTTCCTGAGCGCGCAATGCTTTCTCACGAACCACGGGCACGTCAATTCTCTCGGCCGTCTCGAGTTCTTTTGATTTTGAAATGGCTTCCGTCGGTTCTGACGGCGCGGCAAACACTTCACTCGTTTTGGCCGGAGTTCGCTGAGCCGAATCCCCCGTATCCTGCTTCGGCTGCGGATCGGCATCTCCGGACGATTTGGCGAAATCGACAGGCTTTGAACTCTCCTGCGTGCCGGCTTTCAGACGATCGTTTCCTGAAACGACCTCAGGCGTCCGGGAAGAATCCTCCTCAGGCCGTTGAACGACGATCGCCTCAACGATTTGCTCGTCGGATTGAGCGGTTCGTACAACCTGCTCCTCCGTTTCGTCCGTTGTTTTCCCTTGGCCGTCATCCGTCTCGCGCTCATCAGACGAATCCGAGGCCTCGGCCGGCTCATCGGACGGCGACGCCGCATCAGCGGATTGCGCCTCATCCAGGTAATCATCGAAAGTTCCTGTAGGCTCGGCCGATGATTTGATCGGCCTAGGCGCACTCTCAAAGGTGGCTGATCGAATCGTATCGATCAGCAAAAGCTGAGCACCCATACGGCAGGCTCCTTACGCTGCGATTAGCCCGCGCCCAGGTCCTCCGCCTGTGCTGTCTTGCTATCATGAAACTTCTCCATTATGCGCCCGATCCACAGACGCTCCTCACTCGTCTTACACTGTTTGACAATCTTGTTTCTTTTACGACCATCCATGGCCATCAGAATTCTCGCGACGTCCGCGTCGTCCCGAAGCCTGAGCAGTTCCTTTGCGGTCTTGGCGTCTACGCCCGAAAGGGTCTCCAATTCCGCCTGGAGTCCGCTGTTTCCTTCCTGTCGATCACGTTGTTCACGCTGATCCTTGAAGCGCTGCTTGTCAGCTTCAAAATCCTCTCTGGCCCGCAGAAACTCAAGTTCGCGCGTTTCCAATAGGGCCCAGAGGTTCTTGACTTCGCGTTCACGCCTTTCCAGTTCGATGCGCTGTTTTTCTTCCAACTCCTTGTTGCGACGAATTCGCTCGTCAACCGAGTTCGTCGGTTCCGGCTGCTCTTCTTCCTGTTGAACGACCGTCGTCTCTTCCTCCATTTCACCTTTCAAAACAGCCAGCGCCTCATGAACGCGTTCGCGTTCAAGCCACCCCTGGTTGGAAGCGTAGAGGACCAGCCCCGCCAGCGCGGCCAAGTTGAAAATGGCCATGAGCGAAATTGCCAGGAACAACCGCTTCATGCCGGCTCATCCTCCCTTTCCAATTCCGCATGGGCGAAGCGTAAGACGTTCATTTCATCCAGTTCCACACGTTCCCGACGTTCCTGCTCCGCAAGGAATCGCTCCCATCGCCTCTCCTTCAAACGAGACAGGACCTTGGTCTCCTTGGACGCCTCCGACAACTTCGAACGTTCCTGGGCCAACAGCGCCTTGTGGGTGGCGATCTCCGCTTCGGTCTCGAGGACACCGCGCCTTAACCGGATCATCCAATGCCGACTCATTTTCAGGTGATCGAGGTCCACTTCCTTTCTTCGAAGGGCATCACGCGTCAGATCGGTCTGCTCTTCGATTCGCCCGAGCAGCGTCCGCTGGCGTTCTTCAAGCCGACGAATCTCGCCCAGGCGCGAGGCCACGACGCGTTTCTGCTCATCCTCATGCTGCTGCCGAAGGCGAAGCAGCGGCCCGAATCGAAATGTAAATCGCCTTTCCATTTTTTGATCTCAATCAGTCCACTCGCCGGGAAGGAGGAGTTCCCGACGGTTGCTTGCCGGATTGCTCCATGGCCTTTTCCGTTTCCTCGATTTTCCCAATCAGGGCCAACAATTCCGCACGGGATGCGTCGAAATCGACACCATCGTTCATGGCTTGTTTCAAAAATGCCTCGATGGCCGGCCGCATTTGAATCACTAGATCGAACTCAGGATTCGTTCCCCGCGCATAGGCGCCGATGTTCACCAGGTCCTCGATCTCCTCCCAAACAGCCAGAAGACGCTTGATGCGTTGGGCGGCCTGCACGTGAGGCGCCCCCACCACATCTGGCATGACTCGACTGATGCTCTCAAGAACGTCAACAGCAGGATACTGACCACGGTTGGCAAGCTTGCGCGACAACCAGATGTGGCCGTCGAGATAGCCGCGAACCGCATCGGCAATCGGGTCATTCACATCATCGCCTTCAACAAGAACCGTATAGAGTCCGGTGATGGAACCTTTTTCGCTGCGACCGCTTCGCTCCAGCAGCCTCGGCAGATGGGCGAAAACGCTCGGCGGATAGCCCTTGGTGGCCGGGGGCTCACCTGCAGCGAGCCCGATTTGACGGGCCGCCATCGCCATCCGTGTAATCGAGTCCATTAACAGCAGAACGTCGGCCCCCTGATCTCGGAAATACTCGGCGATCGCGGTCGCGGTGAATCCGGCCCGCATTCGTAACGGAGGGGATTGATCCGACGTGCTGATGACCAGCACCGACCGTTTCAAGCCCTCATGCCCGAGGTCCTTGGCGATGAAATCGCGCAACTCGCGACCGCGCTCACCGACAAGTGCCATGACCACGACATCAGCCGTGGTATAGCGCGCCATCATTCCCAGCAAGACACTCTTTCCGACACCGGTGCCGGAAAAGATCCCCATGCGCTGGCCGCGCCCGGCCGTCATCATGGCATTGATCGAACGGATTCCGACGGAAATCGGCGTATCAATACGGGGCCGCGACATCGCATCCGGAGATGTGCGGTGCAGCGGATAATAGGAATCCACCGAAATGGGCGCCTCACCGTCACAGGCGTCGCCCATGGCGTCGACCACGCGCCCCAAAAGCGACGGTCCCACCGGCACCTTCTGCGAACTCGTCACAAGACGAACGCGCTGGCCTTCGGTCAAGCCTTTCGCCTCGCCCAGCGGCATCAGCAACGTGATCGAGTTACGGAAACCAATGACCTCGGCCGGAATCCAATGATCCGTCCCGATACAAATCTCGCATAACGATCCGACCGACACGGGCAATCCGTTCACCTGAACGGTCATGCCTGCCGAGGCGAGGACACGCCCCTCAACACCGAGCGTCCCCACGGTGCGCGCGGTCTCAATTTGTTCAACCAGCAGACTCATGATTTGATCGACAAATCCTTCATTCTTCGACGCCAGTCCGTAACCAATTCGTCTGCAATGCGTTCAATGCGCGTCGTGATGGTCGCGTCAACCTCACTGTCGGCGGATTCCACCCTGACACCGCCTCGATCAATACCGGGCTCCTCCACAATGCGGATATGCCTGGACGATTTCACGGCAGACGTCATTTGATCAACCAAGTGCTCCAGCGCGGTGGAGTCCTCGGGATGGACCCGTATCACGACTTCGGTCGCCTCTCGCACCAGGGCCAAGGCCTCCTCGCAAGATTGGACCGCGGCGTCCGGCGCAATATCCTCCATCGATGAGAATTTCCTCGAAAGGCGTGAGGCAATGGCAATCGCCAGCACAACCACATCCAGACGAGCCGACGCATACATTCGTTCACGACGCTGATCGAAGTCACGAACCAGCTTCATCAACGCCGAAACAAGCGACGCCTGGTCCTTCGCAAACGCCTTTCTCGCTTCAGCCAACGCTTCATCACGCCCCTTCTCGGAACCAGCCGCCATCCCCTGCTCATATCCCTTGCGATATGCGGTCTGCCGAACGACTTCGCGTTCGGACTCCGCCCGCTCATGGGCTTCTTGGACGATCCGTTCGGCCTGTGCACGGGCCGACGCCAAGAGGGCCTCGGCCTGCTCCGCGATGTCACGAAGGTCGAGACCTTGCAGCGCGCCCGACAGCCGCCTTGAATCATGAGCTTTGATCACGTTACTCATACGATCAATTCCGCATCACCGCCGCGACCGGCAATGATGATTTCGCCGGATTCCTCAAGA
>JAKSDK010000841.1 GCA_022360095.1 Phycisphaerales bacterium
AATTATCATCGATACTTCGTTTTTGTAGCCTTTTTAGACATTTGATAGTCCTGTTAATATACATCTTTTACCATCTGATTATATCTTGCAGACTAAACGTGAGATTTAATATGCAATCATTTTTTTTTTGCCCGACCGACCGACCCACCTTCACAAGAGGGAGGGCGATGGAAAACGAAACATTTTATGGGGATGGCCTTAGAGGGGGAATAAAAAGTAGTTTCCAACGTCTTCGTTTTTTTTTGTTGGCGTTGTTGCTCCATAATCGTGGCACCGAAGAAAGCCCCCTTTCTTGTTATTTCTTTCCTAGGGGATCTGGTGATCACATATATTTCCTCTGATATAGCGCGATCACTATCTTGTTTTGTGAAGGAAATTACATCAATTATGCGATGCGTACGCATATTTTTGTCTCGATCTAGTACAGTATCATTCCAAGCGCTTGTAAAGATAACTGTATGTAGAATCGTAGTTTAAGAGGCGAATTGTTTCGCATCCTTGGAAAAGGATAAGAGCTCTTACCTATCAAGTCTACCAAACAGTGACTGGCCAATTGACAGGATACAATGCGCCTTTTGATAAAATCTCGATATTTGAACTTCTTGTCACATTATGCTTTGCTAGGTGAATAAAAGGTACTCGCGATTCGAAGCAATTAAGCTTATTTAACCTTAGTGACCAAATGAGTTGCATATAGTTTGCAGAGCTTTATTACTGAAACAGACTAAAAATCTGATGCAATTTTTCATTGAGCAGCGACAGTTAAAGGCTGATATTCCCGTTGACCTTTGACCTTCTTTCTTTCATACAGGAGGTAACCGACAGCCATAACACAGACCGCCACAGCTGCTACTAAGGCGATGTTGACAGCGATACTTCGACCTGTAAAGTAAGAAAAGAAAGATAGAGCCAATCGACGTCATGATCTGCGTCCGTAAAGAAAAGATTAAGGCCAACAAGTGCCCGCATTAGTTTCCATGAATGATATAACTCAGCGTATAATTGAGCCTCTCTATTGTTTTTGATGTCGCAAAGTTCGCTATTGACGCAGCGACGATTTTTGGGATTAAAGTAGCAGTCGCGTTGCCATTCTAATCAACTTTGACAACGTTAGTCGTGCAATGACAGCAAAGAAATCTGCCAAAAAGTGTGCTGCACCTTCTGAATTTTTTTTTCCCCATTTAACATATTGCTTTTTTTTGTTTTTCGTCGTTGTGGTTGCGCTGAGGTCGCTAATAACGATTTGATGAAAAAACGCGCGACAAAAGTTAGGTCAGCAGGCAATCGCTGATTATTACATTCCAGTCGGTTCATCGGAATTTGTATTTTTCGGTCCGCGATTGCTTATGGAGGTAAGTTTCAAACAGAGAATGTGTCTTGTCCTTATTTCATTGCGCTGACAGTATATTTCAGATTAAAATTCCGAAGGCAATCCATAAACTTATCTGAGTCATTCACAAAAACCCGAAGGCGTTCGATGGTTCACCGACACAAAAAATAATGGGCCTCTTCTGAGATGCCCGAGAATCTGTTTCAAAGTGAGGCTGAAAGTGTGAAGCCATTGATCCGAAAAGAGTTATTTTGTTCTCATGCAAATAAAACTCATTTTCACAAGAAAGGTTTTTCACTTAGCTTCGCATTGAAAGTGAGAGTTTTCAAAAATCGTATATGGCCTATAAAGGTTAGGGTTAGGAAAG
>JAKSDK010001207.1 GCA_022360095.1 Phycisphaerales bacterium
CTGCCCCAAGGAGTTTTGGCCTCCATTATATGTTAATGATGTGTTAATACTAGTTGCAAGCAGAATTTTGTTAAAATAATGACAGTGGAGGTAGCATGCGTGAGCAGGGCCCCATACCTAAGAAAATTTGGTTATCTGCCCATCTGAGAAGTTTTCATGGTAATCACGTGACCGTATGCCTGTCCTTCCTCACCATAGGGAAACCAATGGGAAATGTGAAACTTTCTAGCTAGTGTGGGAGCCTGTAGCCTGTGTTTAACTTGATTATAGACATCCATATTATGGTCAATTGACAACTGTCAAAACAGGGTTTCCATTGACCAGTGAAATAACCAGGATTAACTATAGAATTAAATATTTATGTTAAACATTGTAAGAATTCAGTCCTCTTCCTCCCCCAAATTGATTTTTGGGCACACCTCAGGGACTTAGGCTTCAGATACCTGATACCTGATTTACCTTATAGCCTGGCAGGTTTCAGTCTGCGAAGAAGAAAAGGGTTAAGTTTGAGAGCAGTATTCAGCAGAATAAACCATTATTATAATAGGAGATGGTTGATCATATTTTTTAATTTATAGTTCAGCAACTTTTCAACTTTGTGTCAGGTTTTTTTCATTTGAGCCAGTTTTAAAATTTGCCATAAAAAATGCTGGATAAAAATCTACATTTACCGTTTTTGCCTTGTGGTTTCCTAGTTAAGGAGGTTACACAAACTACCGGTAGGTGAAAAATTCTAAATATTTTGGGACTGTGAATAAAAAAAATTAATGAAAATATCATGGGGAAATATTTAAGAGCAGTTTCTCATAGCTGCATGGCAATATAACTTCAAATATACATAAAGGACTGTTTTTTGTTTTTAACAAAGCATTTGGCTTTTCATTTTTGTGTCAGTCCCTAACAAAAAAAGAAACAATTGTGGTGAAACAAAATTTTAGGATCAACAAACTAACTGTGGGGACAGTCCCTAACAAAAAAAGAAACAATTCTGGTGAAACAAAATTTTAGGATC
>JAKSDK010001275.1 GCA_022360095.1 Phycisphaerales bacterium
GGTCTTAAAAATAACTCGAGACGAATTACCTATGGTATAGGGTGTGTATGGAGGATGCCTTCTCTGCCCCCTTTATCCTCTCTTGACAGTACTTAAGACAGAATCCACCACGAAATTGAGTAATTTTAATTTTTAGTGGACAAAAACCTTATATCAGAATGATTTAAACAAATTGATTTATATTTTTAGGGCTCTTGATGTTATTAGTTATCTGTAAAAACACCCAAGAAATTTATTATGAGAGCTCGAGAAAATAAATATCAATCTTACACATGAAATTTTCAGAATTTTACCTGTGTTTTCACAATTCTTGTGAAATTGGACATTTATTTTCTCGGGCTCCCATGAGAAATAGTCTTTGCTGTTATTACAGATAACTAATAATATCTATAGCCCTTGGAAAATGTAAAAATATTGATATTGTTTAAATTATTTTGGCACTAGGTTTTTGTCCACTGAAAAGTGAAATTGCTCAATTTCGTGATGGATTCTGTCTCAATAGTTGGTGATCCAAAAAGGGCTAAGTGGAGGAAGCCAAGAAAAGAGTTTACGGAGGCGGGAGGTAAGAATGTTTCTAGCTTACGTTGGAAACTCTCAAAAGGCCAGTGTCTTTCTGTTCATCAAAATGCTCGCCTGGTATATACCCAAAAGGATATCACTGCACCATGCTGTTGGGACTGTATTAAGTGTCCACAGGGGACTATCAGCATGGCAATAGGATCTTCCTGCTGCGCCAGGTGTGAGCCACTAACAAAGTCAAACAAGTCTAGTAGAGAGATCTCTTTTCTGTTGCTATTCGGCAGCGCAGTTCTCTTTACTTTAGCGGTCATTCAACCTTCTGAGCCCAGCAATTTCCTCTGCAGTGCAGCAACAACTTTGCGCTATTTTGTTCTCAATCTATGTATCACGATGCACTTTTTGAAAACGATACGGGTCACAAGCGTTTTCGAAACTGATAGGGTGGGCGCAGTTGTTCACACCGTGTTGTAAATCCCTTACAAGGCAAACCATTTTCATTTTTCTGATAAATGTAGTTCCAAGTTTCCTATTGGTTGTGTGGATGACTAATGATCCGTTTGGACGAGAAAAGATCACCCGTTGAGATGAGTACATCTTTCTTGTGTTCAAACCTTATTGCACCAGCACCCAGCTTCGCACTCTTCATCGCCGTTTCTTAGCTTTTATATACTAACTCAACGAGACTAAATACACAGGATTCATCAATAGCATATTACCCTGGTGCGTTTCCCTATGACAGCTGGTAAGTAACACCTGCGTTTAGTTTACTGGGATGCATGTTCCTTTCCGTCGCGAGCAAAATACCTGGGAAAGCGTCAGGTCCCAAGTATCAAGTTTCTCGTTAAACAGCGTGCAAGGGACAAAAGTTTCGCCCTCGCACATTCATGTTGGTATAACTAATACTTCTTTGGAACCGCGAGTGTACATGTGAACTGAAGTTGGTCTTCAGTTCTCTAGTTTCTCAAACGCCTCTGTTTTCATA
>JAKSDK010000777.1 GCA_022360095.1 Phycisphaerales bacterium
AGCTTTACCGGTCTCAGGCATACGAATCCGCCGAGACGCGCGAAGCGGCGACCGTGCGCATCTTCGAAAGCTACAGCAACGAGACCGGCGTCAACATAGACGAGGAAATGGCGCTGCTGCTTGATCTGGAGCAGTCCTACAGGGCGTCCACGCAATTGCTGCAGACGATCGACGAGATGCTCCAAGCCCTGTTGGCGGTGAGGTAGGGCGATGAAAACGACATTCGTATCGACCCTGGCCATACAAAGCGCCCTGCGGCTGACCGTTCAGCGCGCCCAGGCTGAGATGATGAATGCCCAGACCGAGGCGACGACCGGCCGCCACGCCGATATCGGGCTGGAGCTGGGTGCGCAGACGGCAAAGACCATTTCGCTGAACCGCGATGTGGCGCGGCTGCACACGATCATCGACAGCAATGCGCTCGTAACCAACCGCCTGTCATCGTCCCAGAACGCGCTGGAGCAGATGGCGAACAGCGCCCAGCAGGTGCTCGACACGCTGATCAGCATGGTCGACATAGACGACCGGGGGCGCCTCGAGGTGGCTGCCGAAACGGTGCAGACGGCGTTCCAGAACTTTACGTCCTTCGCCAATTCATCGGCCAATGGCGAATTCCTGTTCGCCGGCATCAACACCGATGTGAAGCCGCTGGCGGACTACACGGAAGGCGGGTCGGCGGCCAAGGCAAGTTTTGACGCGGCGTATCTTGCCTATTTCGGCTTCGCGCAGAATGACGCCGCTGCCTCCGGTATCACGGAAGCGCAGCTCGACGATTTCCTGGCCAACCACGTCGAACCGCTCATTCTGGGCGCGGGGTGGAACACGGGCTGGTCCAGCGCGGATGACCAGGTGATGACCAACCGCATCAACACGAATGAAGTCATCGACAGTTCCGCCACAATCAATGCCGACGGTCCGCAAAACATGGCCATGGCTTCGGCCATCATCATGGAAATGCTTTCAACGCCGCTGTCGAGCGATACGCGCCAGCAGCTTGTCGAGCGCGCCATCGACTATGTCGGCCAGGCGGTCACCGGAATTGATTTCCAGCGGGCGCAGCTCGGCCTGTCCGAGCAGCGCATTGAAAAGGCCAATGATTCGATCCAGGTCCAGATCGATCTGATGTCGGTCTATATCGGCGAACTGGAAAATGTCGACGTTTATGAGGCTTCGACGCGTCTGACCCTGTTGATGACGCAGGTCGAGACCTCATACACGCTGACGGCGAGGATCCAGCAGTTGAGTCTGACCAATTATCTGTAGTCGGACGCGCAACGGAGAGTAACGGAGAGGGCGAAGGTAGCTGAAATGTATCAGTTCTCATATGCGGAAGTGCAGCAAGATGCAGTTGCTGACTCCAAGGACCGCGAACGGCAGGTTCTCGACAAGTCCATCAGGATGCTGGAGGACGCGAAAGAGCGCGGTCCCAAATCCCGCGAGTCAA
>JAKSDK010001805.1 GCA_022360095.1 Phycisphaerales bacterium
CCGGCGATTGTCAGGCTGATATCGGAAAGACCGCTCAGATGACGCGCCAGTCTTTGGCCGAATACGCCCGTTCCGCCGATAAGGAGGATCGATTTTTTCATTGCTCCGACTCCGGCAAAACAAAGCGATGACGGGTTTCGGCATCCGGGGGCGTGCAGGTCCGGCGTTTACCGAACAGGCGGTAGCGGTTGCGGGCAATCCGATCGTAGCACCAGTTGCGAACAGGCTCCGGCAGATATCTCGCAAACAGCAGCAACCGCACCGGTCCATTGAGATGATGAGCAAGCGCGAGCACGCCGTCCGACTTTGGCAGTGCCTGTCCATGTTCGATGAAAAGGAAGCTCTCCGGATTGTCCGGATCGACACCATACCGCTTTGCAAGCGAACGGCCCTCATGGGACTGAATCGCAATAAAACGGATCAATGGTGCTTTTTCGTGTGCAAGCGTGTAGGCAACCGCACGGGAGCACAAAACGCACACGCCGTCATAAAGCCAGATCGGTGTGGTGTCCCTCATTGTTGCTCTTCCTGATAATGCCCGGCCTGGTAAATCAACTCGCCCAGCAGACGATGGCTTAAGGTGAGCGTGAAAAGGAAAGCATCTGCGTCCGTTTCTTCATGTGTTACTCTAAGTTTTGCCGGGAAGATCATACCGGGCAGCCGTATTTTCCAATTGCCTATCTTCATGAAATACTGGTCACTGCTGAAGACCAGGACACCGTCCTCCACTGAGGTTTTGAGCGCGATGCTGACTCCGGCGCCGATATATTCCTCAAGCCCGGTCGGGCCGCTAAAACGCTTGGCGGAATGGATAATCTGAGGAAATCCGTTTCTATTGCCATAGAGGCGGGTCCAGACTTGGCCTTCCGTGGCGACATCCTCGGTCACCGTGACAACGGACGGAACATTGACATCCCGGCTGATCGGCAGCGGTGCGCCGATCACACGCAATGCCTGACTGAGCAGACGACCGGCCCAGTTCATGCGCACCGCATCGATCAGCCCGACATAAACAGCGCTGGCACCGCCTTGAACGCGTTTTGAAAATCGCTTGCGCACATCCTCAGGAAGGCTGGCCCACTGGTCATCGCTCAGAAGTTTGCGGAATCGCAGATCGCCAAGCGTCGGCGTTGTGCCGATCGGACGTGCCGGCCGGTCATTCGCAGCATAAGTATCTGTTTTTTCCAATTTTTTTGCGGTGTTTTCCATGGTCGAACTCCCATGCGTCGAACCGGCAATAGTCAAGAAAGTAAACCGGCTAAGGGCACGAACTGTTCAGGCCCTTGGCAAATCTAGTCTTTGTCTTTGCCTCCGGGCAGAAACGAAACGATTTTGGAGCCAAGCTTCAGAATCATCTGTCGTTTTGATTGCGGCATTGACAGCATCTGGCTGTACCAACTGTCGACCGATGCGGTGAAATCGAGCATGTTCTGCAGCCGTTGGCGGGTCTCGTCGGAAACCGCGGGATCGCCTTCCGCTTCGCTGACACAGCTTCTGAGGGCGGAAAGTGCGGGGTCGATCTCCCGCGCCTTTCTTCCGGCGGCGATCCGTGCCGCAATTTCCCAGACATCGGTTTCGGCCTCGAAATGCTCCCGCCGGTCGTTCATTTTCGGTACGCGCCGGATCAGGTTCCAGGCCAGTAGCTCTTTGATCGAATTGGAAACATTGGATCGTGCCATGCCGAGCCGTTCGGCGATGTCGTCCGCCGTCAGCGGGCGGTCGGCAAGATAAAGGAAGGCATGGATCTGGCCGATTGAGCGATTCACGCCCCATTTCCCACCAAGATCACCCCATTGCAGAATAAAGCCTTCAACGGCTCCGGGCAGTCTGTCTGTCATTTCGGTATGTTCACTAATTTCTGTCTTTACAGAAATATATGTAATTGCGACCCGAAATGCAAGACGCCCCGGTCGGGTGGATGATTCAGGGTAAATGGAAGGAAACGTTTAATCCGGGACCGGCGCTTTCGTCAGACCGGCAATGACCTTGATCTTTTCATGGTCAACCGTGATCGGATTTCCGTCCGGATCAAAGGCATTTTTAAAATCAA
>JAKSDK010000140.1 GCA_022360095.1 Phycisphaerales bacterium
AAGAGAATCTCCAGACAGCACTTTCCGACACACAAGGAGCCAGTGCGCGGTCATCAAAGAATTCAAAAGCTTCCATGTATGCCCTTCAGACAGCCCATACCCATCTGGAAAAGAGTTACTTTAAAGTTAAGAAGGAGCGGGATGAGTTATGGGAAAAGAGAAATGAACTAAAGAGGACCATTTCAGCATTACAAGGTGACCTCTCATCTGACGACCTCCGTCTCCAGATTGAGGAACTGAGAGAAAACTACGAGGGCTTGCGTGTGCGCCTCAACATGGGAGCTGAGGCTTACAGGGTTAAATTCATTGAATGGCATCAGCTGGAAGCCAAGTTGAGCAAGCTGATATGGAGCTCTTCTGAAGAGTTCGTAGAGCAATTATTAGAATCAGGCCCAGTGCTGGAGATGCAGTCTGTTGTTGCTAAGCTATGGAAGGCCTTCCAAGGGTGAAGGAAAGATAGCCCTGTGCGTGGAGAAAAGCATGGTGTCTCAGAAAAATGGTGAGATTAATCAGGTATCATTTCAACAAAGCTAAAATATTGTGTTTGTTTCATGAAACCCTATAAAAGGATTCAGCTGAATTTTTACAAACTATGCAGTTTTCAAGGATCCTCAGAATGATAGTTTTTAAGGAAATCTCTCAAGTTGTAGTCCAAAAACTGACAACAAGAATTTCTGTGTTAATATTGACTTTACCATCATCAGGAATTTGACAGCTTTGGGTTAATGTTTTAAAATAGGAAAGTGATGTTGATAGTTGTAGGAGTTGGCTCACCAAAAAAATCTTGCCCCTCATATGCTGGAATACATATACAACATAGGTGTACAACATGACTGTCTATTGACATGTTTCCTGCTTGCCATTCTTTGATCAGGCTGTAATGTTTGCCAGTTGTTGGAGGAAGGGTGAAGTTTTTCCACCATGACTTGTGCATGATTCTTCAGTTTTTGTCCCATGATGATGTCATAGTCAATATTTGTACTCATCAAGAAAATCATGTGATTATTTCAGTAGAAACATGCCTTGTGCCTTTAATCCCATACTATTTCATGTACACATCTGGTCATGAAAATATATATGTTCAGGTTAATGTGTAATTGATTACCAGCTACATATACTATCTAATTCAAATTCAAATTATTAGAAAACTTTTCTGACACATTTTCAGACTTAAAAATTTAGGATCATGCCACCGTTAAACTATTAAAATTAATGTTTGTCCCGGGCTGCATTAATAGAAAATATGTATACTAGTAATTAAAAAGAATTAATGTTTCTGTTTTGGAATAAGGACAGAGAAAGTAAATGTGACAGAGCTTTTGAAGTTTGGGTTTAGTATATAAATGCACTTCCTTAAATTTGTATTTGTAATCAAATGGTGACGAGTGAAATAAGGGAATAATTTCACGCGCATTTTGTCCAAATCCTTATAATTTCCCGAGCCTTTACGCGAGGGAAATTATTAGGATTTGGATAAAACGCGCGTGATAATTATTCCCTAATTTCACGAGTGTACCATTTGATTACCTATTAATATCATGG
>JAKSDK010000943.1 GCA_022360095.1 Phycisphaerales bacterium
ATTGTGCACCAAATGTGAACAGCCGGTAAACGTTATGGCAAGGGGCTAATCAAAGTTGGCCAGTTCACACGACGAATTATACAAATTATTGATCATATTATTATTCTATTTTACCGACTACCTCCTTTTCTTTGATTTATTAATCTTAAACTTTGATCGACATGTTGTGACCAACAACTGCATATTTTGGGGCTGCCCTGGCCTTAAATAGTTAGCTTGCAGCATTTGTAAAAGTAGTTAACTCTGTCTCCTAGCCTTCCTAGTCGGAATCTGGCCAAGAAATAAGAAGATGGGCATTCAACATTTTGTCTGTCTAAGTACACTATGGTCTTATAAATGCCCTCATTAAATCTTGTTGCCTTATCCACACAATACACCGAAGCGCCATTTAACCTGTTTGTCAGTTGCTGCAAAATAAGGAGAAAAGAATTATGTACATAACAAAATAAAAAGCTCCACAACAATAGAATCTTCTCAATAAAACGGCACAGGTGCTAGAAGGCTCTGAAAAGAAACCTTGAAATAGAGTTAAGACAGAGAGAGAATTGGCGATGATAATGATATTACTTCTAAATATATAACAATTATTCACCGAAATTAATGTTTTTAATTGCCAAGTACTTAGAATAAAGTATTTAGAGGCTGATCAGTTGCTTCACAAAGCGGTGAGGTGACTGATAAGGGGTTGGAGTCAGTGGTATATGCTGTCTGTCTGGGAAAAAATTAATTCATTTCAAACCTACTCTGTGATCGAATTTGATTGTCCTTGTCATCTGTCATTTATTTATCATCATTTTCCCTTTCACAGACTTATTAGAGAAAAATTATAGAATAGTTATGCCTGGGCAGAAGCTCTCGGCAAACCTTTTCGAGGAGAGCCCTTGGACAAGTTTACAATAATGATTTTATTTTTAGATTATAAAATTGATAATAGCTTTGTTATGAGGATTATAGTAATTAGAGACCTACCTAAAACTAATCATTCATGTATAAATACGTTTCAGGGGCACCCAACAAGAATATAGTTCAAAACCACTCAAACATAGCATTGTTAAACGTATTTTAGTATTTAAACGGTAGATATAGGGATATTTTTATCCCTTTAAAAATTTTTCATCTGTTCGGATTTCCTAGCTGAAAGTCTAGTGATCCGAAAATTATAGGGATCAAAACCCACCTTTTCGAAAATTCCAGCCAGAAAAAAAGGCTCCAGAAAATTCTAGGTGACCTTTTTAGGGTAAAAA
>JAKSDK010001700.1 GCA_022360095.1 Phycisphaerales bacterium
ATGTGTTCTCGTGGCTTTCAATCCAACCAGTTTTAAAAATGGTTGGGAGGAAAAAAGATGATTGAAAGCGAGGCGGATTTGAAACATTTCTGTCGTGATAATAGCCTGCGAAAACATCCGTTTCTCCTCGCTCAAAACGTCCCCATCGGCGAAGAGCGAGGAGAAATGGATGTTTTCGCAGGCTATCGTGATAAAGGTTTAGTCACATGGTTTGAAATGAAATCTCGCGGTTGGGATAGAGAATTGAAGTTTTCGAGCAAGCGCCAACCTTTCTGATTGGACAAATCAAAACTAGACAGACTTCATCGAGAGCTGGTGATTCGCTTATCACCTGGGTTCCTAGAGAACAAAAGAGTACAAAAGATGATTATTTACATTAGAAATCAGTGTATTTCATTGTCCCACAAGGTAAGTCTGACTTGAATTCACAGCGTGTTTTGCTGGACAACACTTTTTAAGTTTAATTTCTCTGGTTCTTCTGGCGTGATCATATTTAAGCTTCGTTTATCTTGACTACGAGACTGAGAAATCTTTAGAAATTTATAACTCTTTATACTTAAGTCTACCGGTAGTCCGATCTTTTTTCTTCGAGATGCTTGCTTATGGTGTAACAAGAGATTTCTCTAAAATTCATTTCAGTCTCTGAGTCTCGTTATTACCCAGCTAATCAAGAGTAAAAGGGATCTAAATAGACAATCTTAGCCAAAAAGGTTCTTATTAGGTTTTTTTACTTAGCACTTAGCACATTATTAACAACAATTGACATTTACATGAAGTCCATTTCCGTCAGCAAATAGCAGGTGCTAGTCGAGGAGGCCGGACAGATAAAGCGGTACAGCAGTCAGTGATAAATTACAGACAAATAAATGAATATATAATAAATAAGTAAATAAACCTTAAACGTAAATATATACGCGGGTTTTTACTGTATTGTAATTTTTCTTTGTGCTTTTTTATACATGTAATCCTGATGAGTTTTAACCTTGTTAAAATAAAGATTACTTAACTACTACTAGTTTTTGACATTGCGCAAGTTCAAATTGGATTATATTATTCGTCGTTGTACAAGTC
>JAKSDK010001152.1 GCA_022360095.1 Phycisphaerales bacterium
CTGCGTATGTTCTAGTGCCAGCAGCAGGCTGATCTGCAAGGCAGAAGGACGATTTCTCAAAAATCTCCTTTCTAGTTGCTAGAGTATTTTTCATTTTCTTGCGATTTTTTGAAATCTGCTTAAACGCAAATTCTTTGTCATCTGCTAGGCTGTACTGTAAAGCTTGGTCGCGGCTTTCAAGGTATTGCTCGGCATAATCGAGGCAGTCCAAGATCTCGACCATCTCAGACTTCTTCATTTCGTAGATTGACGCGATCTCGTCTTCTCTATAGCCAAAGCGGCTAAGCTTTTCCCTGATCATCAATGCTGTGGACGTCCAGCTGTAGTCAGCCTTTAGGTCTTCCTTGAGCTGAAGATCTGCTTCCAAGCGATCTAGATCGCGCTCATCGCAGAATGGCAGAACAATCACTTCTATATTTGCGAAGTGCCCATACTTCGTACTGTTTTCTTCAAAGAGCTCACGCCATGTGCTTAGGCGGCGGTTGCCGTTGATGACGTACCCGCTAGAAGACAGAATTATTGGCTCTTCTTGAACTTTTTCTTCGAACTCCCTGAAAAGATTTCTTCTTTCACGAGCGAGCTTTACCAGTATTTTGTGCTGCTCTTTCTGGGCAGCTTCTGACTCTCCGTCGGCTCGGAAGAATTCCGGGTCTAAACCAGGATGAGCTGCCAGATACTCTGCTTGCCGGCCAGTCGTTCTTCCGTTCTCAAGCCTGTATCTCGGGAGACTAAGAGGCACCCGATAGACGCTCAGGTATTGAACTGAACCTTGGAAGCGAACCGGGTGTGTCTGGTTGGAAGGGTTTGCTACCAGCTCGCCCAGGTAGTGTTTTCGTTTTGGAAGAGCCCAGCCAAACTCCATGTTAAATCTCCTGCGCTCCTAAGTCATATCGTCTACGACGAGTTTCAATCATCGCTTTTTACTAGGCGCGGCGGCATCACCGAGCGTTTGTCTTTGCGGTGATCGTAGATCGGTCGGGCATGGGAGCGGAAGGGCTCTTCGTTCTCGAGCGTTCGCTCCAGCCTTTCCTGAGTAATCTGAGCGTACTGATCATCGATCTCGCATCCCCAGAAACGCCGTCGATGCGTTAAAGCAGCGACACCAGCAGATCCTGTTCCCGCAAAGGGATCAAATACCAAATCTCCTTCATCGGTAAGCGCTAAGACCAACCTTTCAACTAGTGCAACAGGGAACTGACA
>JAKSDK010000677.1 GCA_022360095.1 Phycisphaerales bacterium
TAGTTCGGGCGGCGCGGTCATCGCTGCTGGATATGCATTAGGATTTTCTTTCAATAAAATGGAAAAGATGGCTTCTGATATACCCTTTGAATTAATTAAAGATTTCAACGTAAAAAATTTGCTTAGTTTAAATAATCCCAGCGTTTTTTCAGGTAAAGCATTAGATAAATTTTTTCAGAAAATATATGGCAATGCTACCATGAAGGATTGTAAAATAGAATGTAGAATATCCGTGGTAACTATCTTAGGAAGAAATAGAAAGCTTATCACACCAGACAGTCATCCTGACCTTCCCGTATGGAAAGCAGTAAGAATGTCTTCCACTATTCCATTCATATTTCCATACTATGAACTTGATAATCTTCCTGTTACAGATGGTGGACTTGTAGCACGAATGTTTGATATATTTCCAGAAAATGAGAGAAAGATTTTAGCAATTCGTCCAAGGGCCAATCACAGCATACGTAAAAATGTTCAGGATGTTAAAGCTAATTATCTTTTTATCTGGAATTATTTGAAGATACTGGCAGAATATTTATTGGATGCTGCTGACAATCAACATATTCCGGAGCAAGAATGGGCAAGAACTATTATAGTCCCCACAGAGGAAATTGGAGGATTTAGTTTTAATATAGGTACTTCTGAAGTAAATAGATTAATACCCGCTGGGTATAACGCAGTAATTAATTCTGAATTATTAAATTAATACTCTATAATTTATAAAACACATATAGGGTTCTTCCCTATAGGTGTATCTATACATGGAAAGGGGTAAAAATGCCTGTAGTTTTAACAGATTCAACAAATAGGGTGTGGGCGGTCGAGCAGCCTAATGATGGATTAATTCATGTAGGTTATACCGGTTCCCCTGGACCAAGTCTAATAGATGTATTGGATTTCGTCAAAGCCAGGCAAAAGCAGTTTGCTAAATTTGAGGCAAAACGGAAAGCCGCCAAAGAAGAAAGGTGGGAAATTGGTGAATCTATCGGAGACGTACAAAAGATCGACGGACGTACACGGGTTTCAGCACGTAGACGGAGTTCTGGCACTTCTGAGAAGTGAAGTAGA
>JAKSDK010000870.1 GCA_022360095.1 Phycisphaerales bacterium
ACGCATATGCCATTATCATATCATTGTTCCTGCTAAACAAGACTTCGACGAATTCTGATGTAAAGCTCTTGAGGTAAACTGAATCAAACTAATACCATGGTAGTCGGTTTCATTACAATAAGAGCTTATAAGGTCTTTACTCAACGGACAAAACACATGAAAACACAGATAGTTAAACGGACTTTACACGTTGTTGGAAAACCTGCAAACACAACATGCCCCGTTTTCCAATTCAGCTACTTCAGAAAGTACGAACTTAAAAAATTACGTGTCATTATTTGAATAGCTGAAACTTGTTCCTGTTGAGCAATCGTTGCATGTAGTTGTATTATGAACTGGGGAGCTGATTCCAGGATTACATTCCGAATCAAGTCTCGTTAAACATTACTGTACCACCATCTATTTGTTCTTTACGAGGTTGATGTTGTCTAATAATTCCCTGTAATGTGTAAAGGTGGGGTATAGGTGTCAATTATTGCTCTATAAACAGTTTTAAGGGGGGAAGGTGATCCCAGCCCCCACCCCTTCTCCCTCCCCCGATAAAAATCTCCAGGATTAGGACTAGGATCAGAATTTTAATGACAACTTGTAAAGGCTCCTGTTAACTTATGTAACATTCCACTCGAGTCTGTTCACTCAGCACACTGTTCTATAAATTAAAAGTGACTTTTATTTGCATATTCAGATTTAGTTTCCAGTTTGTTGGATAACTGAAGACCGTTGTTCGTGCTTTGTTAAAAACAGAAACCCTATTAGTTTCTAAGCCAATTCGTATCAGCAACCTTGTACCCAGGGTCCTCTCTGTACTCGACCCTCAGAGCAAGAGAGAGAGAGAGAGACCCTGGTCTGGCCTGCTCTCTCTCCCCTCCCCTCTCCCTCCCCCTCTTTCTCTCCCTCTCTCCCTCTCTCTTGCTCCGAGGGCCGAGAACGAAGAGAACCCTGGAAACGAGGATGTTTTTCAGCTCGTTTAGCATCTTGAAACCATACCTTACAATAGCAGCGTTTTTAAATAGATTATTTAACAATAATTACATTTAAAGCTAGAAACCTTGTTAGGAAATACCCTAAGTTTATGAAAAATTTGAATCTGCTTTTCTTAAGCTTGTGGGGGAGGTATTTCTTCCACGTACATCCGGGACACCGAGTTCCATCCTGTGAACGCATCAGCAGAAC
>JAKSDK010001199.1 GCA_022360095.1 Phycisphaerales bacterium
ACCCTGAGTGTGTAGGACAGCACCCTCAATTTTATTACCCTGTTTAGGACAAAGGACAGAATGCAGGGCTGTCACTAAGATTTCAAGTTACTGGGTAAATACAACAAGTCGGCGGGGAATCAAACAGCTGGGGATTTCTTTTGGTTCTATATTTTTTCTATTTTCTTATTAAAGTTGCCGGGGGCTACTCTCTTAGTAGCTGGGGGAAATCCCCGTCCCCGGGCTCTTAATGACAACCCTGAGAATGGACACCATCTTGTTTTAAATCCATCAAATTCACATTGTAGACATTACTTTTGTATATTTGAAGTACAATTAACAAATTTCATCAAGCAAATCAAATCAATTGTGCAGGCAACACCCTTTTCATAATCAGGACAGACTTGCACAAAACTTTATTCCCTGTTTGAGACAGACGCACGTAAAATTATTTACCCTGTTGAGGACAGAGAGGACAAAAACTGTACCCTGTCCAGTGACACATCCCCATATAGGCATTATAAGGTAGTACATTTCCTGAGCCTGGGAGTCCTATTTTCGTGTTTGTTGTGATGCATGCAATATCGCACACAAGGTACATTGCAAGCCAGTCAATCAATCAAATCTATGCCATGACAAACTGCAGTAAAATAGCAAGAATGTTTGATTGTATGTAGGTTGGAACGGATGTGAAGCTCATGTCAATGGTAAAAGCTGTTAACACTGAAGCTCCCATCTGGTATGCTCAGGTATGTCTCAGATCCTCTTATTAGGGACCTTAAAATACACCGTTTCTGCCTACCGGTACAGGTAGGTCAATGTTTGCCACGCACTTATAGAAATGTTAGCCATGATTTCCCAGATATGATAATGACATTACCGTTCTACCCGGTAGCTTACCCGTTTCTCTGGGATAAGAGGCAATCTACCCATTTTATGGCTACGTGTGTGGGTAATTTACCATTACCCGTTCACGGAAACAGTGTGCCTCCTTTAACATGTAAATGTATGAGCCAGGAAGCCCTCCAGTAGATAGTCATCCTTTGTTGATCTCTTTCAATTTGTAAGAAATGAATACTGGTAAATACAACATTTTTATGTAAATTTAAAAAAAATATATGCTCTTGTCACATTGTTTAAATTTGTTTCAGGATGCGGCTGGTGGTATTTGGAAATTGGATCTGTCATTTACACACACTGTAA
>JAKSDK010000029.1 GCA_022360095.1 Phycisphaerales bacterium
GTCTATTTAATGTAAAATCAGGTGAAAAAATTGGTAAAAGGCGATTTTTAGGTTTTTTGATTAAAGATGAGTCGAAAATTTTAGTTTCGTTTCCTCGCATTAGGGTTTTGACGGAGCTCTGACTGATTACTCTGTGAGTAAGACGGCGGTAGAGAAAAAGTGAAAAAGAAGTCAGTTTGCCTTTAATAAATTACATTTGGGCGAAGATAACGCACAACTCGAGTGATCAGTGCGAAGTTTAGAGTCGACCCTTTCGCATCGGAAATTAGTCTCCTGAATATACTCGTCGGACGCGCAGTAAAGAGATTGAAGTTAAACAAAGAGGGACGTTTAATATAGACAACGATAGCAAGAAGTATTTATTGTAAAAGTTGTGTCGCGCTCTATAAAGAAAATTGGAGGCTCTGTGTAAATTTTCAGTCCAAAACAGAGTCGAAAGTGGTGATATTCGCGCAGATGAAACCGCCAATAACCAATCTAAACCTAGATAAGGTTATAACATGACCGAAACTGTATAACTATGTAGTTAAGCGTTAATCAGATATCTTGAAAACATTTTGTCGGAGTAGCAAACTCAAGCCGCAATACTATCATGTCTTTAAATTTCGCGCGCGACTGGCTTCTCAATGTTGTCTGCTGTTCAAAGCGACCGCATATTGTTTTTTCATGGCAACCATTGTTTCGACAAAGACAATGACTTCACTTCGAACGCGCGCTAACTTTAAACTTTATATTTTCAAACTTAAGAGTCTGCAACTTAATCGAGTAAAATTTTCGCGAAAAAGCTATCCACGTGTAGGTAAGGCCTTTGTCGTAAATAATCCGCTCTATAATCTGACGATTTGTGATTATTTTTGAAGAAATTCGATATTCAACATGGACAGGGTCGTTTTCCATACTGAAAGTACTGTAAAAAGCCTGATTTTAATGTTAAAAGTCTGCACCCAATTGTCATCTACTTTACTTAAAATTTAGCTGGAATGATAGATTAATCCTTTAGCTTAAAGAATCCGCTCTATAATGTTAAAGAATTCATCTTCTTAACTACCGAAATGACGACTTTAGTCACTCTGCTGCGCCAAAATCTTCCGTTTTCTCTATTATTATGCCGCTTTCTTAGCGCATTCATGTCAGGGTTATCGGCCTGAAGCGAGGGGTCATGTGATTAATCCCCACGTACGTTGCCCAAGGCGCACCACGAGCTGAAGGCCGATAAACGGCTTATTTTTACATTGGCGAGGATTCCTCAAGGGATGCAAAAATGCATTGAAAAAAAATGCCACTATTCTTCATCAGTTTCTTTTACTTTTCACCCCCTGTTGGCACTGGTGGCATTCACAAGTTTCTAAGCTTTTTAATTATGTTAGTTTTTCAAAGTCGAATTTCGAATTAGTTGTTCGTAGTGAATGCTAGAAACAACCCGTAGAGCCTAGCAGTATCGAGCGATTCAGAGTCAGAAGTAGAACCGTTTATTA
>JAKSDK010001133.1 GCA_022360095.1 Phycisphaerales bacterium
GCAACGGGCGGCCTCGATCTTCTGAATGGCAACGGGACCGATTCAGAGCTGAAGATCAATCAGTCCAACTATCTGTTTGAAGACGACCGGCTCGTGACGCCGACCGTCGAAAACGATGGAGAGTTCGAACAGAAAGTCACGGCAAGGGGCGGTGACCAGGCCGATTCCGACGACGGCATCGATTCCGACGATGCGCATGAGTACATTGGTACGACCGGCGGTGATATGAACATCACGGCCAAGTCGATTGCATCGGCTGATGCGACCGGCATTGCCGAAGCGTTTAATCAGGACCTGTCCGTTGGTCAGAACACCCAGTCCAACGTCGTAAAAGCCAGTATTGTGGGCAATGACGATGTTTTCGAAGATGGTATCGACACGGAAAATCTGCTGACGACGCCAACCAGTCAGGCCAATATTGGTTCGGACACCGGTAACCACACGGATATCGGCGACAACATTCTGAACGGAAACGGCACCGATACACAGTTCGAAGTTGATCAGATCAACGCGCTGTCCGATGCGGATGTCATCAACAACCCAACCGTTACCAACAGCGACAGCTTCACCCAGACTGTGAGCGCTACCGGCGGGTCCTCTTCGGCTGATGACGGCATGGACGGTTTGTTCAGCTATGGCGTCGGAGACGATATTTCCATCGATGCTCTGGCTGCGGCCTCCGCTGATGCGGTGGGCGCTGCATCGGCCTTTAACCAGAACATCGTCATGGGCGCAAATGTTCAGGCAAACGGTGTTGATGTCTCCATCGTCGGCGGCTCAAGCGCCGTCAGCATGGTCGGCGACGACGACGCATAAGCACTTTAGAAGACATGTTCTTGCGCGGCCATTCGGCCGCGCAAGTTTCTTTCATCACCGGCAACCATCGAGTAAACGGGCCCGCAGATGTCCTCCGCAATGATAGACGAACTGATCTGGCATTTCGGCGGCTATCTGCATCTCATTGTCGAGGTTCGGACAAGTGATACAGAGTATGCCGGCTCGTTCCGGCCCGACTATCAGAATAACAATCCCGAACTCAGCCTTCCGAATGCGATATTGGCACCGTCGGC
>JAKSDK010000160.1 GCA_022360095.1 Phycisphaerales bacterium
AATTAGGACAGATTCGTTGACGCTTGTCTTGAGCCGGCAGTTTTCCCGGACAGGCGAGCCCGAAACCGGATAAAATGCGGCTTCAACCAAGGTGGGGGTTGCCATGCGCCTTCTCGTGATGATTGTCGGTTTGATCGTGCTCGGGCTGACCGTGAGCTATTTGGGCATGGGCATTACAAAGCCAGCCCTTGATGGCGCAGAGCGGGCAGCGCTACAGTCCGACGGCATGGCCCATGCATTCGTATCAACCGATGTGGGCGTGGTGCATTACCGGGATGAGGGAGAAAAGGCAGCGCCCACTATTCTGCTGGTGCATGGCTTCTCGACGCCGTCCTTTGTCTATCAGGATTACTTTCAGAAACTCACCAGCGCCGGCTATCGGGTGATTGCCTTCGACACGATTGGGCGCGGCTACTCGGACCGGCCTGCCACCACTTACGATGAAGATCTGTTTCTTGAGCAGGTACAGGGCCTGAAAGAGGTGTTGGAGGTTCAAACACCGTTTCATCTGGTGGGCTATTCCATGGGCGGCGGGATTGTTGCGGATTATGCGGCGCGGTATCCCGACGATGTGGCCAGTGTAACATTCTTGGCGGCCCTTGGTTTCTCGGATGTGGACGGGGTACCCGGATATTTGCTGTGGCCGGGTGTTGGCGATTGGGTGTTTCGGGTTTTGGGGCCTCAGGTCATATTGCCTCGTTTGGAGGATGGCCTGGAGGAGGCGGCGGACCCGGATGATTTTGTCCGCCGGTTTCGGCACCAGGCCGCTTATGGCGGTTATTATGAAGCGCTGCTGTCAACCATGCGAAACTACTCGTTTGGATCGCGCGAGCAGAAACATAGATCCTTCGGCACGGCCGGTTTGCGCGTTCTGTCCGTCTGGGGCGATGAAGATGCCACCGTGCCCATTGAAGGGGCCGATCGCTTGGCCGCATGGAATGCGGACGCCAAGACCCTCATCATCGATGGCGGCACACACTCCATAACTTATTCCCATGCGGACGAAATAACCGACTTTATGATTGCGAATCTCCGATGAAAGACGGGACATGGCACAACAGACGGAACTGACGGGGCAACAAGCCGAGGC
>JAKSDK010001216.1 GCA_022360095.1 Phycisphaerales bacterium
GTAGCGATTCGCGATGTTTGCTCCCTGGCGATCCCAAATCCTGTACGCAAAACATGAGTATCCGATTACTGGAAAATCATTCATTACCGAGTGGAATGTGATGACATACGTCAAGTTCCGCTCCGCCCCTAGTGGTTCCAAATAGCTGGCCATGCTTTTAAAGCCGCTCTTTACCTTTGTAGGAGTAGATCTCTTTGGTCCATTCACTGTTCATAGCCGACGGGACAACCACTAAGAGATTCGGTGTATAGTTTACATGACTCGCCATCAGGGCTGTTCATATTGAAATCGCTCAATTCATGGTTATAGAGTCGTTTATAAATGCTTTACAACGCTTTATTGCCAGAAGAGGGAGACCAGAGGAAATCAGACCTGATAATGGAGGAAACTTTGTTATAGGCGTAAAGGAACTACATAAAGCTGTACAGGAGTGGAATCAAGGCCAGATTCACGAGTTGCTCCTGTAACAAGAAATCAAGTGGTCATTTAATTCACCAGCTTCATCCCACCATGAAGGAGTGTGGGAAAGGTGTATCAAAACGATCCGAAAAGTGATGAACGCCCTAGTAAAGCAACAAGTCTTAGACGATGAAGGCCTAAGCACACTGATTTGCGAAGTAGAATCAATAGTAAATGGAAGACCTATTACTAAGGTATCAGATGATCCGTGGAATCTTAAAGCACTCAAACCTAATTATCTATTACTGCTCAGAGCAGGAACGTCGATCCCACTAGGCGTGCTCACTGAAAAAAACAACTACAGCTGTCACAGATGGCGTCACCTTAGCATTCTATTCTGGCACAGATGGACACGAGAACATTTACAGTCTTTAGAGCAACGCCAAAAGTGGAACAAACTCCAACGAAACGTTGCTGTCAACGATATTGTTCTGTTGATGGATAAGTCTCTGGTCCGCAGTGTTTGGCCTCTCGGAAGAGTAACTGAAGTTTATCACAACCAGAGAGATGCATTAGTACGTTCTGTTGAAGTCAAGAACAGATCGACGGAGCTAGTGCGACCCATTGACAGGATTGTTTTGTTAGAGTCAAGTGCAGAGAGTACAAGCAAGGATTAGAAGGATAGTTTATATTATTGACGTTATATGAAATGTTTAATGAACGAGCAGCAGTGTTTTTTCTCGGGTTTAAAATCACCAGCCGAAGCTAAGGCAAGTGATTTTAGACTCAATAAAAAAAAATAGTGCTTCGAGTTTATTAAACGACTTCAAAGACATTCTTGGAAAGGCACGTGTCAACGGACTTGATAACAACGATGCTTTTGTAAACGTTGGAAATAAACATACGTAAAAAACTTTACGTATGAAATATCATGCAAGAAAATCAAATCTCACACGTGTTTAGAAATTTTCCCTTTTACGAACGACACTAACCGAAGAGGACATAGCGTCTTGTGGTAGAGCTTTTCGGAAGCCTAAAAATGCCGAGGAAGAGAAGAAGTTAATCGAAAATGGTACCCCAAAGTCAACAAGTGCAGTGCAAAAGTAGTCTTTGAAAATATTGCTCTGGAATTGCTGAATTGTAGGTAAACAAGTCTCGAGTGCAGCGTTTGGACACTGCTATTACCGCTGAGTCATTGAAATTTTGGCTTATTAAATTGGTGAAAGAACA
>JAKSDK010000466.1 GCA_022360095.1 Phycisphaerales bacterium
CTGAAACCAAATTCGAAGCCAGCCCGCTACAATTCTGTAAAACAGAAATAAAAACAGATATTGGTGGTGAGAAAAAAAGAAATAAGTGACGGGTATATGGCCTACTTGTCAACGAAAGAGACCTCTGTCAAATGTTACACAAAACAGGTCAAGTTGAAAGCAGGTGAAAGATTCATTCACAACGCTCATTCATTCATGTTAGTGTCATTTTATACATATCTATGTATATAAATACTTGTATTCTGGGTAGAACGTATTTCATAGAGCGCTCAATTCATTTAATTGAAGAGCATTGACTATTAATAATCACAGGAGTTCAGGCTTCAGGAGTAATCATTGATCGTTTATTGCGACAGTGCTGTTTCGTATGGTCTGAAATAATTGTAGGACCACACTCATTGTTGAAGTTGCCTGATGAGTGTGGTCCTTCAATTTCAGAACATACGAAACAGCACTGTCGCAATAAACGATCAATGATTACTCCTGAAGCCTGAACTCCTGTGATTATTAATATCTATTTATTTATTTATTTATTCATTTATCTATTTATTTGTAATTTATTACTGACTGCTGTACCTATTATCTCCGCCCACCTCGATTAGCACCTGCTATTTGTGGGCGGAAAAGGACTTTATGTATATGGAGATTGTTAATAATAATAAAGTGTGTGAAACAACTAGTGGTAATAAGCACGAAGCTCAAATATGGGACATACACTTCCGAGGGAACCATGAATCGTGGGACATACAAAAAATATTTATTGCAAGTCCAGTGATTGCCCTCTTTGCCTCTCTAGCTTGCATGCCTACAAACTGCTACTGAGGTATTTTGAAATTCATGAAGAGCCCAGATTTTTTCCCTTTTATTTCAATGTGCTACTGGCTAAATGTTAGCACTGTATATTAGTTTCCAGTTATAGATGTTATTATTATCATCATTTTCATCATCATCATCATTATCTTCATCATCATCATCATCATTATTATTATTATTATTAGATCACATGCATGATTCAACAATTAGC
>JAKSDK010000896.1 GCA_022360095.1 Phycisphaerales bacterium
CCAAGCCGCTCCCATTTAATGAAATGGTAGTGCATGGTCTGGCACCAGTCAGGAGTAAGTAGGGCTGTCCCTACAAGAATTACAATTCAAACCCAAGTGGTGTTGTGTAAGTTCATTCTGGCCTGCGAGTCAACTTGGGTGCGGGAAGGGGGTTATAGATGAAAGGAGGCCTCCATCTTTTTAGCTTGCTTGCGCGTAATCTTTGACTTTTGAGAATTCCAAAATGACAGCTACTCCTTTCGCGCAGGAGATCGCAGCACCTTCTTCAGTCCTTTTGACCGCCTTTCTTCAGTCGATTTGTTTTTTTTTAATGTTCATTTCTTGTTGCTATTGCCCTTCATACCTTGAACAGTGTTTTCTTTTCCTTATTTTCAGGAACTATATCAGCTAAGAAATTAGTTTTCTAAGTTAAGCACAAAAGAAAATCAACCAAGTACCAAATGGCAACTCCAAGAACCCTCTCTCATGCTGTCTCTCTCTCGACCAACATCTCCGTCCTCCGTTGTGAGAGTTAATTCTCCTTCAGAAATTGGAAATCAAAGACCAAAAAACAGGAAGTGAACAATCCAAGACGAACGCTGGGTGCTGTTATGTTATTTAACAGTGAAGGAAACAGACAGGGAAAGTGGAAACTTGCTTACTTCATTGATGCAAGGATATTGTCTCGTAATGAAAATAAAGACAACGAACTTGATATTCGACCGTGTGTCCACGTTTTTTTTCCTTTGAATGAGAGGAACCATCGATTTTGAAATAAAGAAACAGTATTTAAAGATATCCACCAGGTACGATTGAGTTTTCTACACAACAAAATATCTTTAATTGCAACAATAGACATGAATGTTTGCTGAGATGTATACTTTTGCAGTACACTTAATTTTTCAGAATACTGTTTTTACTGCTCATTACGTTCCCATTAATGGGAACCATTTTCGAAAACCCCGTGTATATGTGGACGAACTGGGCTAAAACGGAAGGAAGAAATCTCCGTTTTTTAAAAAATATCCGGAGGCTTGTGGACGGGGCCTCAGCCTCGAGTTTATTTTTTAAAATACCCCGAAACTTTCAGCCTCGACAATAAATTCTTCCCGGGTTTCTTATAACATAAAAAGAGCTTACGAGCCTTACGTTCTTATAGCTGTAGAAACATTGCCGTAATGTTTTATGTTGTTGTTTAAGATGTTCTATCACTTTTCACACCTGTTATTCATAATTTGTAACTACTTAGGAACAGCCTTTTCACGGACCTTCTGATTTCCGTTAAGGTGGCTCGATACAGTTTTTCAGGGTCAATACCTCCCAAGTTTGAGCGTAAACTACGTCGCCATAAACAAAGATTTGGAAAAATTAACACCACAGTTGTATTAGATAAAGATGAAAATTGGTTATGATCAGGGTTAC
>JAKSDK010001926.1 GCA_022360095.1 Phycisphaerales bacterium
CCGACCTTCGCATCACATCAGCCGCCAATACTGCTTATAAGTACGACGCTCTAACCGATTGAGCTACGGGAGCTGGGTGCGCAGGGTGTCTTGATGAATTGCTTTTATACGAAACCTGGTAAATGGTAAATGGCCTTGCTCCCCGCAAGTCTCTCCGTAGAGTGGTGGATGCGGCCCCGCTCCGCTCCATTTTTAGGAAGTCATAGGTTCGAATTTTGTCGGGGACTCAGAACTTGTTGCATTGTCCTGCCCTCCTTCCATTGATTGTTATTTTTATGTATTCCGGAAAATTATTCCGCCCTTCTCATCGGGAGAAATGGCCATTGTTCTCGGGACATTTACTGATAGTCGGCGAAAGCTTCTAGGTCTGTCATGTCGCTTATTGTTATTCTAAAATGCTAAACAGGAGTCTTTTTCATTGGTTACCATGAACGCGCGGCAGTACTCTTCATCCTGGAGTAGGCAGGTAAAACTAACAATACCCAATCTCTCTATCGATCTGTCTAGGCTATTTCGAAGCTGCGCTCAATCCTAGACTATGTGACTGTTTAGGGGGACGAGTTTTTACCAAGTTTCCCTCGCAACCTAGTACAGTGGAACCCCGATATAACGAGGGCTCAACGGACTGGCAAAATCTGTTCTTTATAGGGGAGGTTTTCGTTATATCGAGGTTTTTTTTCATATATTTTACTATAACTGGGGTAAAGAAAATCGTTCGGTTATATCGAGTTTTCACTATAATAATCAGTAAAAAAATCCCATGATGCAATTCGAAACAACATCTGACCCAGTCTGACGCGACAGAATTGAAAAAACTTCGGCCAAGCTCCTTGGTATTAGTTACAATCAATTTCACCATACAACCGTTCTCTCCCGCACCGTTGGATATTATTTGTTGAATATTAAACAACGGATCCAAGATCAGCTGTACCATCAAGTCTCTTAAGATTCAGTCTTAAGATTCCTAAGAGGCGAAAAAATGATCGAGTCTCGATCAATTTTATAGCCTAACACTAATTATTCATTTTTACATGTTTTCTTTAATAGGTAAAAGGGATGAACGTGGTCAAAGAATTCGTCAAATTTGATGACGAAGACCGCGGCAACATAGATTACGAAGGAGGTGAATACCCTTACGGTATTCACCGAGCGGAGAAAGACCACATGTTCTTTCTCTGTTACTACACGCCAGAAAACCAAGATAACATTGTTGTTCCAGGTGAGGGAAATAGCAAACGATTCAAATTCAGTTCTCTTCGTATTC
>JAKSDK010000004.1 GCA_022360095.1 Phycisphaerales bacterium
GATTTAACGAGCTATGAAGACAATCGTTTTTATTATCTGCGCATGTAATTTTTCGAAAATTTTGTATGCGACAAATTTGCCATTCAAAATATTTATCAGTGCAACTGTTCTCAAGACTCTCTGGAGGCTATTCAGTAAAAACCGCGACTAAGAAGCTGCATTTTCCTAAGTTAGCCTAAACAGGTTCTTACATAAATGGTAATTAGAACAAAGTTTAGGCTATTTAGGTTCTTAAATAGGTTGTTGATTGATTTTCTGAATGAAAAAATACATTGTAGCTAATTGTTGTATTCGGCTTCTTCCTTACTTAAAATCACTGTATTCCAATACATTCCAGTTGGATTTATGAAGCACCTGTGTCTCGGCCAGACGTAATATCAATGAATGTTGACTTTTTTTACTTGCCCATATGTACAAAATTTTTTAAAACATTTTAAAATAAGAACCACTTTCAAATTTTAGGCTAAACAGGTTCTTGTGTAGAGGGGCCTAACTGACACAGACAGTGAAATTCTCGAAAGATATTCTCGTTTTTTTTTCTTTCTTTTTTTTCTTAATCTTATCTCTGACGCTTTTGATTCCTTGAAGTAGCTCTGTCAGTTCTGGAAAATACCCTTTACTGGATTTTTGGTACAAATCCAAAACTATTGCAACTCCCTTTTTTGTTGGACTGACCATCGGTAGCTAGCTTTAAAACATTTGAAAAATCCGAAAAAAACAAATTCTCTGTAAAGTGTGCAAGCACTGTTTAAGTGAAAGAATTTTAGCTGATTTCATGCACTCTCGAGAGTGACGCTAACACAACGAGAGGCTAAATTATAATCAGATCACGAGAGGCTTACTTTTGGGAGGATTAATAAGTTTTCTGAGAGGAACACGATTCTTTAAATAATCACCTTTTGACGAGTTTATTTCTAAAACATTTTCTAAAAAAGTCGACGGAGATGTTCTTCAAAACTTCACACTGACACCGTTTATTATGAGGCATTCAACTTACCTCTAAGATTTCCAGTTGCATCACCCACAGTGTCTCAGTGGACAAATTAATGGAC
>JAKSDK010000914.1 GCA_022360095.1 Phycisphaerales bacterium
CCCTTTCAGTATATAATTATTTTTTATAGTGCTCAAAAGACATGCTTAGATATGATCAGTAAGCGTTTCAAAACTTTTTAAAAAACATATTCTGTAGGCATATTGTCTAATAGACTTTGCAAATTCAATCACATGTAAGGACTTTATACCCGGTAAAACTCAGCAAACTTATAAGTTAGGGGAAGGCTTTGAATTCAGCCTTAGGGAAAATATGAAGGTGAATGACTGAAACAATGGAATATTGATTAGGTTGGCCTTTTAATATAAAGGATACTAATAAAAATAAAATTTTATACAAGACGGTCCAGCTGATTTGCAAATAAATGAAAAGTAAAAAATTGACAAAATCTTTCTACTGAAGAGAGAAAAAGTTCATATTTACCTAACCCAAAAACGTGACTGGTTATTTTGTTCTAAAACGAAACACAAAGTTTTCAAACCGAGATGGCACCAAACCGAGGTCCTGATCTCAATATACTACTATTACCATTTCACGAAGGAATAGCCAAAATAAGTCACGAACAACATAATCAAATTCTTACCAATGCCCACTATACCACATTGCAGTTAGATGTAGCAGCAGTATATGTGAGCAATTTTTTCCTCTTCTGAGACCAGTTAACTGTGGAAAACTCTTTCATTTGGATAGCCGAATTGCAAAGGCAAATAGACGCTTTTAAGCGTCTACAGTTTAAAAACTGCACACTTCAGTTGCAAAATGCATTTGCACAACTATTTTTATCCGACACTTGTCATTTTTTGGTGCTTTTGTTTGACTTTGTTCAATCAATACGTCTTAAAAAGATAAATGCATTATTTAACAATCCTATTAAATCCTATTGAATGAACTGCTCCAGGGATGTTTTTGAAGCTGTTTAAAGAACTCAAAGCACATGTTTTATCACTGGTTAAAAAAAACCGCACAAATTTTTAAACAGTGTCAAAGCACTGCTGTCCTTGTCTTAAACAAATTATACAAGTTTTAAAATAAAAAGATATAATTATGTATTTTGTAAAGAAAAAAAGTGCTTTATTGCTTACTCTAATGGTCCTGTCATAATCCCCATTACATATCTGCTGAGTGGGAATTTGAA
>JAKSDK010001685.1 GCA_022360095.1 Phycisphaerales bacterium
GGTAATATTAATAACCACATACATGTATGCATGAACAAAAATTTATAAGGAAAACTATTTTCTTATTTTGCCCTTCTCTTTTAAAAAATTCATGGAATGAATGTTCTGTTGCATGCTCCGATTTGAATGATCTCTTGACCTCCCTACATTTACCTCTTTTAACAAGTTTTGTTCAAGAAGATGAACTGCATCCCTACAGTCAAACCTAGGCTCAATTTAGCCTAAGTCAAACATCAACACCTCTTTTCAATGGCTACTTTTCCTTGTTCTAGCTGATTCAATGACACTAGAAGCTTTAACCTGTCTTAAACAGGGCTTCTGATATTTTCTGGGATGTTGCAATTTTGCAATTATTATTGACCGCAAATTGCAGAATTCGTGAAAAATCACATAACTCGTAGAAAAAATGGTAAATTCATGGAAGGAAAACAATAAATTTTACCTTAAATTAAACATGTTCTCAATCTTAATGTTATTTAAGGTGATTTACCACTAAAGAGAGCCTTGCAAGACAATGGACATCTGAAACCTTTTTCATTTTTTCCAATTTGTTTTCTTTCTGGGTCAAGATAATTGGACAAATTTAACTGTCTTGTTTTGAAATAGATGTTTTATTATTTTTTTACATTCAAATTGCCTATTAAATAACATTAAAGTGATTTTTCTTCTTTGAAACCTGGTAAAACAATGTTATTTAGCCCTGAAAAAATCGCATAATTCATTGCATAATAGTCCTATCTTATCGCACAATCTGCCCTGAAAATGTCTCTTAATTAATTATTTCTGATTTCCTATCGCACCCTACCCTACAAGTATATTTTTCTGTGTATTCAATTTCTTTTGGTTTGCCCTCGATCTTCACAACTGTTAATAATGTTTGACTTGTGTCTTCATCTCTGTAGTGGCAACCACCCTACCATGGGCACTTTCCTCTGTCCCAAAGATGGCCACTGTGAAGATCGTAATCTGACTATTTCACACTAAGTCTCCCACTCAATAAGAAAAGAAAAAGAAATGTGGACAACAATTTTTCAGACCATTTAGACCATAGAAATGCTGTAAAAATGTTGACAACTCATTCAAGTGGCATGGCGATCGAGTGGTTTCAATGCAAAGTATTTGAGGTCTTTTTCTGGTGAGGTTACGGCTGTATCTTGAAAAATCACAAATTGTGTCATCATCATTGTCAGTTCCATGGTCTGCACCCTCATCAGCCATAGTTCTTTTTTTAACCAGTCAGTGTACAGAAAAAATCACTCTGCTGTTGTAACATTTTTTTTTCCATTTAAGGGAAGGTTGGACTTGAGTAAAGTTGCAGTTGTGGGCCATTCATTTGGAGGAGCTACCACAGTGTTGACTTTGGCAAAAGACAAGCGATTTAGGTGAGGAACTCAAGGATCAATTCCTTCAGTATATCCCTAGCAAGGGTAGCACAAGGGAGGGTGGTGTAGTGGTGACAGCATTTGCCTCTCACCAGTGTGTCCTGGGGTCACATCCCAGCGCCAATGCCTTATGGGTGTGTTGCAGAGTTTGTTGTTGGGTCTCTCACATGTTCCATGACAACCTCATTCCCATGGTCCTCTCCTACGCTCTCTCTTGCTCCACAGGGGTGGGTATCTGAGAGGACCCTGGGAATGAGGCGAGACAAGTTGACCTCTCGCGACTTCGTCACTCGCGGTTGGTCGCTTCGCTATTTTTCAGAGGGAGATAAGCAAGGACCAGAAATGCATCTGCTGTTCGCGGGCTAGGGGTGGGAAGCTGTGGTGGTTTTTTCCTCTCCACCCCCAACCCTCGAGATCTTAAATTCTTGTAGAGGGCTGGGAGAAAATCATCAAGGAATGGACATTAATTTAAATTTGTGGTTTTATACAGATGTGGTGTCGCTCTGGATGTGTGGATGTTACCATTAGGAGAAGAGATCTTTAAATATGATGTAGATCAACCTTTATTTTTCATTAACACACAAGCTTTCCATCGCTGGAAGGAAAACATGGAACCATTGAAAAAC
>JAKSDK010001164.1 GCA_022360095.1 Phycisphaerales bacterium
CGGATAAACATCAAAGATCAAAACAATACTGCTACAGTTTACGTCGGGAGTTCCCTGACGATGCACGCCCAATCCTTTGTTTTTTGTTAACACATTGTAACGGAATAAAACATTAATGCGACGTGTTTATTGGTCAGTAAGATCAAGATGAAAGGAATGCTATTGAACTTTGGGTGCCTTCAAATCCACAAAAAGATAGAACAAAGAAGCCTGACGGTATTAATGACAATTCCACTCTATTAACTATGATTTGAATAAAGACTTGACATTGTCAGTATTATCAGTGATTTATTAAAAACTGCCTCGAGCAGATACAGCATTTCAAGCGCGCCCCTCGCACGCACTGTTTAAAAATTCCTTGGGTGTCAGTCAGGCTCCTTAAAACGGCAAAAATGATTACTCGATTTATTCACCTTCTTGTGCTAAGTGGCTTTATATTGTCCCTTCATTTCACGTCGGTAAGTTTGTGTTGTTGTTGTAAAGCGTAGTTGGTGCGATGTTCTGATGCATGATGCGAATTGATTATTTCTGTAAGTTTGAATCAGAACGTATGTTCTGGATTCTTGATCGTTAGAAATTAGATGTTCAAAAATTAGAAGCAGAGCATCATATTAGTTATCTGTCAGTGGGGAATCCAGCTCGATACAGTTTCATCGAGCTCCACATGTCCACCGAGCTCGATCAACAATACAACAAGAATGTTTGACAGGTTGGGGAAAAATTAACGGGAAAAGTAATGATGCGTCAAGTGCATTTGCTTACTTTGTTCAACACGTCCTTCCGTACCAGTACCATGATTACTGATGTATTATTATTATTATTATTGTAATTATTATTATTAATTCTCTTGGACTCGTGCTCTTTCCTCTTATAGAGCCGAGTTCATTCCATGAGCTCAGGGCAGTCATAAGTCTCGTGGATTACTTGAAGGATAGTGACCTTCTGAGTTTGTGAGCAGTCCCAAGGAGGACAATCTTCTGAAGCTCTGTTATTCTGATGTTTCCTGGGATCTTGCTGATCTAGTTTTCACCCTACTTCCTGACAAGTGAGAGAGCACCAATGACCACCGGGACCGAGTCGTTGGTTTTAGTTTCCATGTTTTCTCAATTTCCGGTATTTCGAGATCATCATTATTTCGAAAGTTTTCTTCTACTTTTAAACGGGTATTTTTTTTTAATTGGGGACAGATAAATCAATAAGTAGGCAGGCCATTAGGGGCATCCGAACTATTGCAAAAGTGGATATTATGCTACATTTGTATATTTAATATGTTACCGCTGTCGAAGAAAGGTTTTCAATAATTGTCCCAAGGATTTTAAGCCTCCATTATAGGAACGAGGGGAGGCTGAGAACGAGATAATTCCATCAAATGCCTTTAATATGACAACGCTTGTTTATTTTTTCAGGGCAAGGTTCTCAAAGACGTTCAACAAAGTGCAAACGGTAAGCATGCCAGCTTCTTAACAATTGA
>JAKSDK010001843.1 GCA_022360095.1 Phycisphaerales bacterium
AAAAGCGAAGCTACATTTTGTATAATCTCAACATTTTTAGAACAAATGTAGTTTTCAAGGTGGTGCAGATCTAGAGCAACTTATTAAAATCATGTTTTGCACAAACACGTAAACACCGATCTTTCACAAAGCGAATTATACTCAACAGTCTACGGGTCGCATAGGCAAAAATTTGTACTCGTATTAGTCACGGTAAAGCTTTGCCACTGATGCTTGGAATCGCTCGGGAATTTTGGCCATGATACTTACAGTTTTTAGGCCAGTGTGCTACGAGAATCACGTAGCGCATGACAAGCGATTCACGTCTCAAGAGAGGGTGGTAACTTACTTTTGAGCGGTACTGTATATTTTCCAGTGTTAAACCTTGATTTATTTGTTTGGTGCATCACCTGCACAAGATCATAATTGGCCAGTAACAGAAATATTCAAGTTTTTTTATTCGGTGGTAAATTTGAAGGATAACCAGTTCTTAACTGTATTTACGGACCCCTTGTTTCCACTGACCAGAATGAAATTTTATAATAATGCAAGGCTTCTGTGTTTTTTGGGGCCATAATGCCAGCATAATTAGCATCTGGTTTGTTCAGTTTTGGTACCACCTCCTCCCTAATAATATTATTATTATTCTTGATTTGCAGCTGTTTGAGGCCTCCTACTGAAGGCACAACAAGTACAACTTGGTTAGCTACTACTACCACAGTCACTAAAGCGTCAACAAATCCTACTGATGGAATTGAGCAAAAATTCTCTGGTAAGCCATCACCTTTATACAAAAGAAAAATATTAGATACATCCAAGTTTTCAGTGTCTTTACCGATAATTTATTGCATGTTGTATAAAGTTATTGTTGATATATAGGTTTTTAATTTTATTTAATTTGTGTGTGTCGTTTTTCCTGTTTGTGTGATTTGTTGTGATAAAATAGCTAAACATACATTCTGTTAAGTAAAATATTCGCCTTTTTTTCGTTTTCTTTGAAGATTCGATATTTATAAACCTTGCTTCAAAAGTAAATCGTACGAGTTAGATACAAGTAGTGGTAGAGGGTCATTTACGCCGTTTTGGTGTATAGGTTTAGGTTTAGGTATATGTAAATCTTTAATATTCATATACCTTCATACATACTAATTCGGTGTAGGTTTACT
>JAKSDK010001670.1 GCA_022360095.1 Phycisphaerales bacterium
AAGGTTTCATCTGATTTTGTTGAGATCGCTTCATGTGTATATAATAAAACAATTATTTGTTTCAATCTCGGTGAATAGTGGCTTTGGGAATATTGACCTCGCCGCTTCGCGTCTTGGTAAACATTTGGCCACTATTCACCTCAATTTAAAAAACTTATGAAAACAGTGCTAAATGAAGTGTAATATAATAAAAGCCAATCAATATAATTAGAAATAAATTTGAAAGACATTGCCACTGAGAATCTGTCGTCGTGGTTACGCGAAGACATAAACGTCACCACCACTTACCATACATTTGTACATTTTAGGAATAGTCGCAAAGTTTGGTGGTCATAGCTTGAAAGTCTAAACAGGGTTAAGCAACTTAAAATTGGTATGAAATAATCACGCGAGTTATTAAAGTTTATCATAGCATTGTCCGTGATTGTCAATAGGCTGATGGTTTATGCATGCTTTTAATGCCAGCTAAATATAACCTTGTGACTGACTCCTCCTTGGAAGTGAAGGTATATTTCTCGTTTAAATACCTTTTTAAAATGCCCATCCCCCCAGCCGGCACTCTCTCACACGTGACGGAACAGCTAGTGTATCTTACCTGACGGTAATTCAACCGCTTGTTCGTTATCTGGTGGATTTCGTGTCTCCGTTTCACCTACAGAGAGTAAAATGACTAAAACAAATCAGCAATCACAAACGAGTGCCCTACTTTAGCTCTCATAGAGCCAAAAAGGAAAATGGGCTATTTCACACACTTAATATATAGATTTAGCCAGGGCTAAAAGCAAAAGCGAAGCTCCCGTTAACAAATTCATAATACTAGTAATAGTTGACACTACAACTGCCCCCGCTCTGTATATTGTCGGTCAATAGTATTCTTGCTCTTTGTGTAGCTCTTTGAAATATACCGATTCATAATGAAGATGTTCACACATATTCCATACAATAGGTGAGATAAATACAGGAAATAAACGCAAGGTTCCATGCACAGTTTCGGTCCGATTTACACAGCTTTGATCAAAACAT
>JAKSDK010001773.1 GCA_022360095.1 Phycisphaerales bacterium
CTATTTGCAGGGCTCAAAAAAAAGTCCTGGCTCCAGTTGTTCAACAGCTGGATAGTGCTAATCTGCAGATAAATCACTATCCAGCGGATAAGTATTTGGGAAACCAATTGCCTTACCCAATCAACAGAGATTTATCCCTCGGATAACGCTATCCACCTTTTTAACAACTAAGAACTGTTGCCTGTCCTATAGTATGGGACTAGTAGATTTTCTTGATGGGCAAGTATCTTTTGAAACTCACTTGCCCAATGGGTGACAATCCCGGCAAGTCATATTTTAATAAAATCACTAACTAAGACCAGCATGAAGTTGCTTCTGCTCGGCAAGAAAAATGTGAGTGCTGCTAATGCCCAAAGGAAAAGCTGGAATTCAATGTTTTTTTCCAATTAGTCTTGTATTTGACCCCCTATTTTTTTTTCTCTATAATTTTCTACATCCATTATAATATTGTACATTCATCAATCATAAGACTTGCCTTGCTTCAGTAATTCTTAATTCAGTAATTCTTATCTCACTCATGAACCAGAACTATTCTGCTCGAGATCTTAAATGCTGAAGAACAGAGGAGTGATAATTTTAAGTTCTCTACAAATCTTTTCTATTCCTAAAAAGGGCATAGCATCAAATGCACCAGGAAGTTATATCCCTTCAACAAGTGAAGTCACTCAACTTCTGGACAATCAGTTTGCAGTCTTGCAGCATCTGGAAGGACAAGTTGAATTCTACAAGGTTAGTTAACACAAAAATTGCCAGTACCAGAAGGTCTTTTTCTAGGTCAGTGATAAAACACCCATTGTCCTCTAAAGATACATTCTCTTTAAATTCCAGGATGCACTAGAGTCCTTAAAGCAGAGAACAGAGCTTGTGGTTAGAGAAAATGAGACTCTTTTTGATCAACTAAAGACACAAGCTGTCACCCAAGTGCTGGCAACTGAAAAACAAAGTAAACCAGAGGTATTTTCCACTAGATTTAGTTAAGCAATAGACCACACTTTCTATGGGTTTACCGACATGATAACCCACATGGGATGTTGGGAGAACACGAGAAAAGCTTGCAAATCACAAGCCAAAGTTGACTTTGACTTACAACATAATTATACTCAATAAAAATGAATTGAAGTGATGTTAAAGAAAACAAAATTGATTTACATGAAACTAAATCAAACTCTATTTTGGATTGCTGGATCAGGTGCCATTGGATAAAAATGAGGAAACGTCAAATGACCAAACACCAAGAGATTCCAAGGAGAAAGATGATAGTGACACGGAAGGAGATGATGATGATAACGGTCGCATAGTTCATCACCTCGGAGGTCATGGTGCAACTCCTGATGAGCACTGGAAAGGAAGAGAAAAAGGTCAAACAGTTGGAGAAAATGACTCTAGCGCGATTGCAAAGAGCACAAGCGGTTTTGAGAGGAAAAAGCATCAAACAGAACGTGATCCAAGAAAATCTTTGATGCCAAATGTTCTGCATAGTTCTTTAGTTGAAGATTCATTTGGAATGAGTGCCCGTGAGTCACAGGTCTGTTAAACTGAATGCGATTGGTTATACTGTGTTGAGTTTTGACAGCTTAATGTTAGAGGACCAATTCTGAAAAAGTTCAGTGTTTTTTTGTTAATTGTATGTTTTTTCTTGTGCCCTTCTTTAAATGTTTTGTCCTATTTTTGTAATTTGTATTTGTTTAATTCTTAGTAACAAAAATATTTACATATGTACTAAGTCTTGTAATAATTATAATTTCATTCTCACCAGCTTTTTATGTCTGTCAATGAAAGAAGATTTGTTAACCAGCTTGAAGAAGAAGTGGTAAGTCTTCACAGTTCCATAGCACGTGTATGTTAAGCAGAAGAAGCTGTAAGGATCATGTTCCCTCCGTAAATCTTCACATTTGTAGTGGAGCTCTTGCACAAAGCACATGCAGTGGGGTACCATGGGTAAGAAAAAAAGGTAACCTAAGGCGGCAACAAAATTTGGCAATCATGTAACCATCTGTAGGTATCAAATCTCTGTCTGTATGTACATGTACATC
>JAKSDK010000058.1 GCA_022360095.1 Phycisphaerales bacterium
CCTGGTCCCCGAATGCTTGGCACGTTATTGCGTTCTATGACAAGGCAGACCGTCTGATAAATCTTATTACTTACAACCAAATTATTTTTGAAGAAAAACCCATTAGAGAAGAAGGAAATCAATAATGACATCTATTTATATAGCCTGGTATACAATCGATCCGGCACCTTTTGATGCTTATTACAACAAACATTTATACTTGGTAAAAGATCCAAACAGTGATACAAGCGCTGGTAATACTTCTGACCAGTCTATAATACGCGGCGGAGATGGTGATAACGCAGATTTTCGTTCTGGTTGGGCGCACTTCCCAGGGAATCCGGCTGATCTAATCATTGAAAATGGATTTTCTTCTGCCGCGTCCGTTGATGGTCTGGATAATCCAAATGTGGACACAGACTATAACGAAGACGGCAACGATGACACTGCCGCTGATCGTCATTACACATCCGTCAATCTTGCGCCGGCGTTATCAAATATGGACTTTGATTTTGATAGTGATGGAACCGTTACAGCCGATGAAGTTTGGGCTGCAATGGAAGATTACGCAACATCGCTATCAGGCTTATATAAATACGGATTTTTTGACATTAATTGTCAGGCGACAGCCGTTTCTGTGCTGTCTTCCGTTGGCATTGATTTTGGAATTAATACCCCAACAGGCAGCAGCTACAGCCAATATGTTGGGCGTAATGTCTTGCTAGATGGCGCCGGCGCAACAAAGCTTACAGCTTTCTATGATCCGGCGCAGCATTGGGACTATCACCGCCGCAACGGGCAAGATACCCTTATCCTTGAGCATGACGCATCTATTGAGATTATTGACCAGTTAGATACCAACGGCCACAGCGAATTTACCGGTTTAACAACCGTTGTTTTAGAAGGTTGGGACTTCCGCGATCTCGATGTTGTGGCTGGATCAAATGATGATCTGCTATTGAAAGAAGGATCTGCAACCTTTGTAACGGTTCAGGACTACTTCAAAACGCACAATGATACGACAGCGGAACGCGCCGAAACTATAGCGTTTGAGTTTGAAGATAAGATCTTCCGAATGGGGGATGACTTCAATAATGTGTTGGATTCATCCACCGCAACTTGATCCTCCCCCTTTGAAGTGGTCCGCCGTTATGTTTAGGAAAACGGAGGATCATAG
>JAKSDK010000202.1 GCA_022360095.1 Phycisphaerales bacterium
AGCTTGTGCCTTTGCCTACTTCTATTACTTTCCTTAACCTGTCTAAGTGCCTGTTTACATAAAAGTGGGGGACTCCAGGTAGGTGAGGTAGCTGGGACTGGGGCTAACCATCATGGTGGGAAGACGCTATTTTTAAGCTCGTCAAACAACGATGGCGATAGTGGTGTCGTGAAGTGATAGAAATGTGTCTGGTTATGCTCTTTGGCAAGAGAATTAGAAGTTTGTCTTATGATTCGCCAACCGCATTCCTACGACTTGAAGTATGCCAAGTGCGAAGGAGAAGAATCGCCCATGTGGGTGTAGTTCTTCGGTTACAGTTGATGGCTCGAAGATTCTAGAAAAATTGTCAAGCATTGGGGAAAGAATAAAAAATGGATTCACTAAAATTGATAAAGAAATAGAAGCTTTGAGAGACGAACTTAAAAGCGAGAGTCAAGTCAGTTAAAGAGCATTTAATACAAACAACGGACTCGTAATTAAATGCTGTATGGGAAGAGGTCAAGTTGGTGAAAGAGAAGAGTCAGTTTTTGCAAACATGTTTAGACTATACAGAAAAGGGGAATTTGAATCTAAAAAAGGAGGTTAGTGATCTTAAACAACGACTGGTTAAACAACAGGATTATTGTAGACGTGAGAACGTACGTTTCTATAATATCCCTGAAGACAGACGAAACGACTGAAGATTGTGTTCAAATTGTAAAGTATGTTTTAGCAGAGCTTGGAGCAACATTAAACATAAAGTTCCTTGCAATTCATTGCCTAAGAAAGCCGGAAACCGCCTCTGAAGAATCGACAACATCACAGGATACAGAGGGACAGTCCCGTCCAAGACCGATAGTAGTTCGCTTCTTTCCTGCATGGACGCAGATTGTGTAAGTAAGTAAGTAAGTAATTTTATTTAACCACATATCGCATATGAGCGATAGCTCGTTTAAATGCAAATGTGCCATGTGCCAAGTCTCCATCTGATCCGATCGAGTCTGTTTGCCAGCATCTTCTACCCGCCTCCTCCTGTTAACCACACTGATCAAAGCGCCTTGCGCCTTTTTCCGGTTCTGGTCGCCATATGACTCGATCCTCCTGCGGACAACCGACTCAAGTCAAGCGTATTGGACATGTGCGGAGCATGCGCTGATTACTTAATCGAACGGCCATACAGCTCCTAATCGTTAGCTACGTGTACATGGGAAAATGAAGAAAAACAGATACGTGTGGCCGAGGACGGGGCCTAAGCCCAGTTGAAAAGCCGTGAGGCATCTGCTCACAATATCCTCATAACAAGTGCTGACCTCTGCTCACAACATCTTCATAGCAAGTGCTGTGACAATGTGGTAACAATGTTGCCATGATGTTGTGACGATGTTCTAACTATTTAGCCAATGCTCTGACATGTTGTGAAGATGTGATAATGTTGAGCCGATTTTGCGATAATGTTGTAACGATTTTGTTACAATGTTATTACGCTGTCAGTTGTGACAATATTGTGGTGAAAAATGCTGTGTCAATA
>JAKSDK010001347.1 GCA_022360095.1 Phycisphaerales bacterium
AGGTGAATTCAGGCTGCTTCAAACTTAATCACGCTTATTCCGTCTCGTTCAATCCATCAAATTTTGGCAATTTTTTTCTGGAGTTGGATTCTAAAAGACTGTACATGTATCGAAGTTCAGAAAAAGAAAAAGAAAGTCGTCGTACTGTGTTCACGTTCCCCAAAAAAGGTGGAATTAGGAAGTTTCACGTCGTAGTCGTGCAGTGACGGCAAAGAAATGTACAAAAAAGCGTGATACACGTGCAAAGTTGTTGTTTTGCCAATCTAAATCTACTGCTTTTTTGCCGTCCTCGTTGACGTCGCCGTCATTAAGCTCCGGATCCCATTTGAACCTAAAGGAAAATGGTTGAATGACAGGGAAAAAATTTAGGTGCAGGATTTTGGGTGGCATCCATTTCAGATAGGTATCAACCTTGGTAGGTGGTCCATTAAGATTTAAGAGCTGACTGTAGAGTTGGAAGTGTTAAAAACAGTTCAGAAGATAAAGGTATCAGGGCTGTCACGGCGGGGGACGGGGATTTCCCCCGGTTACTATGAACGTCTTCCCCGGCTACTTTCAAAGGACAAAAAAAGAAAAATAGAACCGAAAGAAATTCCTAGCTGTTTGATCCCCCACCCACTTGTTGTATTTACCTGGCAACTTGAAATCTTAGTGACAACCCTGAGGTATGTAAACTGACCTTCTGGAGTTTTCATCTTCCTGTCTGTCACTATTGTAACAGCTTTTTTGAGGCAGTGGAATTTTTCCAAAGGAGTATTGTACTGGAGCAAATAAGAACAAAAATGTGTGACAAAACAATAGTGATCCCTGAACGTGACAGTTCTACTAAACTGTAGCTATAACTTAAACGAAAAAATCTGAACCTAGTGTCCTTGCTTCTTGCTTGTGAAGCTTCTTCCTTGTGAATACAGATGCCTTGCTCTCACATGCACATCATTTAGATTGTAAACGGAATCCTATAGTGTGATCATTCGAGTGAAACCTCTTTAACACTACTTTCACATGCTTCTAAGTGTATTTATAATGCTGAATACATTTTTTTTAATATAACTTTTAAGCCTGTGGACGAAATCCTACAATGTGTCCATTCAAAATAATGAAACCTCTTCAGCAGTACCTTCACACTATACCTGCAATTAACTTTG
>JAKSDK010000440.1 GCA_022360095.1 Phycisphaerales bacterium
CTGAAACAATCCGTCTTTCGACCGGGGCTCGAGTCACACTTGGTACTTGTTCTCCTCTTCCTAAATAAAAGAAAACATGAAAGAAAAACACGAAGACACACCCTGCTGCATATTTTACTAATCAGACATTTTGAACAGCTGTTATACAGGTGGTTATAAGGATTACACCTCACTATAAATACAACAGACAATAGACGAGGATCGGAGAGCTCTTTTTGGCTTTACAAGTGTAATAATACACTGGTTGGGTGTCCTGTAATTTTTATCCCCTAGTAATGCCATCTTGCTGGAGTTTTAACTCAGTCTTACAAGATGTAAGCCCACTACTAATGCATCATGAGCATAAAAACTGCAGGACATCTAGCCAGTGTGTTACACAAGGATCCACATTTACCATTTTGATAATTCTACAGTATTAACCTTTTGTTAGTATGACTTTTTATTTAGGTAATTGTTAATTATGCTTTTGACTAGTCAAAAGTGTGTGGGTAGTATATTTATATTTCTGTCTCGAAAATTTGCAATGTTTTGGCTTATTTCTGGATGACATCCTTTTCTTGTAACGAGTCTGTTTTAATATATTCACTACGTATCTATTTTTGTTATATGACTGAATCTGCAAGCTGACAAGATGAATTAAAATTCATGCATATTTTCCTTATTCCCCTGGTCTTATATTCATGCAATTCTTTGTTTTCATAAAAAAAAATTTCTCAAAGCATCTGGTAGCATCTTATTAAATATAGCTACTTCTTCACTGTTTATATCTTAATAAAGGTTGGCGTTAGCATACATTGAGACTATAACCAGACTACCCACAATTTTGGAGGAAAACTGAGAGGGGGGACGCCAGGCACAAGAAATGTAAGTAACATTTTCATAGAGAATTTAAAGAATACTGAGCCATTTAATAAACTGGTATATTCCTTAATGCCTTGACAAAAAAATTATAGCACATGCGTATCTATTTTTGTTATATGACTGAATCTGCAAGCTGACAAGATGAAGCAAATCCTTTGTTTTGATTGGCTGCCCAAGCAGGGTCCTGCAAGAAAACGTTTATTTTTGGTCATATAATTAATCCTTTATGGACCAAGCTTGTTCAGTCAAGATAGCAAGATATTGTCCTCAATGGTTTTGTTTTTGTTCATGGCCTTGTAAAATTATGTTAAGTGTCCTAATATTATTGTAATTTTGCCAGCGACTCTCGCAAAATATTATAATTTTTGTATATTCCATAGCCATGAGCTTTATTTGAACATATCTCTCATTGTGGCACTGAAAAAGTCAAGAACACTTTCCACAGGATTGATCACTCAGAATCCGGTGGATAAATATTAGAAGTAGCAACCGAGTTATATTATCGTGTTTTTGTGTAAAGATTTCTCAAAAAAAAATTAACTTAATTACCCTCGAAACACTTAGGACTTAATTCTTAGTAGCTCGTTCAAATGTGTCCTTGTGTTTCCGATCGAAATTAAAGTTACATGTAAAAGTAAATTTGAATTTTGAGGAGAAGGCAAAACCGGAGTACCTGGAGAAAAATTCCTAGGAGCAAGATAGAGAACCATCAACAAACTCAACCCAAATATAGCATCGGGACACTGGGATCTGAACCCACTTCACATTACTGGGAGGCAAATGCTCTCACCACAGTGAGCAAATGAAAGTAATGATGGTTTTATCTAGAAAACAAACCGACAGAAACAAGACAAAGAGTTTGGTTCGCCACTATTATCATACTTTATTTGCATGTTTTGCTTGCATTTTAAATTAGATACATATGGTCAAATATTATAGGCAGTTGTTGATCTACAATGAAATATATCAACCTTAATTTGTTATTGTTAAACCTCAACTCTCTGCAAATCAACTTATTAATCTATTGTGCATAAC
>JAKSDK010000850.1 GCA_022360095.1 Phycisphaerales bacterium
CTAATTTTATCACGAGCTAGGGAAACAAATTCATTAAAGATGTAAAATTTACCGTTAAGAGCTTTTATGTAAAGAAATACTTTCCTATAACGACTAAACGATTGAGGGCTGAACAGAATTTGGAATCGTGCAGTGTGCGATACTTGTCACTATAAAGTGCAAACAATGTGGAAAAGTAAGCAGTCAGCAGTCGTCATTCTTGTCAATCAGCTATTGAAGATGAGGCATCCCTTGTCTCCTTTAACATCTAGTCAAGGGGATGAGCAAACATCATGTCACATAAGCAAAAAGAAGGGCTATAGAATTCCATTTGAAAACGTACCAATTAGGCCAAAGCCGCCATCCTAGGAGATGTCTTGTCTGGTTGGCAACAAAGAAGTAAAAATTTTGCTTGAGAAAAGTACCCAAACAAGAAAATCAAGTATAATGTCATTGCTTTCCAGTTTCAACTAAGGGAACATCTGTCAAGGTATGCACAGTTACAACTTATGTAAAATAAATCTTGAAAATTTTATTTATTAGAAGCCCATAGATGTGCAGATACCAGACCTAACAAACTGCAGGAGCCGAAAATCTGGAGATTTTGAAAAAAGGTGTCCCATAGACTTAAAGATCATAGAAAAAATTGAACCTGGAGATTCATATAATCATAAAAAAGGAAACAATGAAACATACCAGTGTCTACAGCTTAAGAAATGTCAATAAAATGCAAGAGAATGCTTGCTGCTCGTCTCATTAAGTAAGTGGGAGACTGCTGCCTACTTCAACCGGTGAGGTGACAAGTCGTGTCAATGTCATTTTATTTGTTTTTTATCTGTTAAATTATTTTGTCACTTGTTTGGTATAATTATACTAAAATAATATTCCCATGTGTGTAAGAAACAAGCTCTTGATGTTCACTACACCAAAGTGGCTTGGAAAAATGTCTACCTAGCCTTTATTCACATAAAAAACTGGAAAAAAAACTGTTAAATATATATTATTGTCAAATAACCTGCTTGGTCGTGAAGAAAGAGCGAAATAGCAAATAAACATGTCCTCACGTCAAATGCTGCTTTTAAAACTTAACATCTCTACTGCATGCTCCTACCTGTAAGTAACTTATTATAACTAACCTTCCACGTTTAGATTATTGTCCATTACCCCGAAAAAAACATCTCGAAGTAATTACCACCAAATTTGCACAGCCTGGAGATTGCTCTCTGCAAGGCCAAGACTACTTCAGCTGTTACCTCTGCAGCATTTAGATCTAAAGGATTGTGTAGGGCAGTGACCTTGAAACCGTTCTTGCTTGGAGGAATGCAGGAAAATTGTAAAAAAGAAAAAGTGTTTATTAAAGTGCACTTCCCTAGAAGACCTCAGGAAATTTAGATGGTCAAATCTAATGAAAGAGTGGAAAAGGGAGGCACCCATCCTATACAAGGCTCTAAGGGCGATTGAAACGCCATCACAGGTTTCTCAGCGGAAACTACAGTCACTCAGGCTTGTTATAGGATCTGCTGGTGCTATGTTGCTGAAGGCAAG
>JAKSDK010000117.1 GCA_022360095.1 Phycisphaerales bacterium
ATTTCTGTTGGTCTATTGCAACTAAGTTACAGTACATTTTATACAGCATTGTTAGTCTAGCTCTTTTTCTACGTAGTTCTAAAGCTTCCCAATCAAGTTGTTTCAACATTTCGGTCACTGGCATTGACCTTTCGTAACAATTTAGGACATAACGTGCTGCTCTACATTGCACCATTTTCATTGATAATCACCTTACATAGAAGCCTCTAGTCATATTAACTATGTTGCTACTAAAAATCAGTAAAATGTCCATTGGCGTTATTGCGAGACTGAGGCATTTTGTCCCTCAAAGTACTCTTCTCAACCTTTATAGATCTTTAATCTTCCCGTATATGTCTTTTTGCCTTTTATAATAGTCCTGGGTCAGGCTTCTAAAACAAACTTAAATAAGATTTTAATGCTGCAGAAACTTGTTATACGCATTATCCATTTCCTCCCGTGTAAGAACCATTCTCTTCCTTTTTTTGTGACATTTAATCTCCTGCCGATAAAACTGCTCTACTTAAAACACTCTCCGTCCTCATGCATGATGTTTCGAACAGTTTTACGCCAGAAAGCCTTTGCATTCATATATCACTAGATCAGCTTCTGCTGGAAATTTCTATGTCAAACCCTCTAGGTTAGACATTATGCGGAACTCTGCTACTAGATTTGGCACCACCCTATGGAATTCTCTGAGTACCGCTACTCGTAAACTTTCCCGAAAGCAATTTAAGGGAAAAATCCATAATGTACCCCTGAAAATCCTCTCCGCTGATGATAATTTTATTGATTTAGCTACTCTACTTCAAAGAACGCGCGCGGACTATGATCATATCTTCCTGTACAAGTAATTAAGTTAAATAAGTTAGTGCTTCAACTAGTTAAGGTTTCTTGTATTTTATTTCTTTATTTAATTTTTTATTCATTTAGACACTTTGACTGGTGTGTATACTATTATCATCTGAACAGAAACGATAATTTTTACGGCACCAAAATATACCATAAACGGAGTTGGCTTTCGTTTATCAAACACTGATAAATAGGTGATGAGAAGTATATTGAAAAGGGAACTTTAAGGTAATTCCTAAGGAAAAAGTATTTTTGTTGTTTGTTTGACTGGAACCTAAGGACGTGACACGAACTGAGTAAACCCGGGCGTACTCAGTTCAGGGGCGTACGTACGTC
>JAKSDK010001106.1 GCA_022360095.1 Phycisphaerales bacterium
CAACAACATCCAACAACATGCAACAGGGTGTGCAAACGGACGCAACATGTAACATCCAACAATTTTGGGAGTTGTTGGCCAACAATGTTGCGTCCGTTTGCACGAGGCTTTAGCTTTCCAGCATGGCAGTTTTGTACCACGTAAATGGCTAGTTACAAAGGGCCTATTATAATTCTACAATCTTGCACAACAGACCTTACGTTTCATAAAACGAAGCATTTGTTAAATACTGAGTCTTACACAATGGAACTTCCTGTTGAGATTAATCATATGACTCATCACGTTGTTTTTAAACATTTATCAAAATACACCAAATTTGTGTTTAGTCAATACCTGACGTTTCATTTATTAATTAATTGACCAAAGAACTCCAGTTTATTGATCCCTGGAGGTGGGTAATAATTTGTATAAAAGAAAGGGCAGGTACAGCAGGTACTATCGACAATTTTAAGGGAACACGATTGACTTGTTTATTTTCTTAAGACGTACAATTAATTTATCTTTCGCTTGTTTTCATTATAAAATTATTATTATTATTTACCTTTATGATTTCTTTTAATCGTACATTCATTTTACAATAGTATTGACCATGAAATTATTGTAATAAAAAAACATAGGATACGTTTTAAGTTATTTCTTTTTAACATATAGTCATATCATTGTAATCAGTTAGTTATTATTAAGAATTCAATTGGCAATAATAAAAAAATCGAAAATAACCAAACAAAGCACCTGTCCGCTCTCTTTCTTTATAGGAAGTCTGGCTTATAGAAACATTTGCTATTTTGTTGTTTTATTTTGTTGTTTGTTTGTTTGGTTTTGTTTTTTCTCGGTTTTTCCTTTTTTTATTTTTTTTTCTATTAACTTAGCATCAAAGTGAGTTTTCGAATCAGCTTACCATTAGAACAGCTGTATATGAAAGTTTGTTGCCAGTTGTTGGCCCAAGAAATTCCTCCTGGCCTGCTTGAGTCGCACTTGGGTTTGGGTTTGGGTTTGGGTTTGTGCCAAAAAAAAAAAGGGTCCCCTTCGCTGAGATGCAGGAGTGTCAGTTCAACCACCATCAGCAGCAGAAGAAACTTGATTGTCGTCATTTTTGGCATGCGGCAATCTGCAAAAAAAGTAAGAAATCAGCCTAGTTTAAACAGTCTAATCTTAGTGGTCTGGTGGTGGTTGAAGTGAAAGCCAAAGAAAAATTTAAAATGTCATATTGAAGAAGGCAGAAAACAAATATCAGACGAATAAATACACTGCATGTAAAAGTTGTTTTCAGTATGAATGATCATCTGACACAGGATTTCACACAGACTCAGAAAGCTATATAATAAATAGTGTCGTGTGAAAATACTTCTGAGGACTGAGCTTTCGTTTGAACGGTAACTCCATAGGATAACCTCGGATAACACCTTCCTCGATCTGCGTCCTTCGGATCATGTGAAAGCCGAATCCAGTAATTGCCGGGTTATTGTCTGTAGGAGTGACGTCACGGGAACAAATGCATTGCTCTGAAAAACTGACTGTAAATACAGAGATTCGGTAATCTATAAGTTTGTACTGTGTGTGCCTGGAATTTTAGTATTTCTATCTGCTTTTTCAAGCCGAAAACAATTCAGCATGATTATCAAGTCGAATATAATTTCAGTCGGCAGAGCTGAATGGCAAACTTGAACAAAATCTGTGTATATAAATTTCAGACTTTTCACTAAGTCGCATACAAAGATAGAGGGTGAGCATTAGTTAGCCCACAAAATAACAACTAACCAACGTCAGAGTGAAAAAAGTCAGCGTAAAAAGGCTATCTTCAGAAAACAAAGTAAACGGATGACTGCAAGTCACAATCTGAACCAGTTTTGTCCATTTAGAACTATAGAACAAAGAATCAGTCTGTTTTCGGAACAAGTTGGTCAAGTTTATTTCGTTATGAAAAGGACATTGATCACTGCAAATCAGACCACGCAATTAGTTTTTGCTAATTTGACTTCACGGATCGAAGAGAACTTATTAATAATTACAACTCACCCAACCATTCAGGCTTTGTCAAAGTATATTTCTATTGTTTGTAAAACTCTTTGAAGACTTCAAATTAGTTTGACAGGAAGCAGTGATTTTGTTATTTCAGGGACCGCGAAGCAAAATTTGGAATTGGCGGCGGGGGGGGGGGGGGGGGGGGGGGGGTG
>JAKSDK010000340.1 GCA_022360095.1 Phycisphaerales bacterium
AGCGATTCCAATAACTCCCTCAGCCCTTATCTGACCACTTGTACTATGACAGCAGCTAAGGACAACCAGCTTGGCTGTTAGTCGAACTTCTGAAATTTCAGCCATCGTCAATAAGTAGTCTTCTTCGCGTGGAATTCCGCAGGAGCTTATAGGGGAAATAGCTATTTCTCCACGCTCGGCATAACGATGAGCAGCGAAGTGAACAAGACTTACTGAATGCATGCTTTCCAGGACTTTCTTCTTAGTTGCATCCTTTCCAAGCAACGGTTGAACACCGAGCAATCGCCCAATCATCTCTGCTTCCTTTCTCGCCCAAGGCAATGGACCTATAAATTTCTACCTTTTCCTTGATAGTACACCTTACTAAGTTCTGGCTCTCCTACGATCAGCGCACCGGTTTTACTATGGTAGCGTGCTGGACAGTCCTGAATCAACTTTAGAGTCGTCAAGGAAGGAACAATGCGAATCCTGGAAGTATCTGATAAATACGTTCCATTATCATCCATTAAAGCTGCAAAAGGAATTGCGTACATCAAGCGATCCGGTACGATAATGATTTCTGGTTCCTGGAGCAAGTCAGCTACAGGCGCGATGATAATGTTGTGACCATCAGCCAGGGTTGGTGGCCCATTTTCCTTCGTTTCGTAGTCTTCGTCTTATAAAAGACGCGAAGATATGAAACTGTCACTCTGAGATGGTTTGCATGATGACGGGGACTTTAGACATGAAAACAATGATCGATCTTCGCATTGGTCCTGACGTATATCAAGACAGCCATCAAATGTTTGATTTGATCAAACACTTTATCTGCGCTTTCTTCGAGTTCCGTTTGTCGAAAAACTATGGTTTTGTCTGGTTTAAGGATCCAAAAATACATGTTATTGCTGAAAAAGGAAACGTATAGACAGGAACTAAGGGCATTTTTTTCATGACATTCTCAATACCATCCACGACTGTGGGTTGACTGATACCTCTTTTTCCACAGAGTACCTATCTGACAGGATATCTGCCAGTGCTCTGGACCGTGCAAGCTCGGCAACGTAAAGGGCTTCATTATAACTGCCTGTCAGAATAAGCAGCCTACAAAGAAGACGGTACACGGGCACACGTTCATCAAAAAAAGAAATCTTGAACTCCTCTTTCAGTCTTAAAAAATAATGCATTTCTTCACACCTTTGAATGCTTTTATAAAGATTTAGCACAAGTTCAGTTATGTTTCCTCCCGACTCTAAAGTGTTCAAAACAATGGCAAGGTGACTGTCAAACTGCAATTCAATGTGCCCTATTTCGTAACTTATCTCAAGTGCCATTGTCGCAAATTCTTGACTCTTCGCATATTGATGAAATTCTTGATAAACTTCTGCCAGCTTTAAGTATGAAGATCCAACACCCCCTTTGTTTCCAATTTCTTTTCTGATCGTCAGTTCTTTTTGATGGTATTCTTTAGCCTTGGTATATTGACCAACAGATTGAAACACAGTTCCTAGATTTTCGTAGCACGCTGCTTTTCCTTCTTTATCACCGATTTCGTCCTTGAGAGTTACTGATTTTTGATGGTACTCTTCAGCATTGGTGTATTGACC
>JAKSDK010000474.1 GCA_022360095.1 Phycisphaerales bacterium
AAGACTGCACCAGGACATGAAAAGTGTGTTGAGGCGTCTCAGTTCAATGGAGGAAGCAGTGATGTCACGACAGGTTGGTTCTCGATTGCTCTACCTGTTTTCTGCCGCTGTTTTTGAAAATCCACAATGTGAACACTGTTTATACCACAACCTTGTTATTATGATCACATACTTTGCACCCCAAAACGGTAATTTTTTCTTCTGGAAACCTCATTAATATGACCTTACTTCCCTGGTGCTTGAGTGGTTGCATTAACAAGTTTTTACTGTAATTTACAAGAAATATACAGAGTTCCATTGCATGTTTATAAAAGAGACAATGAAAACGAATGAAATTGACTTGTAGTGTACTTGTATGCATACATTGAACCCCTGTCTATGACCAGTATCTAATTTCTCTCTGTTTTATCACTGCCTTATCAAACATAAAGGTTGCAAAAATTATAAAAGAAATGGTGACTAAAGTAAAAAATGCTTTGATGGAAAACAAATTCTCTAGATGAACACCTTAAGAAATTTATTTTTGGGAAAGCAGTGTGGAGAATGTGTATTTTGATTTTAGGGTTCAAAATGTAAGACTAAGCTAAAAGGTAAATGCTGAACTAAGTAGTCTTTCTTTGCAATCACCAGGATGCATCTCCTACAAGTGAACAACCTTGGTGGAAAGCTATTATCCCATCAAAACCTCTGCTTTTTCTCATTCTCTGGCCATTTATTGTTAACATCATCTTCTACTACTTTCGACAGAGGAAGGTGAGTGTTATTTAAACATTTTTGTGTGTGCAGCTACAGTTACACTGTCTGTGTTATACTAAAGCCTTTACATGTATCAGTGACACTATGTTAAGCAAGATTTTTGTTCTTGTGCAAAACTGATTTAAACACAAACCTAAATAAATTGGAACCATTGTGGCACAAGCAGTTGCAGTCAAAAGTTGTTCTTTAATTTGGCAGGTACAGTTTTTTTATTACAGGGTCTTAAATCTTTTTCAAGTAAAGCATACGTTTCCTTTTAGAAGCATTATGGTTGTGACCCTCCTCTTTTATAAGAACTGTAATGCGCTAACAATGGCAGAACAAAGTACCTTGGAGTATATCATATCAGGGCCCTGTGATACAGGGGTTCTTTATGGCAATGTTTTGCTGTATTCTGAGAGTAAAAGATTACATGATGGCAGAGAGCCGACAGATTGGGGGAGGGCTGTCC
>JAKSDK010001783.1 GCA_022360095.1 Phycisphaerales bacterium
TGGTTTTGTGGCCTTAAAGTGGATCATATGGCGACAGTCAAGGGAGTATTCTCGCACATATGCACCCTTCATATTTCCAACAAGACAAAGGATCCAGGGATTGCAAATTTTATTGATGAGTGGAGTCACTGTGACTTCCGCTTCACAAATTTTGGAGTCATTTTGGAGAATTTGGAGTCAAAAAAAAAAAAAAAAAAAGCCATTTTCAGACTTTACAGCACGTGGTCCTGGCATGAATAACTATCGTGATGGATACACGGTGTAGCTGTGGGGGTCCACTGACCTAGAAAGCTCAAATCCATGATGGCGGTCATCGAGTAAACTGTATCGTAATTTACCTGATTTTATGATTGTTGATTTAACAATATTCCTGATTTAACAACAAACATTCTGTGTCCCATCTTAAATTACAGTAAATTGTATGTGACAACCACTTCAATGATATTCTATCAACCCAAGCATAAAGTCTTTCCAATGACAGCAAATAAAACCTCATGAGCGATTGAATGAACTATGAATAATGCAGCATTTAAAGATGGAACAGTATGTTCAATGGCTAAGTTTTAGTTGGAACCTTCCTCACAGTTGGCGGGCTTTTATCCAAAGTACTGTTGCCATATCTACAGCTATTTTCAAGTATAAATGTACATATTGTACACTGTAACATATACAGGGTATTGGTATAACTACCAGTATCAAAATGTCCAGTTTACAGTCAAGCCAGGTCAAGTATACCCCCCAAGATTCCCTTAATAAATCGGTTATTTGAATAATGAATCCATTAGTCATTGCCACATTTAAATCTGCATTCCTGCATGCATAATGAGGAGTGAATTTTTTACTTGAAATGAATAGAATTGCTGTGAAGACATTTCCATCAAAATTCAAGAAAAAAGAGGGGGTCGAAATTTCATAACTACCTCACGTGTGAATTCACTGCTTATTACGTAAGCAGGACTGCAGAGATGAATATCTGAAATCTACAACTAATGACGGATAAATTCATTAATGGATTCCTGGGGGTATGCTTGAGCTGGCTTGACTGTAACAGCGAATTACATGTATATTACTACATGAAA
>JAKSDK010001740.1 GCA_022360095.1 Phycisphaerales bacterium
GAGTCTTTCTTATGGAAAATTTTGGCACAAATCAAGCAATTATAACAAATACATCTGATATCCAGGGGTTCGGGGCAGATGGTTATATAATAACTGCCTGTGCAGCTCGGGGATCAACATTTTACATCATCATGACAAAAGGAACAAAAGAATATGGAGAGAAATCGCAAGTGTGGATTACGGGCAATACATGGCTTGAGGTTGACACGAAAATACGGAAAAGCTACCAGACAGGGAAAGTTATCACCGGTATATGTTACTCGACTGGGCTGGAGCAGTATTTTGTTGTGATGACAGAGATGCCACATGGGCAGTGCTACGTCTGGCAAACGGACAGTACTAAAGAAGGATACTTCAAGAGAGAAAAATGGGTGAAAAAGAAAAGTGAGGAGGGATATCATCCCACCATCATTTTCAACGACCCTACTGACGACAAGATTCTCTTTGTGATGACCAAGGATGGAAATATATCTGAATACACATACAAAATTAATCATAAGATGGAAAGTTAAGTTAAATAAAAAAAATTAATTTTAAAAATAGAGTGATATACGTATACATTTTGTTTTGAAATTCTTTCAGTAAAAAACTAATGAGGTCAATGCCATAAACTCTTTGGAACTATATTTCACTTCAAGATGCTAAAGTTATTATATGGAAATGAGCTAACTCTGACATTAGCCTTAAAAACGTTCACGAATTAAAAATTTTAATTAACGGTAGGAAATAAGCCAGGGACGAAATAGGGCTGAGAAGTAAGAAACAGGGAGCGAAGTAAGACTCAAGTAAGAAAAGGTCGAAGTAACAGTGGATGATTGAAAAGTAGAACTGATGAATCAGTCTTAAACAACTAGGCAAAGTGTAACTGTTAGTTAAGTGACTGATTGTTCGCATGTAACTACTAAAAAAGGACTGAAACCACTGGGACCATTCTGCAACACTCCGAAAAACTCCAAAACAAGTCAAAAACACAAAGCAATGAGAAAGATTCAAGTGATCCTTGGAGCTCAAGGGAAGGGGTGAATGCCATTCCCACAACGTCGGAGTTTTTTTTTCTGAGACGATCAAGCATCTTGACATTTTCAGTAGCTGTTTTATTTATCCTTCACACGAATTTTGTTACAAGTTTAGTGATCAGTTACTATGGTTACGAGATATGACGTCATAATTAGTGGGTGCCGTTAAGCC
>JAKSDK010001278.1 GCA_022360095.1 Phycisphaerales bacterium
CGCTCGTCCCCTCTCAACTGTTGAAAGGGCCTCTTTGGTTTTTCTTTGTTGTAACTGACTAATCCACAAATAACAGTACGTTTTTAATTGATCCCGAAAGCTGATTTTCCATTCGTCTATCTCTTGAAGAAGGAACCTCATCCCCTCAAAGACTCTTATACTAGATTCAAAACACTTTTCAGTGTTAGGGAAATCATGAAGCTTAAGAAAACTAAGACCAAGATTGTCGTAGGTTTTTTGTTCTGCGTATTTGTCCCCAATCCATTTTGCGATACTAAGAGACTGCTGATGAAATTCGATTGCCTTTTTATAATCACCGAGATAGCTATACGCACAGCCAAGGTTGGTATATGCCTTACCTTCTGTATCTTTGTGTCCAATCTCCTTTGCGATACTAAGAGCCTGTTCATGAAATTCGATTACTTTTTTATAATCATCGAGACAGCTATATGCAGTGCCAAGGTTGAGACATGCTTTGCCCTCTGTATCTTTGTGTCCAATCGCTTTTGCGATACTAAGAGACTGCTGATGAAACTCGATGGCTTTTTCATAATTACCGAGAGAGTAATACGCAATGCCAAGATTGGTATATATATTACCTTCTGAACGTTTGTCCCTAATCTCCTTTGCGATTTTAAGAGACTGCTGATGAAATTCGATTGCTTTTTCATAATCACCGAGACAGCCATACGCACAGCCAAGGTTGGTATATACTGGGCCTTCTGAACCTTTGTCTCCAATCTCTTTTGCAATTTTAAGAGACTGCTGATGAAATTCGATTTCTTTTTTAAAATCACCTAGAGAGCCATACGCACTGCCTAGGTTGGAATATGCTTTGCATTCTGAATCTTTGTCTCCAATCTCTTTCGCGACTTTAAGAGACTGCAGATGAAATTCGATTTTTTTTTTATAATCACCGAGAGAGCCATACGCACAGCCAAGGTTGGTATATGCTGCACCTTGTGAACTTTTGTCCCCAATATTTTTTGCTATACTAAGAGACTGCTGATGAAGTTCGATTGCTTTTTTATAATCACCGAGACAGTCATACGCAATGCCAAGGTTGGTATATACTTGGCTTTCTGAATCCTTCGTTCCAATCTCTTTGGCGATTTTAAGATACTGCTGATAAAATTCGATTGCTTTTTTATAATTTCCGAGAGAGTGATAAGCACGGCCAAGGTTGGTATATGCTTTGCCTTCTGAATCTTTGTCTCCAATCTCTTTGGCGACTTTAAGAGACTGCTGACGAAATTCGATTGTTTTGTTATAATCACGAAGACATTGATACGCAATGCTAATGTTGGTGTATGCTGCACCTTGTAAACGTTTGTCTCCAATCTCTTTTGCGATTTTAAGAGACTGGTGATGAAGTTCGATTGCTTTTTTATAATCACGGAGAGAGTCATACGCACAGCCAAGGTTGGTATATGCTTTGCCTTCTGAACCTTTGTTTCCAATCTCCTTTGCGATGCTAAGAGACTGCAGATGAAATTCGATGGCTTTTTCATAATCGCCGAGAGAGTAACACGCAATGCCGAGGTTGGTATACGCTCTTCGTTCTCTATCCATATTCCCTGCCTTTTTGGCTTCATTCAATTCTAACTCGAAGCAATTTCGGGCACTTGTGAAATCACAGCGTTCGTAAGCTGCAACTCCGAGGTTATGACTGGAGGTTTTGACGTTTAGTCCATGTTTACCTTCATCTTTTCTGAAAGACTAAAAACAGAACAAAATAACCAATTTTAACAAAATTTGATATTAGGCTGATATCAAGCTAAGGTAAAATACTACGTCCATCCGTTAAAAAGCTTCTTTAACCCATTAAACCCCAATATCCACATACAAATTCATGAGACTGGTCTTCATACATTACTTTGAAATTTAATTGCAAAAATGTATGGAAAGATCAAAGCATTTTCCTTTTTCTGATCATGTTCTTAATTCTCGTAACCTTTTTACTTTATTGAGAACTGAGATTGATATGAGAAAATCAATGTTGGTCACTCTTGGGACTTAACTTAGGTTAAAAAGTCACACTAACACTTAGATTCAGTTTGGAACCTATACTTCATCAAGCTTGTTGAAGCTGCAACAGAGACGATACAGAAAAGAGCCACACACCTGATTTGTGGCTCTGATAAAGACAATTCGCCTAACGTGGAATAGTTTTGAACCGAGAAGGAAACACCTTAGCCGGATACAAATGTATACAATTATCTTTGCAGATTGGGATATTAGTTACAGGAAGTTCGTTGACGATCTAGTTTACCGGCACTAGAAGTAATCACAAGTATAAATCCATCCATAGCAGCTCATTTTAATTATTTTTATTAAATACTCGTTTTTTATCCTTTTAGTTTCGACTGAAACGCTATACCGTCGGGTTTAGCGAGCTTCCAGTCTTTATTCCTTCCAAGCTGTACTAAATAAGACTTCACACCCGAAATTTCAATTAATGCTATTCTCTAGCTAAATTCTGTTCAAAAAGTTATTAGTCTTACGGCGGTTA
>JAKSDK010001226.1 GCA_022360095.1 Phycisphaerales bacterium
AACTGGACACATACAGTTGACTGTAGACTGTTAATAGACAAGGTTCAATGATCAAAATTCACTCTTGGCTCCAAGGCTGGGATGTATAAAGCAAAAGATAAGGCTTTGAGATTCAGGAATCAATGATTCATTTTTTTTTTTTTTTCTTTCCTCAGCCACTGAGCCAAGAATGAATTTTGATAATTTGAAACTGGTGTCTTTTAATTCTGTCATTGTGTTTGTTTTTTGCAGAAAAATTCACACGATCTTGCTCTCACCCTGGACAATGCCAAAAAGCTCATGATGATGGGAATATCCAAAGATCTGGGAAAATGTAAAGATGTCAGAAGGTCAGATAATCGCCCTTCTGGAAACTTTGTTAACAGGTACAAGTTGAGTCTTTCTCTAGTTAGTAATTTAGAGCTAAATCTATAAAGGTTGCTTTTGCAATTTGTTATTGGGAATTTGGCTTTGGACATTTGGCATATGGAACTGTCACTGCAATGATTTGCTTGCGTGACCACCAAACAATACTTTCAGTAAAACTGGTAAATACAGGATTTAAAGCATTTAGGAAATTGGTTGTTTTGAAGACCTAAGTTAACAGGATAATAACATCTGTCTTAAGAACCAAAGGTACAGGTCTGTCTTGCTTCTTCGGTTTCTGTCTAGCTCATCATTGATGTGGAAGTTGATTATACCTTGGGGGTGACCATTTTGAAGAGGTTTTCTCAGGTCATCCAGGGCAGATTGCAGCAAAGTTTGACTTATCATTGCTACAAAATTTGCTCCTCCTCTTCTTTGTTGTTGGCCAACAATGTTGCGTCCGTTTGCATGGGGCTTTAGGCTGCAGAGCCTTTTATCTCCTTGCAGCTGTCTTTGACTGCAGAGAGTGAGAGGGTTTAACTGCAAGTTGTCCCACAAATTAAACAAAACTTTTTACTAATTTTCATCAGGCAACATGGCGAGTTCTGTGAATATCATATCCAAGCAGCGTATAAGAAGATGCAATCTCAGAGAATGGAGTGTCAAGCAGGGTAAGGTGTATTGAGTGTGTGAAAGTTAGTTCACGTATTTAGTGTTGACATAATCAGCATTATCATGA
>JAKSDK010000739.1 GCA_022360095.1 Phycisphaerales bacterium
ATCAATGGATTATTTAAGGGTAAACTATCGAGAACCCGTTGTTACCTAAATTGATAGGTGGTTCCAGTTTCATTTTTTTTACTTTTGGATGATCAAACTGATGTGGTGTTTATATCCCTTTCACCCCTTCAAGAAACACAATTTCTGGTAGATTGGCCTCTTGAACCCCAATGTCTGCTTGGTTGATTTGGATTCGTTAATCCCTCTTTCCCAGCACTTCTGGTTAGTTAATCCCTGGACCGGAACAACACATTTAAAATGCCATCCTCGGTAACTTTCATTTTTTTGCTTGGTTGATTGGGGGATTACCGTATATCACCTGTAGAGTCCCAAAAACGACCTCAACCCTGGGTTTGGACTTAAATTACGACATTCCCAAGATGCCTGGCTAGGTAATCGCGATGCACACATACATATATATATATATATATATATATTACTATGATTATTATTATTATTGTTATTATTATTATCATTATCATTATTATCATTATTATTACTATTGTTATTTTTATTAACATTATTATTATTTGTTTTATTACTATTTATTACTATTATTGTTATTACTATCATTTTCATCATCATCATTATATTTTGTTTTTCCTTTTATATGCACTACCCTTTCTGTACATCTCCTATAAAGTGCCATTAGTTCTGTCGGTGTCCAGACCTTGAAGGCACTGATCAGGAGGGAAAGATGTCTCTTTATTGACAGAACTTTGAGTAATATGTGGTTTGTTCCAAGGAGACAGATTGATCTTCTGAAGTTCCCAGATGTTGCCACTGCCTTACGTGATGGCCCCAGTAAATAAATTCTTCCAGTCCCTTCTTTACAACACCTCAGATGAGGAACTGATGACAATTTGGTACCATTTCTGTCTCCATGACCCAGTAATCCCCAGATCTCTGTATTTATCTACAGTTTCTCAAAAACCTTAATGAGGTTTTCTTTCAAGCAGGAATGGCACATCGAGGACCACGCATCACTTGTTTAATATCTAGCTGCTAACTTTACATCAGAATTGTTGGTTACTTATTATCTCTCTGTCAGTATGGATTGGCATGCTCCATAAAATAGTAACATGATCTTATCAGTTCTCAGAGTGACGTTTTAGGATTCACACCACTATTAGTCATCATAAGTTATGAGCACTTTCTTCAGAACTTAAAATAAAATAGAGACTGCTGTAGTCACCCCACAGCACATTCTCAGAAGTGGGGAGTCGCCTAAAATGAAATGTAATATC
>JAKSDK010000475.1 GCA_022360095.1 Phycisphaerales bacterium
GACGTACGCTATGAAACAACTCGAAGCGACACACGCTATGAATGATACCCGCCATGAAATCCAGTCTGAAGCAACTCATGCTATAAAAGGGAACTCGAAGGAGGTATCGCAGCCGGGAGAACGGCTTCCAGAACATAAGGAAGGATAGCGACATGAGCCTAGGCCATGTTCAGCGACGAAAACCGGAACAGCACACAAAAAAGCAAGTATATATCCACTCTCGGGGCATGAACGCATAGAAAAGCGATCTGAAAAGTGATCTTGATGTTGGCAAAACATTTAAATACCACGCTCAATACCCAGGGGTAATGCAAGGGTCCCAGGAGGGAAAACGTGCTAAATTATAGGGCCCGCGTGCCCATTTCGGAGCAAACATATCAATGAAAATAATAACACTAAACTAGCCAGCGTCAAAAGACGCGACCATCATCGGTAGGTACGTGGTGTGAGTATAATATAGTGGTTCCACGTTATTTACTAGAAACAGTGTATATAGACGTACATAATCCTACATAGCCCTAATTAGCCATACATAGCCGTACATAGCCCCACACAGCCCTACATAGCCCTAGATAGCCATACATAGCCCTACATAGACCTACATAGCCATACATAGCCTTACATAGCCATACAAAGCCCTACATAGCCCTACATAGCTATACATAACCATACATAGCCCTACATAGCCCTACATAGACCTACATAGCCATACATAGCCCTACATAGACCTACATAGGCATACACAGCCATACACAGCCCTGCATGGCCATACAGAGCCCTACATAGCCATACATAGTCCTACATAGCCATACATAGCCATACATAGGCATACATAACCATACATAGCCCTACATAGCCCTACATAGCCATACATAGCCCTACACAGCCCTACATAGCCATACATAGCCATACATAGCCATACATAGCCCTACATAGCCATACATAGGCATACATAACCATACATAGCCCTACATAGCCCTACATAACCATACATAGCCATACATA
>JAKSDK010001261.1 GCA_022360095.1 Phycisphaerales bacterium
GGAGTAAAATTACTTCCTCCTGCCAAAAATGTCTGGGCGAAGGTGCTTCCGTAGCTGTACCCGCTCGGTGGGCTGTAATTATGGCCAAGGTTGGCATAGGAATAGCTACTGGATGACGCGTAGTCGGCAATGTAAATGTCAAAGCCATTTCCGAAGGTAGGTCCATGAGAGTAGCAGTCGTATATGGAATATCTGTAAGAACTATACTTCCCTGTCTGAGGCAGTTTCACAGGTGCCCATCCTGGCTTGTTTACCAGCGAGAAAAGAAATGCCTGGGAGTCATATCGTGTCTTGCAACTAATGGCACCTAATACAAAAACAATAAAAGAATCTGAAAAGCTGATAGAAATACAGACCCTAACGTAAATCCATTCGTTTTCTTACAACAACGGCAACAATTTATTCCACATAGTTCAGATACAACAGTAATTACACACTCAGTTAATTAATTACAGGTATAAGAAATCGGAAAAAAGCGTTCCCACTGCTAATAATAATAAAAGGCTAATCGAGGCTGGGGAAAGATGACAAGGTAATAAAATAACACAAAACTTTATCTTGGTGTAACTATGGATGAAACTTTGACCTGGAAAGAGCACGTTAGCCTATTAAGCAATATCTCCTCTAGAATGTCGTTACTGCGCTCCGCTCGGAAAGTCCTACCTAAGTTTACTTGTATTACATTATATAATACGATGGTTCTGCCAGCCCTTATTTGACTATTGCGCCGTCGTTTGGGATAGTTGTGGTCAGGGTAGTAAATCCTACTTAGACAAGCTAAATCGCCGTGCTGCATGTACTCAGACGAACTTTCTACTATATTTGGCTGGCCCCATTTGCAAGCTCGCCGTAACTTCCTTAAATCTTTCCTTGTCTATAAGTGTATCAAGGAAATAGCACCTTCTTGTGTCAACTCCACTCCCATTTCACAAGACAATGTGATCAGCTACGGCTGCCTCTGGCCAAAACCACCAAGTACCGGGGCAGTTTTAGGATTAACGGTGCGTATGCCTACAATTCCCTCCCCTCCAATTAGAGCCGTTAAAGACTTCAATAAATTTAAGTCCCTAGCA
>JAKSDK010000096.1 GCA_022360095.1 Phycisphaerales bacterium
GCGCCCCGCCCGTCCGCTGCGTAATGTCGCCCAGAATGTCCGCAACCTTTCCCGTGTCGTGCACCAATTCCGCCGTGCCGTAAAATATCGCGGCGCGCAGTTCCTCATAGACGGCACCATCTTCCGCCAACAGAGTAACGCGCGGGTCGCGCTCGAGATTCTTGATCTTTTGGCTCTTGGTGAAAGTGGTCATGGCAACCGTGCCGTCATCCCCATAGGCAAACCACATGGGCATGGGGTGCGGCAATCCTTCCGGATCGATGGAATTCAATATGATCGTGCGGCGGGTTGTGAGGAATTCGCGAACTTCCTCATCGCTCAGTCTTATTTGATCGCGGCGCGACATAGGGGACCTCTTGATGCTTCCATTTATTGTGTTGGGGTTACGCGCGCCAGATCTTCCGCGTAAGCGGCATTCTCTGGTTTGAGCTCAACGGCACGCTGATATTTTTCGCGCGCGCCATCCAGGTCGCCGCGCGTTTCCGCAAGGAACCCAAGCGCGCGTTCCGCTTCCGCGCTGACCGGATCCAAGCGCAACGCCTTATCGCAATCTTCCTGCGCTTCTTCCAAAAGACCAAGTTGCGTTAGGGCTTCGCAGCGGCCGGCGAACGCCACCACTGCGCTGGGGTTGAGCTCACCCGCAATGCCGTACACATCGGCTGCTTCTTCATGACGCCCCAAGGCATTGAGTGTACGGCCTTCGGCCGCACGCGACCGCCATTCCAGCGGATCCAGTTCACTCGCCTTTTCGTAATCCGCAAGCGCATTGTCCAGATCGTTCTGCGCCCAATAGATGTCGCCCCGTGCGATATAGGTGAATGCGTCTTCCGGATCGATTTCCAACGCCCGCCCCAGATCGGCGAGCGCTGCCGCCGCATCGCCCATTTCCAGGAAGATCTGCGCGCGCCAATAAAGGCTGTACGTGTCTTCGGGATCGAGTTCGAGGGCGCGATTGAAATCCGCCAAGGCGTTTTGCATGTCGCCCTTATCCAGATAGGCGTTGCCCCGGCGCACAAAAATATAACTGCGCGTGCCGTCGATCTTCAGCGCGTCGCCATAATCGGCGATCGCCTTGTCCAGATCGCCTGTTTCACCATAAGCGAAGCCGCGATTGAAATA
>JAKSDK010000501.1 GCA_022360095.1 Phycisphaerales bacterium
CGGGTTCCCATAAGAAATTTTCTTTGGTGTTATTACAGATAACTAAGCCCTTGAAAAATCTAAAAATGGTCGCAATATTCTTTAAATCATTCTTGTACAAGGCTTTTGTCCCGTGAAAATAAAAATTACTCAATTGCGCGCATGGTGGATTCTGTCTTAAAAATGTTTTTACTTTATTTCCAAAGCTAGTGCGAGTGGCCCACCCGAAGTTGCTGTTACAATGCGGAAGAGTGAGAATCTTCCCAGAAAGTCAGAACCTTTAGATGAGGACCAAATTCCAATCGACATTCTGTTACTGACGGTGGAGGATTGTGAATTTCTTGGCTGTCTTTCATTTCTAAACCCCTGTTTCAGAAGATTCTACGGAGGAGATGACCTTGGTTGTGTGTACGTCGGAGATACGGGAGAAGATCAAATGAAACTGAAAATTGCTGTAATGAAATGTCATAAGGGGTCCATTACGCCAGGAGGTTCCTTAGTTTCTGCAATGGACGCTGTCGAAGTCTTAGGGCCCAAAGCTGTGTTCTCTGTGGGTTTCTGTGGTGGCTTAGATCTCACCAAAGTCAAGCGTGGAGATGTAGTGATTTCTGAGAAGTTGATAACATATTCCCCTTCCAAAGTCACAAGGGATGGAATTAAAGAGACAGGTGTGAAAGTTCCCTTGAAATCCCGTCTTTCGAGGTTGATACTAAATGCTAGAGATGGATGGAGTGCACCTTTGAAAAATCCCAAAGAGCAAGAGAAGGTGAAAGTACATTGTGGGGCTTTTCTAAGCGGACCAGAGGTGATTGAAGACAGTAAGCAGTGCATTGCACTTCGAAGCCGATTTCCAGAAGCCCTTGCTGTCGAAATGGAAGGGGAAGGTTAGAGTGTGACATTTTTTTTTTATTTTTGTTAGCGGAGTTGATGATAGTGAGCGCCTAAATAAGCAACTTGCCGTTTATCTCATTTCACCCTATAGGTCTTGTTACCTAATAGTTCAGTTTCGAGTTAAAAATTACCGCTGAATACAAACATTTAGGACACATTCATACAGGGTTAACCTCGACA
>JAKSDK010000612.1 GCA_022360095.1 Phycisphaerales bacterium
GATCACACAAGGTGAATCTAATGGATACTTCAACGAATTCTCCCCTCTACTTCTACAGGAAATGTGTAGGGACAACAAATGAGAATCTGAATTTTGATATTAGGGTTTAAAGGTAATTAAAAAATAGGCTTAATTTCAAACCAAAAGAAATAAATGTATTGAATAATATGTACTTACCATATTGTCCCTTTATCGTTAGGCCCGCATCCACCCGAGACACACCTCACATTGACAAAAGTTCCATTGGTAATCGATGTTATTCTGTTATTCGAAAAGTTTCTGGAAAAAAAAAGTAAGATTGTTATTTTGTCACGGCCTAGCAAAAACTTATAGCAAGATATAAACAGAATGTTGTTTTTTTTATCTGAGGAAATTTTAGCAGAAGTTGCTAGGTTACAAGTATGACCTGAAATACAATCTTACTCACATAATATTCATTTGCTTGTTGCTGAAATCGCCACCGTTCGGTAGAGACGTAAGCTGGTTGTATTGCAGTTTCCTAATTACATAATAAACAAGCTGGTATTAGCCGCAATTTGAGCATTATCGGAGACCCAGGGTAGTGAAACGGGACTGGGAATTAACGATCAAAACAAGCGAAATCTTAGCAGGCAAAACTTACTTAACAGAGTTCGTATTCTTTTGAGCTCTTTAAAATCAATAATGACGTCCCTTGACTTTTTCCATGAAATTTACCAATTTTTCCATGCCCTTAGGTCTAGCGGTCGCTTACAACATTTCCCAAATGATCCTTGTTTTAGTCCCATAAATCTCTTAATTTTTTTTTAAAAGTATAATTCTAGATAGCAACATAGAGTTTGTTGTTGGTTCACCTCTGTGCTTCAAGAGAAATTTCTCTGAGTTCTGCGGTTTTTCCCTCTCCTCAAAACTAAAACATTTCAAATTGCTATTCGATTAGGAGTATATAACAAGATCATTCTCTATTTGTTTATTTATTGATTTATTAACTGATTAGTTTGTTTATTATGATTGTAAAGGGCATATACTTACTCATAATGAAAATTCAGGGCACTTACAAATTACCAAAACGTTGAACTCCGGCAAACGTTCCATCTTCAATAAAC
>JAKSDK010000693.1 GCA_022360095.1 Phycisphaerales bacterium
GAACTTCTCAGGATACGCCGACGCGACGCTCTGATTGTAGGCACCCTCACCTCCTCCGACATAGAGAGGCAGCGACAGAGATGAGAGCGGAATCGCCGCGAAGTCTGCGTTGGTCTTGTCCACGAAGTTCGAAGCGACTTTGAACCAGGCACCGCCATTGAGTACGTACGTCGCACCTTGGTAGTCGATCTCTGCGTAAAGGCACTTGTATATCGACCAAGCCGTGGGTAGCTTCCGAAGATCTTCGTCGACACAACTCACCCGCCGCTTGTTCAAGAGATCGAGAGTTATTGCTTGACCTGCGACCGTCCCCAGAAAGCCCGAGAGATTGATGTCGGGGTGAACGATGCGCTTGCCATGTGTGTACGTGAATCCGGCCACTTTCGTCCAATCGATGATCTCCGGAATCGACAGCCACATGCCCGGTGGTTCTGCCTCGTTGATGCGGTCGACCAGAAGCGCTTCGAGATCGGAGGTGATTGAGTGACCGCCTCTCAACATCGCGATATTGTTTACCCAGTCGTACTTGCTGTCGTTCAGATCGGTCTCGAAGGCTATCTTGTACGACTTCAGCAGTGTCGGCAGATCAGACAGGTCCATCGGAACTGAAACGGACAATGAGTCCGACCCGGTCATACGAGTGCCGTCAGCTTGCGATTTCGGCGTGCTGACAATCGCACGCAGCATGTCCTGCTCAACGTCGACACCGAATCGATCAGGCGTCGTCGCCTGACCCGATTGCGTTCGCGTATGGCTTTGGATGCTGTCGAGAGACTGCTTATCGACAACCCGGAAACCGTCGTCATCCGCGAGGTTCAGCGCAACCATCAGACCGAAACGCTCTTCCCACGCCTCGGGCTTCAGCAAGAATCGGCCGTTCCCGAACGTTAACGCGAAATATCGCCCGGCCGTCTTTACGAGAAAGAGCGCCGACAAGGCGGACACTTTCGGGACGCTTTTGAGGCTGAGGAACTCGAGAAACAGCGACGTCCAGGGCGGATGAAACTTCTTGCTGGGTTCGATGTACAGCAAACCCGGGGCGCCAGGTATGGTGATCTGTACAGGCTCGCTAACGACCTTCTCCGAGAGCATCTCGTCGGGA
>JAKSDK010001452.1 GCA_022360095.1 Phycisphaerales bacterium
ACTCTCCCCAATCTTCATCTGTCATAAAATCAAAAATGGGGGCCACAACAATACGGTAACAATACGAACATAAACCAGCTTTCGCCCGTCCAAGATACGCATGCACTGTAGACTAGGCAAGAGAGGATAAAGCCCCTTTATCCTCTCTTGGGCTAGGTTATTTATGTCGATACTATAATTATGCCTTTCTTGTCTCGCTGCATAGTTGGTCATCCGACTCATGTCAACCCAACCTCTCTTTCAAGAGCCAATCATTTTCAGCGTCGTAAGAGAGTTCTCGTATAAGGGAGCATACATTGTCGCGCTCACTCCCCCTTGCTTTCATCATCACGGAGATAACATCTGTGCCAAAAAAAAATTCCCTCCCCCCATCCCTCCTTGCCATCTGTCGGGAGACCTTCTGAGCGTCTATAATCTTTTTGTTGCGTAGTTCAGTGAGCTGCCCAATCTACTTTACTTTACCCAAATAACGCAAATTAACATAACACACATCAAAAGCCCAACTGGCGGGAGTAAAACCAGTTGGCTATTCAAAATTGTGGCTGACGAGGTCAAAGACGAGTCTAACGACCTAAGGCGACGCACTATAATCTTTGATCACTACAAGTAGCTACTCCATGCGCGGCTTTAACTGGCGTTCCGCGCTCTTCCTTCGCACCTCGCGCTCGACTGTTTTGCGAGTGGTTTGCAGGCTAGACGCAGTTCAATTTAAACCCCGGCGGTAACTCCCGATTGTGAGTCTAATGTAGTAAGCACTCGCTGGCCACGCTACTTCCCCAGTATTTGCAAGATATAAATAACCTCACGAACTGAATTACAAAAAGCGAGCCTGACCTAAGCGAAGGTTTGCATATGCCCTGTTGCTGTATAGTTTAGCTCTGACGTCTTCGTCCTTGCAGCTCACTTTAATTCCCTCAGTGTAAAAGTAAACAGCGTTGTAGTAATCTTCTTTTAAGTACGCTTCATTACCTTCAGTTTTGTAGACTTCTGCTATTGCTAAAAATGAAGAAGATTGAAATGCTGTTAAACGTGAGGTTCTACGAAAGGATTGGGAGGAGATCAGGCTGGGGTTATTTGGAGGGGAGATAGTTTGTAATGAGAGATAAAAACAGGAGCGGGAAGCAGAAAATAAAAAAGAAAGAAAGAAAGAAAAAATGAGCAGGAGGGGAATCTAGCGCTCTTTTGGAAAATAAGTAATGTATTTTGAAATAAGAGTTGGATACAGGATCACCATTCGCAACTTGTATTCTGTTTTCATATATCAGTTCTTCTCTCTTCGTTTTGCCACAGATTAATGTCAACAATTAAAAGACAAATTATTAGTGTAAAATCAAAGAAAGTTTACTAATTGAAGAGTTAAACTCCTCACAGAGTGTCAAAATTAGTAGCTTTTTTCGCTACCAAAAGCTATCAAAATAGCAGCCTGACAAGTGTCTTTTTACAACCTCGTCACCAGGGCGCTTTCCCTGACCTCCAAAGCCAGGGAAAAGAGCCCCGGGGAAGAGGTTGGTCTTTTCAGTTTAACATGTTAAAAACATGGTGATTTATAAGCCCAGACGCTGGACGAAAGCGAGACAAGTTTTGTGACTTGCGTTGTGCGTATTATGCTTTTTAGGCTTTTTAGGCCTGCTTGCAGGAAAATATGAATCGAGTAGGCCAAGTTCTGGATCCTGTGCTTATGCAAATGACAGCATGAGCCTACTCTTTATAATCAATGAAAAAAAAACAAAACGTTACGTTAATTAGAGATACGTTTGACTAGCTGTAGCTCTTACGTAACCAGGTTAATTCTGTCGTAGCTTTAAAATTGGAAGTAGAGAATGCTGCAAATTCTGTTTTTAATCTTTTAACAGAGGTGTTTTTGTCTAAATTTTAAACTACCTTTGTAGTACTTTGTTCCTTGAAATGCTAAACGGCTTTTAAAGGGCTTTCACCATTAAGAGCTGTTAGTATCTTTACCTTTCAAAGTAGCATCATCAAAGTTGAAAACTTGCTCATCAGTCTTACTCGCTGCTTTGACTTCACTCAGCGCCATGAATGCTTCGTTCCCGAAAAAAAGTATAACGCTTTCAATTACCGTAAATCCCCCACTAAGCCCCCCCCCCCCTCCCCCCCAGCAGGCTTACTTATTTCAAACACATTTAAGGGGCGGCTAAATTGAAACAGGGAGCTTA
>JAKSDK010000285.1 GCA_022360095.1 Phycisphaerales bacterium
GTCCCTTGTGTTGCCGCCGTCACCTGTATCCTGAGGTTGCCCGTCGCATTCAGCGTCCCGGCATAAACATTGGCGCCGGGCTCAACGGCACACAAAGCGGTTTCCCCGGTAATCAGGCTCTGATCGATATCGGACCGGCCCGTCTGCACGATGCCGTCCACCGATATCCGTTCGCCCGGCGACACAAGAACGCTGTCTCCGGGATCAACCCGGGAAAGCGGGACTTCCCGCGTGCTTCCGTCAGGCAGAACCTTCACGGCCATATCGGCACGCAGCGCCGCAATGTTCTCGGCAAAGGACCGTGTCCGGCGCCGCATGTTCTGATCGAGATACCGGCCGATCAGCAGGAAGAACAGCAGCATGATAGCGGAATCGAAATAGGCATGCTCGGCATGCTGGAGCGTTTGCAGTACCGATAGAGCCAACGCCAGAATGACGCCTATTGTGATCGGCACATCCATGTTCACCGACCGGTTTCTGAGCGCGGCAAAGGCACTTCTGAAGAACGGCCGCCCGGCATAAGCTGCTGCCGGCAGCGCGATCAGTGCGGAGAGCCAGTGAAAAAAGTCGCGCGTTTCCGGCGTTATGTCCGTTACATTGCCGGACCAGATCGAAACCGACAACAGCATCACATTCATGGACGCAAAGCCGGCAACTGCCATCGCCCGCAGCAGTTCCCGCGACGTCGCATCGCCGGCATCCTTGACAAGCGTCGGATCGAACGGATGGGCCTTGTACCCCATCGCATCCAGCACTTCGACGATGGTTTCGGCGTTCATCTCACCGGGATGCCAGTCGACCGACAGGCGATGGCTGGACAGGTTCAGCCGGGCACGGTCGATCCCGTCCATGCGACTGAGGCCCCGTTCGATTTTGTTCATGCAGCCCGCGCAATGAACACCCTCAACGGCAAAGTCCATATGGACCGCACCGTTTACGGGAGAGGATGAGGCGAATGAATCCCAGTCTCGTGCCGGTGTAACCATCGAACAATCTCCTGGACCGGTTATGAGCCGGCCCCTGCCCCGTCCTTCAAATATACCCGGTTTTTGGAGCGAAAGA
>JAKSDK010001103.1 GCA_022360095.1 Phycisphaerales bacterium
CTGTATTTTTTTTTCTAGCCAGAAAATTAGGGTAGAAAGTGTCAGTTATTGATCCTAACAGTACGAACTCTTACAGACAAGTACGTATACTGTCACGGCGAGAAAATGTACGCTTGTTTTGTCGACTTTCGAAAAGCCTTTGACTCAGTCTGGCATGGCGGACTTTTATATAAATTATTACAAATTGGTGTAGGGGGGTGTTTCTATAAGTTAATCCAAAACCTATATTCAAACTAGGTACGAGTCAAACAAGATGTTTTAGATATTCACGAGGAGTACGCCAGGGCTGTATTTTAAGCCCCTTACTTTTCAATTTAGAAGTTAATGACTTACCGTCCGCATTTCAAAATACTTTACCAGACCCTATCATCCTTCCAAATGGTACCAAATTAAATTCGCTTTTATATGCTGATGATTTAATTATTATATCGCGATCTAAAATAGGATTACAGAACTGTCTAAAAAAAAATGAATCCGAAAAAAAACCTTCAAATGTATTTTTGGATAATTTCCCAGATGTCTATTGCATGAACTTAACCGTGTATAGCCGTAGACAGCTGTTTCGCCCTTTTTGCAACTCTTGGATGTTAGATATAAATTCCAAAAAGACTAAAGTTAAGATCTTTCAAAAACGAGCGAAGAAAAACTCCAATCTAAAATTCCATATAGGTAAAGAAACCATTGATATTGTCCATGAATATACATATTTAGGAACCCGCATCTCCTCAACCGGTAATTTCAGTATCTCACTCGAACACTTGAAAGAGAAGGCTCCTCATGCTCTTTTTAGTTTAAGAAAACACACAAACTTTAGCAAATTAAAACCTTCTCTTGCTTGCAAAATATTTGAAGCGATGATTTCCCCAATATTATCATATAATAGCGAAATTTGGGGTGTATATGTAAAACATGATTTTAAAGCTTGGGACAATACCCCAATTGAAAAAGCCCACTTGAAAATTTGCAAGCGTTACCTAGAAATAAGCAATGAAGCTTCAAATGTTGCAAGTAGAAGTGAATTCGGACGCTTGCCGTTAATTATTACAGTCAAACCAGGTCAAGCGTTCCCGTCGCTAACGAACTAATGAATTCATTCACGGAAAAATGATTTCGTTTGTTGATTCAATAATCCATTCATAAAATGAACAATCCAATA
>JAKSDK010001380.1 GCA_022360095.1 Phycisphaerales bacterium
GTGCAGCTTCCCAGGCACCTGTTACTGGACCAAACCTTGCCATTTCTAAAGTCACCATAAATTGTGATTTTTGAACTGAAGGATTTTCCATTCAAGCAGTTCCCTGTTGTCTGAAACAGTGGCGTGTGATCTTAAACTCTCTGCCTTTGACCATCCAAAATATTGGTGAGATCATGTCGGCATTGACTGACGGATCAGTTGTTGCTCCAGCAGGATTTCGTCGGTCATACCACCAGTCACCACTGTCTTTCATCCAATTTTTGCCATCATTATTTGAGAACCGACCAATCAACAACCAGCCTGAGTGACAGTTGCTCTCAAATGGGAAGGAAAGTGAGGCAGTTATCCTAATCATGTAAATCAAAGTCTTAAAGATGGTACCTGGCAAACACGTAACCCACTTAACACGGTGGCCTTCGTAGTAATATGTCAAACACCTAGCCTGAGAAAACAACCGCGACGCCACTACTGATTTCCCCTCAAAATGACGTCTGAGAAACGAGCGCATTCTGCGATCGTTTCTCAGACCTTATTTCGCGGGGAAACCATTGGTGGCGTCCCAAAATGTCGTTTGTTTTCTCAGACTATCAATCAAACACTAAGCCACTATTGTTTTTTCCGTATATTGCTTGGTTAAAAACGTTTGTTCCCTACTGTGATCCTGGGTCCCTCATGAAAGACAACGCAGGGAAATTCCAATGCTGAAGCTGAAAGGGGTTTACTGTTCAGTATTCTTTGCAAATTAATTGTAACCAACAAACTACTAAAAACCCGCGGCTCCTTCCTCTCCTTCCTTTCACCAATTCCTAAGAGTCTCTGTGTAACATTTTTGAACAGCACTGACATGTTAGTATAAACAAAGAAGTATATGTACCTCCAAGTACTGACTTTGAATTCCACAAGGCCCTGAAAGTCCGTCATACACTGGTCATAGAGCGTTAGTCTGATTATTAACACAAACGTGCGTTCCTTTGTGATGATCCGGATCAGGATCAGTGATCCGAGATCACTCGGATCATGGTGATCAAATGAAGCGATGAATCCACTCTGGACAAGGGTTCATCGGTTCATTTGATGTACCATGATCCAAGTGATCTCGGATCGCTGATCCGGATCCGGATCATCCCAAAGGAACGCACCCAAAAACATACATATTAAAAATCCTTCATGCTGTCTTCTGGGTGGATATGTTTATTTGGGAAAAAAGGTCAACATATGTTAAAAAGGATCTTGTGAAA
>JAKSDK010001344.1 GCA_022360095.1 Phycisphaerales bacterium
CTTTCAGCTAGGAAATCCGAACAGATGAAAAATTTTTAGGGGATAAAAATATGTCTATATCTACCGTTTAAACACCAAAATACGTTTAACAATGCTATTTTTAAGTGGTTTTGAACTATATTCTCGTTGGGTGCCCCTGAATTATTACCAGTCCTGAATTGTATTTACCATTTGCTTAAACCATCAACAGAGCAATTTAACCATGTAAATGGTCAACAACTTAGAGTTTCATTAGCTGACGAGAAAACAAGTTGCAGCCCGGCATCATTGCCCCAGCTCAAGTATTGACTTGTTCATCTTACCTGAATTGTTACTGGCAAACATTGTTTTGCAGCTTCCTTAGGTAAATATAGTGGCTAGTAAGAAAAAACATTAATGCGTCATTACAAAGAAGAGGTAGATACGATGATTTCCAGTAACGAAAGTAAGCAAGAGGTCACAGGAGAAGAAGCTACCCTCCAAATGTGTAAAATTAACATAGAAGCATCTAGCTGCTCTTTAGAATTTGGTCAACCAAGTTCTCATCTTTTAGACTAAGAATTTGAAAGCACTGGCCTTTGATAGGAGAGAGATCAAAGGTACTGGCAGGTTCTAAATGAGCTTCTTTTCTTGGTCTAAGAAGGTTTTATTTTTCGTGTCTTAATCCTTCACCGATGCAGTACTTTACCCCTTGTTGTTTACCAAGAAAAAAACACGGCGCTTTATCCAGAAAATCCTCTCAGTTTTACTGTGAAACAAGTCGTACCTTAAAGGGTTCTGTGCGACTTGTTAGCAAGTTATTGACACAGTTATCATCTAATCTGTAAGTAAACAATACAAATCAATACGAATTAACTACGTAGTCACTTTTTCGAGACACGATGAAAATCAAAACACCATTTTTTCTCAACAATAGAAAAATGAGACACTGAAGCCGATCATTAGGCAATTACATCATCATCATCATCATCATCATCATCTGTTGACTGCTCCATTCCAACTGCACTTGATCTGAGGTTCTGGCTGTTTAATCTCAAAGTACTCGCAGGTTCCCTTCGTTGTCTCCAAACAGCATTATGGAAACTATACATAAATGTTCAAGTGTCTCACATGGAACTCTACATTCAGTGTCTTAAAATAAC
>JAKSDK010000336.1 GCA_022360095.1 Phycisphaerales bacterium
AAACGTTTTCAAATGTTTGCAAAATGTTTCAGTTTAACATCATTTCTTTGCATATCTGTCTGTCACATTTTCGCATGAGAGGTCACATTTTGAATAATGAAACTTGAAGCAAGCTTTGCTTCTTCTTAACCTTGGAATGGTGGTAAATGCAGGTACATTCATCAACTACACACCTCTTTAAAGCTTCTCTTGAATCCTGAAGTTATCTTTATTACAATAGGCCATAGTCCATTGAAAAACAGCGACATTTGCTCAGAAATATTTCTTCACTTCTCATCTTCAAAATAAGACTAGAAACCACAACATTTGTATAACAGATTTCTTTTCTCCAAATCAACAAACATCAGCATCACTACTTTGCGTAAAGTAATTTTGGAGTAGGCTTTCGGTCATGTGCTATGCAAGGAAGTTGTTCACAGCATCAAGTTTCATTAAGGATGTTAAGTTTCTTCAAGCAATCAGGTAAATGACATGCAATTTGCAACACACAGAGTAGGGAAACAGAAGATTTTTCAAGTTTTTGTTCTTTAAAAATTCTATTTAAATGATGTTTCTGTTATTACAAGATATCAATGTCAAAGCACGATCAAGGAAATTTCTGAGGTTCCTCTTATGTTTTGTGAGTCATCCCCCACAATGTGACTAAAGATCAAGTTTCTTTCGAAAATCTTCTTCAACCGAACCATGACACACTAATAACAGTTTGGTAGTTAACTGATAATAATGGCTTAAATATTATAAATAAATTCGCCCTCAGTACACCTCAAACAAACACGTTGAAAATGAATGGGCCAGTTATTTAAACGCAGCTTAGACTGCGTTACTATGAAAGTCATCGTCTAACCCATGTTTAAACCATGAAACCTGATTATTTAAACACTGACTGTGGAACAATAGAAAGTTAAACCTGCTCACAGGTAGGTTTAAACTTTGTTTAACAGGTTTTTTTCATGGCCATTCATTTTGAAGGGCCTGAAATCGGGAGAATACTGCGCAAAAGAGAATAAAGAGAATAAGAGACTACCCCAATCAATGTAATAATGCATTTCAAACATGGTTTAACCATTGTTTATCGAGACAACGTCTTGACTGCGGCTTGGCCTTAAACACGGGTTAACTTAGACTTTGTTTAAATAATTGGCCCAATCTGTCTTGGACTCAATATTGAAATATACCCTAAATGTAAAATTATGGGACTGTGCATG
>JAKSDK010000486.1 GCA_022360095.1 Phycisphaerales bacterium
CCAGACTGAGCACCAGAATTTCGTCAAAACACAGATACGGACTTTTGGGGCGATGCGTTTTCAATCGACACGCAGCACACAATCCCAGCGTTTTAAGAAAATGCACCAGTGCATCTGCGGCGACACTGCCTTTGCTGTCACCCATCGTTTTGGCAAACAGACTCCTGACCATACTCCAATATGAAACGTCGCACTCAACAACACCCATCGTCCAGTTGCGATATCCTTCCAAAACCAGCATTTCCGGTTCGCGGGTTCTGTAGTCTTCGGATGTCAGCACCGTGTTTGTCACGACATGTCCGTGTGTGCCGGATTATTTGGGCAGGTGGTGCAAGGGGACGCGTCATCCGACAGTCTGGCGGCCATCAGGGCGAAGCTCTCGAACGTGGCGATCAACGTGTCGATTTTTTCAAGAAAATCCTCTGCGGGAAATCCTTCACACAGGATGACGGAATTCATATGAATTTTCTGTGTCTGCCCTGTGCGCTTGCCATTGATAATGTTAAGCAGCCGCATCTCGCATTCGGAAATCGACGTGCGGCAGCAGGCGCAGAAGGGATCTGTGAACTGAAAACTCGTCCTGCGGCTCTTGCGCAAAGCAGAGAGCATATTCAGTACGGCGATCGCAACTGCTCCGCCGCCGACCGTTCCAAACATTGCCGCGCTTTGGGCAAGAGCCTTTTCCCATGCATGGCTCGTCGGCTGGACGTAATTCTGGCACATAAGCTGAACGATCTGCAGGATACTGTATTCAAACCGGTCCAGGTGCAGTGTTTCCTTCTCATCCTCAGGCACCCCCGTCTTCTCGACGACAAAAAAGAAAGAGTCCGCCAGGTCCCGGCCGTTATCTTGTTCTGCGGCTTTCACTCTATCGACTTTCTTCATCCGGTGTTGAGGTGTTGACTGCAGGCCGGTCAGCGACAGGCGGGTTGCCGCCTGCGTTTGCGGCCGGTGCTTCGGGACCATCGGCAACCGGCTCATCCCGCATCAAAAATTCGAAAAATCCCGGCAGTTCGCCGTCACCGCAGTCCATGGCCTGTTTTTGCAGCTCCAGC
>JAKSDK010001035.1 GCA_022360095.1 Phycisphaerales bacterium
TGGTTTAAACTAGCTGAATCTGTTGTCTTTTATTAAAATAATCATGTTTATTTTGTATTTTTACAGGCTTGTGGCAAGTTCATAAACAATAACTTTGTCACTAAACAAGCACAAAGTTCTTCAAAGTCTCCAGAATTACTAGCAAGATACTGTGATTCCTTGCTTAAGAAAAGGTGTGCTTAAATTTTATACGTAGAAAATTTCATCTTCATATCCTAGGGTACTGTAAGGCTCGGTCATTTCAATCCATCTATTCATCAGTCAGTTAATAGAGAGTTTAAGCTTCACGTATACGCAAACGCAAACGTCAGATTTAAATAATAATAATAACAATAATACAAAAATTTATATAGCGCCATTTCCGTGAGCTCAGTGGCGCTTGATTTGATTTAAGTTGAGAATTGCTCAAAAATAGAAAATGAGCAGATAAAAACAGCTCAAAACAATTCTTATGGATAAAAAATTGCGTGAAGCTACTAATTTAGTCGTAGAAATAATGAACAGTAACCAATAAGTAAAGAGGAAACTTGGTCACGTGGTACAAATTCGCGTTTGCCGTTTGACGTAAACGTGATGCTTAACCTCTCTAATATCTTTCTTAACGTGTTGGAAAACTTCTAGCACACCACAAGTGCTGCACCAAACCATAACACGCAGATAATGACTTGGGTAAAAAGTCAAAGATGGTGAAAGGAATAGACTCCGACTGTGTACACGTAAAGCAGTGTCTCAATTTTGGTATGCGTTCTTGTCCATTTAAGAAACATCTTTGTGATCCAATATACGAATAATATTTCTGATGTTTGTGGCAGCTAAACGTCTGGTATGCTTGGTCTTGAGATAGTTCTTTACATTCTGCTAGGTTACATTATTTTACCCTGTCTAGGGGCAGATCAAATTTTTGTCTGTCCCCGTACGTGTGCAAAGGTTGAGGGTAAACTTTGTTTATTTTTATCCTTTGTATGTTATTTAAGTTCAAAGAATCCAGAGGAAGCTGAACTGGAAGACATTCTTAATTCAGTGGTAAGTGCTGGATGAAGATCACTACCTAAAAGAAAGTACTGCCGGTAATCATTATCACGTCGTTTTTACATTTACAGTGTAAAGAGATGCAGCTGTTTGTTTGTAGCATTTTCAGCCCCTAACTTTATTGCACTGAACAAAGGAAAGAAAACACCTCTCTTCAGCGGCTTATCGTTAACTTTTTTCCCTTGTTCAACTTGGAGTTTATTTTTTACACTGTCGCAGGAAGGATGAAACTTGACCTCATCTTCACTTCATTTGTCAGTTTTACCCTCCACCAGTGGGCAGGTTTCTCTTTAATGCTTTGGTGCAGATTGGGCTTCCAAAACATTAAGGGTAACCAAACAACATCATGTTGTTGTTTGGCTCTCAGCCTTAATATTTGAGTCATTTGTAATCTGTAGACTCTTGTTGTAACATTGCTTTATGAGTTGATTCTTTATCACCTCTAATTGTGGTTTTATCTGTTTGTTTGTGCAGATGGTTGTGTTCAAGTACATGGAAGACAAAGATGTCTTCCAGAAGTTTTATTCGAAAATGTTGGCAAAGAGACTGGTGCAA
>JAKSDK010000795.1 GCA_022360095.1 Phycisphaerales bacterium
GGAATCCTTTCCTGTCTTTTGCTCGCTCCAGCTATGCACGTTTTTGTTCTCCGCAACGAATACATGGGAAGTGATTCCCATGGAGATGGGACCGAGAAAGGATTCTCGGTCCAGCACAGCATAGTTACCAATCTGTACAGTCATCAAATGTCGATAGTGGTGCCGTGTTCCCTTCAAATCCTTTAGAGAGCAAAAGCGATTCGACTTTCTTCGCGAAATCCAGATCGATTTTTATGGAACCGAACTGCAAATGCACGATATATTTTCTTTCGGACAACCACATTGACTGAAGTGATACCATCGCCTTATCTTTTTTGATGGTCAAAAAAATAGATTGGAAATCGCTTGGCGTGTCTTTCTGCGTAGTGTAGTTTACGATTTCGATCTCTGCATCAAGAGATTCGAGAATCGAGGGCCAACTGCCGAGAAACTCATGAGGGAGGTTGAAACCCCTGCCGAGACGTTTGAATGGTACGCGTTTTTTATTCATCTTGGTTAGAATCCAATAATGCCCCTCAGTATCTCCCTGAGCATAACTTTGAAACAACTACCCGTACAGAGCGCACCTGCACCAGACACTCTGCCAGTAAACAAAGCTGGGATTGGAATTCCTTGAAACCAGCGAGGGGCCCAACCAGATGCTGCAAGAGCAATTCTACCGTAGAAGGGATTCCCGAAAAACCAAGTCGGTCGCAAGCCGACACCGTAGAAAAACGATCCTCCTCGATAACCCATCCACATAACACCTGGCGACAAACACGGTGCACCGAATTGAAAAGCCAAGCCCGCGCCGATGACAACAGTGCCCGCCTTACCAACTGCGATGAGTTGCTCTTCGTTCAGTTTCGTCGTTGCTAACGCCCACCGGTCCCACCAGATATCAGGAGCCAGTCCCGATGGATCGACATTCATCGCAGGTGAATTATCAATGTATACGTAAACATTTGCTCCACCTTTGATCCCGATAGGATCGCGCTGCATAAAACGTCCAGAGTAAGGATCATAGTAGCGCGCCCCAACGTGCAACCAGCCGAGTTCAGCCAAGGGGTCGCACCAGCCACTGCCGGAAAGGCCGCCGCTGTTGTAGCAACCTGCCGATTGGTAGCCATACGCGCCTACGTAGCCGTAACGAGAATCAACGCTGCCTTGCGAATTCAAACGCTCGCCGAATGCGGAGTAGGCGACTTCTTGTAGAATTGGCGGATTGCCTACATCACTGCCGAGGATTTGTCGTGTGCTGCCGATCTGGTTGTCGGCAATATAGGCTGGCATATCGGTCTCACTCGGATCGGCGAAGCCGAGCTCGGAGAGATACGCTGTGCCTTCTGTCACTACGCCGTTGGAATCGACGGTGTAGTCGCTGTAGATGTCGTCGCCGAGATACTCTCGCCATTGCGCACCGGGCAGAACGGCGAAGTTGTCGTTCGGATCGCGCGGGCGAATCATGTAACGCTGGCGACCGGATTGGTGACGATACTCGGCAGCGCCGTCCCAGACGACATTGGTCAGGTCGCCTGTGACCGAGTCGTAGTTGCCCGATCCGGAAACGGCCAGCCAGAGCTGGCCCGACGTGGTGTAATAGAACCAATAGGCGCGCGTTTCCGGTGTTGGCTGCAATGTTTCTTGCACCAGCCGGGCGATGTTGCCTTCGGCGCCGTAGAGATACCATCTCCGTTCGATCGTCTCGCCCGTGAAGGCCACGACGTCGGACGACAGCAGACGGTTGTTGTGCTGGTCACCGTCGTCGGGCTCGGTGATGTCGTAGTGGTAATAGGTCGTGTGCCCGGCGATGAAATTGGTCTTTGTTAAACGATTGCCGCCCTGGTCGTAGGTGTAGGCAAAGTCGTACGTCAGCGGCGCGCCGCGCATTTCGTAGACCAGCCGGTTGCGAAAGTCGTATTCGAACAACCGCGTCTCGCTCGAACCCTGCGAATCCGTCTCGGTGATCGCCTCCAGTAAACCATCGGCCGTGTAAGTGTAGCCCAGTTGCAATTGGGTTTGTCCCGTTGCGCACTCTCGCCCTCAATGACGATCCCACCGGCATTCAGAACGGAACCGACCGAGATCGTCGGCCAGAAGGCCAGCGTCGTCTGGGCCAGCGGGTCCGGCGGATTCTCGGTTTCGCGACTCTGTTGGCCCCACTCGTCGTACTCGTATTCCGTGACCACGCCGTTCGGGCCCGTCACGCGATACACCTGACCGTTCCAGTCGTCGGGATCAGAGCCGGTGAACTCGTTGGCGCCGTAATAGTCGATCGTCGTGACCGCTTCGAAGTTGCCGTAGCCGTCCGCCGGTTCGATGATGCTGGTCGGGCTCGTGGGGTGATCGTTGTTCTCGTACCGAATCTCCACCAGCTTGAACGGATTGCTCGTGCCCGGCACGAGGTCGTCGGGCGGGGCCATGGTTCGAAGGTTGTTCAACGCGTCGTAGGTGAAGGTCGTGACGTGACCCAGTTGCTGAAAAAAGACGCCCCGCCGTTCTCGGTGGAGAAGGCGAGGCGTGCGAGGGAGTGGTGAATCGGGCGCTACCGTAGAGGAGACAAAGAAATCACTCCTCACCATCGTCATGGGCGGGAGGAATGAAATAGCGTCCACACTCCGGACAACGGTTTTCGACCAAGCCTGTTAGATCGTATCCGCAGAAATAACAAGCGTTGGCCGATTTTGAAACTTTTCTCGGGTAAAACCAAGACAACGCGATTCCTGATAGCCCAAGAGCGACACTCATCACCCAACAAAGAATCCACGAGGTGCCAAGCTGGTGGCGAACGCTATATACCCACAAAGATCCAAAGACTCCGAGACCGACGAAGAAAACCAAGTATATCACCCTCGCGATGAGTAACAACGTCTTCAATGATTACCTCCTAAGGAGCGCCTTCAGGTTCGGAGGAGTCGTTTGATGAATTAAATTTACACTGCAAAGCGTATTGCGTGCTGAACCGCGAATCCTTTCTCGGTCTCTATGCGTCACAGGAATCTTTTCCTGATCGGTTTCCTCGCGACGGCGAATGCGCTCTCTTGAAGAAAGAGGCCCCGCCGTTCTCCGTGGAGAAGGCGGGGCGTGCGAGGGAGTGGTGAATCGGGTGCTACCGTAGAGGAGACGAAGAAATCATTCCTCACCATCATCATGGGCGGGAGGAATGAAATAGCGCCCACACTCCGGACAACGGTTCTCGACCAAGCCTGTTAGATCGTATCCGCAGAAATAACAAGCGTTGGCCGGTTTTGAAATCTTTTTCGGGTAGTTCCAAGTCAATAATATTGCCAATATTCCTGGGATTGCTATCGCCCAGAGCAGCATAATCGAGATGGGCTTGATACCAAGGCTGTACTCCCAGATTGACGCGGCGATCAAACCGCCGATGGTGACAACAAGGTACGATGCCTTAACGATATGCGGCAGCATCCTCACTGGACGTCTCCTAAGGGGTATGTTCCAGTCCGGAGGAATCATCAGGTGAATTACAGTTTATACTGCAAGGTATGTCACCGTCGCACGGGCATTCCAGTGCGGTCACGCATGCACACCAATTCTGCTGTATTTGATCCAGCAATTCTTGTAGCGCCTCCGAAAGCCGGTCGATTTTCTTTTGCGCCTCTTTGATAGCAATTTCGGTCAGGTCCTTGGCTTCCGCCTTTGCGTCGGCGATTGTGATTTCTGCAAGCGCCGTGGCTGCATACATGGCAATAGCATAGGTGGCCGCCGCCGTCACGGCGCAACCAATCGCTGCCCACTGACCTACAGGTGGGGGGATGAGCAAAAATCTTCCGCAAACACCTGTAGCTACAACCCACGCCAATGTTGCGGCTAACATTTGCATTTCCATTGTCTTCAATGCTGTATTGATCTTCCGATCGCGCGCTCGATTTATCTTTTCCCGTTCCAGCTTGAGATCCTCATTGATGTCATCTACGGCCTCATTGTAATCCTCCCACGCTTTGTTCTCCGCTTGGGCAGAATTATTATGGCAGTCATCGCAGTCTACTGAGTTTGGGATCGCAAGGATATCATCAATGGCGTCGAGCAAGTCGGCCACTGAGGACGGCTGAAAATCGATATCATCGGACGGCGCCTGTTGATCGCCATCGTCGGCAGCCTGTTCCGGTTCGTCGGGAATCTCGATGAGATCCTGGAAGAGAACGCCGCACTGATCGACTTGGCCCTGGATCAGAAGATACGACACACTCGTGCCTGTCTCTGCGTCGATTCCATGTGTCGCTTCGCCGTAGATCGAAAGCTCGGCCGTCCCGGTGGAGATCGTGCCGCCGACCTGGGCCTTGGAAACCTGGTCTGCTTCGATTAGCTCCGCGTAGTCTTCCTCGGATATCGCGTTGTCCGTCAATGATTGAATAAGTTGGCTGGCCGTCGCAGTGTCCTCCACCAGATCGGAGACCTCGGCGATGAGCAATTGCTGCTCGACTGATCCAGCGATGAGCTGTCGAAGATTGACGGGCCGGTAGGTCGTGATCTCCAGCGTGAACGCGAAGCCGTGTCGCGTTGTCCCCTGGTAGACACCGTTGCCGGTCACCGGGTCATTCAACGGAAAGAGGAGGTCCCGATCGGCGTAGTTTGGAAGCTCCGTGTCCGGGTCAACATAATCCATCCACGGTTCATCGACGCCGAAGAGTGTCTTGAAGATGTCCCGTTGTTCGTCGAGATAGGTCCAGTTTTCAGAAAGCTGTGAATAGTCTGTGTTCTCGCAAATCGGAACGGCGTCTCCGGGGGTGAACGAAAGCGGCTGGTCTCCTAGCACCACGACAGGCGTCCACAACATCAGGATCATACATAAGACGGCGGTTGCTTTTTGGTTGAATCTTTGAATCATCTCTTTCTCCTTCGTTTCACTTTCCTTAGAAATGCACCGCATTGTCCAATTCTTTTTTGGTCCATCATCATGTGAATCCACTTGTGAACATGCCGACCCGATGAATACGGTTTTGATTGTCGTCGCGGAGTTCCGACCCGGATATAGACCAGAATAGACAATATAAGAGAAGAAATGCAAACACATTTTTTCTTGGATGTGCCATGCAGTGTGGCACACTTAGAGAAAAAACTTACAGAAATGATATTTTGATGTGGCGCGCGGACTTTGCGTTCACCAAAACCCCGGGCAGGCCTGCCCGGGGCTTTGGGAGTTGTGACAACTACGCAGGTGCGTTTCCAGATTCAGGAATTCATTTCTTCGATGAACGCGCCGGGATTGTTGGCCCATTTCTCCGCTTCAAGGGGCGTGATCACGCCGCTCTTGGCCAGGTGTGCCAAGGAACGTTCCAACGTAATCATGCGCTCGTCGGGCGTGTTCTTGGTGCGCGTTTGCAACTGGCTGTAGATCTGCTCGATCTTGGAAAGACGGATGAGGTTCGAGACCGAGTAAATGTTGTTCAACACTTCCATCGCCACGACACGGCCGCTGCCGTCCGCACGGGGAATCAGCTTTTGCGAAATGATGTGACTGAGTCCCAGAGAAAGCTGGCTCGCGACCTCGTCCTGTTGGTTGGGGGGGAACATGTCCAGGACGCGAGTGACCGTGCCCCGAGCATCGCGTGTATGCAACGTGGAGAAGACCAGGTGGCCCGTTTCCGCGGCGGTCAGTGTCCAGGTCGTCGAATCGCGATCGCGCATCTCACCGACGAAGATCACGTCGGGGTCCTCGCGCAGGCAGTCGCGCAGGCCGCGCTCATAGCTGAGCACGTCGCGTCCCACTTCTCGCTGGGAAATCAGCGCAGCCTTGCTCTTCAACCGATACTCCACCGGATCTTCGAGCGTGATGATGCGGCAGGCACGGGTTTCCGCGATGCGATCGAGCATGGATGCGATGGTCGTCGACTTTCCGGCGCCGGTGACGCCTGTCACCAGAACGAGACCCTGCTGCTTTTGGATGATGTCCCGCCATACGTCGTTGGGAAACCCAATCGCTTCGACGGACGGCGGCGTAGACTCCAGTGCGCGCACGGCAATCGCCAGGCCGTCATTTTCGTGAAAACAGTTTAGTCGAAACTGCATCTTCTCCGTAAAGCAGGAGCTGTCGGCAGAGCGATGCTCCTCCAAGTGTTCCAGCTCCGTTTCGCTAAGCAGGCATTCAACCAGTGCGCGAACGGTCTCTTCGTCCAGCGGCGGGCCTTTCATTTTTTGCAGGAGGCCGTCCACACGGTAGATCGGCGGGTTGCCGGCTTTAAGATGCAGATCGGACACACGCATCGAACCTGCCTTGACGAAGTAGTCGAGCAGGTCGAGCATGCTCAGCTTGCTGTCCGGTCCGACGGCATAGACTTTGGAATCGAGTTCGTATTTGGAAGACATCGCGCTTTCCTGGTGGGCAAATCGGAATGATCGTTGCAGGTCGCTCTTAATAGAATACGCAATCAGCGACAAAAAGGCCAGTCGTTCGTCAGGGTTCGATCGCCGACTGATAACAAGTGACACAGAGTCGCCGCCCGTCCGAAAGGTGATGGACTTGGGGAAACACGCTTCCGCACTTATGACAGATCCCGGGCGCGCTGGGCGGGATGGGACGACCGTCGAGATGGAACTTGCGTCGACGCGTTTCCATGTCGCTTTGTTTTTGCCTGCGCCTCAATAACATGATCTTCACGCCGGTCCAGAAAGCGATGAGCAGCATGAAGCAGAAGCCCACGAATACAAGGACCCCGAGAAGAAAGATGATGTTCAGACCGAAACCTTGAAGCTGGTCCATTGCTGTTGCCCACCCGGAGAGCCTGCGCTGTTTCTCGATCCCGTCGTCTGTTGAACGGCCGCCTACGTAAGGTGCATCATGTATCTATTACGGGAATGAGATTTACGGGGCACAATTGTTTGGGGCGGTATGGTCCGGGGGGGCTTTGATCAACGTGCCCGTTCCCGGATCAGCCGGGCTGAGTCGGCTCGGCCGCCGAAATCGTTTTCCCAGCAGCTTTTTGGAGGTCCAGACACACGACCGTCTTATGATCACGGGCGTACAGCCTGCCGCGGCAAAGTACGGGCACGGTCCAACATCGAGGTCCTTGTTGCTGTCGTGTGAGCTTTTGCCATACCTCGAAGCTTTCGCCTTGAAACAGCTTGGCGACGGCCTTGGGTATGAAGTCTTTCGGAGACGCCTTGGCGATCTGAAGTTCGCCTTTTTCCGTCAGTAGAATCAAATGGCCGTCGGCAGCGACCAATGTGCCGTGTCGGATGCCGCCTTTTCGCCAGTGACGCTTTCCGGTCATGAAGCCTACGCATTTCAAGCCGTTCTCGTCGCTGGTGTAAAGATGGCCGTCGACCAGGACCGGCGACTGAAATTTGTTTCGTATTTTCTTGCTCCTCCACACCTCCGTGCTCACAAGACGATCGTCGCTCCGCGTCAATTTGAAGAGTCCTGCGCCGTAACCGTAGCCGGTGCAGACAAAGAGATGGCCGTCGTGAAAAATCGGTGTCGAGGCGTTGACGCCCGAGTGAGAAGGCCATGGGATTCGAAGCACTTGCTTCCCCGTTTCGATTTCGGCAACGATGGCGCTTTCCGCCATCATTCCGCACACGTAGCGGTGACCGTCCAGCGTGAACGGGTAGGGTGTTGCATACCCCGGAGGTTCATCGCCACATTTCCAGACCGTTTTGCCCGTGTTCTTGTTCATCGCGCAAAGCGAACCGTCTGATCCGCCTGCGGTGACGATGGCGAGATTGCCGTGGATCAAGACGGAGCCGCTATAGCCCCAATTGGGTTTGTTTGAGAAAGCGCGTTTCCAATGCTCTCGGCCGGTGGCGGCATCAAAACAAATGACGTTCGCATGCCCTCCCATGATATAGACGCGGCCGTTATCGACCGTGGGGGTCGCGCGTGTGCCGTAAAGATGTTTGTCCGGGTCGGTCATTTCGGGCGCGAATTGCTGTTTCCAGAGGAGATTGCCGGTCGTCGCATCGAGGCAGATCAGCGTCTGTTTTTTTTCTTCCGAACCGCAGGTATAAAGACGATCGCCTACAATTGCGAACGAGCTGAACGCGGCGCCGACGTTGCGTTGCCACGAAACGGCGGGGCCCTTGGAAGGCCAATCGGTTTGGAATCCGCCTTCGGGACTGACGCCGTCGTGATTCGGTCCTCGAAAATTAGGCCAGTCTGATGCAAGCGAAGAAGAGACTGCGTTGACTGCGATGATCCATCCAAGCAGAACGACGGTTTTTGCGATGTGACGCATGCTTGACCCTTTCGCGCGCTTCTGAGGCCTTTGAGGACGTTGAAAATCAGGATAACGGATCGTCGTTGATTCGTCTTGTCCCGTGTCGTTTTCTTGAATTCAGTGTCGATTCTGGTTATCTTCGAGCTATGTTTTGGGCGAGCCCATTTCTAAGAGGAGGTTCTTTTTTATGCGTCGAGGTCAAGACAGATACCCTCACTTCGGTTTTCTCATTCTGTCGTTTTTGGTCTTGACGAGAGTTGTACACGCGGGCGATTTGCTCGTGGCGAGTTTCCTTAACAGCAAAATAGCACGTTTTGCGGAGTCCAACGGCTTGTATCTGGGCGATTTCGTGCCGGCAGGCAGCGGCGGTCTTACCACGCCGCATGCCCTCGGTTTCGGCCCGGACGGGCACCTGTACGTTGCGACTTTTGGGGGCGGCAGTGTTCTTCGGTATGACGCCACAACCGGCGCACCGCTGCCCAGTTCAACAGGCGCCCCGGGAACCGCGGAGTTTGTTGCATCCGGCGCCGGCGGTTTGGTCCAGGCAGCCGGGATGGATTTCGGGCCCGATGGCAATATTTATGTCAGTGATCACGCCACCAGTCGGGTGCTCCGCTATAACGGGACCACCGGTACGTTCATCGATGTCTTTGTCCCCACAGGGAGCGGCGGACTCGACGACGTGGAGTTGATCAAGTTTGGTTCTGACGGGCATTTGTACGCTTGCAGCGCGGCCGACGGTTCGATCTTGCGCTACAAAGGAACCACGGGCGTGCCGTTGCCGGGCCCTCTTGGCGCATTGGGCACCGCTCAATTTGTAACACCGGGCAGCGGAGGGTTGAGCGACCCACATGATCTGGCATTCGGGCCGGATGGAGACCTGTATGTCGCATCGTTCGGCAGCAGCAGAGTGATTCAATATGACGGGACCACCGGAGCGCTCTTGAGTTTGTTCGTCTCAGCCGGCGTGCCTTCCGCGCACGGTATCGAGTTCGGAAACGACGGCGATCTTTATGTCGCCGCCTTCGGGTCCACCGGAATTCCCCATTTTGACGGGACGAACGGTTCTTCGTTGGGCAACTTCGTCAGCCCGGGCATCGGATCACTCAGTGGCCCTACGGACCTGCTCTTTTTTCCGCTGTTGCTCGGCGACATTGACGGAGACGGCGATGTTGACTTGAATGACGTCGGACCGTTTGTCGATGCGCTGCTTGGTTCGCCGCAGGCCCCGATTCATCTCAGCCGGTCGGACCTCGACGACAATGGTGCAGCCGACGGTAACGACATCGCGGAGTTTATCGCGATCCTGTTGGACTAGGTGTATTGAGCTTCCGGCCACAAGTCCAACCGGCTTTGGCAGGAGTTTAGTATGAATGAATCCGTCCAACCTCCAATCCTGCGCCGGGTCGAGGACAAGCTTTCGGATGAACGCATCACCGAAGCCGTGTTGCTCGATGTTCTCGACCTGGCGCTGGAACATTTTGGTTGTGTCGTCGGCACGATTCATCGACTCAATCGGGCCAATGGTCTGTTGGAGATCGCCGCCCAGCGCGGCATTCCCGACGCGATCATGGGCAGGGTCCGGATCATCCCGATCGGCAAAGGCATGGCCGGGTTGGCCGCGGAACGTCGCGAGCCGGTTCAGGTCTGTAATCTTCAGACGGATGAATCGGGCGTTGCAAAGCCCGGCGCGAAGCTGACTGAAATGGAAGGCTCGATCGCAGCACCGGTGTTGGTCGGCGATTCCCTGCGCGGAACCATCGGCGTGGCCAAACCGCAGGCCTATGAATTCACGAAGGATGAGCAGGCGCTCCTGCTGGAAATCGGTTCGATGATCGGTAGAAGACTTGACGAATAGATGGCCGACCTAAGACTGAATGATTTCAAAGCATTGACCTTTGATTGCTACGGCACGCTGATCGACTGGGAACGTGGCATTCTCTCGGTGTTGCGATCATGGGCGGTCCGACGTTCGCTCGACGTTGCCGATGATGAACTCCTCGATGCGTTCAGCAAGGCCGAACATCGTTGCCAGGAAGCGGAACCGGGCGCGCTTTATCCGGATGTCCTGCGTGCCGTGCACCGACGTCTCGCAGATCACTTTGACGTATCGAATATGGAAGAGGATGCGAATGCATTAGCCGGTTCGATCAAGGACTGGCCGGCATTCGACGATTCGCCCGCGGCGCTTGAGGTGCTCAAGCGGCACTACAAGTTGGTGATTCTATCCAACATCGACAAAGCCTCCTTCGCTCATTCCAACGCGAAGCTCGGCATCGAATTCGACGCGATCATCACGGCGGAGGACGTGGGCCGCTACAAACCTGACCACGGGCACTTTCTACAAGCCTTCGACGTGCTGGCGAAGATGGGGATCGCCAGGCATGAGATTCTTCATGTAGCTCAGAGTCTGTTTCATGATCATGTTCCGGCCAAGGCGTTGGGACTGTGCACGGTCTGGGTCGACCGTCGTCATGGTCAAAGCGGCTGGGGCGCGACGCCTCCACCGTCTTCGGAGGTTCGCCCGGACCTCGTTGTTACGACGCTTGCCGAACTCGCCCGACAAGTCATGCAGGCGAAAAGCGTCTAGTCATGGGCAAAAGCGGGCGTCTGTGCGAGGGGTGTTGTTTTTTTCCGGTTTCTCAACTTCTCTTGGACTGCCGGCTGGTCAGGATCGATCTGCAAGGAGCGGCGGAGATGCACGAGGGCTGTATCGCCATTGCGAATGTCTTTATAGATGTCCGCGAGTTCATTATGGACTCGGGCCGAGACCGGATTGAGTCGTTCCGCCTCCAACAACGTTTTGATGGCCGAGTCATAGGCCCCCATGCGGCGATAGCAAATGCCCAGCTTTAATGCCGCTGAAAAGTTCTTGGGGTCCTGAGACCGCGCATGGCGATAGGACTTCACCGCGGCGTCAAAAAGTCGTTGGCGGTGGAATGAGGTCATCGCCCGGTTCGACAGGCAATCTCCCAAACCGAGTGAATAGTTCACGTTGTCGGGAGTGTATTTTAAAGCCTCTCGATAATGCTCGCAGGCCCGTTCGTCTTCGCCTTTTTTGGCAAGGATTTTGGCCAGGTAGGCGTGTGCGGACGAATTCCGCGGGTCGAATTTAAGGGCTCGTCTGAAGACGGCTTCGGCCTCGGCGTTTTCCGCCTCGACGAGAAGCCGTTCGCCGTGCTTGACTTCCTGTCTGGCGATCGATCGCTGGATGGCGTTCGCCGGTGCCGACCGTGAGGCATAACAGCCGGTATTGAAGAGGGCGAAGATTGTCAGGAGGGTCACGGTACGTCCACATGAAGTCGACCGATCCAGACCTCGAGGCGGCCTCGGGATGGCGGGACTCGGCTCCGACGGGTCTATTTCCATGGGTTGAGCTGGCATATGCCTTATATCGGCAAATTGCGGGCTTTGGCGACGCAGAACCGGCTCTGAAACGGCGAGAATTGACTCTGAAGATTCCGAACTTATGATCCCCTGATGTCGGCAGCCCTGCCAATCTATGATCCGGGAACTTTCGATATGGATTAAGGAACGAAAAGATGCAGGTTTTGATTGCGCTTCCCGTTTTCAACGAAGAACGCTATGTGCAAGACGTACTCGGCCGAATTCGTCTTTTGACCGATCATGTTCTCGTGGTGGACGACGGCTCCACCGATGCCACGCCGCAGATACTAAGCAAGATACCTGCAATCACGGTGATCCGGCATCCGGAAAATCGAGGCTATGGTCAAAGTCTTATTGATGCTTTCGATTATTCGGACCGTCACAACTACGATTGGGTCATCACCATCGACTGCGACGATCAACATGAACCGGCGCAAATCCCGGCCTTCCTCGAACGTGCGGCCAGAGGTGATGTTGACGTTGTTTCCGGGTCTCGATATCTGCAGGACTTTCCCGGCAACACGGCCGCGCCGAGCGACCGGCGGCGCATCAATCGGCAGATCACGGAACTGCTGAATTCGACACTCGGTCTCGAGTTGACCGACGCCTTTTGCGGCTTCAAGGCTTACCGCGTATCCGCCGTTTCCCGATTGACCTTGTCCATCCCGGGGTATGCGTTTCCGCTGCAATTCTGGGCCCAGGCGGCATGCCACCGTTTGCGAATCTCTGAGCTTCCAGTGCCTCTTGTTTATCACGATCCGACACGGCACTTCGGCGGGATGCTCGACGAGCCGGATTCGCGCCTGGAACATTACCTTGACGTCTTCCGCGCGGAACTCGCTCGGTTGCAGCCTTGTTTGGGAACAAACCATGCCCCATGCGAATCGCCTTGTCCGGATGCATGAGCCTTCCGAGAGGCACGTTCACATGCGCTCGCAATGACCAAACGACTTCAATCAGACATTGATTCCTTGACGGCGCCCACTGCCGACGGTGAGATCCTGATCTGGCCGGAGGCGGGGGATCTTGTTTCGTTGGCGGAAAAGAACCGGCGTCGTCGCGAGCGTGATGAGTTCATGCTCCTCGATCGTCCCGCGCATCAATGGCGCTCTGATGGCGTAGAGGCCGGTCTCGTGTTCATGTCCGGCCATCAACCCGATTTCTTTCATGCCGGCGTGTGGGCCAAGAACGTGGTCACTTCCGTTCTGGCCGGCCGAACCGGCGGTGCGGCCCGTTTTCTGGTGGTCGACAGTGATGTGCCGGACCGAATCGCAATTCAGTGGCCGGACAATCGCGGCGAGTATTGCCGCATGCGAAGTGCCCTGGCCACCGCTTCGGTGAATCGGCAGTCTTATGAATACCTGACCGACCGGAGTTCACTGGATTTTGGCGGCATGTTCAGGGCCATTCCGGAAACCATGCGATCGGATGACGCGCCGATGGGCGCTTTTGAAAATGGGTTCATGCAACCGAGGGCCGACGATGATCGGGGCGGCGAGGGTTATGTTGACCGGTGGACCGCAGGAGTACGTTCGATCGAAGAGGGAATCGGCGTTCCATCGCCGGGGTTTCTCCGAATCAGTCAGGTGTTCGGGCATGGCGCGAATCGCGGCAATGAGTCCGCTGCGGCATTCGTGGCGCATTTATTTCTTCAGGCCAGGGCGTTCGCTGCCGCCTACAACCATGCCATCGCCAACTATCGCGAAAGGCGAGGAATCCGTGGTCAGCAACATCCCATTCCCGACCTGGTTGCCACGGACGATCGCGTCGAGGTTCCGTTCTGGGCGCTTCATGCCGGCGAATCCAGACAGCGCCTGTCGGTTTCATGGGACGAAGCGGATCGCATCACGCTCTGGGTGGGGGCGGACAAGGTCTGCAACCTGGGACGCGACGAACTTCGAGCGAAGCCGAGAGCAACGCTCGAGGAATGCTTGAATCCATGGCAGGTTCGCCCGCGTGCGCTGGCCCAAACGATGTACGCGAGGCTGTTCACGTGTGACCTGTTTGTTCATGGCATCGGGGGGGCCAAGTACGATCAGATTACGGACGATATCATCCGCGTTTTTTTTGGCGTCGAGCCGCCCGCGTATGCCGCTGTTTCGGCGACGATGTGGCTCCCCCTGAAGCGTTTTGGTATACGTCCATCGGACCTCCGGATTGGTCGGCACAAGGCCCGTGATCTTCGATACAATCCTCAACGCTACCTTGTCGACGGTGGCGATGTTCAGGTGCTGAAAGCCATTATTGAGAGGCGTGAACAGGCGATCCGAGATTCGGAGCGTCTGCGTGCGGAACGGAGGCGAGATCGGGCGGCTCGCCGCGTGGCTTATGATCAAATCCACCGGGCCAACACCGATTTGCTCAATGCGGTCCCGGAAATCGCCGTGGAGACCGATCGCAGCATTGCCGAAATCAGCGCCCGGTTGGATCATGACAAGGTCACGAAGTCGCGTGAATGGTTCTTCGCATTGCACCCCAAAGCCAGGTTGATTCGGCTTCACGGTCTCCTGAAAGACAAGCTGGGAGACTAGGAGGATGAATTCGTTGAGCGAACCGGCTCCAATTCATATGCCGGTCCTGGCAGAGCAGGTTGTCGAGCATTTTTCGGGCGACCGGCTGAGCATTGTCGTGGACTGCACCCTTGGCCTGGGGGGGCATTCCAGGCTTTTGTTGGAACGACATCCGCAAATGAGACTCATCGGCCTGGACATGGACGATCAGAACCTGTCGCATGCGCGGGAAATTCTGGCGGATCATGCAGGCCGGATTCGATTGGTTCGGGCAGATTTTGCCGATCTGGATAGCGTTCTGGCCGATCTCGAAGTCCGCGGGGTCGACGCAATCCTTGCCGATCTCGGGGTCAGCAGCAATCAAATCGCGGATCCGGATCGAGGCCTGAGTTTTGATTTGGACGGGCCTTTGGACATGCGGCTCGATCGTCGTCGGAAGACGACGGCGGCTGACCTGGTGAACACTTTGTCCGAAGGCGAACTGTCGGACCTACTTTACTTTCAGAGTCAGGAGCGACACAGCCGAAAGATTGCTAGACGAATCTGTCAGGTTCGCCGACAAGGCCGTATCAACAGCACTGTGGCGTTGGCCCGGCTGGTGGCGTCGGCGGTCGGTGAGAACCCGGACTCGCATCGCGGGCGAATTCATCCGGCAACCCGGACGTTCATGGCACTACGCCGGTCGGTCAACCGGGAAACGGAGTCGTTGCAGCGGCTTTTGGGTTTGGTGCCCGGGCTTCTCCGTGAAGAGGGTCGCGTGGCGATCATCAGCTTCCATAGTGGAGAAGATTCGCTGGTCAAGAAGGACTTTCGCGGGCGTTCTCGTGAAGGCATCTACCGTATTTTGACGAAAAAACCAATTGTCGCGGATGAATCGGAACGGCTGGCGAATCCTCGCAGCCGCTCCGCCAAAATGCGGGTCGCCGAACGCATGTCGGGGCCTTGAGAGTTCTTTAGTTTGTGTTAACATAGCAGTCGCACACGGAGGTGCTTCAAGTGACCAAGGAAACCAAAATCGGTCTGGTGGTGGGGCTCGCGTTTATCATTCTCTTCGCCATCATCCTTTCTGAAAAAGGGGCCAACACGGGCAGCAAGGTGCCCTCCCATTTAACAGTGGTGGATTCCGGTGAGTCTCCGACAACCGGTGCTGAGAAGCCGTTTCATAACGCCGGGCGGGTTGCGGTGGAAGAGTCGTTGCCGGACCCCATGGAGAACGACACGACGACACCCACGAGCATTGTGATGCTCGAGGAGCCGGTCGGTCAGCCGATTCCGGGTGAGGACGAGCCGATCGATCCGTTGCCGGATGCGGTGGTCAACGGGTTGAATATTCCTCTGATTGAATCTGAAATCCCGGTCAACGCCCCGAGTACGCCTGAGACGGATTCGATGTCTTTGAGAGAGGCGCTGACGGTGGCCTTGAACGCGCCGCCATCGGATGAAGGCGCTCTGGTGATCGACGATGAGTTTCCGATCACGCCGGAGATGTCACGTGCGAGCCTTCTGGACCGGACGGCGGCGGAACAAAAACCGAAGTCTTCGATGAAGATCATCGCCGTCCACAAGGTCCGGTCGGGCGAGAGCCTAGGCAAGATTGCGGCCAAGCACTACGGTCGATCGACGCCTTCGCGAATCGCCGCGATCTTTGATGCCAATCGGGATCGTTTGAGTTCGATTCATAGCGTTCGAGCCGGCTCCAAGCTGAACATCCCGAAGCTTGACGCGGAGCAGGACATCGCGTTTGAACCCGTGACTCACTTCGCCCCGGCCGAAATTGTTTCGCACACGAGGCCGACGCGGGATTCATCGGTTCGGATTCCAATTCCTGTCGACGACCGGCTAACGAGATCAATCCCGTCGAATGCGGCGCCCTTTGCCTCGGCGCCCGATACGACCAGAGCCAGTCGGGCTCCCGTGAACTTTAAATGGTACAAAGTCCGCGACCGTGACACGTTGAGCCGCATCGCCAAGCGGGAACTCGGCAATGAAAAGCTCTTCCTCGACATCTACAAGCTCAACAAGGACATCATCACCAATAAGCATAAGATCAAGCCCGGTATGAAGATTCGCCTGCCTATTCAAGTGAGTTCCGCTCCTCCGATGGCCACGGTGTTGTCGGCTCTGGGCGAGCCTTCGGAACCGTGAGACGCATGATATGACGACGTTCCGAGCTCTTCTGGTTCTTTTTATGATGGTGACGGTGGGTGTTGTCATCGTCGTGATTCGTCAGGAATCCGCCAAGGCGGCGAATCGCATTCAGGGGCTTCATCACCAAAAGATCACGCTGGAGCAGAGCCTCTGGACGCGCGAACTTGAATTGGCCAGGCTACGTGGCCCTGAGGCCATACGACACCGTGCAGATGCGCTCGGATTTGAGGTTGTCCCTCCGGCTGCGAATCGGGACCCGTAGTGGGGTTGGTCCACCCCGGCAAACACTTGTCGTGCCACAGGGCGTTGTCATCAAGAGCCGTCCTGATCACGACTGACTCAAGGAATGGATGCCTTGCGGTCGCGCTCTTCCAATTTTGCGGCACACGCTCTCATTGGCACCGTCATGGTGGCTTTGCTCGTGCTGGTCGGCCGTCTCGTTTACATCAACACCTACCATGGGCCTCGCCTGATCGCCAAGGCTCATCGCCAGCAGCGTTCCCATGTGCCGCTTCAGCCGCGCCGAGGTTTCATCGTCGATGGTCGTGGCCGGATCATTGCCGGCACGATGCCTCGAAAAAGTGTTTTCGCCGATCCCAAAGTGATCCCGAACAAGGAGGCCGCCGCGCTTAAGCTTTCGGAAGTGCTTCAAATCGACCCCGGGGAAATCGTCCCTGATCTCCTTGCCGCCGGTGAGCATCGTTTCTTCGTCATCCGACGCGGCGTCAGCGAAGAGGAGGCGGAACGCATTAAGCAGGCCGGCATCTACGGGCTCGGCGTTTTCACGGAGCCCTATCGCACCTATCCCATGAACAGTCTTGCGGCCAGTTTGATCGGTTTCGTCTCACCGGACGGAGTCGGCGTCAGCGGCTTGGAGCATCAATGCGACTCCTGGCTGCGTGGCGAGAACGGCGCAAAAACGATTATTCGCGACGCCGGTCGCAAGGCTTTTTGGCTGGCCGACGGGGGTTATCGTCCGGCCAGGGACGGTTTTCATGTGGTGTTGACCATTGATCTGGAGGTCCAGGCAAAGGTCGAGCGCGAACTCGAGGCCACCGTTCAGAAGTATCAGGCCGAAAGTGCCGTCGCCATCGTGATGCACCCCATGACGGGCGCAATCTTGGCGATGGCCAACTATCCGGGCTACGATCCGAACAACTATCGCGACTTTAGCACGGTCCGTTACCGGAATCGGACCATCACGGACCCGTATGAGCCGGGCAGCACCTTTAAGCCGTTTATCGCCGCGGCGGCGCTTGCCGAAGGCGTCGTGCGGCTAGGCGAGGTTTTCGATTGTGAGCGAGGCGCCTGGCAGGACGGCCCCCGGACTCTCCGTGATCATCATCCTCATGATTACCTCTCCTTCGAGGAGATTCTGATCAAGTCCAGCAACATCGGGATGGGCAAGATCGGAAAACGGCTCGGCAACGAGCGCCTCCATCATTATGTGAAGGCGTTCGGCTTTGGAGAGAAGACTGGAATCGACCTTCAGGCGGAAGATCCCGGCATCGTACGACGGTTGTCTCGTTGGAACACCTACTCGACGACCAGCATTCCCATGGGCCAGGAAATCGGGGTGACTCCAATGCAGTTGGCCAGAGCGTTTTGCACGTTTGCGAACGGCGGAAAGCTGGTCAAGCCTTATGTGATTCGTGCCGTGATGGATGCGGAAGGCAGGGTCATCAACGATTTCACGCCGTCGCCTCCGGAGCAGCAGGTGCTTCCGGAAGAGATCGTCGCGGTCATGAAGGACAAGATTCTCTGCGCGGTTGTGAACCAGGGCGGGGCCAGATCCGCCCGGCTCGCCAACTATCAGGTGTTCGGGAAAACCGGAACGGCCCAAATTGCCAAAAAAGGGGGTGGGGGCTATGAACCGAATGCATACGTCAGTTCGTTCGTGGCCGCAGCCCCAGCCGGTGATCCAGAATTGGTGGCTTTTGTCGCGGTTCGACGACCGAAGAAAGCTCTGGGCTATTACGGAGGAAAGGTCGCGGCGCCGGCCGTGCGAGGCATCCTAGGTCATGCCCTGGCCTATTTGCAGGTGACGCCGGAACCCATGAGTCAAGAGGCACTCACCGCGCTCTCGGAGGATGTTGACGCGGATTAATCGGGCGGTGGGGCGGTTGTGAATTTCCGAACAAATCACAGGGGGCGAACGTAACGAAACCGTTTGAGCGAACCAGCGAGGCCAAAAGGTCGCAGTTTGGCTCACGGGCGAGTTCGCCTTCACGTTACAATGCGGCCGACATGACAACGACAAACGTTTCCCAACGGACAAATCAAGAATGCAGCCCGACTCGATTGCGCGAACTTTTGCGTCGGAGCCTCGACCTGGAATTCGGATCTGACCCGAAGTCGGACTTTGATATCACCGACATCTGCTGCGACTCTCGACAAGTGAAACCGGGTGCTTTGTTCGTTGCCGTCACGGGGACCTCGGTTGACGGCGCATCGTTCGCGTCCGACGCGGCCCGACGCGGGGCCGTTGCCATCGTAGCAGATCGTGAACTGGGACAACCGCTCACCATTCCGGTCGTGAAGGTTCCTAATGCGCGGGATGCCGTTTCACGTCTGGCGGCGGTGTTTTTTGGTTTGGACGTTATTCAAGCGAAGGGCGAATTGACCGTGATCGGGATCACCGGCACGAACGGCAAGAGCACGACGGCCTACATGCTGCGAGAAATCCTTCGATTTGCGGGTCGTCCGACCGCCATGCTCGGCACGATTGAATATGATCTGCTCGCTGAGAAGCTCACCGCACAGCTCACCACGCCTGATCCGGTCACCCTGGTCAGGCACCTCGTTCAGGCACACGAAGCCGGGGCGAGGTTTGCGGTAATGGAGGTTTCGTCTCATAGTCTTGATCAACGTCGCGTTGCCGGCATCAAGTTCTCCACCGCGATCTTTACCAATCTGACTCAGGATCATTTGGATTACCACGGAACGTTTGAGGATTATTCGCGAGCAAAGCGCCGGCTGTTCGACGGGTTGTCGAGCCGTGCGGTCGCGGTCGTTAACGCTGATGAAGCTGCAACGGATTCAATTCTGAAGAATTGTGCGGCGAGGGTCATTCGCTATGGGATGGCCCCGTTGTCGGACGTCCGGGCCCATCTTGTTTCCGAAACCAAAGCCGGCAGCCGCTTCATTCTAAATTATGAAGATCGACGAACTGAAATGGAAACAGCGCTCGTTGGCCGCCATAACATCTCCAACGCGCTGGCGGCCGTCGCTGCCGCGTTGGAACTCGGGTTGGGTCTTGACACGATAAGGCAAGGGTTGGCTGAACTGAGCGATGTCCCCGGTCGTTTGCAGCGAGTTGACACCGGGGGGCTCGGTTTTGACGTGTTTGTCGACTATGCACACACCGATGACGCATTGCGAAACGTGCTACGAGCCCTGCGGCCGTTGACTTCGGGAAAATTGTTGTGCGTATTCGGTTGTGGTGGTGACCGTGATCGCACGAAGCGACCTTTGATGGCTCGTGCCGTTGCTGACGGCGCGGATGCCTTCGTGATGACAAGCGACAATCCTCGAACCGAGGACCCGATGGCCATCATCACGGACATTGAAAACGGGCTGACTTCTGAGAGCCGCCAGCGTGGTGTGACGGAGGTGGACCGCAGGAAAGCGATCACCAGGGCGATCGAGCGCGTGGCCCCCGGCGATACGCTGCTGATCGCCGGCAAGGGCCATGAGGACTACCAGATTCTCGGCAATGAAAAGGTCCATTTCGACGATGTGGAGATTGCGAGTGGTGTCATTGAAAAGATGAGGGGGATTCGCAAGGAGTCATGAGACCGTTAACGTTACAGGAAACAGCTTCGGCTCTGGGCGGTCGCGCCTACGGAGAGATCGCGACGAGGCGCGTAACAAATGTGTCTACAGACTCCCGTAGGGTTCAGGATGGAACACTCTTCGTCGCCATCAAAGGCGAGCGGTTTGACGGCCACGATTTCGTCGAGGCGGCTCTGGAGCGCGGCGCGACGGCCGCCGTGGTTCATGACGCCGCAAAAATGGGCGAGGCTTATCGAAATAGCGGCCGGCTGATCGAGGTCAAAGACACGATCGTTGCATTGGGTAAGCTTGCCGGCTGGTACCGTCGTCAATTCGCTGCCCAGGTGGTTGCTGTCATCGGGAGTAACGGCAAGACGACGGTCAAGGACCTGATCGCATCCGTTTTGGGTTCGCGCCTTTCAGGCCGGGCTGCGCCGGCGAGCTACAACAACGCGATCGGAGTGCCGTTGACGCTTTTGTCGGTTGAGCCGTCCGATCAGTTTATTGTTGTGGAGATCGGAACGAACTATCCGGGCGAGGTGACGTCCCTCGCTCGAATCGCGCGTCCTGACATGGCGGTCGTCACGAGCATCGGTGAGGAGCATTTGGCTGCCTTGGGCGATTTGAACGGCGTCGCGCGGGAGGAATTTTCATTCCTCTCCAATATGCAGGATCGTGCCTTTGCGGCTATCAGTGACCAAGCCGGTCAATACGCACCACGTTACTTGCAGAATCAAATCAAGTATGCCTCGACGCGTCGTCGAGACGATCAAAACTATTCGTTGCTGATTTACGGCTTCAGCGAAAGTGCTGATCTGCGAGCGGTCTCTGTCAAACGAACCAAAAACGGTCAACATTTTCGGGTCAACGATCGTTTCGAATACTCGTTGCCGCTGCTGGGCCGCCATAACATTCTGAATGCCCTGGCGGCGATCGCCATCGGCACACGGTTTCGACTCAGTCATGAGGACATCGCAGCGGCGCTGGCGAAGGTTCAAGGGCCGCCGATGCGATTGCAGCGGACGCAACTCGGTTCCATGACGGTGATCAACGACGCTTACAATGCGAATCCCGGTAGCATGCGTGCCGCGTTCTCGGCGATGGACGATCTTTCCGGGGTCGGGCGGAAAGTCTTCATCCTCGGCGACATGCGTGAACTGGGCAGCCAGGCTACGCGCTGTCATCTGGCGGTCGGTGAAGAGGCCGGTCGTTCGACGGCACAAGTCATCATCGCCGTCGGTGCCTATGCGAGGATTGTGGCGGACGGTGCGACGATCACAGCGGGGACAAGCAAGCGGATCTACACATGTCCTTCGATTGAGGCCCTTGTTGAAAAGCTTCCGGCATGGCTGGAGCCGGGGGATGCGGTGTTGCTCAAAGCATCCCGAGGTGTGCAGCTTGAGCGGATTATTCCGGCGATGGAGGAGAGCCGTGCGCTGCGCATTCATCATGGATCGAGGAACGGAGGACGGAAAGTCCGGAATCAGGGGATCGGCTGAGACGTGATTTACCACCTGCTTAAGTATCTGATTGCAGGCCATTATGGCTACGAGAACCCCTTGTTTCGCGGCACGATTGCCATTCTCATCGCTTTCCTGGTGGTTTGGGGACTGGGTCCGCTGATGATTCGCTGGCTGGTCCGAAAGAAATGCGGCGATGTCCCGGACTTCGACCACGCCGAGCTTAACGAACTCACGAATCACAAGAAAAATGTCCCAACGATGGGCGGGCTGTTGATCCTCTTCGGAGTAACGACGGCTGTCTTATTATTGGCGGACTTGACCGTCTATTACATCCATCTCGCGTTTTTCTGTATGGTCTGGCTGGGCGCGCTGGGTTTCTGGGACGATTGGTTCAAGCTCATGGCCAAGGGAAAAAGCAGCCGCGACGGGCTCAAGTTTTATCAAAAGCTTCTTTTTCAGATCGGTCTGGGTGTGGTTTTGGGCATGTTCATCTATCAGCGGGGACAGGCCACGTTTCAGGGTGAAGAGAACGAACTCTTCCGTGCGCTCAGTCTCCCTTTTTTCAAGGGCGATCCGGCCCAACCCATTCTCCTGTCCTGGGTCACCTTCAGTTTGATCACGATCGTCGTCGTCGCAGGAACGTCCAATGCCGTGAACCTGACCGACGGCATGGATGGTTTGGCAAGTGGGTGTGTGGCCATGTGCTGCCTGGTATTCATGTTGTTGGCCTTCGCCGTAGGGGACGAGGACGTCGCTGCCTATTTGCAGTACACCCATATTCCCAGGGCGGGGGAATTGTCCGTGTTATGCGGAGCCATGCTGGGGGCCTCGCTGGGATTTCTCTGGTACAACAGCAATCCGGCACAAGTGTTCATGGGAGACACGGGCTCTCTGCCGTTGGGGGGGCTCATCGGTTTTGTGGCGATCGTGATCCGCCAGGAGCTGATGCTCTTTATCGTGGGCGGGGTTTTCGTGATCGAGGCACTCTCCGTCATGTTGCAGGTGGGTTTTTTCAAACTGACGGGGGGCAAACGCCTTTTCCTGATTGCCCCGATTCACCATCATTTTCACCTCAAAGGCTGGAAGGAAAACCAGGTTGTCGTGCGATTCTGGCTGCTTTCGGCGTTGTTCGCGGTGATTGCGCTCGCAACCACGAAACTCCGTTAGAGCGGTTCGCCGATACTGACAATAAGTGGATTGAAAGATCCAGGATCGCCGTTCGGAAAAAACGACTCGGTTATGGCCGAACGCTCGACAATGTTTCGTTTGGACAGTCGTCCTACCGCGTGTAGCACGACCATCACCATCGCCGCCGCAACCTTGCTCGGTCTCGGTGTTGTCATGGTGTTTTCCGCCAGCGCGAGCCTGACAGCCCCTGCAATCACGGAGAGGCCGTTACAGAACAGCTCGGTTCGCCAGGCGGCGTACACCTTTGTGGCCATGGTTGCCTTGTTGATGGTGGGTTTGTGCCCGTATGAATCCTGGCGGATTCGTGGAAAATCGCTGGTTCAGCCCTCCATTTTCCTTCTCCTTTTGACCATCGGGCTACTTGCGGTCGTGCTGGTTCCCGGCATTGGGGAAGAGCGCAACGGCGCTCGGCGATGGCTGTCGCTCGGTCCGATGGCCATGGGGCTTGGCTTTCAGCCTTCGGAAGTGGCCAAGCTCGCGCTCACGGTTTTCCTGGCGGCTTTTTGCAGCCATTGGGGTGAACGAATGCGCAGGTTTTGGACCGGTTTTCTGCCCGCGATCGTGATTCTCGGAATCGTTGTCGGTCTCGTGGGGGTCGAGGATTTCGGGACGGGCGCATTACTTGCGCTGGTTGGCGGCTGCGTTCTGTTGGGGGCAGGTGCGAGGATCTGGCATTTGATGCTGGCGGCGTTGCCGGCGGTCGGCGGATTGGTCTATCTGATTATTTTGAAGCCATACAGACTTGAGCGGCTGGTCTCATTCCTGAATCCGGAGGCCGATCCACAGGGAGCGGGCTATCATCAGATTCAATCTCTTCTGACCATTGTGTCCGGCGGTTGGTGGGGCCGCGGGCTCGGGGCTGGAATTCAGAAATACGGCTATTTGCCTGAGGGTCGAACAGACTTCATTTTTGCATTGATTTGTGAGGAGTTGGGGATTATCGGGGGAGGGGCTGTCATCACGCTCTTTGGCGTTTTGCTGTGGCAGGGCAAACGGGCCATGGATTCTTCTACGACGGAGTTTGGTCGGCTTTTGGCGCTTGGGGCTTCGCTCACGATCAGTCTACAGGCCGCGATGAATGTCGCGGTTGTCACGGTGTCGATCCCGACCAAAGGCATCAGTCTTCCGCTGGTTTCAGCTGGTGGGACAGGTGTGATTTTTTTCAGTATCCTGGTGGGGCTGCTGGTCAATGTGGCCAGGGCCAGAACTCCCGCCACGGAAGGGGATGGTCGATGCGGTTTATCGAACTCAAGGTCCGGCACTGCTTCGTCGGAGGCTTCCTCTCAGGAGACCGGCGTTTTGCCTCTGATGCCCTCGAATGTTCGTCCTGCTTAGCTTCTCGATATCGAGGGTTTCATGGCCGAAGATAAACCTTGGTTTGTCATCGCCGGCGGCGGCACGGGGGGGCATCTTTATCCTGGATTGGCCGTGGCTCAGGCGTTGCTCGCCCTCCAACCCGAGTTCGATGTCACGATCTTCGGCACGCCGCGTCCAATCGATGAGCAACTGACCGGGCCCCGCGGTTATGAATTGGTCAAGCAGGAGGTCTGCGCTTTTCCGAGGAAACCTTGGCATATTTTTCGGTTCTTGTCGGCCTGGCATCGCTCGGTCAAGTATGCGAAGGAACGGTTCAAGACGCGGCGTCCCGCGGTCGTGCTCGGACTCGGAGGTTATGCTGCAGGTCCGCCTGTCATTGCGGCCGCGAAACTCAAAGTGCCGACGGCCTTGTTCAACCCGGATGCGATGCCGGGGTTGGCCAATCGGTATTTGGCCTCGAAGGTCGATCGCATTTTCATTCAATGGCGTGAGACCGCTGATCATTTCAATCGGCGCCCCAACATCAAATGCACGGGTTGCCCGATTCGCCTGGATTTCATCCGCGTCGATCGTGAGGAGGCGATTCGCGCGTTGAAACTTAATCCGAGAAAGAAGACGCTCCTGATTACCGGCGCTTCGCAAGGAGCCTGGTCCATCAACGCGGCCGTGATGGAATTGGTTGATTTCTGGAAGGAAAACGATGCCTGGCAGATTCTCCATCTGACGGGAACGGCCGATCTGGCGATGTGTCGCGAGAAGTACAAAAAGGCCGGTGTTCCCGCCCGGACTCTGGCCTTTACGGAACACATGCCGTATTGCATGGCCGCGGCGGACCTTGTCATCTCACGCGCGGGGGCCTCGACCCTTGCGGAAATTATCGCGTTGGGTCTGCCGTCGGTCCTGATGCCGTATCCGTTCGATCGGAAAAAGCACCAACTCGCCAATGCGAAGCTGCTTGCGGACTGCAATGCGGCCGAGTTGCTGGAAGATGCGAACGACGTCGAGAAGAACGCGAAGAATCTGCGTGAGTTGCTCACGGGACTGATGAACTCTGAGGCTCGCCGTCGGCACCTGAGCGAGGTGGCCGGGGCGATGGGGCGCCACGACGCGGCTCAGGCGATTGCCGAGGAATTGTGGGAAATGGGACGCACGGGTTAGGCTGGCGCCGGTTCCGGGTTCCCAGCTTTTTCCCCCTCAAGAAAATCGAAACTCCAACCCGATATGGTGACGGAGTCCATGAACATTCGCCCGGCACATTTTGCGCTCTAACGCAAACGTGAAAAATCACAGCGATTCAGCCGTCCCCATAAAACGGCTCAGGGTGAACTTCTTGCGACGCGCTGGCGTATGCGTGTAGGATCGACTCTGCTAAGGACGGCACGGCCCTCCCGGGCTGTATGGCTGGCTCCAGCCGGCCAGGGGAATTTGCCCGGGGTGAGATGAGCTTAGGGCCGCGACTTCACACGGAGGTGAACTCCCCATGTCGCGAATCGTAACCCCTTCGGACACGGCTCTTCAATCCGATCTTTTTCGTCGCGACACGCGTACTTCAGGTCATCCGCGTCAACAACATTGGAGCAGTCCCTACGCGGCGAGACGGATTCACCTGATCGGCATCGGCGGTTGCGGTATGACAAGCCTCGGCGGCGTGTTGCTTCGTTGCGGAGCGATCGTCAGCGGTTCGGACCGGGTCGAGTTCAATGCTCAAGGCCAGCTGGAAGAAATGGGCGCGGTCATTCGCATCGGCCAGGCCCCGATCAACGTGTCTTCCGATTGTGAGCTGGTGGTCTATTCCGCCGCTGTCGGAGACGACAATCCGGAATTGCTCGAAGCCAGACGTCGGGGTGTGAAATGCCTCAAATATGCCGAGATGCTCGGTCAGGTGATGCAGTTGCGAACCGGCATCGCGATCGCCGGCACGCATGGCAAAAGCACGACCACGGCCATGCTGGCTTATATTTTGCGTCAAGCCAAAGCCGACCCGACGTTCGTGGTCGGCGCCGGCGTTCGGCAACTGGAGGGCAGTTCCGGGGTCGGCGACGGGCCTCACTTTCTGGTCGAGGCATGCGAATATGCACAATCATTTTTGAACCTCTCGCCTTTCTATTCCGCGATTCTGAACATCGAAGAAGACCACCTCGATTGTTACAACGGCATCGAGGCCATCATGGAGGCGTTTCGTTCGTTCATTTCGCTGGTTCCGCCGGAGGGAACGATTCTGGCCAACGGTGAAGATCGTAACGTGGTCAAGGCCGTCGAGAATGCACGAGCATCGGTGGAAACTTTCGGCGAGTCGGAGGGCATGACGTGGCGTGCCCTCAATGTTCGTCACGACCATGGTTGTTACTCATTTGATGTGCTGTACAACGATGCCTTATTCCTCCGGGCCGATCTGAAGAGTCTCCCGGGCAGGCACCAGGTTTTCAATGCGCTGGTCGCGACGGCGCTGGCCAAGCATTGTGGGATCTCCGCAGAGGCCGTCGCGGAGGCGCTTTCGGAGTTTGCCGGCGCCGACCGTCGCCTGACCCAGCGCGGGGATGTGGGTGGCGTCATCCTGCTCGACGACTACGGGCATCATCCCACTGAGATTCAAGTGACGCTTCGAGCGGTTCGAGAGCACTATCCCAATCGGCGGCTTTGGGTCATCTTTCAGCCGCATCAGCATTCGCGTACCAGGTTCTTGTTGAATGATTTCGCTCGGAGTTTCGGGTTGGCGGATCATTTGCTGGTTCCGGACATTTACTTTGTGCGCGATTCCGCGTCGGAGCGGGCCGCTGTTTGCAGCAGCCACCTCGTGGAACGGGTCCGGGCCAATGGTGGGGATGCGCTCTATTTACCCAAGCATGAACAGATTGTGGAACATATGGTGACCCACGCCGCCGCCGGCGACGTGATCCTGACCATGGGCGCCGGTGACGTGTGGAAGATTGCCGATGAACTTGTTCGACGACTTGCCTGAACCTGCTTGCCGCCGGAATGTCCCTCTCGCCCCGCTGACGTGGTTCAAGCTGGGCGGACCGGCGGAGTATCTTGTCGAGCCGCAATCTGAGCAACAGCTGGCGACCGTCCTTCGTCGATGCCACGAGACCGGCACCCTCGTTCACATTCTCGGACTCGGAGCCAATGTCCTCGTCCCGGACGAAGGCGTTTCAGGCGTCGTTGTTCGTCTTAATTCTCCCGCGTTTACGGAGGTCACTTTCGAAGAGGGGACTTTGAATGTCGGCGGCGGCATGGATATGACCAAGCTGGTCCGCACCTGCGTGCGTCAAGGGATGGCCGGATTGGAACAACTGGCAGGCATTCCAGGTACGGTCGGCGGGGGAATCTGCATGAACTGCGGCGGCCGTTACGGCGAAATCGCGACGGCCATTCTTCGTGTTCGGGTGATGAGACCGGACGGGAAGATCGAGGAGCGCAGGCAGGAGGAATTGAGTTTCGATTACCGGCGGTGCAACCTTGACGACGGTTTCGTCGTCAGCGCCGCATTTCAACTTCACGAGACTGATCCCGAACAGCTTCGGGAGCGCTTCCACGAAATCTGGACGTACAAACAGAATTCGCAGCCCGCCATGGGGGGGCAAAGCGTCGGCTGTATTTTTCGAAATCCCAATGGTCAATCGGCGGGGCAATTGATCGATCTCGCCGGTTTGAAGGGGTTTCGTGTCGGTAGTGCCTACATTTCAGAACGTCATGCGAACTTCGCCATGTCGGACAAAGGAGGGCGGTCCGCAGATGTTCTTAACCTGATTCATACAGTTGCAGATCGTGTCATCGAACGTTTCGGGGTTCGTCTGGAACCTGAAGTGAAGATTTGGTAGATCCACCGGCGAGGTGCAGCGCTCGCCGGACGACTGGAGCCTTGCCGTGAGTGTCACGCATTCGAAAACGAAGCCGAGAGAACATGACGCTACGTCGACAGACCGGAAGTTGGCGATCACCGTTTTGGCCGGAGGGCCCAGTGGAGAGCGCGAAGTCAGTCTTGAAAGCGGTCAGGCGGTCGTGGCAGCGCTTGAAACTCTGGGCCATGAGGTTCAACTGGAAGACATCGCGCCGAATGATCTGACCGCGTTGGCTCGGGAGGTCGATTGTGTGTTCATTGCTCTGCACGGCACATTCGGCGAGGACGGTCAGGTCCAATCCATTCTCGAAGAGCGCGGCCTATGCTATTGCGGCTCCGGGCCAAGCGCATGTTCATTGGCCATGAACAAAGCGGAAGCCAAGGCAAAATTTGCCGATCTTGGCTTGAAGACACCGCGTTTCGCGGTCGTGACTGCGGAAACGACCGGCAAGATCACGTCGGCAGACTGGCCTGTGCCGGTGGTCGTCAAGCCGATTCAGGAAGGTAGCAGTCTGGCGTGTCATATCGTGCGAGACGTCGCACAGTTTCAACCGGCCGTTGACGCCGTCGTTCGCGAATACGGCCGATGCATGATCGAGGAATACGTCCCCGGCAGAGAAATCACGGTCAGCATCCTGGGAGATACGGCGTTGCCGCCGATTGAGATTCGGACTCGGCGTGAATTCTACGACTACGAGGCCAAGTATGTCGATGAAGATACGGAGTTCGTGTTCGACATCGACTTGCCGCAGAAACTGCTGGAACAAATCTCCGAGATGAGCCTGGCAGCCCATCGCGGCTTGGGCTGCCGTGATTTCTCCCGAGTGGACTGGCGGGTGGATGACAAGCGATTAAGTCCCGGCCTGCTGGAAGTGAACGTGATTCCCGGTCTGACGTCCCATTCATTGTTTCCCAAGGCCGCTCAACACGCAGGCTGGAGCCTGCCGATGATGTATCAACATCTCGTGGAACTGGCGATGACACGAGGCCTCTGAATGAAACTTGGCTGAATCTGAGCGACCTTCCTACGTTGGCAAAGAAAAAAACCAAAAGCAACAAGAACATCCAACAGGATGCCGATGAACGACGACGCTGGTGGTCTCCGATGTCATGGTCGGTGAGCCCACGGCTCAAACGCAACCTGATCATGACCGGACTCGTGGCGGCGCTGGTCTCGGGGCTCTGTATCGGCTTGACGTCCTTGGAAAGCCATGTTCACACGATGCCGCGATACGCCGAAGTGTTGGCCCTCGAGTGGGACAACCTCCCGGACTGGTTGCGCTTGAGAGAGAATCGGCATATTCTGAAAACGCTCACTCGCAGGGTGAATCTCAAACGCAGCGACCATCGGCTCGACCCCCAACTTGCCGAACGGTTGGGCACGACGCTGCTGGACCCCGGTCTCGGTTGGGTCAAGTCGGTGAACCGTGTGATGGTTCGCCCCGACGGGCGCGTGTCCATGCGTTGCCAGTTTCGCCGTCCCGCCGCCTGGATTCAGTACGATCGTTATTGCTATCTCGTCGATGCGGAAAGCGTTCGACTTCCGGGCCGTTACGATTTCAACGAGTGCATTAACAGCTCGCTTCTGATGATCTCGGGTGTTGACAGCAGACCACCTGCCGTCGGCCAGGTCTGGTCCGGAGCGGATCTGAACTCCGGTCTTAAATTGGCATCCCTAATCTCGGAACGGCCTTTTCGTAACCAGGTGGATCGAATCATCGTCGCCAACCACGACGGCCGAAAAGAGCGGAATCGGCCTCACATTGAGTTGGCCACGGATCGTCGCGGGTCGCGTATCTGGTGGGGTCGTCCGCCGGAGGAGGAATACGGCATCGAAATCACGGCCAATCAGAAGCTCACGCTGATGGAGACGCTGTTTCGCCAATGGGGGCGGATCGATCTGAATCGAGCCTACGTCGATGTTCGTACACACCCCGATTCCGTGGTTCTTCCCGCACAGATGAGTTCCGGAACATAATTGGGACTGGTCCAGGCGTTACAATGAGGCTATGCTTACGTTGTAGTGGCCTAGGGTACATCGTTCGATTTTGGTTGACCGGGATAACTGGATGTTGGCCGCCAATACAAGTCAAGAGGCCTGGCTCGAGACCTTCCGGCAACTCTTGCATCATCATCTTGAGCCGCTTCAGAGCACGCCTGCGGTAAATGTCGGGAGCCTTGTGGCCGTTGCGGTCGGATTGTTTCTGGTTTTTCGAGGCGGTAAGTTCGAGCGATTTCTGGTTTGTGCATTTGCGCTCGTGCTCGGCGGTTGGCTGGGGCATTACCTCTCCGTTTTGATTGACGTGCCTGGACCCATTACGATCGCGATTTCAGGCATTGTCTTTTCGGTCGTCGCGTACAAGAGCTACCGCGCCTGGCTCGCGGCCGGTTCCGTCATCGTGCTGTTCGGGCTCGCGGTGATCTTCCAGCTCGGTCGTGGAGACCTTGAACGGTATCTGCCGACCGCGTCGAACCAGAAAGTCGTCGACGACAAGGTGACGTTGCCCAGCAAAGAGGTTCAATTGAAGAACCTGTATCCCGAATGGAAAGAGCAGATGAGCAACGTCGGTGAAAAGGCCATGGCCCAGCTGAGGGAATTCAAGATCTCAGGGTGGTTGATTCCCGTGGCCGCCGCCATCGTCGGCGGGTTATTGGCCTATTGGGCGCTTCGTGCCTTTGCCATTGTCTGGATCGGTTTTCTCGGTTCCGGTATGGCGGTGCTGGGCGGTTCCACCGTGCTTTGCGCAAATTGGCCTGATTTTCGGGATTCGCTGTTCACCAATCCGCAGTATCCGGCGGCGATCATCGTCGGACTCTGGCTCCTTGGTCTTATATGGCAGGCTAAAGAAGCCCGTTTCCCCAAAAAAACCGCGCGTGAATCTGACGGCGACGCCTCCAAATCGTAGATTCATCAAAACGAGTCTGAATGTTGTTTATCCACCCTGTACGGATGGCGGCCGTCGGAGTGGAACAAAATGCAGGCTGTTTTTGCGAGACTTGGACAGCTGGACCCGGACATCGCGGTCCTTCTGGTCATTGCAGGTTTGATCTACGGTCTTTTCGGCTGGCGCATCGTACGCTACTTGGCCTTCACGGACGCGCTTGTGATGGGCATCATCCTGGCGCTTGGTGTCTTTGAGTACGACAAGCGGGCCGCTTATCTCCTGCCCGCGTTTCCGGTCGCGACGGTGTTGGTCATTGGTCTGCCCTGGCTGGCCTGGCGATTTGCCAGATGGTCGGTGGCCATCATGTGCGGCGTGGCGGGATTTCTGGTCGTCCAGATTGTGCTGATGCAATATGAAACGCCGCTGGCGGTTCGACTTTCGCTGGGCTTTCTCGGTGCCGGCGCGGCCATGGCCTTGAAAATGACGTTGACCCGTGAAACAGCAATCGTGGTGACCGCTTTGCACGGGGGATGGCTGTTCATGGGCGCTTTGGCGATCATGGCCGTTCATCCCGATAGCTTCGCGGGTCGCTTGTTCAACTCGCTCTATGAAACTCACGCGCTGCTTATTCCGATTGTTGCGACGGGTCTATCGGCCATCCTGATTGCCGTCCAATGGGCGGATATGGAACGCGACATGAACCCGATCTATAACGGCTGACGGCGATGGATACGGGCTCAAACACCGACGAGTTTCCCGGATTTCGACGCTTCGCCGGGCGGAGGCGTTCGAGTCGGCACAGAAGGCTTTATCCTGCGGCGGCCCACCCGGTCGACGGCATGTTTGCCGAGAAGCGTTTCGACCTCGCTTACGAACTTTTCATCGGGTCGAACCGAAAGCGCGGCCCCGCAGCGAATGAGCGTGGTCGCCGCATCGGACGTTTGAATCTGAATGAAGAAAGTACGGTCGCCGGGGTGGGCCCTGCAAATCTCATGGAGTCGTTCCAGCGAGGACGATTCCTGACCGGCCGAGACTCTAATAATGATCGCTTCGGACAACTCGATGGGACCGTCTTCGAGACTGATCACCTCAGAGACCCTCAACGAGGGCTCTTCACGTTTTCGATCGACCTGACCTTTCAGAAACAAAATGTTGTCGGGGGCAATCAGGTCACGGTGTTTTTCCAGCTCTTCGCTGAAGACGACCGCCTCGATCGAACCGGTGAGGTCCTCAAACGTGAGTACGGCCAGTTTGGAACCGGCGTTACGACCGTTTTTCGTCGTAACCATGCGCACGCGGCTGATCATCCCCCCGATGACGGCCTCGCCCGGATCAATTTCACTCCGTACCAGGTCTCGGCAGTTCGCGGTTGCGTATTTTTCCAAGACCTCCACCTGGGCGGTTAGCGGATGGCTGGTCACGTAAAAACCGAGCACGGATTTCTCATGGGCCAGCATTTCGGCTTCGGTCCATTCCTCATTGGAAATTGCCGGATGGTCCTCGGACGAATCGTTCGTACCGAACGCGTCAAACATACTCATCTGCCCCGACTCGCGATCTCGCTGAGTTTCGCTACCCACCTGAAGGGCCTTCTCCAGCACGTTGGTCAGGGCCTTGCGCATGGCCCCGGTGGAATCGAACGAGCCGGCTTTGATCAATGCTTCAGACACGCCTCGGTTCACGACCGTTAGATCGATCCGCTCGCAAAAATCATACAGGTCTTTGAAGGGACCTTCTTTCTCCCTCGCATCGACGACGCACTGGACCGCTTTTTCGCCGACGCCCTTGATTGCCGCGAGGCCGAAACGCAAATAGTTCTTTCCGTTTTCCGGATAGACTGTGGTAAAGCTCACATTGCTGGTATTGATATCCGGGGGTTTGACGTCGATCCCGAGACGGGCGCACTCTTCGCGATATTCCACGATTTTGTCAGTGTCGCCCATGTCGTAGGTCATCAGGGCGGCCATGAACTCCAATGGATAATATGTTTTTAGATAGGCGGTTTGGAAAGCCACGAGGGCGTAACCCGTCGAGTGCGCTTTGTTAAAAGCGTATTCACCGAAGGGCAAAATCTGATTGAAGATGTCTTCCGTCACCTTCTTGCGGACGCCTTGCTTGACCGCGCCTTCAATGAACGGTTCGCGTTCCGCTTCAATGGCGGCGGTCTTCTTCTTGCTGATGGCCTTGGCGAGTCGGAAAGCCCGTTTCCGTTCGATCCCACCAAGCTGGATGGCCAGTCGGGCGACCTGTTCCTGATAGACAATGATGCCGTAGGTTTCGGCCAGCACGTCGTCCATGATCGGATGCGGGGTGGACCACTTTTCGCCGTGCTTGCGTGCGACGTAGGCATCGATGTTGACCATGGGGCCGGGTCGATATAGAGCGTTGGCTGCAATCAGATCTTCGATCCGGTTCGGCCGCATTTTCATCAGCACGTTTCGCATGCCGCCTGACTCAAACTGGAAGATGCCCTTTGTTTCGCCGGCGGCGAATAACTTGTAGGCCTTCAGGTCGGAGAGATCGAGTCTTTCGAGGTCGAGTTTGATGCCGTGGTTCCTCTCAACCAACTTGCAGGCCAACGCCAGCACGCTCAACGTCCGCAAGCCTAAGAAGTCCATTTTCAGCAGACCGACCTTCTCAACCGTCGGTCCTTCGTATTGTGTGATCACGGCCTCGGAATTCGGCGCCTGATATAGGGGAAGGAGTTCGTCAAGCGGCTGCTCGGCAATCACGACGCCCGCGGCATGGACGCTGGCGTTTCGTGCCATGCCTTCCAGGCGCTTGCCAATGTCGATGACCTTGCGAACGCGCTCATCTGTCTGGTAAAGCGTCTTAAGCTCAGGTTCCCGGGCCAGTGCTTTGTCCAGAGTCATTTTCAATTCTTCCGGCACCAGCTTGGCCAGCCGATCCGCCTCCGCCAGACTGACGCCGGTCACACGGCAGACGTCTCGAATCGCCGCCCTTGCCTTCAGCGTGCCGAACGTGATGATCTGTGCCACGTGACCATATTTTTCACGGACGTATCGAATAATCTCCTCTCGTCCGTCCTGACAGATATCAATATCAATGTCGGGCATTTCGTCACGGTCAGGGTCCATGAACCGTTCGAAGTACAATCCGTAGTGGAGGGGGTCGGGCTGGGAAAGGAACAAGCAGAACGCCACGATCGAGGAGCATCCGCTGCCGCGCGCGCCGCACGGGATTTCCTTCGATCGCGCATAGTGCACGAAATCCCAGCAGATCAGAAAGTAACTCGAAAAGCCTTTGCTCTGAATCACCTCCAGCTCATAATCGATACGATCTCGGATATCGGTCGTGATTTCGCCGTAGCGTTCCTCGGCGCCCTGATAGACCAATTCGCGCAGATAATCTTCCGCTGTCTTCTCTTCGGGCGGGTGGTAGACCGGCGTGTAACGCTTGTTGAAATCGAACTCCACGTTGCAACGCTCGGAAATGGCGATCGTGTTCGAGACCGCCTCGGGCAGCTTTGGAAACAACGAAGCCATTTCTTCGGACGACTTGAGATAGAACTGGTCAGTCGGAAATTTGAACCGATTCTCCTCGTCTTGTAGGGCCCGCGTTGAAATGCAGCACAAAACGTCATGCGCCTCGACGTCTTCATGAGTCAGATAGTGAGCATCATTGGTGACCACCATTCCGATGCCTCTTCGATTTGCGATTTCGATCAGCTCGGGATTGATCATGCGTTGCTCGTCGATCCCGTGATCCTGCAATTCGATGAAGAAACGGTCGACGCCGAAGACTTTTAGGTACCAATCCGCGATGTCCTCGGCCGTAGCGCGATCGTGCTTAATGAGCGCCTGTGGGATTTCCGCGCCGAGACAGGTGCTCGTACAAATCAATCCCTGGCTGAACTGCTCCAGGACTTCTCGATCGATTCGCGGCTTATAGTAAAAGCCCTCTCGGTAGCCGATGGACGTCAATTTCAGAAGATTTCGATATCCGACCTGATCCATCGCCAGCAGAAGCAAGTGATAGCTGGCGTCCTTCACGCTCGTCGCGTCCTTGTTCCGACGGTCGCCAGGCGCAATGTAGGCCTCCATTCCAATGATCGGCTTGACCCCGGCGTCGACCGCGGCCTGATAGAATTCGATCGCGCCGAACATGTTGCCGTGGTCGGTAATCGCCACTGCCGGCTGGTCCAATGCCTTGGCCCGTGCGACGAGTTCATCAATGCGATTTGCTCCGTCGAGCAGGCTGTAGTGGGTGTGGACGTGGAGATGAGCGAAAGGAACCGTACGATCTTCCGGCATGCGATTGAAGCCTCCTTGCGACGATGAGAGAACTGGATGATACCAAACTCGTTACGGATTGGGTAGGCGGCTACAGATCGATTCTTGTTGGAGAATTCACAGGGGACGTGGTCGTCACCATCCTGCGTTTCGGGCGAGCCCAACACTTGATCGATCTGCGAACAAGCGAAGGACCCACGGCAATCAGCGAGGCCAGTGAAATGCCGATCGTAAGAACAAATTTGGGAGAAATCGGTTTTGGCTTCGACAGATGCGCGTGGTCGGGCGATCGTGATTCATGAGTTGCATAGACCAGGCCCGTCGGAAGTTTGGCGAGAACGAACGCGCCCGGTCTTGCGCCAGGCTTCCAGCAGCGAGGACAGCGGCCCGTGACGCACAGGTATTTGCCGTCCCAGTTATAGCGACGACCTCTGGACAATCTTGTCCAAAGGACACCCTTATGTTGGTTGAGCGGCTTGAGGACTTGGACGCCTTCCTGTGATCTCACGGCGGCGATGATTTGAGTCGGTGCGGAAGAACGAGCGTAATAACACACGAGGAGCGTCACGGCGAGGATCAAGACTGCCAGGGTCAATCTGCCGTAACGTAAGGCACGGCGTATGTAGGCCGACAATGGGACTCGATAATTCGTTTGCACACCGCATTCCGGACAAGTGCCGCTCACGTTGCCGGCCAGGTCGTAACCACAACGCTGGCAGTGGCCTTTGGGAATCCGTCGGCCCATGAAGAATAGGATGACGGTTGGACAAAACGCGGCCGGCCAAAGCAGCCACATCGGAAAGGCCGTATGTCGCAAGAAAGGGAAATCATCGAACTCGCTGTAGAAGGCGAGCGTGGTGAGGGTGCCTGGAGGACCACCGACTCGTTGCTGAATTTTCCAGTTCGTCGATGGATTGGGAGGTCGAAACCAACCCTCTGACTCCATTGCTTGCCGGGCATTGACGCCGGATTCCAGCTCGATGTCGGCCGTCCACATGCAATAGAAAGTTGCCCCTTCGGCACCGCAAGCACCCCATCTCCAGTAATATACGATGTCGTAGTTCCAAATGAATGCCCAAAGACCGGTTAATAGAAAGACGCTACTGAAACCGATCCATTTGAGCGTTTGAAGCCGAGGAAATCGGAGGCGCATCTGAACAGAATAACGAGTTCTATGCTCGGTGTTTTCACCAGGGTTTGAACGTCTCCCGCACACGGACGAGATCGAGAACGAAGCCGGGTCTGGTGTTGCGGTTTTTGACTCGGTGACATATGGACCACTCCGTCGACGAGTTCGTAGTTGTAGCCGTCGTCGGGGAGTTGCATAAATTCGTCTGCCGACATGCGCAGACCGCGGAAGGGGGCTTCGCCCGATTCATTGCCAAGCCAATCCGAGTGGTAACAGAAGCTTTCATGGCAAGCAGCTCCAATCTGACCTCGTATCATTATTACAAGCTGGAGTCTGTTTGTCTGAATGCTTCGGCTCTATTCTGTCGTCAGCAGCACGTTGACGGCCTTGACGATCGCCTGCGTCTGATCGCCTTCTTTCAGACCGAGTTCATTCAAAGAATCCAGGGTCATCACGGATGATATGGTCACGCCATCGGCGATCTTCACTTTCACCTGGCACATTAGTGTGCCTTTCTTGATCTCGACGACCTCGCCTTTCAATTGGTTTCTTGCACCGTATTTCATGGTTGCTTCTCCGGTCAAACTGCAGCGCAGACTTTCTTCGCTGCGTCGGTGAGATCTGTTGCCGTGATGAGTTGTTCAATCGCCGCCTCTTTCAACATCTCGCGGGCACGTTCGACGTTGGTGCCTTCCAACCTGACGACGACAGGCACTTTGAACCCGACTTCCTTTGCCGCATGGATCAAGGCATCGGCGATGACGTCGCATTTGGCGATTCCGCCGAAGATGTTGACCAGGATGCCTTTGACGTTCTGATCTGACAGGATTATTCGAAATGCCTCGACGGCCCCTTCTTTCGTGACGCTGCCGCCGACATCGAGAAAGTTTGCCGGCGAGCCGCCGTGAAGTTTGATGATGTCCATCGTGCTCATGGCCAGGCCGGCGCCGTTGACCAGACAGCCGATGTTGCCGTCCAGGGCGATGTAGCTGAGGTTATGCTCGGCCGCGCGAAGCTCGTTCGGGTTTTCTTCAGTTGCGTCGAACAATTCCTTGATGCTCGGATGCCTGAACAAGGCGTTGTCATCGAAATTGAACTTTGCATCGATGGCCAGGATTTCACCCGAGCCCGAGCCGTTGCCTTTGGTCAGGACCATCGGGTTGATCTCAGCCAGGCTGCAATCCTTTTCCGCGAAGAGTTTCGCCACGGCCGCCATGACCTTCGAAGTCGCTTTGGCATGGTCTCCGGACAGGCCGAGGGCATCGCACAAGCGCCTTAACTGGTAGGGCTGAATTCCGAGGTGAGGGTGAATCCACTCTTTCACGATCGCATCGGGGGTCTTCGCGGCGACTTCTTCGATCTCGACGCCGCCTTCTTTCGAGACCATCATCACTGGGCAGCCCCGGGCGCGATCCACAACCATGCCGACGTAGTATTCCTTCTCGATCTCCACCGCCGGGGCCAGGAGAATCTTCTTGACCTTGACACCTTCCGGCCCCGTTTGCTTCGAGACCATCGGCTCGGCGAACATCCGTTGACAATTTTGCTCGATCTCAGAAGGATTGTCCGAGAGAATGACATATCCGGCCTTGCCCCGCCCGCCGGCATGGACCTGCGCCTTGACGACGAGCCTGCCGCCGCCGAGCGCCTTGATCGCGGCCGACGCCTGATCGACCGAATCGATGACCTCAAACTTCGGCACGGGCGCTCCGGCCTCTTGCAAGAGCTTTCTGGCTTGATATTCATGTACTTTCATTGGATTGTCTCCCGGGTGTGAATTGAACTTTTTACACGCCCAGCATCTCGGCGTGGGAAATTATCCTAACATCGGACTGCGTGGAGTCCAACCCCGTAGTTCTCGTCAAAACAACCGTTTTCAGATGTTCAAATCTCCGGTATGCTGCCATATCAGAAGTCTGTGGCACTTAGACCGGTTATCTTCACGAGGCAATGACGATGGCGAAGTTCTTTGGCAGAATCGAGTTTCCATGCACGATTGAATTGGGCCGTGGGCTGGAAGGCGCGATCACCAACGTCACCCAAATCGGTTACGTGGACGGTCAGGCAGGGGCTTTGATCTATCGCGGCTATTCGATCGAGGACCTTTGCGAGCACAGCAATTTTGAGGAGGTCGCTTACCTGTTGATGTTTGGCAAGTTGCCCACTGCTTCGGAACGAGCGGATTTCGAGACGAAGCTCCAGCAGGGGGGGACGTTGCCTGAGCCGGTTATGCACTTGATCGAAGCCAAGCCCAAGGACGCGCATCCGATGAACGTGCTTCAGTCGGCGGTTGCCGCCTTGGCTTGCTACGATGAGGAGAGCCTGGAGGTCACGCACAACGTTTCCGATCCGGCCGCGGCGATGAAGGCCGAGACCGACGTCGCAATTCGAATACTGGCGCGTACGCGAACCGTGGCCTCCGCGATTGCCAGGGCCCGTCTCGGTCGCCCGTTGATCCAGCCTGATCCCGAGTTGGATTTTACTTCGAATTATCTCTACATGATGACCGGCGAGAAGCCGGACGAGGTGACCCGTCGCGTGATGGATGTTTGCCTGATCCTTCAGGCGGACCACGGCATGAACGCGTCCACATTCACGGCCATGGTGGTCCACAGTTCATTGTCGGACATGTATTCGACCATTGCTGCCGCGATCGGCTCACTGCGAGGCCCTTTGCACGGTGGGGCGAATGAGGCCGCGCTGGCCGATCTGCAGACGATCGGCAATCCTGAGAACGCCAAGACCTGGTCTCAGGAGAAGATGTCCAAGGGAGAGAAGATCATCGGTTTCGGCCATCGCGTCTATAAGGCGTTGGACCCACGTGCGACGGTTCTCAAGCGACACGCCGAGGTTCTCTGCAAACAGAAGGGATTTGAATCTCTCTTTGAGACGGCGAACACGGTCGAGCGCGAAGTTACGGCCGCGATGGAAGCCAAGGGCAAGAAGATTTACCCGAACGTGGATTTCTACTCCGGGTTGGTCTATCACGCATTAGGGTTTCCGACGCCGTTGTTCCCGGTCATTTTCGCCGTTTCGCGCACGGCCGGTTGGTTGGCCCGCGTGCTGGAATACCTGCCTGAAAACCGCATCTTTAGGCCCCGTGCCGTATATAGCGGCCAGACGGACCAAACGTATGTTCCCATCGACCAGCGATGACCCAATCGCATCGTCTTTTCAGCTCTGCTGAGTCGACTCACCGGACTTCGGCAGTTTTGCTCCATCCCCCTGATTGTTCCCGGCGATGTTACCCGCGATCGACTGCGTCAGTTCTTTCAAATCGACGCCGAGGACGCCTTCCAAAGTCGCTAACGACTCGGACAACATTCGAGCCCGGGTCAGCGCGGCACCTGTTGTGGCGTGGCCGTTGCCGCTGTCGATGACGGTGACGTCTCCGAGGTTGACGTTGGCGATGGTTTTTGTCATCTCCTCGACGACTTTGGGCATCATCTCAACGAGCATTACCTTTAACGCATCCGGGTTCTTCTGAATCGCCTGTCCGATCTGTTGGATGGCTGCGGCCCGGGCTTTACCTTCTTCCAGAATTGACGCGGCATCGCCCTCGGCCTCGGCGCGGGACACGTCACGAGCAGCGTTCGCTTTCGCGACGTCGGTTGCTTCGAGCCGGGCAGCCTCGGACTGGGCGGCGGCCTTGTTGCGTTCGGCCTCCTTCAGCGAAGCTTCGCGAGCGAGTTCGGCCTTACGGATGCGAAGGTCGTTGTCCGACTCGGCAATGGCCTTTTCCGCGGCCAGTCGTGCCTGTTCGGCTTTTTGGTGACCCATCGCCTCTGCCGTCTTGGCTTCGGCTTCGCGGACGGCCTGAGCCTGACGGGACTGTGCGTTGGCCTCGGCTTCCTTGATATCAGCGTCGGCCTTGCGTTGAGCTTCGAATTTGCGCGCGTCGGCGCGGACTTGCGCGGATGCCTTTCGCGCGATGGACTCCAAGTACTCTTCATCGTCGTGGACGTTCTGGATGTTCACGCTGTCAATGACGAGGCCGAGCTTCCGGAAGTCGTCACTGACTTCATTCATCACGGTCGCAACAAACTTGTCACGATCCTCGACGACCTCCTCCGGTGTGATCTTTCCAATGACGGCACGGATGCCGCCTTCCAGCGTTTCACGGGCAACACGTTGTAATTCAGCATAGGGTTGATCCAGAAATCGCTCGATCGCGTTTCCGCGGACGTCGGGTTCAGACGAAACCTTGACATTGGCGACGCCCGTGACAGCAACGGGGATCATCGTTCCGCCGCCCGCCTGAGCCTTAACCTCCAAGCCGACCTGCATGTTGCGCAAGCTGAGTTTCGAGACTTTTTCAAGAACGGGGATGACTAAAGTGCGGCCGCCGATGAGTGTGCGGTAGCCACGGTCCGGACCCGCTTTCTTGCCGCTGATCACCAGCATCTCGCTGGGATTGCCGACGACCATGATTTTGGCGACCGCCACGATCAGGAAAAGGAACAGGAGGAGCAGACCGGCGCCAATAATAATATATTCAATAGAGTCATCTGCGAGTATCAATGCGGAATCCATGTTATGCCTCCTTCATCATGATTCATTAAGAAATTCGTGCTCTTTCTGCGAGACGACCACGGCTGTTCCTGCCCGGAAACCGACGACGCCGACGGGCTGTCCCACATCAAACGTGTCGTCTTCCCGTCTGGCGACGGCCGCAACGAAACGTTCGTTGTCGCCGATCTGAATGGCCACTTCCCCGCGATCCGGTGGTTTGATCGCGATCGTGACTCGAGCGGGTTTGTTGAGGTAATCCTTTAACTTCGTCGCGCTATCCGAGCTGCTTCGCATGAGGTAGCGAAACACCTGATGAGCGATCTGTCCGACCAGAAGCCCGCCCGCCAGCGCGATAATCAGAATCGTCGTCGGGCCCGTCTCAGACATGTAGGTTAATACGATGCCGGTGAATCCGAACATGGCCGCAAAATAGATCAGAAATCGAATCGAGAACCAATTCGCGAGCGAAAGGGCTTCTTCGGCGGAGTGGACGGACTCGCCTTCGACGGCGGCGTCCGTCTCCATGTCGGTGTCGGCCTCGATGTCGACGTCTCCCTCCATATCCGGGTCGAAATCGACCTCGGCATCTCCTCCCGTATCACTGCCGGTAAGCGTCGAGATTAACAGAAGCCCGCCGCCGACGATCAAGCCGATCCAATACAGGCCGATCAGTGAAGGCATTTCCGCCAGCGCGGCTGAGTAACCCGATGGGTATGAAAACCAGTCGTTCATGGCGCACACTCCGCAAAACCAGCCGGGGAGGGATATGATTCCACCCTTGCAGTCCAACAGTTTTCCGACCGCTTTATTTAAGTGTAACTCAGGAAAGACGCTTCGCCCATTCTAATCTTGAGACGGTTTTATCATCATCATGGGTTTGTCGTGGTCTCAGGATGGAATTATTCTCTAAGACGGGCTCGATAGGCCCGTTTCGATGATTGCTCGTATTTCGGTATCGCGCACTGCGTCATCATTCGGCATGAGTGCCGCATCGCTGACGATACATGCACCGTATTGTTCCGGTGAATCTGCCGGAGCGCCGTGGCTGCCTTTGACGAGGGTTGCGTCCAGCGGCGTTTGTTTCGTTTCCATGTTGATGAACATCTCGACCGGATCGTAGCCGGGCTTGTTGTGAATATCGACCGTGTGGGCAAAGGGCGGGGCTTTGGCATCGTCGTGCCACCAATAATAGGCAAGCCAGGTGTCAGGCTCGCACACGAGGACGACTTCGCCGGAGCGGGGATGATCGATGAAATACCGGTCGTCTTCACGAACGGGAGCCTCCCTCTTTCCGCCAAGGGGAGATTGCGGGCAACGAACGTCGGCGATGCCGTCGAGGCCTTCAAAAATACCGGATACGGCATCGATGTCGGTTTTGTCTTTGACGTAGACGTGAGCAAACTGATGGTCTACGACGGCGAAGGCCAAGCTTTCTTTAAGATTTATGAACTCAGTGCCTTCGCGTTCGTCGATCTTGACCATGCCGGCGTCGCGCAGCATTCGGTTCGGGTACAGAACCCGGGAGACGTCCGTCATGGCATATTCACTGACGACCAGATACGCGGCCTCTTTGATGCCGATCGAATCCATGCCGTCGAAGAAACGGCCAAGTTGCTCATCGGCTTCTCTGCATGCAGCGACTTGCTGCTCGCTGTTTGGACCGTGTTTCTGGGCCTGATAATCCAGGTGAGGAAAATAGAGATAGTTGAAGCGCGGGCGTTCGCGCTGAATCAGCCACAGCGCGGCATTGACGATCCATTCAGTGGACCTGACGTTCGCCATCGGGCCCCAGAAGTTCATCAGCGGAAAGTGGCCCAGGTCTTTCAGCAGTCTTTCGTACAGGCCGTCGGGTTTGGAATAACACCATAGTTCGGTGCGCCCATCGGGATGGTGGATCGGTTCCGGCGTGACGATGAAGTCCGCCGCGGCGTCCTTGATGTTTTGTGGAATCCAGGCCGCTTGAGAAATGCCGCGCTCGGCCAGGCTGTCCCAAAGCTGACGGGATTCGATCAGCCCATTGCGGCCGACCCAGAGTTCCACGTCCCCCTGATCGCGGAAGTAGAAGCCGTTTCCGATGATGCCGTGTTCGTTCGGTGTCTTGCCGGTGAGCATGTTGGCCTGAACGGGCGAGGTCACACAGGGAAACGTAGGGATCAATTCACGGACGGCGCCGTTTTTCGCGACGGCGCGGAGTCGTGGCATGTGTTCGAGGTCGCGTGTTCTCAGCCCTGGAATCGACACGAAAATGAGGTGCTCGTATGACATATGTTGTTTCACCCGTTCAGTTTTGAAAGAAATTCGAAAGCCCTTTCGGCAGTGCGGACGGCATCGTGACTATGGCGGCTGAGTTCGACATTCACGGTGCCAGTATACTGCACGTCCCGGAGCGCTTCAAAAATCGGATCAAACGCCATTTCACCTTCTCCGAACATCAAATGATCGTGGATGCCCGTTTTCATGTCTTCGATGTGGATGTTCAGAAGTTTCTTCCCGAACTCGCGAATTCTGTCCGACGGTGTGCCGTCTTCCAGGCAATGAACATGACCGACGTCAAGTGTAAGGCCGAATCGAGGATGACTGAGCTCATCCGCCAGGCGTTGAAATTGCGACAGGCGATCGACAAACATGTCGGGCTCCGGTTCGAAGGCCAGCCACACATCGTGTTGCACGGCTTTCGTCAGCAGTTCGTCACACATGTCCACCAGCAGCGTCCAGCAATCTTTCTCCGACATGGCCGAGTCGCGGGCACCCGACCAGAAGCTGACCGCTTCCGCATTGAGCCTCGCTGCGATTTCCATCGACCGGTCCAGGAAGTCCAGCCTTCGTTGTCGCTGCTCCGGGTCCGGTGTGAGCAATGTCGGCCAGTGTTTTTGACGAGAGTCCAGCAGGAACCGAGCGCCGGTTTCAACAACGCAGCTCATATTCCGGGTTTGGAGCAGCTCTACGATCGACGCCGTTTGTTCAAGAATGTCGTCATCGAAGGGGTTCAACGCACCGTAGTCCAGTGTAATCGCCACGGACTCGTAGCCGATTTCGGCAAGCACGTTGATCGCGTCCGCGAGACGGTGGTGGGCAAAGCCGTTGGTGTTGTAACCGAGTTCGAAAGGCATTTTGCTCTCTGTTTGAAGGGCTGCCGGTGGCCAAGCTAGGTTGAATATATCCAGCGACCGATGAGCAGCGTCGGAACGAGGAGTCCCAGCACGCAGACGCCCGCGATCCAGCCGGCAGTCGCCGAGGCCAGGATTGCATCGAACACGACGATCCCCAGAATAAACGTCTTCATCGCATACTGTACCTGTCGTGGAGAAGGATCTTTGATTGCTCGATGAATTCGCCTGGATAGGAGGACGAGGAAGGCGAACCACAGAATCATCAGGAAGTTGTCCGAGACCATCGCCGGAAGCACGAGTGTTCCGAGCAGGAGAACGGCAGTGATAATGCCGAATCCTCCGGTCGCGAGTCGAAACTTCGTGCTTCGCCTCGCTTCCTCGAATCCGAAATAGGTCAAGGAGGCGACGTAATAGATCAATGCGATGATGAAGAACAGCCCTCCAAGATCCGTAAACCACCAACCGACCGACATCGCCATCAGGAGATTCAGCCCGCGGCAAAGCCCCATGAACACCAGACCGGAAAGCGTGCCTTTGAAAAGGAAGTTGTAGGCGATGATGGTTGCGAGCAACAGGACTCCCACCAGACCGGGGCGGAGTTTCCCGGGCAAAATGTAATCCGAATCGGTGACTTCTCCCACGAAACCCGCAGCGCAGGCAAGCATGACCGCTATGATGGAGATTCCTGTGGCGATCAGGACCGCTTGCCTCTTTGGAATTCGGCCGGACGGCAGAGGTCGTTGCGGCCGTTCGCGACGATCCGTCTCGATGTCGCGAACATCGTTCAAGATGATTCCGGCTGCATAAAAGAATGCGGAGGCTGCCACGAGGCAGAGAAGTTGCCAGGACCAAAGTGACTGCCAGGAGCGGAGCAATTCCGAGGATCGGAGTTGGGCTGCGACAAGCCAGTAACCGGCGAATGCATCGGCCATGGCCGTGAAGACATTGGGCAGACGAACAAGCTCGAAGTAGGCCTTGAGCGATTTCATAGACTCGCCGCCACGCGATCAAGATATTGTTTGGCTTCCTGGCCGGCGGTATCCGGGTCCTCGACAAACGGATACAACTCTACAGTGAGCCAGCCGTCATAATCTGTTTCGCGAATGGCCTGCAGCGTCGCGCCAAAATCGATGGCGCCGGTTCCGGGAACGAGGTGATGATGCACTCTGGAAGCTGCGATATCCTCCACGTGATAGTGACGAGTGTGTGAAGCCATCCTGGGAATCCACTCGGCCGGTTCCTCGGCAACGCAATAGGCGTGGCCGATGTCGAAGTTCAAGGCCATGAACGGCGAATCGATCCGGTCACGGAGTTCCAGATATTGGTCAAAACGTTCGATGAGCAAGCCGGGCTCTGGTTCGATCAACAAAAGCACTTGTTCTCGTCCGGCGTGTTCAACAATCGGTTTGAGATTTTCGACAAACAGGTTCATCGCCGTCGCATAACCCGATTCGGACTCGATCGGTCCTCCCGGTTCGGTCGTAATGCACGGCGCCCCCAGCCGTCGCGCCATGGTCAAAGCCGCCCTGGTGTGCTCGACACGGATCTGCCGATAGTCGGCGTCCGGTTCGATCCAGCTGGGATGCCAATAGGGCTGTCTGGAATCACCAATTTTGTTCATCATGAACGCATTGATGTTTGAGATGGCCAGGCCATGTTGATCGAGCGCACGGCGAACGTCGTCGATCCGTGCATTCGATGTTTCGGCCGGCCAGAGATGCGGCACGTCCGCCATGAGCTCAACGCCTTTGTAGCCCAAGCGCGCGATGCGCGCCAGAGCTTCCTCGATTTCAAATCGCATGTAGGCATTGGTGCTGTAAGCCAGGCGCATCTTCGTTCGTTATTCAAACGTTTCAGCGTTGTGTCTTTTCGACTTTTCGCCGTTTTGATTTTTTGTTTTGACGTCTTAATTTTTCGTCGTTTTGACGTTTTGATTTTTTGCCGTTTAGACGTTTTGATTTTTCGACGCTTCGATGTTTTGATTTTTTGACGTTTTGATTTTTTGACGTTTCCCCTGCGACATATCGATGCAGCATCTCAACCTGGGCCGCGAAACCGTGTTCGGAAACCCCCATGGGTGATTTGAAAAAACAGGCCAGGTGCTTCATGACACCGGTATGTCCCTGTTCGGCATGGTAGTCAGCCAGCCGGGCCAGGTCGATAATCAGAGGCGCCGCAAGGATTGAATCACAACCCTGCCAGACGAATTGCAGGCTCATCTTGGTCCCGAGGAAACCGCGAAAATGCACGTGATCCCAGGCCGTCTTCCAATCGTGGAGCGATTCCACGTACTCGATCGACGTGCGCGTCTGAGGAGGATAGCCCACGAGGGACGCGATGACCCCATTCTTGGTTTCAAGTTTGGCGGCCTTGTTCGGGGACGAATCCAGGACCATGCCGTCGCCGTTGCCAAGAACATTGTGACCGACCCAGCTTTCAATCTTCAGATGTCTTTCACGGAACATAGGCGCCAGGACGGTCTTCAAGAGAGTCTCACCGGTCTTGGCATCGGAGCCCATAAACGGGACACCTTGCATCTCCGCTAACTCGTGAATTGCCGGGACTTCCACGCCTAACGAAGGCGTGAAGCTCACGAAAGGCATGTTTTCTTCAATGGCGGCCACGGCATAGAGACTGCTGGCGGGCAGGGGAGAAGTCCTTTGTGAAAGTGCTTTGTCGAGCTTCGACCAGTTTCGATGCGTGGCGGTAAGTTTATAGGCCGGCTCGGTCGACGCGACGTGCACAACGACGACGCGGTGGAGCCGGTGACGACGACGAAACAGGCGAAGGTCGTTGCGGAGCTGACCAATGATATGTCTGGCACTGGTCTTCTTACGGGCGCCTGACCGCGTCGCCAGCCTGCTGATGGCGTGGCCGCATCGGATGGCCGTACCTGTTCGGATGTTCTTTTCATATTTCGCAAGAGCCGGCTTGACGGCCCTGAGCATCAGCTCATCAAAGATCCCACTGTTACGGCGGAGTTCGTCTGCTGATTGGGCGACGCTCCGGCGGCTGATTTCATGTCCTCCAAGCGTGATATTAGAGAGGGGCGCCAGAAGGAGTTTGGCGAGCGGCGCCTGATCCGTGACAAGTCCAATGGGCGGCGTCAGCTTTTTTTGGAGGGCGGCAAGCCCTACGGCCACAGTTGTCGCAACATTGCCTGACGCGCCGATGAGCCAGATACCTAACTTTCTTTGAGATTTAGCCAAAGCGGATTGGTTCCCCATACGGCGATGGTCCGGAATCGACCCCTGACTTGTTGTCCATCGCCGGGATCATCACCCAATAGTCCTATCTACTAGCTACGGCCGGCTCGGGAAGGTATCGCAGTCTGTCTGCGATTCGCCTCTTTGGAATTGACTTCCTGTCCTGGACCCGATTCTAGGGCCAAGGAGCTTTCAGACGATTTGATGACGCGATTGAGAGGTCATCGCGACAGCAACTCCGCCAATAGCGCTGCTTTACTTAGATAACAGAGAACAACGGCACCGTCAAGTTACCCGCCGGTTTATCGGTCATCATGAAAGTCAGCGTCAAGCTTTGGCCATCCGGGTCTGGGAATGTGCCTGGATCAGCTCAATCAGCTTCTTCCGATCGATCGGTTTGGTTGTGTAATCGTCGCAGCCCGCCTTGATGCACTTCTCACGGTCTCCGGTCATGGCGTGTGCAGTCAGTGCAATGATGGGGCCGGTGTATCCCTTGACACGGAGGAGGCTGGTCGCCGTGTATCCGTCCAACACGGGCATTTGCATATCCATAAGGATAACGTCGAAAGGGTTCCCCGCTTCGACGGCCGGCATCGCCTTGTCCAAGGCAATCTGACCGTTCTCCGCGACTTCGACATCGGCGCCCGCCTTTTTGAGGACGTGCGAAATGAGTCTCTGATTGTCCGGGCCGTCCTCCGCGAGAAGAATTCGACATCCCGCGAGGGCATTTGCGTTTGCGACGGCCTTCGGTTTCTTGGTCTTGACGACGTTCGTCGACCTGGGACTCTCGACCATTCGCACGCCGTCAAGAGGTCCTGTGGTGACCGTTGCTCGGAATCGTGTGCCGACGCCCTCCTGGGTGTCCACAATGGAGATATCGCCGCCGAGCATTTCCGCGAATCGTTTGCTGATCGTGAGTCCGAGGCCGGTTCCGCCGAACTGGCGTGCCATTGATGTGTCGCCTTGACTGAAGGCCTGGAAGAGTTTCGTGGCCTTTTGCTCCGACATCCCGATTCCCGTGTCGACGACGTCGAATTGCATCATGGGGCAGGAATCATTGTCCGTAAATCGGAGGATAAGGCGTACGCCGCCGACTTCAGTGAATTTCACGGAGTTGCCAACGAGATTAAGGAGAATCTGACGTACGCGTGTCGGGTCTGATTGAATGGACTCAGGGATCGCCCCGATCGTTTCGATGTTGAACTTAAGCCCCTTGGCTTCGACGCGTACACGTATGAGCGAGGCGACCTCGGACGCGATCTCATGTGGTGAACAGGGAATTCGCTCGATGGTCATTTTCCCGGCTTCGATCTTTGAGAGGTCGAGAATATCGTTGATGATTCCCAGGAGATGTTCACCATTGCGCCGGATGATCTCGGTGGCTTCGATGGTCTCGGGTTCAGTGACGTTGTCTGCGATCGTTTCGGTGAAACCCAGAATGGCCGTCATCGGGGTTCGAATCTCGTGGCTCATGTTCGCCAGGAATTCGCTCTTGGCTCTTGTCGCAAGGATCGCTTTGGCCTGGGCGTCCTGGAGGTTGGCGTTGATGTGAATCAACTGGTCCTGTTGCTCCTGGAGTTTCTCCTGTTGCAGTTGATGTTCACGGTTGATCTGACTGAGTTTCTCCTCAATCTTCTTTAATTTTGTGACGTCGGTTCGAATGGCGACGTATTCGCGTATTTTTCCGTTTTCGTCCTTGAACGGGACAATGGTGGCATCCACCCAATAGAATGAGCCGTCTTTCCTGCGGTTCTTGAAGACGCCCTGCCAAACTTGTCCTTTGGAGATCGTTCGCCACATGGTTCGATAGAACTCCGCGGAGTGAACATCCGATTTGACAATGCGATGATTTTGGCCGATCAGTTCCTCGCGCGAGAATCCGCTGATTTCGCAGAACGTGTCGTTGACGTACGTGATGTCACCTTTGACGTTTGCAATACTGACGATGTTGTGCTTGTCCAGTGCGAACTTCTGTGCGCTCAGATCGTGGTTCACCTTGATTAATTTTGCATTCGCCTCGTCGATTCGATTGAGAATGGGTGTGTAAACCCGGTAGGTAAGGCCGACGGCGATCGCAATGAGCAGGAGCACCGCTACGCTCATGATCAAGGCCGATTCAAAAAAAGGCGCACGGATTTCCGATAGGTCGAATTTGCTGACGATTCCGAACGGAAGCCCTCGCAAAGGCTCGTAGGCCGCCAAGACCGATTCGCCGCGATAGTCAAGCAGCACGGCACTTCCGGATTGTCCGGATAGCGCCCGTCGCATTGGCTCGGCTGCCTCGGAACTCCACGGGATCGATGAGGTTGCGGTCGGGGAGTCGTGGCGCCGGGACAAGAGAAAGACAATCTGATCGCCAACACGTTTTGCCAGCGTGAATTCTCCGGTCATGCCGAAGTCCGGATATGACTCGTGAGCTTCGACGAGCTTTTCGAGCGTCAGCAACGTTGGGTCGTGAATATCGAGTCTGGCGGCAAATTCCTTGTCCGATTGCGCCATTGTTTCGATGAGCCTTGCCCGACTCCTGACGGAATAGGCCAAGATCTCACCGTGCTTCTCCACGGCGGCGCCGTATAGTGCAAATACCGCGACGACGGTAACGGCGATTGTCGAGCAGGCCGTGATCAGCGCGGAGTAAAAGAGTAGTCGTCTTCGATGATTCACCTGAATCCGTCCAACAAGCAACGCCTCGGCGGCCATTTGCGCACGATGACGTAACCAACGATCGCATCTTGGCCCGGCCCACTTCGTATTGGATTAATCGGTTGGCGAAATCGCCGAATTGAATCGATGCTTCCGACTTAACTGGAGTTCGTTAGCGGCGCGCAAAGGGAGTCCGATAGTCGCGAAATTGATAATAGGACTCCCAAGATCACGCGCCGAGCGCACGATCCGCAGATGGGTATTCGCTCGCCGATACGCATTACGACGTCCGATTATCAGGGACTGAAAGGGACCCGGAGAAGGGCCATGAGACGATACCGTCCCCCGGGTCCCTTGGGTTAAGCTAGTCGCCTGTTGAGACTTTGGTCAGCATGCCGGCGTTCGTGCGGTAGTCCTTGCCGATCAGATAAAGACAGGAACCTACGACGGCGATGCCTCGCCATTCAATGTCCGAGTCCGGAACCTCATAGGTCGCCGTGGCCAGGAGAGTTTCCAGATCGATCTGAACGATGCGTTGTGGATAGGAAGTAATTGCCCACAAGAAACGACCCTCCGAGGCGATGGACTTGAGCTCGTCGTCGAACTCCACCGAGTCAAGCAGCTTGTCGGGCTCCGGCCCTTCGGCGTTCACTTTCAGGAAACCATAATGATTGGTGTCCTTAAACTTGCCGTGGAGCCACAGCACTTTGGCCGCGTCATCGAAGGCAATGGCCGCGATCTCGAAGGAGTTTGCGGTGAGTCCGAGTTCGGTCTGAAATACGGAATCCACGACTTGCCCGTTATCCTTTGTTCGACGTTGCGCAAGGGCCTTTTCCAGAACCACGGGGCATCCATCGCAGACCCCCCAGAAATCATCGCCCTGGATCGCGAAAACGTTCAAGGTCTGGTCCGATTGTATCGGGTTGCCGATTTTGCCGGAGTCGGGTTTGATTGGATAAAGCATCTTGGTCGCTTCATCTGTAACCCATAGCGACGTGCCGTCATAGGCAAGACCGGAGTCTCGGCGCGGAAAAACGGCGAGTTCATCGAAGGTTTGTTCCACGATGAGACTTTTGCACTGAGATTCGTCCGGCAGCGTCTTTTCCCGTCGGAAGGTCGTCTTTAGATCCACGTCTTCAATCAATTCAAGCGTTTCCGGATCGGGCATTGCGTACAGCATCACACCTGCTCCCGCAAAGACCTGGCTCTGGAGACCGCCGTAACCCAGGACGAGAGCGTTATCACTGATCCGGGCATAAACGGTATCGGAGCAATGGATCATGTTCGTCTTTTGATTTCGGAAGGTCATCTTCAGGGTGCCGCCTTCATCCAGAACCAGATAATCCAGTGTCTCCTCGGAGAAAGAGAGTAACTCTCCGGACTCGCGTCGCCAGACGCCCGTAAGATCGGGTTCGCCATCGGGTTGACCCGGTCCGGGGCCCGGATCGAACGGTGTCGGAGTGTCGCAACCGCCGGATGTGAATATTGCACAGCTCAAAAGGGCCATAGCGGACCAGAATTTTTCTTGATTCGTCATTGATTTTCCTTGTTTATCAAAGGACTTGGTAGATATGTTACACCGATGACGCGCAGCGGCACTTTGCACGTGTGTTTGACCGGTTTTTTTGACGTCGGCGGAGGCGGCCAAGGCCCAGAAGTGTCATGGGCATGACGCTCATGCCGGTGCCTGAGGCGCAAGGCTCGCCCGCGGGTGGAGCGGTGCAGGCGTCACCGATACCGTCGTCGTCGCTGTCGGTCTGATCGGGATTGGCGACATTCGGACAATTGTCGATACAGTCGGCCACGCCGTCGTTGTCACGGTCCTCGTCCACGACATCACAGCCGCAAAGGCCGGGAGCAACTTTGTCGGGATCGTCGGGGCAGCCGTCCTCGTCGTCGCAAACCCCGTCATTGTCACGATCGTTCGTGTTGGGAAGGCCGCCACAACCTTCGTCGACATCGCATACACCATTGTTGTCGAGATCGACGTCCGGGACACCACACCCGCAAAGACCGGGGCGTGTTTTACCGGGGTCGTCCGGACAATCATCACGGCAATCGGGTCTTCCATCCCCGTCAGAGTCGGTGTCGGGTGCTTCGCAACCGCAGGTGCCGGGATCGATCTTGTCAGGATTGTCAGGGCATCCATCCTCGTCGTCGCAGATGCCGTCGTTGTCCCGATCGCCTTGTTTGCCGCATCCTTGGTCAAAATCGCACACACCATCGTCGTCGAGGTCGATGTCCGGGACGCCGCACCCGCAAAGGCCGGGATTGATCTTATTGGGATCGTCAGGACAAGGATCACGGCAATCGGGTCTTCCGTCACCGTCAGAATCAGTGTCGGGCAACTCGCAGCCACAGGGGCCGGGATCGATCTTGTCGGGATTGTCGGGGCATCCGTCCTGCTCGTCGCAGACGCCGTCATTGTCACGGTCGTCCGTGTCTGGAATTCCGCAGCCGCACATGCCGGGCTCGGCCTTGTCGGGATCATCGGGGCAACCGTCAAGGCAGTCGGCGATACCGTCCTCATCACGGTCGAGCAAATTGGAGTCATCCGGACAGGGATCGTAGCAATCGGGAATCTCGTCACCATCCTCATCCGGAAACGTGAAAGCAAGGCTCCAAGAGACCAGCATGCCGGAGTCGTTTGCGCGTTGATCATTGATTCTCAGTTGCCATTCACCGGCGGGATCGATGAGGTCGAAGTCGCTGAGGGATCCAATCGGTTGAAAGGTTCCGCGACACTCCGAGTTCGGCCGGCTGCAACTTGACGTCAGAATATCGATGGCCGCTTCGTCGTCGAGTGTGACGTCGATGTGCGATTCGTCGCTGTTCAAGCCTGAAATCAACACGATGATGGTTTCCGTCGGAACGTGGATCAGGAATACGTCCAGGCTGCCGCGATGGTGATGATAGATGTTTACGGAAATGTCGACGTCGTAAACGCCCTCGCACTCCGGCTGCGATTCCGGCACGAAGATGCTCGAAGGATCCATTTGTCCTTCTGTTTGACCCGGATCCTCCGGAATACGATTCTCACAACCGTTTCCAAATTCTTCGCAATCGAACAGTATTATGGCGCTCATGGCAGAGGCGACATTCGGCGTGATCCATAACACGACCAACATCATCGGAAAAATGAAAAGACCGTTCCTCGATGGCGGGTGAATCCCGCCTCGTCTTTCCTTTTTCGATGGCATCCATCCCCGTGGCGTCGCCAAGGACAGAGGCGGAGTTCTCCATCCAGCGTGTCTTGTTTTCACGGCCCCTGACGGCCGATGTGATACGATGCGTCTCATCGTGCACCTCCATTTTTCGTTTGGAACATGTATGCGACATGGAGATGACGCTATTCACGCTTTTTTTTCGGTGGGGGGGGCGGGGACGGTTTCGCCAGGCTCGGGTGAGGCTGGTGGTACGTGAATAGTGCGCTAATAACGAACCCGGAATGGCGGTCGGAGTCGCCGCGCCGCGTATGCATTATTCGTCGTGAATCGCTCGGTCCGTGATGATCCACAGGTAATCGGTCCGAAGGAGCCCTTTGAGTGCCGGACTATTGGGTAGCACCTCGTGACGTCCGGACGGCGAGTCATCGTAGGCGGCAAAATTGGTTTGGTCCGGGGGATGAAGCTGCTTCTCCTTAATAGGATAGCCCGCTCTCGCGTGGCAGTTCATGCAATTGGTGGGCATGGGATGGATCACCAGCTCGATGTAAGGATTGTATGCGACGTGCTCTGTTCCATCGTACTCCCGCGGTGTCACCTGATTGTAAGCTGTCGTCATCAGGTAGTTTTGCCAAGGACCGGCAGGCAAA
>JAKSDK010001082.1 GCA_022360095.1 Phycisphaerales bacterium
AGCCGCGAAATAAAAAACGCAACCATAAGTGAGTTTAGTACCTTCCTTAAAAGTAGCAAATCTAGGGAACAATTTCTTTTACGGTTAACTTTTTTTTACCCTATTTACGGCTAACGGTTAAAATTTTTCAATTTTTACTGCTATCGACTAAATTTTTGGCCGTTTTACGCCTATCGGTTAACCCCATTGAGACCCTCTCATTATTGTGCCTGGTAATATTGTTGATTTCTGAAACTCAGACTTTCTGAAAAACAATTGGACCTTCCTTCTGCATGAATTTTTTTTTTTTTTACCTGCTTCTTTGCATGAATTTTTTTTCAATGGTCCGTCCCTTATATCATTCACATAATTCAGTGGAAATATCATTGACTTTGAAAAGGTGAATGCATTTGGACTTTAGGCTAAAGCTCACCGAATATCAATTAATGTTGTTGACTCAAGACATGCATTTATTACAAAGTTGTTCTACATTTTCAGGAATGACTTATTTTTTCCACAAATTATTTATTTCTTAACAATCGCTATCTTGAAACATGTGACTACAATGGTGCTTTCCCATCATGATTTTCTATTTTTCAGGGATAAGAATGGACCCTCAAATCCCGGACTCCAGCAAAAAGGCTCATTGTCTGGGGGAGAAGACGTTCTCAGACCTAGACTACAGCCTTCTTGGTTATGATATCCTCTTTGGCTATCCACTGGCTGACGGACGAGATCCTGGGTTTAGACATCCAATATTCAGGGCTGACTTTTCCGAACCGAGACAAACTTCAGACTGCCGCTACAAACTTCCTCAAGGTTTTATCGTTATTCCCAGCGAATCTTGTGTGGTATCGTTCGAGTCGAAATTGATTCGAAATAAGCAGCAGATGTCCTCTCATCTTGGAATGCAAGCAAGCGTTAAAGGTAGGTTTAAGGTGGCTCGACTGGAAATTTAGCAAAAAGATAGAATTTGCATCAAAAAGGACCCTCGGTTATATCTCCGGAATATGCTAATTACCGGGTAAAGAGATTAGTGATACATTATAACATCGGAGCAATTCTTTGTAAGAGTTTCTGTGATGTTATAACCCGAGTAAGATAATTAAGTATTGCATCCTACACGATGAGC
>JAKSDK010000737.1 GCA_022360095.1 Phycisphaerales bacterium
CGCAAACTTCATCAGTTGCCATTTTTTTTCACACTCATATGCTTCCTCATCATTCAAAAGCGCAGCTCCTAAGGTACTGTGGGAAAAGGTCATTTCTAGGGGTAGCAAAGAGCTGGAAAGTGTCCCTGGATCGTGTCCCTTGGTTTGGGCGCCATGTTGAAAATTTGGGTGACATCATCATATATCCAGTTCTGGTTGTGGCCCGGACTGTTGACAGGGCCGTAGCTAGGTTTTATGTAACGGGGAGCATTATCGCGAGTGCCGAAGGCAAGAGTCTTGTACAGGGATCTGGGGGTATCCTGTCCCAGAAAATTGTCAAATTTGTAGGCTCCGAAGGCTATTTTCAGCACTTGTTATGAGATAAGTCTCCGAAAATCGACCACGAATAAGTGTGAAAAGGCAAGTGTTTTCAGTGCTTACAAGTGCTTATTTCCGAGGTCCTGTTAATTTGAAACACACCGTATAAATATCCAAGCACTAGTACACTTTCTACCGTCCTTCAAAACTCACTCTATTCTATTTGATAGACCCTTATTTACCTGGTAATCTTAGATGCTCTCGATGAAAATGCAGAAATTATGGAAGTTCGAAGTTGTTTTTTGGTTTTTGGTAGACCACTAGTACCTTCCGTTGGCGAAGCCATCGTGGTCCCTGCTGTTATGTACCAGTTAACCGTCAGACTGTGTGTGCGATCGCCATTTTCTGTCCCAGGATTCTACTCTCTACTAGACTAGTTCCAGGCTGTGCCATTACAGGCACCTTCTGTAAATTAGAGTGAACCTTGCCAATAGTACATATACACGTCAATTTCAATAGGAGGTTTTGCTTCCTTTTGCTTACTATTTTCACATACCGCAGACCAAACAATATCTCAGCCATTAAAATGGCAAACAATTGCAAGTCACCACAATCAAAATAACTGAGTCTAAAGAAAACAAATCCATCCACAGACTTGATTTGTGTGGCTCAACAGGACCGGGGAGCAAGTTTCCCCCGTGCCCCTCCGCTAGCTACGGCTCTGATTGAATCCTCAATTTGCCATGTTAATTTGATAGTTTACTGACATTTCAGCACCTCAGTGTACAGCAGAGTGCAAATTATGCATTTTTATGACTATACGGTGAAATGACTGTCAAATACGTGATCTGTTCGTTGCGTATTCTTAAAAACAAATTGCTGTTGTACATAGTTTTAGGCATTTTACCGATTGCACGACGAAAAAAGCAAATGGTTTGGCATTGGTGGTGAGTTGCAAGAACCAGAATTCGAGTCATTCAGGTAAATTTTGATCAAGGGAAACGAAATGCTAAAATGACGAACACGAAACTTACCTGAGTGTGTCTTTCACCGCTTGCCTGACTTCTTTGATTTTCCAGCAGTACAACAGCAAGTTAAGTGACGAGTTTAAGTGAAGAAAGGCAACCCAAATTGGCTAGCAAGGTAATATTGCAAAGGCTCTCCTTGAGGTGTTACAATTATCGCGACAGCATACGGCAGATAACAAACAACCAATGTTAGTTGTATCCGCAGCGTACTAGTTACTGCCTTTCTGTATCGAGCCACGTGCAGTGGAGTTGCTTGGGTTGACTGTGCTGGCGAGATGCGTTGCTGTGGCTGAATGTGTTCGTAACGAAGGGTAAGGAAAATTTTTGAATCGGCTTTC
>JAKSDK010000895.1 GCA_022360095.1 Phycisphaerales bacterium
ATAAAGTATTGAGTATCTTCAAGAGTTGCTGCTAATTTATCATCAACGGCCTTGCACAATCTGAAGAAGACAAAAAAAGAGTAGTTATGGCTATATGGCCTGGCCGATAAAGATAAATCCTTTTAAAAGTTGATTGTATCGCTAAGGATGTTTACCTTTCTGAACTCAATGCAATTCACTGATGTCTGAGCTTAGAAATATGTTTCACTTTAAAGACTGAAATGACTGCGTCAGTTGCACTCATAAGATTTCTTTTTTAACCAGCGCCCGTTGACAAGCTAGTTAGGCAATTTTTCTGACTGTGAACTTGAAAAAAGGAACCTAACGTAATATTTTCCTCAATTTTCCTCAACTTCACACAACTATTGCTATAGAAATTCACCACTAGCTTGATTTTACGTCTGTTCTACTACTTGTAAACATGGACAACAAAGGTGTAGGACCAAGTGTCTGCATCACAAAAGTGTCCGTGTCATAGAGGTTGGAATAGCTTTGGCAAAACGGGACCAAGAGAACTGTCCATAATAGAGAGATGTAAGAGATATACTCAGGTAGGATCTGTAAAGCACTATGGGTAAGAAAATTTTGGTTATCACCTGACCGTCCACCCCAACAAGTAAACCGATGTCAAATGTCACATTTACTACTCGCACGGCCGGCCACCCGGACTGAAAAAACAACAACAAAGCCGAATCTTTTCTCGACTAAATTTTGACTGTCTATGTTGTGGTTCAATTTTATCCTTGGTTCAAATTTTATTTTCTTTTGTTTTGGGGTATGGTAAAGCATGATAATGAATTTCAAACAAAAGAAAAAAATTTAAACCAAGAGCGCTTACCATTTGTACGGAAATTTCGGTGAAAAAATTACCGTAAATTACCGAAAGCAGGAACGGGATTGACTTGTACCGGTGAATTTTTCGCTTTCTCTCGACATGAAGCCTGACATTAGTAAACCAAACAAATGGTACAGAAAATTTCGGTTGTTTCGGTAAAAACGGAAAAAAGGTAATACCTCGAAGGGTATTACTTTTTTCCTGAAAATTTCACCCGGGATGAACCGCTCCATTCGAATTCTCCCCGGAATTTCCGGGTTTTCCATACAAATGGTAAACGCTCCAAGGACAAAATTGAACCACAACATCTACACTGACATGCATAACAGAGAAAGAGCGAGCGCGGGAGACGAAAAAGTAAGGAGCCGAATTTCGCTGAAAGAACAACATGAAAATTTTACTGCGGCGGTAAGAAAATGAGTTCAGTGATAGCTTCAACAAGATGAAAAATGAGCAACAGTGAAAAAAACGCGAACAGGAACAAAAGATCGAATTTTTTTGCGAACAATACGAAACAATCCTCCATACAACGTGTAACTAGGAAGCTTCACGTTTTAGTCGTGCAACAACAACAGCACAAAAAAGTTTGCTGTGAGTGCAAAGTTGTTTGTTTTGACTTATTAGACCTATTGGTTTTGTTGTCATTCTCACGTCCCTCGCTGTTTAGCATTACACCATTTTATTTTTTGTTTGCGTAACTAAATTAACAAGAGCTTCGCTTTTAGCCCTGGCTAAATCTATATATGTGTACTTAGGGAGAGGTTGAACCGTAAGAAGACATGATTTGCTTTTGCTCAT
>JAKSDK010001500.1 GCA_022360095.1 Phycisphaerales bacterium
CTCCGGGTACACCAGTATCTCCCGCACCATCTTATCACACTGTAGACCCTGTGTATGGAGGCAGAATATCGCCGTCTTATGGGTCTAATAGAGACGAACAAAGCGATCAGTCAGACGGCAGAGATCCTCGAGTGATGTACCTGGACAGGAACGCTTACAACAACGATACTTACCAATCCAGTGACCCGCATATTTCGTCCTATTCCTCCTTTGTCTAGTAACAGAGAATAATAGTTCCTTTTTCAAATTATGCACTGTTCGTTGTTAAGCCCCTAGATTAGGGGAGTGGCTTAACCCTAGGGGTAAATTGACACTCTTCGGTATTAAAGGTAGAGTTTACTTCCCCATTCCCGGCGACAAATTCCCTGTCGAATTACCGCCCCCAGCGGAATTTTGTGAGAGTCAAACGACTGGAACATTGAAGAACGTCAATCTCTTGCCCAAGAGAGGTCTTCCTGTCCATTTTCCGCGGTAGCCCGTCCACTCCCAATCAAGGGGCTTAACATTGTTAGGTTAATATTAGTCTTAATTTAACAAATTTGTTTCGAATTTACCGGATTCGTATTCGATGCTATCCCACTGGGATGTTAAAAGATTTTTTTAACGTATAGATACGTCAGAAGACACAACCACATGGATTGGGTCCCTCCTCGTTTTCTGTGTTTATTACCTGTCAAGTCTCGCTCTAAGCGAAACCCTTACCAAGAGGTACAGACGGTCGCGTTTGTTGCGTGGCTGTTTGTTGTGACTTTTCGCTAGCCAGTTGTAAAAAGTTACATAGAGTTAGGTATAGTGTTTATGACTGCCTCATCCTCGGGCTTTTTCCAGCAGAGAGAGATGCTGGAAAAGAAAACTCAATGGCGCTAGCTGGAAAATTCCCCCCTATCAGATTTTAGCAAAAAAAAAAGGTTTGCTGTTGTAAATAATTTACTGTGCGTTGCAAAGTAGAAATTGCTATAGCTTGCTGTATTCTTTTAGTGTCTGATAGTGTAAAAAGTTAAATGGTGGCTTTGTATTTTTATAAGCGAGTTAATAGA
>JAKSDK010000684.1 GCA_022360095.1 Phycisphaerales bacterium
AATGCAGTCTCCTTTTGTTCAAATCACAAAAAAGGAACAATTGCTCAGTGATGTGTTTCTTATTCTGATACGCACTTGACCTGAGTGTGAGACAAAAATTAAAATCAACTTGCCAAGCCAGAATGATTTACAGATGTTTTTCAATGGTTAAACGTTCTTTTATGAATGAAGAAAAACTTGGAACACAAAGCGAGGGGGTATTTTATTCGGTCAAAGTTTTGGAAATTTTGTACACATCTTAGGATTTCAGAACTACAGTAACCCTGTTTATGGAACCACCACTCAGCCATAAAATCCTATTCATAATAATGAGGTGGTAGTATAAACAGGGTAGTCATAAGAAGTAAATAAAGTACATGTAGTATTCAAATCCTTCCACTGTGATCTCAAAGTCATCCTCAGGATCAGTGGGGTCGTGACCTCTCTGTACTGTGCTGATATCCACTCTTGCGGCTCCCTTACCATTTTCTAATTCTTTGACTTACGGTTAATGTTGATGACAACTTGCTTCTATAAGCACCGATGACTGACGACACGCGTTGGCTACTTTTTTCTGAGAAAAAGAAGCAATTAGTTTTAAAGATGTCGTAAACCAAAAATATATCTTTAAATCTGAATTAAGTTGCGAGCTAATTATGATGTGCTTTCGAGGACCACTGATATGTTATGCTTTTAGTTACCTAGAAGAAGGAAGTTAACGGCCCCTTGTTGATACAGTCGTTTACTCTATTCAAACCTGCTGGCTACTTCAATATTATTATTGAAACCCCTGTTTTACGGATTGAAAATGGCACAATATTCTGCTGGTGATTACTTGTGATTAAATAAAATAATGTGCCACTTTTCATTTCAGTGCACCAGACTGGTTTGATGATGAATGGATGTCGAAAATCAGGCATGATACAGGAGACAATAGAAGACTCAAGGTTTGTGAGCAATGTTATTCTCTAAATGGCGATACCTTTGCTGAAAATACACACACTGGTGCAGTGTAACTTCTTTCACAGAGTTTTCAAACTGATGGATGTAGTTGTCCCAAAGCATGGTGGTACCAGCCACGTAAGAGATGAATGCAATGTATGCATAGCAAACAGTGAGTGGCAAACAGCACCAGCACGGTCTCACTGACCAAATAGATCAGTGTACACTTAACTGAAAAAGAAGGAGGTAGTGGTGGCAGAGCAAAATAAAAAGTGGGAGGGGGGGCTGAAATAAAAAGGCACATCCCCCCTCTAATAAGCAATAAAAGGCGGTATGTTTTGAGGCATCTTAGAGCGGAAAATGTAGAGACTCGTGTTTATTA
>JAKSDK010001059.1 GCA_022360095.1 Phycisphaerales bacterium
TGTGGTTAACATAGACTTGAATTATTTGACAGTTGAATAAACTGTTGTTGTTGTTGTTGTTGTTGTCGTTGTTCAACCTTGTCCCAAGGGCTTTTCCCGAACAGCCCTGGGAAAGAGGTTGGTCGTTGTTGTTTACAGTGTACTAGAAATTGTCTTTTTTTACTATGGCTAGAATTATTTTTGCAAAATAATATGCAAATATGTATTCACATGCACATTATTATTTATTAATTGATACGTTTGTTTATATTTCAAGAATATCACATACTAATATTTTTGGGCTATTTCTATTGTACGAAGCAAAACAAAATTGAAAACTAGTATGTCAACATGACTTTCCGTGCTCTCGAGCACAAGTCACTCAGATTCCGACTGTTTCACTGTTGACTAGCCCCCAGACGTCACTCAAACAAAAGTCACGTAGCCTACATTCGGTCCAGAATCCTTTGCGATTGCATGAGGCAGCCCGGCATCCTTTGCGACTGGTAGTTTGACGACTTGGAACGAGTCAAGTTTCATTCCGTGTAAAACGCCTTTGTGGAAGAGTTTTGTCCATTCTATCTCTTTTCTTCATAAGGCCATCCTCTTTTTTTTCTCCGTTGAGCGTCGTGCGACTGACCCAAATTTTTGGCATTTTCAAAAAAAATAAAAAAGGGAACAACGTACTTAAACCATTTTTCACTTGAAATAATTCTTTTAATCTTAAAAATGAGCATAGTAACACCATAGAGAAAAACAGGAACATTTTTACCGGGGCCCAGCCGAAGGCTGGCATCGGTCTTAAAATGCAGACGGTTTCGCTGTCGTTTTTTGAACGTTACATTGTTTGGGATATATCGCTGGCTCATTGAAATCTCATCCGCCATTTTGAAAAGCACGAGGCATGGAGGACACAGCTGAGGACAGTCAAGGGAAAGATTATAGCTTTTTGGGGAACGACACGTTCCCCAACCTTAACGATGCACTAGTTTATGAGCGGAAATTTAAGAGTGAATATTTGGAGAGACAATTTACGAGCGATCACTTAAGAGTGAACCTTCCATCGTGAAACTTATCGAGAATAAAA
>JAKSDK010000314.1 GCA_022360095.1 Phycisphaerales bacterium
ACGAAATCTCGCAACGGTATTATGAAAACGCGAAACGACCACCCGTTTCGGTGTGAAATCGGTCTGCCGGTAGACTGGACCGGGTAGCGCATGCGTAATGTTTGCGATTTTGAAGCACACGTGTATTTATCAACATGAAATGTTACTTTTTAATAACGAGATATGAAATGACCCAGTCATCATGTAAACGCGATATGAAAACAAACAGTCATCCCAGTATGAAACTCGCGCCGGTGCGAGTTTTCTCATGTAAACACACCCTTACTAGTTAATTGCTGTCTGATTCAACTTTCTTAGCCTGAGTGACTAATTTCAGACAAAACGGTTTGACGGCAGCAGTAACGAATGCCGCTGCTGCAGTTGTTCTTAACAAAATGTGGTTTGTCAACTAGCCTGCGTAGCAGGCGCTTGGAAGTAGTGGGCGAAAGAGAGAACGGGCGCGCACGAGGGAGACACGCGAGGGGTGTCTCCTTCTCTCACGCGCGTTTTTCTTGTGCCCACTACTTCCAAGCGCCTGCTACGCAGGCTATTTGTCAACCTGATCTAAAATGATCAAACTTCAGGATCTATAGTAAACGTAAACACTCAAAGGTGTTTACGTCAATTATTATAGAAAACGTTAACACACAGATATTTTTTGACATAAACACAGCAATCGCCCCGGCACTGGATAGGAGTCCCCAATCTTTCAATCTAAATTCTACGAAGAAATTCTGCAGTTTACCTTGAAATCAACAAGAGGTCTTCCCCTGATGAACCTGTCAATCAGCTGTCTTTCCAGTGCATCCCAGTTGTACTGTACCAACGTTCCCCGACCCACCTCCAGAGAGTAGTTACATTGAGCCAGAATGAGCGGAAGTAGATCTCTGTCAGTGTCATAAGCTATCAGTTGTGACGTGGTTACGTCTTGTAGCTGTATGTGAGGCAGGTCCCTAAAGATCAAAAACGACAAATGGTGTTAGTAGCCGCACTAATTGCAAAAAATTCAAACATCTGCACGGTTCCAGGATGTCAACTTTGTTTTTTATTGTAGATACTCGACACCTATCGAGCAATAGTTTTTTTTTGGCGTATTATTGCATTTCTTCTGTTCAGTTTTAGTTAGAAATTCGTCTATTTTGTCTTTGGAT
>JAKSDK010000508.1 GCA_022360095.1 Phycisphaerales bacterium
CAGTCAATATTTGTGGAATATAGTCTTCTCCAGAAGAAGCATTTGAGTTTTTCTGGAGCTCATTCGCAGTTGAACACAACACTTTACCTAAATCGACCAGGAGAAACGTAAAATTGAACAAATTTGCGTTTGGAACCCCATGACTACCGGATTTATTATGTAAACATTGTTTTACGTCTTTGGTATGGAATTTCTGTCGCTGAGTTGCAGACATTCCTCCTTGCGAAACGTCCCTCAGCGGCGATGAACGAGTAGAAACGTCTGCCATTCGCAGGCTAGTGGTCAAAAGTCTCAGGCGTCTCTTCTGTGGAGAAAGGACTTTTGTCTCATGAGGTAAGATTCTCATCTAGAGAAGAGAGTTTTGTCTTGAGAGATGGGGACAACAAAGCTTGTGCCTCGGGAGGGGGTGGTAACTTTTAAGCAGTACTGTACTTTGACTTGCACAAGGGTTAAAAATATATGGAATTCTTATAAAGAGATTTTTCTGAATATAATTGATGATAGATGTGTTGGATAAATAAGATTATTTCTGATGAATGATTATAAGTTTAGTTGATTCCCTACACTACTCGTCGCATTGGCCATGTTGGAGGTTGAGGAAAATGACTGCATTTGGGTGATGGTCGCACGTGGCTGCTCTAGTGGTTAAAACATGGATCAATATAACCACAGGGCAAACATATGTTTGTTTGTTTGTTTTTTTTCGTGGAGTCATCAGGCCACTTTTATGTAGAGAGTTGACCATTATAGTAAAGGTTCAACTTTAAACACAATATTAGCCTGCGAGCAAGCTCTCCTATTTGGGTAAGCGAAGTGAGCCTCGCGAGAACGCGCGGGCGAGGGGCTGAGGAAAGGAGAGCTTGCAACGATCTCTCATAAATTTTCATTTCCACCCCGGAAACCCCGCGACTCCGCCGGCAAAGCGTGAAAACTGTCACCGCAAACGTGCCGCAGATTAGAAAATGTCAAGTAAGTTTAGACAGCCGAGGGCGCGTAGAATTATTTATTTATAAATCGCTTTCGCAACAGCATCAAACGGCAATGTTTTTAACCACTAATATGTGTTTTCTTTCCACGGGGACATCGAACTTCAACGTGTCCGCTCAAATAAGAACTCACTACTCTGATTCTCGTTTTGTTTACTTTTGAAAAGTAGTCCATACTGTATTGTAGAAGACTATTGGAGAATTGCGTTTTCCTGCACTTGGTTCTCTTAAGTTTTACTCCAGTTGGTTCCAACTCTTTCTCTTTTCCTTCTTTACGGTGTACCTACCCAGCTTCACTGTCAAGTACATGTTTCTGAATTTTTCTACCCAGTAGAATTCAATCGGGCGAAGAAAC
>JAKSDK010001518.1 GCA_022360095.1 Phycisphaerales bacterium
CCAAGGAAAAACAAGTACGGAGTACGCATGTGCCAGAAGACCTGAAGGAAGAGATCAAGTGAGTCAATATCTCTTTTGTTCATAATTTGAATGATCTTCCCGAGACTTGGGGGCTATCTATTATGGCGAGTTAATAAAAGGCGAACCGTCGTTTACCTGCTTTTGTCTCTCTCACGAGATGCGCCTGGGGTTTTAGAAGATGAGGGTTTACTGAGGTACATTTTTGGCAAACGCGTTCGAGCAAAAATCATTATTTCTATTCCTGATGATAAGAAAACTGATACGGAGATAGTTTCAGTCAAAGGGCCATAGAGATTACTAATTATGGCCTGAGTGTGGCAAGCGTCGAACGGGTCGGGGAGGAAGCGAAAAACTAGAGGGTGGGGGAAAGGGGAGCATTTTTCTATCCCTCTCTTACCCATGTTACTAACGCCCAGGGTGAATTCTTGTTTATTTCTCTGAATATTCTTAGATTGTAGCCCATGAAATTCCAATGAAGACTGTATTGGGTATCAACTACAAGTGTTTAGATCTAAAGATAGATTAACTTGTGTATTAATGTTTGGCAAGGAAGTTGCATTTTGTTTGAGACAATACTGTAATTCATGTTTAAGGTGTGATACAGTTCAGGTGAAGAACGAATCCGTCGCCTTAGCACTCACCAAAGATCAAGAAAATACAGTTAGCTATTCTGATAAAAGTTTTGAGGAGGAGTCTTCTTCGACGACGGAGGAAACAACATCGAGCATTGAATCAGTTAATACAAGTGTAGACTGCTTTGAAAGAAGTGAGACTGTTAACAAGAACGGACAAGTGGAGGAAATCCAACTCCAAGAGCGGCAATGTGATAGAGTAAGTGTGGATAAACAAGCTAGTGACCTTGAGAAAAAGCAGGTTCCCTGTGAGAGCCCAGCAGAAGTCTCTAACTTGGTGGATGAAAGCTCAGCCGAACAGTTGACTGGCAACGTCGTTGAAAAGCGACTCTCGGAGCAAGCAAATTTGACGGCTGGTGAGGATGGTGATCATACCAGCGACCCTGAAGAGCAGTCCATGTTCTGCGGCGAATCCACCGCTGGCATTCAGTTAAAGAAAAAGCAGAGCATCTGGAAATTCTTTGATAACGATGATGATCAATACACCGCGCTCGATAATAGTAGAGTTCATGTGCTAAAGAATAATAAAGACCAAGAACAAGATGATAAATCTGAAGAAATGTCAAAATCTGTGAATGAATCACAGCGGCCTTCTGAAATCAACGATGGTGATGACAAAGAAACTGAAAAACG
>JAKSDK010000394.1 GCA_022360095.1 Phycisphaerales bacterium
ATCCACTGGATAAATCGCTAACCAGAGGACAATGCAGTTGTTTTTTCTAATACTTATATCCACTGGATAATGATAAATTTTATCTGCTGGATAGCTCTATCCAACATTTGAACAAAACACAGAATAAAATGCCTTGAAGTCTCTTTAACCCCTATGAGTGACTGACCAACTTTATGGTTTCACTGGTCAATCAGACAAAAGGTCTTGAGGAAAAAGGAAATGATCAAGAAGTTAAAGAGGTCTTATTATAATAAATTATGAAAGACATAACTAAAAAGAAAAAATATTGTTATACAAGTCTTCCTCATCAGTATCTTAAAAAAATGTAGCGAGTACGGTGTGGACAACATGCGTGCTGACAAAGGTTTTGCTGCAGGTTTCAATGTATACAGTGTATGGGTTACCATAAATGATGATAATTATAAATCCTTAATCCCCTAGTTTACTGAGAGCCCATTTTCTCATAAGTCCTAGTTCAAGTTCAGTATCATTCTCAATAAGTCTGTGCTCTAAATATATTTTTAAAAGGAAAATTGATGGGAGCCCAGTGTTCTGTATCTGGAAAATCTAGAGTTCCCAGGATAAGATTTGTATAAAAAACTACGATTTTCTAGTCACCCAAGAGCAAAAGCTGGGCACCAGGGGCGACCGGGCTCTGCTAGAGCGCAACCCTGACTCTGGAAAAAAAAATGCGCGGATTGATCACTATACGTTTCTGGGAAACTGCCCACCTACCCTACCCCTCCCCTAAGCCAACAATATCACTTACTTCTCACTAAGGCCAAAATGTTGGATTAGGGAAGGGTAGGAGGGCAGTTTCCCCAAAACGTATAATGACCCAAATGCCCTTAAAGGGACTTATTTTGTACATGAAAATAATTTTGTATTTTGTTTCTAGGTTCAGTGGCCATGTATAAATATCAAGAAACAGAAGAAGAAGAAGGGATATAAGAATTCTGGTTTAGTTTCTGTTTCAAGATGCGAGGTACAACTCCACTGGATTTTAGAGGACAGTGTTTCTTTTATTTTGTGTACATAGTTTTTG
>JAKSDK010001598.1 GCA_022360095.1 Phycisphaerales bacterium
ACCATTATTCTTACAATATTTACAAGATTGTGAATTGGAAAATCTGGAAGTCCAACAGAAGCCAGCTCTGTTGATTGTAAGGTGTGTGCAAAGGAGGCAACTTGTGCTAACCTACAGACACAAAATTCACATGGAAATTACAAACATAACCTTAGATAACGAAAGAGTTGAGGATCATCTAGCCTGAAAAAACAAGCAACATTTCGCCACTCCGCCAATCCACCACCCAGGACTGAGCTGAATGCTTAGAGATCCTTGGGGTCCTCTTACAATCAATGACATGATGGCTATGATGAGGATGATGGTGATAATTTATATGATGATGATGATGATGATGGTTAACAGGATGGTTGTGGTGGTAGTGATGATGATGATGTGCAAAATTGTGCAGCATGACTTGGATGATTAATCAGTATTTAAAAATTTGGATGGTAAGATACCTGTATATTACCTATCACTGCTCATTGCATAACACATAAGTAAATCCTGTTGGAACCACTGGTAAACGACCTCCTCTTGTAAGTGACCCAACCAATTTTTGGGAGATGTTTTCATAATTTTCCATTTGTTTTTAACCTCTTAAAGAGTGTACGCAACCACTTGACTCATAGTCTGATCTCTGTGTTTGCTTTATGAACTTCACTACTCGGAATGTGTGAAGAACTACACAATCACTGCAACTTAGAAATTGCCTGCCAAAAATGTTCTCCAAAAAAGTGGTTGTTGTTGGACCTCTTCCTGGAATAGATCCCCTGTTTTTCGATACTTGAAAGTGACCACTGAGTTTTTGCAATTTGTATGGTTACTTACAAGAGGCTCCACAGTATTTTGAAAGTTTATTGCAAACCTTTCTTGTAGTAAATGGGGGCAAGATGATTGCAGGACAGCAAGCTGGTCCTATAAGAAAAAAAAAGTTTAAAACATTAATATAGATCTACGTATTCCAGGGATGTACAGGACAACTGCTACAGATATAAATAGACCAGTTTTGATATGTTAAAATGTATACTTGGAACCAAGGGGAAATAAAACAAATTAAAGATATCACCTTTATTTGGGCTTAGGGATGAATAATACATTAGAATTGAAAGATGAATGTAACATGCATTTCACAAAGTATTTTCAACTCTTACCTTAAAAGGT
>JAKSDK010000183.1 GCA_022360095.1 Phycisphaerales bacterium
GAGTTTGTTGTTGGTTCTCTTCTCTGCTCCGAGAGGTTTTTCTCCGGGTACTCCGGTTTTCCCCTCTCCGCAAAAACCAACATTTCTAAATTCTAATTCGATCCGGAATGCTCGAGCGCTTAATACATCAGCCCCGAGCTCGGGAGATTGGGCAACCACTCCTCACGCTATCGAGCTTAAATAAAAATTAATTAATTATTTTTTTTTAGATCTAAATGGGGTAAATCTGTTTGCAATTTACTTGTTTGCAGCATCGGTTACTGAGGTGCTTTTACCAAATTTAAAGTAAAGAATAGAAGCATAATTTCTGCATTTTTGCTAAAATGAGCATAAGTCTAAAAACACTAACATAATAATTGGCATTTTTTTAAAAATATACGAGCACTACTAGTAGTATATCATGCTACTGTTGCGAGCACAATCTATCAAAGCCTACACTCGACTGCAGGGTGTTTCTGAGTAGCTTAGCCTTGGGCAAAGCTTGAAAACACGCTTGTTGTTGTTTTAGGTCTTGGGTCATACATCTGTTGCCTAGTTAGCTAATTAAACAATTAACTCAGACTGAGAGCGTCTACGTGGCCCGCTCTGGAGAAAAAGATTATCATTACGTTAGTTTTTAGATTATACTACGTCTTCTATGCTCTGCATTGTAGTCTTCATAGATGCATACCCTCAAGGGTTAAACAAGCTCTTACAAGGATAGCGAAAGTTTTGCGTATTTTTAGGATAGACACTATCTTGACCCTCTCATACTATAGTACGAAATAATTACCTGCATCTGCAAATTGAGCAAGGCCTATGTCAGACCAGGGGAAAAACTGAGCGCTTGAGAAATTAGAAATTAACTCTCCGCACTTGGAAACCTATCTCTCTTAATACTTGTGGTGTGGTTGGTAATTTAACAGTTAATGAATGAGGCTGAGTATCTTATGAAGAATTATGGAGATCGAGGAGGGTGTTATTCGACGAGGCCGTAGGCCGAGGCGGATAACACCCTCCAAGATCTCCATAATTCTTCATATGATAGGAAAGCCGAATTCAATAACTGTTTTATTATTCATTCAAAATAATTCCTAGTTTAAAAACATAGC
>JAKSDK010000722.1 GCA_022360095.1 Phycisphaerales bacterium
ACGCGAGTGTGCAAGGGATGCCGAAAGGAATATTCTACTTCTTCTTGGCTCTGTGTTTTGTGCGCCAAAATCAGGTGAAATATCCTTTGATAATGTTTAATCTTATCAATAAGTAATTTAACAGGTCGCCTTTGTTAAGTTTGCAGCTTGAATGGGGGTTAAAAATGGTCCGAAGTTGCTGGATTTTTTTGCCCAAATGAGGGTATTTACAAATTCTGGTGATATTGTGTTGAGGATAACGTTATTATTTGTATCTGTTTCAAAAAATCGAAAAAGATCTTTCAGGGGTAGCAACATATCTACGGGGCGTACATCAGGAAATATAAATTGTTATAATTTCACTCGGGTGTTTAGTGTTTACAAATTTGAAAAGGTTTTTGTTGTGAACTAGTCCATGGAGTGTTCCTTAAACACACGTCATCATTTTTCCCCGTCGATAAAAGTGCGTTGTTACTTTATATTTATCACGGGAGAGTTTTTCATGTTTCATTTATTTCTTCCGATTGTAGTGATACAGTACTAGATATATATATTGACATCGCTTGTGGGATTTAAATATTATTTTTACTATCACGGTCTCCTCTTTAATGTATTCACACAGGTCTTCATAATAAAAAATAATTGAAATATTTGTCATTACTGAAAGATGATATTTACTGACGTCATTAATGCTAAGCCAACGACCTGCACATTAACCGCATCAGAATGAATGTATTTTAAGTATTTTACATTGTAATCCCAGGAAAATACCCATACTTTCTCCATGTAAGGGACGTTTTCCAAGTCCCCTTACCCTCTGTAAATTTCCAGTTAAGCTTTATATTTTCCTTTTAATTTTGTGGTCTTTGAGACCCCCCCTCCCTCCTCACCCTCGTGTGGGGAATGTAGGGAGATTTTCTGAACCTACCCCCATTATAAATATTCGTTTACGTAGAATATTTTGTAAGTTCTTAGCTGCTAGTGTTTGTGTTGTTTAAGGGAAAAAAATAATGGATTAGTTTCAATTTTACCCCACTAGCAGAGCTTTATTTATTTTCTTTTTGCATTACAGGGATTCATATTCATTTTTTCTAAGAGTCATCAGCCGGGCAAGTAAACCTGATGGCACTCTTGCAAGCCCAATTACAATTTAGGTTGCCGGGACAAAAGTGCAGAATTATATAAAAGAATGGCCAAAAAAATGCGTGCAACTTGAACATTTCTGATAAAGGCATTTTATAGCCTGCGAACAGCAGACGTTTCTCCTCACTCATCGCCGCTGAGGGACATTTCGCGAGGAGGAACGTCTGTGACTCAGGGACGGAAATTCCATACTGAAGACGTAAATCAATGTTTACATAATAAATCCGGTAGTCATGGGTTTTCAAATGCAAATTTGTTCAATTTTACATTTCTCCTGGTCGATTTTGGTAAAGTGTTGTGTTCATCTGCGAATGAGCTCC
>JAKSDK010001348.1 GCA_022360095.1 Phycisphaerales bacterium
ATTTCCCTCACTGCTGTTATTGGAAATCCTTCCTTTTCATTGTCAGTTCTAACTTTTTTCAATGCAACAAGCTCTCCTAATGAAACAAGAGAGAAATCCAACTTAGCACTGGACCTGAGGTCAGTTTTAGAGGAGCAATTTACATTATATTTACCTTCACATTAATTTTAAAATCTAATGTGTGACTCATCCTTAGTTTTCATTTACACAGATTCTGCCAAAAAATTACATTGATTGTAACTTAATAGACTGAAAAGAACCACAATGCAATGCCAATTTGTTGAACCCTCAGGGAAAAACAAAATTGTTCACGTATTGGAGGTTCAAAATTGGGGGCCAAATAAAAATAATAGTGTTTAGGGAATTGGCCCCAGGATCAAATTATTAGGCGGTTAAAGAAACTAAGGGTTCAAAACATCAGAATTCCACTGTACAAATTGCTATGTACCTTGCACAGCAAAATGAATTAACACTTTCATTAGCATAGCCAGACTTGAAAAATTTCATAGATAGATTCAAAAGGAAAATACCACCTTGTACAGTGTATGTTTGCTATTTACAAAAAGAAGCCTTGCTACCTCTCGAAGCAAGGTTCAAGAACTTTCATAACAGTTTATTACACTGTACGTATCTGAAAAGTTTAAATTAACAATTTCTTTACAGCAGGAGTAGTCAGAACTTTAAATGATAAGGCTAAACTTTGGAAAAGAAAAGGTTGCACTTTTCCTAAAAACCATTAGGAAGCCAACAACAATATGTACCAAACCATTTCACATAAAAAGAAATACCCCCCTGTGTACAGATGCCCACTCGCAAACAAACACAACTATACCAACAGCTACAATGTATAATGTGATCAATTATCTATATCCTTTACCTGTGATTTTATCCTTGGCCTTGTATACTTGTCCATATGTCCCCTCTCCCACTTGATCAATGATCTGAAACATGTCCACACACCTCTCTCCCCACTCACTTTCCGCTGGTGTCTTTGGTGTTGTATCTGGTGTAGATAGTGGTGTCCC
>JAKSDK010000832.1 GCA_022360095.1 Phycisphaerales bacterium
AATATGAGCATCGGCGACTCATAGGCATTGTTGCGTAACATTCAAAATATAAGGATTTGTATGGGGAAAAAAACCTGTAGTTTCTGTAACCTACGAAAATGAAAGCATTTCAATAAAAAACAGCTTAACTTTATTGAAATGTGTGTTATGTCTCTCCTGTGGGGTCCAGGGGCCGATTTATGGCCGTTTTATGGGTTTTTATGTAAACGGTTTTCTCTCTAGTCTCCCCTCGTTTTTTTTTTTCTTCGTGAATTTTTCTCCCGCGCTCTACTATCTGTCCGCCTGGAACAGGCTATGTTTCAGCTGATCTCATCCACGGACTCCTCAAGTGGACTCCTGGCTCCTGAAGAATCTCAAAACTGGAAAAACAAGTTCTTACGTTCTCAAAACTATTCTCGCTAGACATTTAAAGACTTAACAACCACTGAACAACTTGCTTACATCTGAAAATAATTCAAAATTCCATTAGTGAAAAGCCAAGACAACCTCCAAAACACAACATTTAATATTAATCTACACATAAGTTAATATTTACTTCAACTCTTGGACTAAATTTCCTCTAGACAGTTTAACCGTTAACCGTCACAGCTACCACCCCCATGAGGCCCTCCTATAAAGATATATATACAACTTGGAAAGACTCAACTATATTAAACTAATAAGTTTTGCCGTTTCATTCGAAAGTTCGGTTCCAAAGCATAGCACCGCTAAATGTAAAACTTCTTTTTTAGAACTCTCTCTTTTCGGTTTCGGAAGTGTCAGATCAGTAGTCCTGTTACGCAGATGGTAGGTTAACCTGAACGACATTCCTTCTAACAAAAGAGTTCCTAAGGCCTGGGCGGTGTGGTCATTTTTAAAATAATTATTTTAGACATTAAAATTGACTTGGCATTAAAGCGCCGTCTATCATCAAGTGTATCCAAGAAAGTGAATTAATTAAGCGACCTGCGGAGCGAATATCGTAACTAGCTCCCGTGATAACTCTACTCTAGCAGCACGTGACTGAAATCTTTGCAGCTACTTTCAATAATTTTCCGCAGGTGTCCCGCAAAGGACACTAAGGAGAGCAATATCCAAAATAACTGAAAATATGGCTGAACGAAGCCCTTTTAAACTGTTTCCAGGGTAGCTAAGAGAACACTGAAATTCTTGGTGCACGGCATGGCTTCTATACCCGCGCTAACCTTCTTACAGATCATATCGTCATAACAGTCCCAGTAGGTTTTCCATCTACGTGAACCCCTTTGCACTTATGTGCACTGGTTCGTGATATAGGCTGATTGTTAAGCACAAAAGTTTGCTCACTTTTTGAAAGTGAAATTTTTGAAAGTGTCAACAGCAACTTGCTTACAAAGTCTGTGACGTGCCAAGGCAAGAATTTGC
>JAKSDK010000615.1 GCA_022360095.1 Phycisphaerales bacterium
GAAACTGAAAGGGTAAAGTCGCAGGTTGTTACATTGAATTTTCTTGCTTTCTTCCACTAGCGCTGATGCACGATTATTAGAAGAAGCTACAGAACCAATCTGCCAGAGACTAGGTAAAAAAAAAGATTTATAGACATCTGAATTACATGTATAAGGAGGCTTTACGTATACTATAAGATTTTCTGTATGGTTTACAGGCCCTAAATTCACTGCTTCTCGCCTGTGGAATTCCCGCCAACTCAATAAGTAATTGCAAAGAGGATCATTATAGTTAAAGATGAGACTTCCGTGTATGCAAAGGAAGCATGAAAAAATGAAGGCTTCAAACTCTGCCCTCACTAATATTGGTGCAGTACTCTAAGAAATTTAGCTAGCAATTGTCAATTGTCACTGGTGCGTTTCAATCCGTCTTTTGTCACAGTTTAACGTTTATGTTAGTCAAACATTTCACTAGAAGAATATTATTGTATTGTTGTATGTACACATAAAGTGATACCAGCAGAATCAGAAAGGAAAGCGTTAAAAAAAAATTTGATTGACAAGCTGGGCCAATCATGTGTGAAAAATGCACAATGCCTTAAAGAGTACATGCGCAAAAGTTAGTTCTTTACAGAACTTTTAAACATTGCAAGTTTTAGTTTCAATGTGTTTACAAACTATGTCATTAATAGTTAAGTGCAATTGTCAAAAGTTTAATTTCTACCCTGCCTGAGAAGAAATGTAGAGCTTTGTTTGCTTCCTTTAATTTCCTTCTAACCGACCAACCCAAACTGCTGTCAAGTCGACCCATTAATTTTTTTTCTCTCTTGAAAGTTTGAGTTAGTGGTGTTTTACTTTGAGTACATAGTACTCCCACCAACCAAATTCAAACAGTTTATAAGCTGCTCTATTAGGAATACAAGCATAGTCTTGTTTTCCTCTTGTACTAAAATTATTGGCTTTTCAGTGTGTCACTGCATTATACATGTCGGTCTAGCCCTGTGAACAAGGTAAATAATTAAGAATATTAATTTTTTTGTTTGTGACATCTACATGTAATAGTTTATTGCTCTTGAACATATTGGAAATTGCAACTGACGACGATCTTCAACTTTTTTTCAGATTGTGGTGTTATTGAGGATCTTATTTGTGGCCTTGTAGATGTTATTATTAATGTACCCATCAGGTATAAATAAATTTACCAATTTATTATTAACTATTACAAGGTAATTATGCCCAATTTAATGGTCAATTTGTAAATAAATAATCATTTTATTGCTTTGCATAGAATCTAAATTTCTATGGTTTGAGACCCGTTCAGGAATTTCCATGAAAAATCATTTTATGAATAAAACTGGCCTGTCAGCATGGTTACTTTATTTTAAGTACAATCAAAAAAATCATGAAAAATTGATGTTGAAATGTCAGTTATGGATGGTGAATTTTCAGTTGAAGAGTTCTGACGGTGCTACATTTTTTTTTCCACAGTGAAGTTACATATCCTATTCATGTTGAAGCAATCAACACTTTATTAGTGATGTTGTCAGTTCAAATGTTTGACCCCAATGCATCTGAAAGCAGTATCTTTTTTCAAGTTGTTATGAAAGGAAAATGGTAAGAAAGTAGGTGTGCTTTGTTTAAAGTTTTCATGTACGTA
>JAKSDK010001651.1 GCA_022360095.1 Phycisphaerales bacterium
ATAACCATCCTGATATCGCGGCGGCGATTTTGAAACCCTTCGTGTCGGAACAAAACCACTGGATGGTCGAAAAGCACGGCATCTTCCAAGGCTACTATTTCTTCCATCATTTGGGCCTTGATCGGGACATGCGGGAGGAATATCGCGGGCACCCGCATTTCGAACACTGCGCACAGTTCTGCCATCAATTCGATCAGAACGCGTTCGACCCGGACTATGACACCATGCCGCTTGAGGCATTCGAGCCAATGGTCCACCGGGTGATGGCCAAACCAAAACGCAGCATCTACATGCGAGACAGCAAAGCCGCGTAAAACCGGTCGGGCCCATCGAAACGACGGCCGACCTGGATACATGAGCTTGGGCTGCCGCAGCGCTCAGGCCACTTGCCGTATGGGCAAGGCTGGATAATCCTGGCATACAGCCAACAAAGTTGCGTTGACGGGTCAAACTCAATATTGATTGTCGCGCGCCGAGGCGCGTGGACGCAAAAAGTGTAGGTCGAAAGAATGTCAGAGAATTTGGAAGCTTTTCGCAAGGAAGTTCAAGACTGGCTGGCTGAAAATTGCCCGCCCTCCATGCGGACACCCATGCCCGAAGACGAAACGGTTTGGGGCGGACGGAATGCCACTTACAAAAATCCGGAGTCCAAGAAGTGGCTGGACGCCATGGGGGCCAAAGGGTGGACGTGTCCCACGTGGCCAAAAGAATATGGCGGGGGCGGATTGTCCAAGGAAGAGAACAAAATCCTTCAACAGGAATTGCGGCGCATCAACGCCCGACCGGCCCTTATCAGTTTTGGCATCATGATGCTCGGCCCCGTTCTGCTGGAATATGCCACCGAAGAACAGAAGCAAGAGCACATTCCAAAGATTGTCCGCGGAGAAATTCGCTGGTGCCAGGGCTATAGCGAGCCGGGTGCCGGGTCGGATCTTGCCGGTCTACAAACGCGCGCCGTCGAAGACGGTGACGACTATGTCATCAACGGGCAGAAGGTTTGGACATCCTACGCCAATTACGCGGACTGGATCTTTTGTCTTGTGCGCACCGACACGTCCGTCAAACATGAAGGCATCAGCTTCATTCTTTTCGACATGACCACCAAAGGGGTCACCACGAAGCCGATCAAATTGATTAGTGGTTCGTCGCCCTTCTGTGAAACGTTTTTTGACGACGTGCGCGTACCTAAGGCGAACATGGTTGGGCGACTGAACGGCGGATGGGAGATCGCGAAACGGTTGCTTCAGCACGAGCGGTCCAGCATCTCTGCCTCTGGCTTCACCGGCGGGTCGTCCGTTCCCATGCAGGACGTGGCGAAAGAATATGCCGGCGAAAGCGACGGACGCATCGCTGATGGATCGCTGCGCGAGTCAGTTGCGCAACACCGGATGAATTCGCAGGCCTTCCAACTCACACTCAAAAGGTCAGCGGAAGAATCCAAAGCGGGCATGGGCCCGGGCGCCGCATCTTCGATATTCAAATCCTACGGCGCCGAACTCAACAAAATGAAATATGATTTGTTGATGGAGGCCATGGGCACGCAAGCGCTTGGCTGGGAAGGCGATGGCTTCGATGTCGAAGAGCTTAATGTGACCCGCAGCTGGCTTCGTTCAAAGGCCAATTCGATCGAAGGCGGTACGACCGAAATTAACCTGAATGTCGTTGCAAAACGCGTTCTCGGTCTCAACGATCATCAGTAGGCAGATGTAAAATGGGAATGGTTTTGACGGAGGAGCAACAGCTCCTAAGAGATTCTGCGCGGGATTTTATTGAAGCAAAGTCGCCGGTCACGGCGTTCCGCGCCTTGCGTGACAATGAGGACCCGAAGGGCTATTCGCCGGACCTCTGGAAGGAAATGGTCGACCTTGGTTGGGCGGGCATATTGATCCCCGAGGAATTTGGCGGTCTCGACTTCGGCATGCAGGGGCTGGGCCTTGTTCTTGAGGAAGCGGGCAAAACACTTACCGCATCGCCCTTGGTATCCACGGTTCTCACATGCGGGTCGGCCTTGATGTTGGGTGGGACCCAGGCCCAAAAGCAAGAATTCCTGCCCAAAATCGCGGCAGGCGACGTATTGATGTCGCTGGCGCTTGAAGAAAATGCGCATCACGCGCCGACGGCAATCTCGACAAAGGCTGAAAAATCCGGCGATGGATATACGATTTCCGGCAAGAAGACATTTGTCTTGGACGGGCATATTGCCGACCAGCTGATTG
>JAKSDK010000071.1 GCA_022360095.1 Phycisphaerales bacterium
AGAAAAATCGTTGGAGCAGAAGTCCGTAACTAAAAATCGCTCAAAATTCAGCTGTGAAATTGTTTTGGAATTTCAAAAATAAAATTACTATCAGGAAGAAGGAGACACCAGTTTCAATTTTCGGGACAAGTAAGTTCATTGTTTGCTAATTCTGAAAACAGAAGTCGATTGCCTATCGTGCTATTCTTTAAAAGGTACTTTTCAGTTTTAGAAGCACTATAAATTGCTCCAAACTTTGTTCTGACGTCGAATGAATTGTTCCTCGACATTTTTAAAATATCCCTTGGCAGTTTTGCTTCAAACGCCTGCTACATACAATGCATCCTCAACGGCCTTTCCTGCTGTACGTTGTTTCCAGTTCAGGAAAAACGTATTGGGATTGTAAGCTACCTTGTATCGAAGCTCAGATAGAACTGTCGAGCACCTTTGTTTATGACCAGAAAATGAGCACGAGCCGCAGCTCTGCGAGGAATTCACACCTCAGCTAGTGGGGAACGAATGACAATGATGCTCATGTCTGTGGACCGATCTGTATAAACATGCATTGCAGAGCAAAACATGATAATCAAGAAAAAAATACCCATTCATTGAAGGAAGGAGTGACAAAAATTTCAGAGTTGTAAATTTATTCACGGGGAGCATTTTTGCGATAATTTTATTTTGCACTGTGATGTTATTCGGTTCACAGGCATGGTCAGCGTGGTCGTTCGTCCCCCCTGGGTGAGGTGCGAATTCCTCGCAGAACTGCCGCTCTTGCTCATTTTGTCGTCATAAACAAAGGTGCTGGACAGTCCCATCTGACCTCTGTTACGAGATGGTGTCTAATCTCAATACCTTTTTTGTGAGTTGAAAGCAACGAACAGCAGTAAAAGTCGTTGAAAATGCATTGCAATACATCAAAATGTATGCAGCAGGAGTTTGAGCCAAAACTGCCAAGGGATATTTTAAAAATGTCGTGGAACAAGTCATTCTACTTCAGAGCAGGGTTTGGAGCAATTTGTA
>JAKSDK010000633.1 GCA_022360095.1 Phycisphaerales bacterium
CGTTCTTGCCACTTTAAGAGATCGGAAATTGTTTTTCTCGAAGTGTTACCTAGGGAATATAGCGTCCTGGAAATGGTGGTTAAAGGAAAGTAGTATGGCCTGCTTCAGCCAGAAATTGGCGTTGCCAGCGCTTGTTTCCGTGTAAAAGAAATGCGAAAAGGTTGCTTAATTTTTACTTTCTATGCTTGATGCAAGTCTCCTGTCACTTGGTGCAGCAAAAAAAGTATAAATCAATGGAAGAAAAACTATTGGGCTTTTTTCACATAATTGCAAATAAGGTTAGAGCGCGTGCCACGGGAGCAACAGTTTTGTATAACGTGATCGTCTAACATTCGACTCTTAATCTAAGAGTCTAGCACACTATTACTATTATTATTATTATTATTATTATTATTATTATCAGTCACTTTAAAAAGTAGAAATACGAAGCGCTAACAAAATAAGACAGTGTAACATATATGTACTAAAATGTTGGAACTAAACTTCTCAAATAAAACTAACTCTTGCTATAAAATGTTACAAATGCAAAATTTAAAATATATGTTTATAAGTAGTATAGTAGCCACCGAGTTAACCCCTTTTGGTCTTTACCTCATGAATAAAATGAGGAGGAATCTCATTATCTTCTCTAGACCGATTTAGCTTGTCTGTCATGTTGCAGTTTTATTTAACCGGTTTGACAGGTTTTTACATCGGTGGTGTCATAGTTTATTTTTAATTATGTGTGTCATATCCTTATGTCATTGTCTCTTTTTTTAATTGTGGGCGTCAATATCCCTTTTTGGGCATGATAATGTTCAAGTTGTGTTTTGATCGGTGGACTCCTTGCAAAAAACATTTTATTTTCGAAAAAGTAAGAATAACTGTTTTCGTGGCTGAAGTCCCAAAAAGGTCTTATTTTCAACTCTACTTGCGTTCGCAAATACAGCCACAAGGAGAAATTTGGACACTTTCCATCAATAGAACAACTCTTCTTCTTTCACTGGAAGATACTTTTAAAGAAATATCGAGACTCGTTGAACTGACTTAATTTAAAAACGAAGAACAGGTTTTCACGATGACAAAAACTTTAATTTAGTGGTTGTTTTCTGCGGCATTATTCTGCATGTGGTATAGCTTCAAATTTTCCCAGTCCTCATTTATTCACAAATTTAGACATTCATCTAAAACATACCCGAGAATTAGCTTGGGTTCCTGAAGACAGCCTCCAAACGAAAGCATCGAAGTCCGGTAAATTTAGTGAAGCGCGACCAAGATAACTTATTAAACAGCTCCAGAGTTTCCTCCTTTCGAAAAGTAACAAGGTGAAACATCTTCCTGTTTCATCATCCGTAGCGAATTGCCATTGTGAAAGTCCTTATTTTTCGATAAAAAATGAGTACCAGAATTCGAGCGCGTTTTTCTTCTTCAAAATACTGTCGGCATCGAAAATGTAATTCTTTCAAGAACTGCGTTGCGTTACTACCGGGATTCCGTGACTGTCATTTTGACGGCTCCGTCTCATCAAACGTACATTATGTCACGTGCAGTCACTGAACATATTGCCACGCAGAGTCGCAGGTTGGTAG
>JAKSDK010000300.1 GCA_022360095.1 Phycisphaerales bacterium
CTCTACTAAAGCTTAGTGTTATTTGTTCGTTTTATTCGAAAGTACTAAGGTGGTGGTCAACTAAGAGAAAGCTTTCGCTACTTTGAGAAACACACTCATTTTATAACCCGTACTGTAATTATTTTATTTTTGTAATCATCTATTGTAGTTATATTTTTCTTTCTAAGTTACTCTCTGTAAATAGTGTGAAATAACTGGACCATCGATCATAACACATAGTATCATAATACTGAACACTAAGTTTTCTCGTTGTTCGGCACACTTCTTTGTTTGAACAAGCATTGTCGTCATTGCCATCCTGGAAAACTACGGGTACTGTATTAAAAAAACTATAAGGCTAACACAATTTATATTATAAGGTTATAAGGCTAACACGACTTATTTACTGGTAAACCAGTGCCAGTAGTGTCCAATGCAATGTGGCCCACAAAGTTGAAAGTCTCAGTTGGCCGGAGGCAAACCGGTTGGCTTGTTACAAGCATGAATGAGGAGATGAACTCGAGACTACCGAGAACAAGTAAGTCCAGCTAGCGGCTAGGTTAGGATTGAACTCAGTATCTTCCAGTGCCCGTGTTGGAGCTTTTTATTTATATGGGTTAGGGTTGCTTCATTTAATTTTGTTGTTTTTTCCAATACATTCTAAACGATTTAGGCTGAAATTGCCCTGAACAGTGAGCTTCAGTAACAAAAAGTATAATTCAGAAATTTCGGCGTGAAAGAATCTCAACTCCCCTTTTTAATTCGGCAAGATCAATGTGTGCATTCCTAACTTACTTGAAATACAATCGTAAAGGGCATTTATTTCAATGATGTCTTTTTGACTCAATCTTTGGTTCGGAGGACCAAACTCATCAAACGTCTCGTCACCAATCGTTTCAATGGTTGGCAAGCCATTTTTGGTAAAAGCTCTCCGATCATAGTGCATTATTGATTGATAGTCATAAAGCTTTCCCAGATCATCAAGTGTTATCCAGCTGTACTTGTGGAACTGATCAGCGAGCCCTGTTGAACAAAATTGAATTAGAATGGAAAAGAAATTGCATTATTCGCA
>JAKSDK010001270.1 GCA_022360095.1 Phycisphaerales bacterium
CAAGAAAATAAATAAGAGTTTTAATGAAGGAGTAAAATGTTTTTAACTGCCATTTCTAATTCATGGAACCCACGGAACCCACAGAACCTTAAATAAAGCAATTTTTAAGTCTATTCATACACTAACTATCGCAGTAGAAAAAGTCTAGTTTTTTGTCACAGAGGTGCGAAGAGATGCGGAAAGTGGAAGAGACACAGAAAAGTCAAAAGAAGAAAGTAAGTAGCACGCTTGACCCAATGAATGTTCTGTTTGACTCAGATTCTACATTCTTACGTATGATCTGATTTGTTTCACCCTGCGGGAGTCTATTTGTGTGTAATGAACAACCCTTATCTGGTGAGCAGAGTCTCCTTTTCTCAAGTACACCAAAATCGAGCAAGAGAATGAGAGAATCTGCTGGCAGGGTGGATGTATTTACTTCAGCTCCCTAGATTTGCAGCCAACCGACTTCACTCTCTATGACTTTGCCTGCCTCATTTCTGTCTCTCTGACAAGTATTGGTCACTAACAATGAACTGAATTGTAACGCAGGCTACTTCTTTCAGAAACTTTTTGTCGAGATTCTAAAAATGCATTTGACTATACTGCCTATTGCTGACCCAGTATCTTTTTCAAAATGATGACTGTTGTCATAAAACCAGTGACCATTTTTGTATGAAACAACAAATCAATAAAAGAGATACATCTACATCTGCATACCCTGGGGAGGCCTTTTAAAATAATATTCAGGTATGTATTTTTTGGGGGGGGGGTCATTGGAGGGGATCCCATGGGTTCTGTAAGTTCTCTTGGTTTCACAAATTAGATATATACCAGTTTTTAACTATGTCTAACTTAAAAGCTTTTCAAAAATTATAATGTATTTTAGCTTTTGTACGATTGTGGATCGACAGGTTTCATCATATTCCATCTTGAATCAAATTCCTGATGACTGATGTACAGTGTCATCACAAATTTTTATTAATTTTTATTATTCACCTTTCTTCTTCCTCTTCCAGTACTCTTTTCTTTTCAGCTCTTTCCTTTGCTTCTAATTTGGCCCTGGTAAAAACAAAGTGCATTGATCGCAAAAGCCGTCTACAAAAAATACAGTTAACTTCTGACTCTTAGGCCTCAAAGACTGGACTAATTATTTCATGCAATTTCATTTATACTGCACAAACTGTACATACATTACCAATAACTGCTGTTTCCGCAAAAGCTGGACATACAACAAAATTTACATCAATTTAGAAACCTTTTCAAGGAATAAAACATCTGTGGAAAGTAATGAGTGGACTATCTGCTTATTAGTTATCATTTTTTCTGTCGATAAGCTATAACTTCAACTGTTCCATCAAGAGTTTGAAAAGCTGTGACTGTCGGGGACCTTCTTAGAGCAATGCACATGCATGACTTACATCCTTACCATGCCTATTACATACATCTACTGTAACACAAGTAACAACAAACAATAAAAGATAAGAGGATGAAATCCAGCATCTCGTAGCAATCTGGGCAAATAATTAATTACTTACTTCAAGATGGGGTCGTTCTCTATTCTCCACTTTTCTGTAGGAATAAAACAAACACAAAGAAAGCAGGTGAATTTTACAGTGCCACCGGGAA
>JAKSDK010000697.1 GCA_022360095.1 Phycisphaerales bacterium
GGTTCATGGAGTCATGCATATGCAGAGCCTAACACTCCAACAACTTAACTGCTGTAGTACAGAGTAGTAAGATAAATAAATGCCATAACATTGTACCTTTGCCATCTTTAGCTTGTACTCTAGTTCAGGGGGTTTATTTTTACCATACTTCATTTTGTTATATTCTGTAGCAATGAACACAAGTACACCACCAATGCCTATATTATTTAAAAAATAATGAATCTTGGTCATAAATGCAACATAGGTACAAAAGCCTACCAAATAAGAAATTTCTCTATTATTAATTCCCTAGGATAATTGACATGATCCTGTAGAATACTGCCTAAGATCCTGGATGATCCTAGACAAGATCCTATTCAGGGAGTCTGAACAAGATCCTTCAGGATCCTGTTCAAGGTTCTACATGTATAGGCATCAGCGTACGGGGCGGGGGCTGGGGGGGCTGGGGGGGCTGCAGCCCCCCCTGTCGGAAAAAAATAGTATTATTCGGGCAAAACTGATGTACTGTTCGGGCAAAGACACGGTAAAAAATATTTTGTTATTTAATATCTTGATTTATTTGTCTTCATCCCGCATCCCGCAAAATGGTTTCCATGACATTTTACCTGTTCTATATAACGTTACCTCCATCCTGGTGTTGAAGTAATTGTTCTTCACTCTTCTTTTAGAGCCCAAATGGGTACGTTTTATCTCTCACTTCATGGTTTTGTATTTTCGAAATGTTCATCTCGATTTACCAAAAATATTTGCACTACTTTGAACTCCCATGCTCTCACGGCAAGGCGAAGAAAACTTGACGTCATGAAAGAATCATCCTGTGCACCTGTGACCAACAAGTTTCATTTGGGCAAATTATGTTCAGCCCCCCCCAACAAAATTTTTACCGTACGCCGATGTGTATAGGACTCTGTAGAATTCTGTGGAGTAATAAACTGGATCCTTTACAATCAAGTTCCTACTGACATTGACTGCTCCGTAAAATCTAGCTAACTGAGTAAATTACTTTAATAACTACATATGTCTCTCAGACGACACGTTGTCATCCCATCTTTCTCACTTACAGTGTAGTATATTATACCCTGGTGAAAATCATGTCCAGGATGATAAAGATCCCAGACAAGATCCTATAGGATCATAAAGGATTGTGAATATGATGTTGTACAATCTTGCTCAGGATCCTGGAAAATCCTGGACAAGATTATTATCCCTCTTCCCCCCACCCTCCCTTCCCCTGTTACCACA
>JAKSDK010001624.1 GCA_022360095.1 Phycisphaerales bacterium
ATGATTTGATACTTCTCATCATGAACCCTTTAAGCCCTAATATCCACATACAAATTCTCCAAACTGATCTCCATACATTTCCTTGAAGAATAAATTGAGAGAATCTGATAACAGATCAAAGCATTGTCCCTTCAGTGATCATTTTATTAATCCCCATAAACTTTTCTCTGGATATTGTCAGGAGAAAATTGATGTTGATCACTCAGGGTTTAAAGGGTAAACAGCTGGGATGATGTTACTAAAAAGTACAGTACGTATTAAAATAACTATAAGGGCAATAATATCTGAGACTTCAAGCTAAACAAGGCACTCTAAGGACTGGCTTTAACGGATGTCTTTTGAAACGCATATGTAATTCGGGGAAAGAGAAAAAAATTAACTGAGGTTTGAATATAAGAACCTGATTTTTATGAACCTGTTAAGCTAAAATCTATCAGTTTTAGGCCCTCTCTATAGATGAACCTGTTTAGCCTAAAATTTGAAACAGATTCTTATGTTATAAAATCTATAAAAAAAAGTCTGTACAATTGGTCAAATAAGATAAGTCAACATTTTTGGAGACATAAGTGCCTAGTGTCGGTAACTGTTAGAGCTGAGTGTAATTGGAAAAGGCATTGTAAAATACAAAAGTATGTTATGTTCTGAGCGAGGACTTCAAACTTCATTTGGTCAGTGCTTTTTCTCATTCTTCTTATAGTCATTTTTACAAAGAAACTAAGGAATAAACTATATAAAGGGATAAACGGAATACCGCTAATTACTAAAAACTGAATAATTGGATAATGCAATTCTAGAGCTCTGATTGGCTTAGCCATTATACCACGTTCTCCAAATATGGTAACTGTATGTATCCGGCTCAAAATTAAAAACAAGCTGAAAATCGGTTGTTCTTCCTTGTCTTAATGCATTGTACGCCAGTAAGCGCTGTGTTAATTAGATCACTTAACTTCTGTGTTTTATGTATTTTTTACTTGCAATCTGCAAGGCTTTGTGATAGTTTAAGGTTTTTGTTTTTTATTAGATAATTGTGTTA
>JAKSDK010001502.1 GCA_022360095.1 Phycisphaerales bacterium
ATGAAACACATTTAGGATAAATTACTTTCTGTAAATTACCTCTTATGGATAGTTAAGTTTTGCGGTTAAAAGAAACTAAAAAAAAAATTAATTGATGGCACGTGGACACACTTGTAATTCTGTACTTTCCAATTAACATTTTTGACGATTTTGATGTTTAAAAACATTAACGAAAAATTATTTTTAATTACAAACTGGACGTAAATCGACCGAAGAAAAAAAAAATGCAGAATCAAGAGATGCCAGACCCCATCGACAGCCAAGTAAGAGAAATGATTTTGACGCCTTTTCTTTTGATTGCAGACTGCAACCTTTTTTATAACCAACATTTTTCCTTCAATTACTTTATTGTTATAAGTGAGACAGTTCATTTTACTTCCCAGTTGTAAAGTTCAGTGTCACGATCGAAAGCTGTCTGCGTCAGACATATTCAAGCGATCCTAGATCAGTCTCAGACTCCATAGACAAATGTTTCCGTTTAATATAGCGATTACATGTACACTGTTGCACAAAAATGATGTCAAGTAAACAGTATATCAGTTTTTGGCAATCTAGTGTGTAAACATATTTTTACATCATGATCCAATACATCAGGACAACTCATCCTTTAAAGTACTTGCTACGTAGGTGTTCATAATAAATATTTTAATTTTCTTCATTCTTTCAAAATGGCCTAGCGGTGTGACAGGTGCCGATTAGTTTTTCTGGCTAGTTTTTGTAAAGCGGATGAGAGGAACACGCAAAAGGGGAGATGACTCCTCCTCTCCTTTTCTCTCCCAGTACGCGCGCATGTTTACTGGGCCAATAAAAGAGGTCAAAAAGCCTTCCCACAGAGACCGCAAAGCAACATGGATAATTTCATAAAAAAATGAACCATGCTACCTTGTGGTCTTTTGGAGTAGGCTTGAGGCCTTGAAATGTGCCATCATTAACAATGCGATAATTGAAATACATTGTACCTGTGTAAGAATTCGAACACTATTGTTTAACATGACACAATGACTTACCTTCCCCCTCCATCTCCACTCCTGTTGCAAGGGGATGGCGGTCGACAAGTTCTTTTCGTCTCCATTCTGCTCTGATCTGCTCGGGACCACTTAAGAGCCAATGTCTGTAATTTTCGAGAATCGGTTGACAGTCGTGAATTTTTGAATTTCTTCATATTTTGCCCAC
>JAKSDK010000600.1 GCA_022360095.1 Phycisphaerales bacterium
AAATTCGCTGGTCTAGACCTCGCACCCCGCACCTACCAGTGCCAGGGCGCCATTCTTCCGCAGATTCCCTTTCAAGTGGTTCAAGATGAGTTTGGGACTCTTCGTCTTCCATCATTATTAAATTAACCACAAGTCTGTCCGAGGAAAATAGACGTGACAGGCAGTGAGGATTTTTAGTTGCAAACCATGTGATATTTGACATGGACACACTCCACTGATACTCGGAAAATCTCAACTTCCGGTTGTGGTAACATGAAACTGAGGCTGATAGCATTTCCGCTGAGTTTCAAAGAAGCCAACGAGCAAAGTTCAAGCAATGAACAAGGTAGGTGAGAATTTATTTCAAATAGATCTCTGTGATCTTCGATATTGAATCTTAAGTGGTGGGGGAATCTGCTGAAGCTGAACTGAAGTTAAGCTTGCTGGTTTATAATCATAAACCCTGCTGGAACATTTGTGTGTACAATGTTAATTCAGTTACTAATTACAGGAATTTCAGTTTTCCATTGCAACAACATGGGACGGGGAACCATTAAACCACAGTCCTGTAGAGTTTAAAGTCAGTGCAGTAGATGAGACCTCCGTCAAGGTTGATGTGAGAGGACCTCTGTTTAATGACCCAGGACCACCTCCTGCTCCTTCGGGAAGTCCCTGCCCTGAACTGTGGGAGTTTGAAGGTGAGGGATATCATAAAAAATGTTCAAATAGTATAGGCTAGATGGTCCAAAGAAATGGGTAAATTTAATGATTGAATGTAATTACTAATGTGGGAATTTGATCATGAACCATGCTGGAATATTTATAGCTACAATTATGTTAATTCACAGTTCCTGAACACTGGTGGTGACCTTGTGTTTTGTTTTTTCATTATTCTTGTCATGGACTGGATAGGTTACAGGAAGCTCATAAATGGACTACGAGGAGTTACCAGTGCTGCCTTTGTATGCTAACTTCCAAGCTTACTAAATATTCAAATGTGAGACGACACGCTGTTGTCCTCTTAGCCTGCGAGGAAGCTCTCCTATTTAGGC
>JAKSDK010001395.1 GCA_022360095.1 Phycisphaerales bacterium
CAAATTTAATCGTCTGTCGTTATCTTAATTTAAGTGTAGGTTTAATCGTTTTCCTGTGATTCTTTTTTTTATATATAGTTGTATGACCAGATGCCTGAACCACGCTGGGTGATATCCATGGGAAGGTAAGTTGTGCAAGAGAATCGAACTGACTGCTCTTAACATGCCTAACGACAAATTGTTAAAAACAATAAAATAAATATATAAATAAATGGACAAATAAATAAATAAATATCATTACTCCAGTGCTCCTTTCACTCTTAAAAGTTCCGTGATATATTCAACTAATCCTAATTTTCGCTTTGTGAGTATATTCTCGTGAGTCTGAATAGTCACTACAAGTATTCCACTGGCACAAAGTCAGATGGGATCTCAAGAATTCGTAGGCAAATTCAGTTCATCTTCAAAAAGATCTGGCAATTCACAAACGAAGCCGGAATCAAACTGAATCGTGTAAATGACCCTATTGAGTTTTAGACCTGATCCGAATTTTGAATAGTCGGTTTTGTTAAAAATGTGAAGTAACAGAAGCAATTTGGTTTTCTTTTCCACTTTTAGTGAAGACCGGAAAGGGGAGCCATACGCTTTGTTTGGTGGAAAAAATCAAAAGGCACCGGGTTGAAGTAATTTTAATTTATCCTCTGTTCTATATTCAGCTGTGCAAATGGTGGCGGTTACTATCACTACTCCTATTCAGTAGTTCGTGGCTGTGACAGGATCATTCCAGTGGATATCTATGTACCAGGGTGTCCTCCTACTGCTGAGGCTCTGCTCTATGGTGTCCTGCAGCTGCAGAAAAAGATTCGACGCAGCCATCCCATCCGCATGTGGTACCGGAAGTAACTTAAGTACGTGTGCATATCCAGTAATATTTAAGTTATTTCATTTTTACCCGTGAATTCTTTGGTGTTAACTTCCTCTTATTATAAGGGAGCTTAATAAGCATTAACGACGATAGCGAGGGCAACGAGAGCGGCAAAAAAGCAATAGGTTTAGATTGGCAAAACAACAACTTTGCACGTGCATCACCGCGCTTTTTTGTTGCACATTTCTTTGCCGTCCTTGCACGACTACGACTTGAAACTTCCTAATTACACGTGTTTATGGAGGACGTAAATGCAAGACTGAACGATTTTCCTTTTCCTTTTTCTGATCTTGGATAAAGTCATCAAGGATTATCTCCAGAAAAATCGCCC
>JAKSDK010000883.1 GCA_022360095.1 Phycisphaerales bacterium
GTGGCGGGTAAGCAAAAAATTTTACAACAAATGTTCCGAAAATTCTAGATCTCAAATCGTCTTCTGAACAGATATTTTCCGAAAATTGACGTTGGGTGCCCCTGGCTAATTGCTTGACCTATACATTAGGCCTTCCGATTCAGTCGGTCACTCATATGTGATACGAACACGAAATACTAGAGGGATATAGGATCGCGGCATAGAGCAAAGGGAAACTTCAATTCGTACGTGCTTTTCCTCAGTTAACTGTTCTTTAATTTATTTTGTGTTTTTTTTTAGGGTGTTTTTTGCATAATTCTTGCAAGAGTCACGCTAAGTGATTCTGTGGTCAAGTCTTATCAGATATTCTAATCTATACGTAAACCTTCTGCTAAGATGTCTAAACAAAGAATAATAGTTACAATCCGTTTTAATCTGGAAAACTTTCTACCGAAGTAATTTCAAAAACAGCTGGGGAAAATAGTCACGTTGTTACTTCTCTGCCTTTTTCCGATAAAACGCCAAACGGCCGTGAGGGCGAGCGGGAAACGGCATACTTGGGGCTTGGAAGTCATGCGGAAGTCTCTATTGATCATACATCCCAGGTTGACGTCAGAGAAAGAATACCGTGAACACCAAAATATGAATAAATAAAACCTAAAAATAAACAAATAAAAAACGCTAAAAGCGCTGTTTACGTCTGCGAATTTAAAGTTAATTTGAAATATTTCATGATATCATGATATGAATGATAAAAATTAAATACTATACCTCCGACTGACAGCCGACTCCGAAATTTAGAAAATGCGCCTGGTTTAACAACCATATTATCGGGTTTTAATTGTTTCCTCTAACTTATACCAAATCGCATCAACTTATAAGACACACTAACTAACTTAATAAACTTGACTCTCAAACTGGAAATCTAGCACTCGGTTATGATCCTTAAATTCTTACAGTAAGGTAGCCTCAATTTCCGCGATGACTGAGTATGGGTATATTTTCTCCAATAGAGGCTGGTAATCGAGCCTTATAATAAAGACGACGACCCTTGTAAAATTTTTTTGATGCAAAGGAATCTTTAGATATTTTCATAGCTAGTGACGTGTGAAAAATAGAGTTCACATAAAGGACGCCTTAA
>JAKSDK010000269.1 GCA_022360095.1 Phycisphaerales bacterium
AAATGTGTCAACAAACGCATAGAAATTAACGACCGGCATCCGCATTCCGAATTTGGTTAGATAATGCTGTGCGATTACATTATCCTCCAAATTTTCAGGAAAGGTATGAACGAGATAATAGCCCCGCGCATCATTATTAATGTAATAGCGATCCGTAAGACCCTGATAGCTCGTTATAAGCACTACGGCAATAACCACGGCAATATTCAGGAGAATTAAATACCTATTTTTCATGCATAGAAAGACCGAAATCCTTTATTTAAAGCTTTGGATGAGGGAGTTTTGGAACTAGGCACAGAAAACTGTGATGTCCCATAATTGGTTGACACTTTCTTAAACATCATGCGTATTTTAGGTTCGGTGATGAAATATGCTTACATATGCAAAAAGAAAGTGGATAATAAACCAATTAGCGAAAGGAGCTTCAGTTACGTATCTTTCTCGGGTTCAGTCTGTCAGTAGACAGGCAATCTATGATCTCAAGAAAGCATATCAGATGCATGGTGAAAGAGGTCTACGTGAAAAATCAGTTGGAAGGCCTCGCGATGAGATTTCTCCCGGCATCAAACAGCTTATACTTGATCTGCAAAAGGAAGGCCATGGAGTTCATCGTATAGAGGGATTGCTCAAGCTTAAAGGCATTCCAGTCTCCCATAATAAAATCCATAGACTGCTCACCAGAATGGGCCGCATTATACCTGAACCCAAGAAAGGTAAGAAGAGGAACTACATTCGCTGGGAGAGGAGGCACAGCAATAGTCTCTGGCAGACGGACTTTTGCTGGGTAGGGGGGCTAGGGTGCTGGTTATGCGCATGGCTTGATGATCATAGTCGATTTGTCACCATAGCACAATATCTTACAGAAGCGACAACTGACAATGTCATTGCGCTGTTTGAAAAAGCAGCGCAGAGGTACGGATATCCTCAGCAGACACTGAGTGATCGAGGAACCCAGTTCTGGCCAAATCGTGGTGGAACGAGTAGGTTTATTGTTCATTTGGAGAGTAAAGGGGTAGAGCATATCTATGCTTCTGT
>JAKSDK010001511.1 GCA_022360095.1 Phycisphaerales bacterium
AAAAAGCTTCTCATTTCTGAATCGCGTTAATATTTTGATTCTTGAAAAGGAATAAGCAATAATCTGGAACTATTAAGCTTTCAAAAAATGTAGTGTTTAGGGGGGTATTTATTAAAAGGAAAAGCGCTAACGCCGATCAACGCGGGGAGGGTGCTTGAGGGTGGATGATACCTTAAGAATCCACTATTTTCCTTATTGATACATTTATTTCTTCAAAGTTCGGTTATTTTCATATTCTACTATATAAACAAGCAATACAATTATCATTGTTATCATTATTATTATTATTATTATTATTATAATTATCATTAATACTATTATTATTGATATCAAAACTAACTATTAAAACCTATTTACAATTAAACTTCTAGTTTTTAGCCGTGTGAAAAACAACATTCCCCCCTAGCTTGTAAATAACAATAAAAAATGGCCATCAGGGGGAGAAGGGGTTGGAGAAAAACAGACAACATTTTTATTGAGAAAAAGGATGATCTTTGTCTTCTTTTTGAAATAATTCTTTAATAAGCTCCAGTTTTCAAGGAGACAATTGTCCTAAAAAAATGAAATTTTGGCCCAACCTTCCCCCTGATGACAATTGTCAATTAAATTTGATTAATTGCATATCGTTTTCGCTTATGATGATCCGCTGAGTAAAATCGCCAGGAATTGCCTCTATCTCTCTATCATCCTCTCTGTATATTACTTTGCTTTCTTCTTCGCGAAGTTAACAAAAACTAAACGGACAAGATGACCTACTACGAGATAAGGTCTTTGGCATGAAAAGATATGTATCTGATGTTTAACCTTATCCACATTTTATCAAATGTTTGGAGTACATGCTTCGAGAATGCAAAGTACATGTACAAGAAATTCATGCGAGTCTGCAAATAAAAGAAAAGTTTTTATCACTAGTTACGATTAGAACTGGCTGGCAAGAGACGTGCGCTGATTGGTTCTTGATGTGTATGTTTCCTTTTTTTTTGTTTGTTTGCTTGTTTTTGTCATGAAACTGTAAAACTGTGCACACCAAAAGCACGGGATATAATAGAAGCAAAATCTATCAGAATGAATCATTTAAGGCTTGGCAGTAAGTAATACAGTGTTCGTGTCATGGCTAAACAAAACAATTTTTAATGGCTGCGATAGTTGGGGGAAAGCCATTCTTAGTTTTTGCTGAGATAGTGTCTCAGGGGAAAAGCAAAGTAGATATTGTCACAGCATTCGGTCTCGATTTAAATTCTCGAATTATAGACTTATAAATAAGAGAAAAAAAAATCGCATT
>JAKSDK010000229.1 GCA_022360095.1 Phycisphaerales bacterium
CTCTGAGAAGCCGAAGTGTTCCAATATCTCCTGGCGATGTCTCGCGGCCGTTCCCTTCGCGTAGTTCTCAATGCAAATGTCTTCCAGTGGTATCCTCAGCATGGCGCAGACGTATTCGAGGTCTCTTTGGTGAGGTTCTCCGGAGTAGAGGCACTTCGCAGCCCGGAAATATCCATAGGCGAGGACAAAGCAAACCTTGTTGGTCGAGCTCCGAAAACTCGCCACGAGTTCGCTGATGGCGCTGGAGAGAGTGAAGTATTTCTTCCGCTCGGCGGCACTGAAACGGGGCGGTGTGTCATGTGCCTCCTTCTCCAGGGCACCGAGGATATTCATTCGAGGCATGGCCGATCCTAGGCTGACAAATAGGGTTCCCTGCAAGAACGCACACTCAGACCCCTTAAAAACAGGCAGAAATGAAGCGGTGACACCCTGTCAAAAAGGCTTTAGCCTTTTTGTCAGAGCAAAAACCATGTTTTCAGCCTGACTTCTAGGGCGAACAGAGATGCGGATCGGTGGAACCCTATTTGTCAGTGTTTGAGCCCCAAAAAGCACCCCGTTTTGAATGGTGAGATTCTGGGAAGAAGAAATACGCCCATCTCCTTGAAGTTGCGTAGCTTCCGAAATTCTCTGTGGAACTTTAGGTACCTTTGGGGAGAAACACCCGTGTGTGCGTCACCCGGTTTTCCGGGACCTCAGCGTCGTCTCTCCTCCCGGAGCAAAAACACCACGTCCCCTCCGTCCCCCCAAATCTGGAGGCCGAATCCGAGTCTGCTCACCATCCCGTTTCCGCGGACAACCTATTGGCCATCAGTGATTTGTTGAATGACGTTTCCAGAGAATAAGTTCGCCACGCCTAGGTAGGCCAGCTCTGCGTCCGAGAAACGTGTTCTTCCTCCTGTGTGGGCGTGTGTTGCGCGTGCCCCGCCCAAATTCAACTCAGAATTATTCGAGAAGCTTCCGCAGTCAGCTAGGGAAAGTGCACGTCGCGCCGTTTGTATGGCCTGGGCTAACAATCATCCTCAGGAGTTGAAGGGCTATTTGTCTAGATTGGATAAGACGGAAGCACAACCTGATGCCGTTGGCTTAGTAGCTCGCAGGCTGGCGCGCAACAATCCTTCAGGGACAGCAGATTGGACACTTACATGCTAGGTCAATCTCAAGATCAACTAAGATTGGTCGCAGGGCCTGCCGGATGGAAGCCAGATGGATGAATCCGGCGTCCCCTCCTGGCCATGTGACTTCGGTTCCTCCCGAACGACGCGCTCTACCAAACTGCGCTACATCCCGTTGGCCTTGAGTTGATATTCGCCCTGCTTCGAAGCAAGGCCCTTGGTGAATGCCATGGCGCCGAATGAGCGGCCCATCATTCCCGGATGGGTGAGCATTTTGAACTGCCGAATCCAACTGTGTTGCAACTCCCCGGCCTTTTCCATTTCCACGAGAAGCGGTTCTGCGAGCCTGGTGAGGAAGGTGCCCTGGTCGGCGGAACCGGCGTAGTCCAAGCCGGCCCTGGTCGCACAGTCCCGCACGGCGGACCAGTCGATGTGCGCGGAAATGTCGCACTTTCCCGGAAACTCAAGACAGTCCACGTCCTTCCGATGCTGGCGGTAACACTGAAG
>JAKSDK010001422.1 GCA_022360095.1 Phycisphaerales bacterium
CATCCGTGAGCTATTTCAGGTTTTTGATAAGTATAATTCTGCGTGACTGTGTGAGCAGGGGCCATACACCCATATAACAGATTTCCAAATTTAATCAGCTCATTATGTCGCTGAGCTATGACAATTTAGACTAAATTGTTATTATTTAAATTCATGGTGACTGTATGAGCAGGGGCCATACAGCCATCTTGCCAATTTCATTTTAATCAGTTACATTAACGAGCTATTTCAGCTTTTTGATAAGTATAATTCAGCATGACGGTGTGAGCAGGGGCTATACAGCCTTATCACAGTTTTTCAAATTAAATCATTTCATTATGTCACTGAGCTATGACCATTCAGCCTAAATTGTTATTATGTGAGCAGGGGCCATACAGCCATCTTGCTGATTAATTTTTACTTCTAATCAGTTTTATTCCTGGGCCCAGTTGTTAATGTAGGCCATTATTATTGGTAATCCATGTTTAGTTCCACTATTTGAAAGAACTTGTAGTACTAGTTTTTACACAGAATTTAAGTTAATTTTATCTTATGCTTTGATTGGTGCTTCATGGTAAATTTCTTGTTGACGAAAATCGTTAGGTAGCTTTAATGAATTCGAAGGAACCACATTTCAACCTGGTTTAACTTTACAGCTTTGAAACATGTTTCAGCTTAGTATTAATGAGGCATTAGTAAGGCCTATATTATAAGTTGACTGTGTGAGCACAGGCTATGCAGCCATTTCCTTTATTCTAGCTACGGTAGTCCATTTCTATTGGTTACATCAATCCACTTCTGTATCCAAGACTTCTGCAAACGTTACCTAAAACTCATTTGCTTATGTAGGCCATTTTATTCCCATCTAGTGTCCAGTGCTTAGCGAATAAGTGCAATTTATGATGGCTGTGTGAACAAGGGCCATACAGTTAGTCATTCATTTTCACTTTTAAACTGTTAGTTAACCTAAGTGATTCACACTTTTTGATCTGTATCAGATTCAATGACAGTGTGAGCAAGGGCCATA
>JAKSDK010001463.1 GCA_022360095.1 Phycisphaerales bacterium
CTTCATCCGGGGAGAGAATGCCGTGTTCTACCAGACGCACGGCGGTACGCAGCAGCGGATCGCGGGCCTCATTTTCTTCGATATATTCTTTGGTATGATAGGTCGTCTCCACGTCGGAACCCGCGTGCCCCAGTAGACGCACTGTCTTCAAATGCAAAAACACGGGTCGGCGTCGCGTGCGACAATAATCCAAGGCCTGCTTGACGACCCCGTAACCCTTGGTAAAGTCCAAACCGTCGGCCCGGAAATACTTCATGCCGGCGCGGTTGGCATAGTTGGACGCGATCCACTCGCTGGGCGTGTGCACGGAGATCCCGATCCCGTTGTCCTCACACACGAAAACGACGGGCATGGGCAGATGCTGAAAAGCACACCAGCAGGCGGCGTTGATACCGCTGAGCGCGGTAGCGTGGTTCACGGAGGCATCGCCGAAGGAACAGATTACAATGGAATCCTCGGGCAGGGGACTTTGGGAGGAATCCAAGATCTTGCGGCGATCGAGAAAGAAGGCGGTACCCATGGCGTTGGGCAGGTGAGAGGCGATGGTCGATGTCTGCGGGGGGATATTCAAGGCGGTCGAACCCCAAACCTTGTGACGCCCGCCGGAAATGGGGTCTTCGCTGGAAGCACAGAAAGACAGACAAGTATCGAAGATAGGCGTTTGACCCGGGACCTGCCGCGCGCGCGCAAAATAGAAACCGCCGCTGCGATAATGCAGGAAGGCCATATCGGTGGGCTTGGAAATCATGCCGACCATGGCATTGCCCTCGTGCCCGGAGGAACCGATGGTGTAATAGGACTTGCCCTCTTGCTTGAGCTCACGAGCAACGAAATCGATCCAGCGGCTGGATAACTGACATTCGAAGAGTTCCAGGGCCTCACCTCGGGTCAGCGGGGCCCCTTCCCAAGCGGCATCGGCGGGATTGCCTTCGACGGGCTCAAACAAGTCCCGCATGGATTTCATGGTATCGATAAATTGTTTGTCCACAAATTGGACGCGGCTAACGGCCATCTTCCGTCCCC
>JAKSDK010001766.1 GCA_022360095.1 Phycisphaerales bacterium
AGCGGTTATCGCGCTGGAAACGGAGTGCGGCATTCCGGCGGTCACGAAAGTGATTGCCGGGTTCCATGGACGGCGACTGTCAGACGGTTGCGATGCGGGGCAGGGGGCATCGTCCTTCATGGATCTGGTTTCCGCGTTGCATGCATCTCAATCAGAGACGACGCAGCGGATCGTTGATGCGCTGGCTGACATGAAGATTACGCCAACTGAGGCCGATTTGATTGAGCGGTGCCTGGCAGATGACGAGCGCACGCGTGCCGACATTCGCAAGACGCTGTCGGATATCAAGGCCGGGCACAAGGTGCAGATTGTCGGGGGCAGGGGATGAGCGGCTACCCCTTCATGTACTCGGGCGGCAGGCGTGCAATCGACCGGGAAATGATGTGCTCAACATCGGCCTGCATCTGTTTTCCCTGTTCAGATGCCGCGTGCCCGGCATGTGCCTTCAAGCCATCAAGCATCGACTGCACCATTTTGTCGATATCCGCGATCAATCCGCGACGGTCTTCGACGGAGCGCATGCCCGCGAGCAGATGGGCAAACAGGACTTCAATCAAAAGTGTTTGTGCATCGATGCGCGCGGGCAGTTTCGCACGATCGTCTGGAACAACACTGTCAGGCATGGGTGGTGTCTTTCTGGATAATTGGGCGCAAGCACCCTCAGTCATTCATCGCGCGGGCAAGAGCTTTTTTGGCTGCCTTCAGGCGTTTGTTTGCCGTCGAGGCGGCTTGATCTGCAATCTCCAATTCGCGCAAGGCCTGTTCAACATCGGTGCCGACCGACCAATCGGCGAGTATCTGCACGTCGTCACTGTTGCCGCTCGTCAAATTGGTAATATCGCCTGCAAGCAATGCCATGCGGTGTTTGCACCAACCTCCTTTTTGTCCGGCGGCGCAATCGCATTTAAGTGTCAAGTTGTTCAGGTTCTTGTAGGCCGTGATCTGATAAGGCGTTCCTGTGCTTCCAGAAACCTCAAAAGTAAGCAATTTCATAAAAATCTCCCGCA
>JAKSDK010000496.1 GCA_022360095.1 Phycisphaerales bacterium
CGGTAGTTAATAAATAATGACTCCAAGAAAGCAAAAATTGAGCCATAACAGGGCTTTCCAACAGGAGCGTCTCGTTCAGTCAGAAAACTACAAAACAAATGACTTTCGAAGACAAAATTTGTTTTCTTTTGTGCACTTCTCTTCAAGGAGAGAGAGGCAATTTTCGTTATAACTTGAGTGCTTTTTTTCTACTTTTTTACTACATCAATTGTTTATTACTTACTGACTAAGATGATTAACACTGTGTTTAGCGAGAGTTTTTTCCCCTTTCCTGTTCTTATATTTCACTTTAGGCAGCCGAAGACCATTAGCACGCAAAGGGGAAGGGTAAACTGCTGCAGAAAACGGAATGATCATCTGACTAAATTTGACTGGACCAGTCTAGCTAACCTATATGTGGAATACGTTTAAAAGAATGTATAGGGAAAGGTAGACTCTTTCTTCCTATGCGGGCTCTGATGAACTTTAATTTAATAATGGTGTTTTCTTTAAAATGCAAGAAAACATTAGACGCCCTGGGGCGGTTTGATTTTAGTGTTAAATACAGAGCCTATCGTCAACAGCGTCAAAGTTCATCAGTCCAAGTTTCGACAGTATAACGTTAGTAGCAGCGTTCACACCTAAAATGTACAGACTCAGGATCTTAAATCTCAGATGGATGCTGGCCTTATTTCTATTTACCATTTACAGAGGTACGTAATGGTCTATAAAATCAGATCATGATGAGCTTTTATACCGTTAGGTAACGTCTCTCAAGTTGGTTCACTTTGTCCATTCTGAGACGTAGTCTCGTTTCGTTTTTCTGTCTTTTTTTTAACGTTAGGTTCTAGATCCTAGTTTATAACAACACTGTAACAAGTCAGTGCTCTGCCAGGCTCACTAAAGCACATGTACATGTGAACCAAGTCAGGTTTTATCAACGACTAAAAGTTTTACCACCCAAAATGCTCGATCGCTGAGGCAGAAAATATCGTAAACAACACTCGAAAATAGTTTTGCAAATTATATACAAGTTACCATCAAATGAAGTAGAAGCTTTGATTAAAAGATAACACTGACCCAGCAAGTTGCTGTTATAACTCAGGACTGAGGTTAGAAGTCTTAGAACAGCGCACTTTTAATACCAAACATAACTGAACTTTGAAGTGAATAAATTCAGGGAGCCAGGCGCTATTCTATGTTCAATTTCCGATTGCTTTTTGTTATTGATTCAATAAATCATTACTGTAAATTTAATTTTGCCCGAGGTGAATATGAATTGACCGAAAGATAGTGAATTAAGATATTGAAATAGCCATAACTGATCGACTTAAACCACCGGCTTTTAAAGTCTAATAAGCTTACGATGTGGGAAGATCGAGATAGTTCATGAATAAGTGCATGCTCTACCGGTCAAACTCAGAAAAACAACATTGGGATAAGTTTATAAAATACTTTTCCGTGATGACTGGTTTGACAACTGATGATGCGTTTCATTTCATAATTGTTTTCTTAATTTTCACTTTAACGAATATACAAAACTAACCAAGTTCATTTGGGCGGGAAGGAAGTATAATCAAGTATGCACAGAGTTTCCAATGGCACGCACTTCGTTTATCTTAAAGTTTAGACAGAGTTTACGACGAACAAAACCTAGTCCCTGCCGCAATATTAGTGAATAAAGACAGTTTCGCTATTTCAGAGACCCTATGTAATACTAATATGACTATATGGCCTTAGAAATATCGAACGTGACACGGACCGTCAATCAAGAATGCATCAAATACAGTTATTGACTTTGAATGCATTGTAATTTTAAGTTGTTCATCACTTCATTACTCAAACTAATGACTTTTGCCCACA
>JAKSDK010000081.1 GCA_022360095.1 Phycisphaerales bacterium
GAATACCGTGATTAACAGCAATACTGTGTAATAGGTTAATTAACCTTTATTTGATGAGGCTTATCATATATGATATGAAGAATTATGAATATCCAGGAGGGACAGGCAAGCTGCTTAATTGTAAATCCCAAGCAGACTGGCCGTTCACACTAATAAATTTAACAAATAGATTCCATGTTGCGGTGCGTCTGTCCAGTAATAGATCACAGATGACGCCAAAAGGTAGTAAAAACAAAGAAGTGGCACACGAGCCGCGGGCGAGTGTGTCACTTAATGAGATCACTCGTGAGGTGCAGAAATTAGATATGTTAAAAAGTTAAATAGTTTTTTCTGAGGACTTAAAAAAATTATTAAAATGACTGTTTTTAAACCGGTAGTAGCTATCTAAAATTCTCAGCGATCTTGGTATAGAAGCCAGTTGAGTCCTTAAAACTAAAGGCTGTTCTAAAATCCCACATGAAAACCTCGTGATTTACGTTGTATGATTATGAAAAAAATGGCTTCTGGATAATTCACTCAAGTTGAAAATTATTGATCTTGTACAGATTATGATGATAATCCAAGGACTGACCCTCCTCCCTTGGAAAGACAACAAAGTAGACCGGTAAGAAGGTGTAGGGCTTTTGAAACAGTTGCTTAAATTAGATACTTGAATAATTTTCAGACATTGAGACTAAGACTCGAAAGTTCGCAGTATGGGGCTCTCCAGCCCTTGCCACCCTGTTTAGTTTCCCAGCGGTTATTTATAGAAAAATAAAAGAAATAAACAAGCAAAAAGAGGAAAATCTACTCTTTTAGAGAGAGGAGGTTTCGACCGACTGCCGTCTATCACAATAGCACTTCCATTCACTGATGGCTTCCGACCGGGAATGGGTCTGGAAAATCAGTCAAGTCATCGTTTGTTTACCACATGACTACCCCACAATTCCTGGGATTGTTGAAGAAAAAGTGTAATCTCCATCGCTTTTTTTTTTCCTTGAACAGGATGCTGAAATTATGGAGGAGCATTTTTACGACTCAGTACCTGCAGGTTTGAACGTTCTTTAAACATTTTCTTGTCTTTCC